>NZ_JBFBLO010000002.1:0-775646 GCF_040686735.1 Streptomyces sp. NPDC079167 | reverse complement strand
GCGGGACGCGTCGCGTCACCGAACGGGTCGTTGCCACGCCAGCCCACGGTCCAGAGACCGAAGGTGAACCTGTCCGCGGGAGTGGGGGTGAAGCGGTCCGACATTGCACAGCCTCTTGCTCGACGTCAGGCCCGACGACAGCTCCGCCGGACCGGCCAATTTGTTTGCTTGCAGTACTAATACGCCATCCAGCCAATCGTTTCTAGACCATTTCCGTGACGTGTCGGTTACATGGCGCAAACATGGCAGATCCGGGCCCCTGTGTCATGGTTCGGTTTCTCGGGCAATACGGGAATTCCTGCTGCCCACCACTCTTCTCGGCCATATTTGTTTTGTGTACGATCAAAATCGAGAGGACCCGCAGCCGCGCTCGCCGCAGGCGCCCTGACGTCCCGCCCAGCACCCCCGGATCGGCTAAGGACCACCCCCATGAAGTTCACCGACGGTTTCTGGCAGATGCGCAGTGGTGTGCACGCCTCGTACGCCACGGAAGTCCGCGATGTCCGCCTCGACGACGACCGTCTCGCCGCCTACGCCGCCGTCAAGCGCGTCGAGCGCCGCGGCGACACCCTGAACGCCCCGCTGATCACCGTCGAGGCCCACGCCCCGGCGGAAGGTGTCATCGCGGTGCGCCTGACCCACCACGCCGGCAAGCGCCGCAAGGGCCCCGACTTCGAACTGCCGGGCGCCGCCCCGAAGTCCGCCGCCACCACCCGCACCGACGGCGCGGCCGCCGAGCTGACCAGCGGCCCGCTCACCCTGCGGCTGCCCACCGAAGGCACCTTCGGACTGGAGTTCCTCGACGCGGACGGCCGCGTCCTGACCTCCGCCGGCCGCAAGGGCAGCGCGTTCGCCACCGTCGACGGCGGCGGCCACCACATGTTCGCCCAGCTCGCCCTCGGTGTGGGCGAGACCGTCCACGGCCTCGGCGAGCGCTTCACGCCGTACGTGAAGAACGGCCAGACCGTCGACATGTGGCAGGCCGACGGCGGCACCAGCAGCGAGCAGGCGTACAAGAACATCCCGTTCTACCTCTCCTCGCGCGGCTACGGCGTCTTCGTCAACCACCCCGGCAAGGTCTCCTTCGAGGTCGGCTCCGAGGCTGTGGGCCAGGTGCAGTTCAGCGTCGAGGACCAGACGCTGGAGTACTTCGTCGTCGCGGGCCCCACCCCGAAGGACGTCCTGAGCCGCTACGCCGCCCTCACCGGCCTCCCCGCCCTGCCTCCCGCGTGGTCGTTCGGCCTCTGGCTGACCACCTCCTTCACCACGTCGTACGACGAGGCCACCGTCACCTCCTTCGTCGACGGCATGGCCGAGCGCGGAATCCCGCTGAGCGTCTTCCACTTCGACTGCTTCTGGATGCGCGAGTACCAGTGGTGCGACTTCGAGTGGGACCCGGCCGTCTTCCCCGACCCGGAAGGCATGATCGCCCGGCTCAAGACCAAGGGCCTGAAGATCTGCGTCTGGATCAACCCGTACATCGGGCAGAAGAGCGCCCTGTACGAAGAGGGCGTACGCGAGGGCTACTTCGTCCTCACGCCGGACGGCGACGTCTGGCAGTGGGACAAGTGGCAGGCCGGCATGGCGCTGGTCGACTTCACCAACCCCGAGGCCACCGCCTGGTTCCAGAGCAAGCTCAAGGTCCTCCTCGACCAGGGCGTCGACGGCTTCAAGACCGACTTCGGCGAGCGCATCCCCACGGACGTCGTCTGGCACGACGGCTCCGACACCGAGCGCATGCACAACTACTACACGCACCTCTACAACAAGGCCGTCTTCGAACTCCTGGAGACCGAGCGCGGCCAGGGCGAGGCCGTCCTCTTCGCCCGCTCCGCCGCCGCGGGCGGACAGCAGTACCCGGTGCACTGGGGCGGCGACTGCTGGTCCTCCTTCGAGGCCATGGCGGAGTCCCTGCGGGGCGGTCTCTCCCTGTCGCTGTCCGGATTCGGTTTCTGGAGCCACGACATCGGCGGCTTCGAGGGCACCCCCGACCCGGCCGTCTTCAAGCGCTGGCTCGCCTTCGGCCTGCTCTCCTCGCACAGCCGGCTGCACGGCTCGTCGTCGTACCGCGTGCCGTGGGAGTTCGGAGACGAAGCGGTCGACGTGGCCCGGCAGTTCACCCGACTCAAGCACCGCCTGATGCCCTACCTCTACGGTGTGGCCGTCGAGGCCCACCGCACGGGCGTCCCGACGATGCGCCCCCTGCTGCTGGAGTTCCCGGACGACCCGACGGCCCGCACCGCGGACCGCGAGTACCTGCTGGGCCCGGACGTCCTGGTCGCCCCGGTCTTCACCGACGACGGCGAGGTCGAGTACTACGTGCCCGAGGGCACCTGGACGCACCTGCTGACGGGCGACACGGTCACCGGCCCCGCCTGGCGCCGCGAGACCCACGGCTTCGACAGCCTGCCCCTGCTGGTCCGCCAGGGCGCGGTCCTGGCGCTCGGCGCCGACGAGACCCGCCCGGACGGCGAGTGGCTCGACGGCCTCGAACTCCGCGTGTTCGCCCCGGCCGGGACGGGCGACTTCACCCGCACGGTGACCGTTCCGGACCGTACGGGCGCGGTGGCGGCGACCTACGAGGTGGTCCGCGAGGGCGGCGAGGTCCGCGTCACGACGGACACGGACCAGCCGTACACGGTCACGGTCGTCGGGGCGAAGGCCTGACGGACACGCGTCCTGGCGCCGGACCGCCCGCCCCTGGCAGCAGGGGCGGGCGGTCCGGCGTTCGGCGGTTCAGCGGAGGGGCGCCGCTGCCTGCTCACAGCGCCACGAGAGCTCCCGCGTGGGTGAGGCCGCTCTCCTCGACGACTTCGCGCACGCTCTGGGCGTCGCGGACCGTGGCGAGGCGTACCTGCCCGGCGGCATCCGTGCGATAGCCGTAAACGGCGGGTCTGGGCAGCGAGTTGTACGAGAAGTGCGAGGAGAAGTAGTACGCCCCGGTGTCGTACAGCGCCACCACGTCCCCGGGCTCGATCGCCGGGAGTTCGCGTGCCGTCGCGGTCAGGTCACCGGCGAAGCAGCACGGCCCCGCGACGTCCACGACCTGGAGGGGCCCCTCCTTGGGGCGGCCCGCGGCGTCGAACACGCCGACGCGCAGGGGCCAGGCGTCCGGCATGAACACCGTGCGGGTGGCCACCTGGGCTCCGGCGTGGGTGACCGCGATCCGTCGGCCGCCGGCCGACTTGGTGTACTCGACGAGCGAGCCGATCGTGCCGCTCTTCGCCAGCAGCGAGCGGCCGAACTCGGTGACCAGGACGTAGCGGCCGTCGAAGAGCCCCGGGGCGGCGTCGCGCAGTTCGGCCACGTAGTCGGCGTAGGTGGGGCGGTCGTCCTCGCTGTCGAAATTGACGGGCAGCCCGCCGCCGATGTCCAGGCCGGTGATCCGGGCATGCCCCACCTGCTTGTTGATCCGCTCCGCGAGCTCGTACGCGGCGCTGACCCCCTGGGCGATGAGCGGGAGGGGGCAGCCCTGGGAACCGACGTGCGCGTGCAGGCGGTTGAGCCAGGGGCGCCGGGCGAAGGCGTCGATCACCGCTTCCACGGCCCCCGGGTCGCGCAGTGCGACGCCGAACTTGGACGTCGCGGTGGCGGTGCTCATCGCCCCGATGGCGCCGGCGCCGACCTGGGGGTTCACCCGCAGTCCCACCGGGCCGGCGGGCGCGCGGCCGGCCAGCAGGCGGTCGACGCGCTCCAGCTCCTGGAAGTTGTCCAGGTTGATCGCGATCCCGTGCTCCAGCGCGAACTCCAGCTCCTCGACCGTCTTCGCGGGGCTGTCGAAGACCAGCCGGTCGGGCGTGAAGCCGGCTGCCAGCGCCTGTTCGAGCTCGCCGGGCGAGGCGACCTCACACCCCATCCCGGCGTCGGCGAGCAGCCGCAGCACCGGCACCAGCCCGCACGCCTTGGCCGCGAACGTGTGATGGACCGTGGCCGGCCCCTCGAACGCCTCGTTCAGCGCGTCCACCGCCGCCAGCACCCCGTCGACGTCGAGCAGACCGACCAGGGGCGAGCCGGGGCCGAGCAGCCCCTCCTCTACGGCGCGGGCGAGCGCCGCCTCACGGGCGCGCACGCGCCGGGGGACCGAACCGGATGTCACCTGAGACACACTCCTACGTGAGAGGTCGCTCGTACGCCGCGCTCGTCCAGCCGCGGGCCGTCGCGACCAGCTTCCGTGCGCGGGGCCCGGCGCGTCTTCGTCGGACACCACCAGGACCGACCGGCATCCCTGTACGGCAGCACATCTGAACGATCATGACGCCGGGTGGCCTCCCGCCACGGCTCACCCGGTACGCCGGCCCAGTCGCAGCCCCACGTCCGCAAGGAGCCGCACGGCCGGATCGGCCAGGTCCACGCCGAACAGCTCCCTGGCCCGGTGCAGCCGGTACCGCAGAGTGTTCGGGTGCACATTGAGGCGCCGCGCGGCCGCGGCCGTGTCCCCGAAGGCGTCGAGGTGCGCGGCGACCGAATCGCCGTACCGCGAGCCGTGCGCCCGGTCGTGCTCCACCATCGCGTGCACCGGGCCGGACACCGTCCCCCACAGCGGTTCCACCCGGTCGAGGAGGCGCAGTACGACCGCCTCGGACTCCACCTCCTCGTACGACGCCACCGCCGACCCGGCCGCGCCGGCCGGCAGCCGCGTGGCCCGTTCCCTCAGCACGCGTACCACCAGCTCCGCGGCGTCGCGGGAGGCGGGCAGCTCCGCGAGGTCCGCCACCACGGGGCCGGCGCCGGCGAAGACCACGCCTCGCGGCACCGAACGGACCGTCGCCAACAGCGTGCGCGCGGGGTCCGCCTCCCCGTCCGCGGCCGGCACCACGGCGTACAGCCGCCGCCCCGAACGGGCCGTCACACATCCCGGCCGGTAGGCGGCGGCCTGCAACGCGAGCACGTCGAGCACCCGTTCGCCGGCGTCCCCCGGTGCGGTGTCCCGGCCGTCGTACGCCTCCGCCACCATCACGGCGTGCGGCCGGTCCCGCGCGATCCCGACGTCGTGCGCCGCCTGCGCACTGCCTGCCAGAAGCGCCTGCACCGCCCCCTCGCGCGCCCGGGCGGCGGCCCGGCCCCACGTCCGGTGGTGCGACAGATGGGGGACCGCGGCGCGGCCCGCCGTCCGGAGCGCTGCCACCGCGTCCTCCGCCAGCGGCCGGCCGTCGGCGGCGGCCCAGATCGAGCCGAGCACCTCCGAGCCGTGCCGCACCGCGACCGCCAGCCGCTCGGCGTACCGTTCGTCGGCGGGAAGCCGCACCACGTCGTCGGTGTTCCACAGCGCCTGGAAGAAGCCGCTCTCCCGCAGTTCGGCGACCCGCCAGCGGGGCACCTCCTGGCCGAGGATCGTGAGCCTGCGCATCGGATCGGGCTCGTGGTCCATGCGCGAGTACGCCAGCACCCGCGACTGCGGGTCCTCGATCGTGATGGCGCCGCCGACGAGGTCCGCCACGGTGTTGGCCAGACCCGGCAGATCACCCAGCCGCAGCCCGCTCACCCCGGCCGGATCCGCCGACCCGCCCGGGACGCTGTGCAGCAGTGCCGTCCGCAGCCGGCCGAGCACCTCGGTCCAGCCCTGCCCGGGCCGCCGCGTCAGCAACGCCGTACGCCCACGCTCCGCCGCCTCCAGCAGAGCCGTCCGGGGCCCCCGGGCGCCATGCCGCATCACCACGGCCGCCGCCCCGGCGCGGTCCGCGGCACGCAGCACGTCGACCGCCTCGGGCGCGGCGACCTCGACGCCGACCGCGAGCAGGACCAGCCCGGTGGCCGCCCACATCTCCTCGTCCCGCTCCTCACCCGGGTCGTGCAGGACCACGTCGGACACCGGCACACCGGTGCCGCACGGGGCGACGACGACATCGAGCGTCCCGGCGGCGATCAATGCGAGGAGCTGGGCCAGCGTGGGGCCCGGGCCGGGGCGGTCCGTTCCGGAGACGTACATCAGCACATACTCGCCGCTCGCCGCCGCAGGCTGCCAGGGCCCCGGTCACCACGGCCGGGGCGAGCCGCCCCGCGCCGGGCCCGGAGGAATGCGATCGTGGGCCCGCAGGTTGGCACCAGCGGTGCACACGCACCGGTACGGCACAGAGAGCGGAAGCACCCATGGGCGAGTTGATCCTGATCCGGCACGGCGAGACAGAGTGGTCCCGGTCCGGGCAGCACACGAGCTGGACCGACCTGCCCCTCACCGAGCTCGGGGAGCGCCAGGCCCGCGCCCTCGTCCCGCTCCTCGCCGAACGCGAGATCGGGCTCACCCTGGTCAGCCCCTACCTCCGCGCCCGCCGCACCGCCGAGCTGGCGGGTCTGACCTCGCCGCGCGAGACACCGGACCTGCGGGAGTGGGACTACGGGGCGTACGAGGGCATCACCACGGTCGAGATCCGCCGCACCCGCCCCGACTGGAACCTCTGGACCGACGGCGTCGCACCCGGCCCCGAGGAGCACCCGGGGGAGAGCCCGCAGGAGGTCGGCGACCGGGCGGACCGGATCCTGGCCGAGGTCCGCGCGGCGGCCTCCCGTCTCGGCGAGGCGGACATCGCGCTCGTCGCCCACTCGCACTTCCTGCGCGTACTCACCGCGCGCTACCTGCGGCTGACCCCGGCGAGCGGGGAGCTCTTCCAGCTCGCCACGGGCGCGGTCTCCCGCCTCGGCACGGAACACGGCAAGCCGGTGGTGACCGCACTGAACCTGGCCCTCCCGAAGAGCCTCTACGAGGCAGCGCACCCCCCCACCCCCTAACCCCCGCCCCCAGATCAGGTCATTGGGAGGTTACAGACCACAAGACGAGCAATATGTCCAAATTTTTCGTCCCTTACTTCCCAACGACCGCCGAGGATGCGATTCACGCGGGTGCGCACCTGGCGCGGTACCGGCGCCTGACCCAGCATCCAGGGGGCGACCCGCACGCCGGGGTTGTCGACCCGGAACGCGAGCGCTCCCTGATGGGCACGGTCACCCAGCTCGTTCTGCGACAGTCCCGCCGCCTCGCGCAGGCGGCGCAGCTCCGCGCCGTAGAAGGCGCGCGGATTGGCGTACGGGTCCAGGTCCTTCGGCAGTGGCATGCCGCGGAAGCTATCGGTTACCCCACCCCCGTATGCCGGGAATCCGGCAACATCATCCGGACGGGTGGCCGGCGCTTCTCTCGCGCCGCGATCCCCGACGCGAGTGCGGTGGCGAGCAGCGGCAGACCGAGCAGCGCCGTCAGTCCCAGCCCCAGGGGGCCACCACTGCCGTCAAGGGGCCTGCCCACCACGGAGGTTGACGGCACGGTGCCCGACCGGTCGTCCAGGAAGTAGCGGGAATCCCTGGCGTCGGCGCGGAAGTCGCCGAGCACGAAGAGGCGTCCCTCGGGGACCTCCACGTCGTAACCGGGCGCCATGCCGGACGGATCGCCGTCCTTGACGTACGGCTCGGGGAGTGTGGTGCCGTTCAAGGTCACGGCGTCGCCCGGCTGTTGGGCGACACGGTCGCCGCCGACGCCGATCACCCGCCCGAGCGTGGCCAGGCCGTCGTAGCGCTCCGGTACGCGGTACAGGACCACGTCCCCGCGCCGTACCTCGTCCGCGTCGATCCGCTCGAAGACGATCCGGTCGCCGATGGAGTACGTCGGCTCCATGGAACTGCCGGACACCTCCGCCGACGTGTAGCCCGTCGTGAACAGCGCCACGGGGCCCGCCAGCAGCAGTGCCCCGATGACGCCCGAGGCCCAGGCGGTCCGCCGCAGCCCTCGTCCCGTCGTACTCACACGTTCCCCCCTTCGCACGTGTGTACGTGCGTGCGGGGAGATCAGCGCAACGACGGACGGCCGGTACCTCGCCCCCGAGGTACCGGCCGGTTCCGTGCGGCGTGCCCGGCTTCAGGCCGCCTTCTTCAGCGAGGTGAGGTGGGCGAAGACGACGACGTTGGCCGAGTAGCCCTTCTTCTTGTCGAAGCGTCCGCCGCAGGTCAGGAGCCTGAGCTCCGGACGGCCGGTGGTCCCGTACACCTTGTCGTCGGGGAACTCCTCCTTGGTGTAGGTCTTCACCTCGTCGACGGTGAAGACCGCGGTCCGCTTGTCCGCCCGGGTGACCTTCACCGTGTCCCCGCGGCGAAGGGCGTTGAGATTGAGGAAGATCGCCGGCCCGGTCGCGGTGTCCCGGTGTCCGACGAGCAGCGAGGTCCCCGCCTCTCCGGGGGAGGGACCCTTCCGGTACCACCCGACCAGCTTGGGCTTGCTCAGCGGCGGGGCGCCGAGCCTGCCCTTCTTGTCGAGGGCGAGGCCGGTGACCGGGGCCTCGATGAAGATCGCGGGGACGGCGACCTTCACCGGCCGGGAGTGCACCAGCGGGGCATGCGATGCGGGTACCGCCTTAGGCGGCTTGTGCGGTGCCCTCCGGAACGGCGGGGCCCCGCCGCCCGCGGCGTCGCTGCCGCGGGCGGCGGTGACCGACGAGGTGTCCTCGGGTGAGTCGGAACTCGCCCACACGACGCCGGTCACCAGCGAGAAGGTCACGCACAGGGTGATCGTGAGCCGGCATGCACGACTCGGTCCCCGTCGTCGCCGTCGGCCGCGCGGACTATGCCTCGTTGCGGGCACGGCGGCGCGCGGATCGACGGACCATGATCAGCCCCGCGATACCGGCGGCACCGGCGACCAGCGCGGCCGAGGCGCCGACGTTCGACTCGCCCTCGGAGCTGACGCTCTCCATCTCCGGGACGCCGCCGCCACCCGCCGGCACCGCACCGGACGGCTTCTCGTAGATCGCGTCGGACTTCTTCTCGTCGTTCTTCCCGGCGCCCGACTCCGCATCGCGCTCGCCGCCCTCGTCACGGCTGCCGCCCTGGCCGGGCCGGGGGGAGCAGTCGACCTCGAAGCTCCGCTGCTTCGGTCCCGCCGGGACGGTCCACACCAGCTGGTACGTGCCCTCCGGGAGCAGGTACTGCTGGCTGCGGGCCTGGCCGTTCACGAGCGGGAGGGTGCCCAGCAGTGTGTCGCCCGGGGGGACGGTCGGGGGCTGCTCGGTGATCGTCCAGGGGACGGAGGGGAAGGACTCGAAGTTGCTCGCCTTGAGCACGAACTTGCAGACCTCGACACCGTCGCGGTCACCACGTGAGTGCCAGCCGACCGAGGTGACCTCGATGTCGCCGCTGTCCCCGGGCAGGGCGTAGGCGGCGGGGGCAGCGGCGAGGGTGGCACCGGCGACGGCGACCGCGGCGGCCAACGTGACGCCCGTGCGGGCGCCGCGGGAGCGGACGGAAGTGGAAATGCGCATGCTGGGCTCCTTCAAGCCGAGATGATTGTCGTACTGATCACCTGATCGCCTAAGAGATGACATGGATCGGCAGAAGAGTCCGTAGGGACACCGTAAACACGCCCAAAAGTACCCTGACTAGCCGATACCGGGCGGCGATTTTTCCCAGGCAGAAACCGTTCGAGGTCCCGGAGCGGGGAAGGCCGGATCAGGCGGACCGACGCCGACGCCGCAGGTGGGCGGCCGTCAGAGTCAGGGCCACAACACCACCCGCAGTGATCGGGCCCCAGGTGACCGGGCGCAGGAAGGCCCGGTACGCCGGTGCGGGCGAGGCGTCGAGCGGGATGGCGGCGGTGTCGTTGCCGGGGGTGCGGTCGTAGGCGTTGTACGTCCGGATGGTCCCCCGCGCGCCCGGGACCTGACGGTCTATGCGGACGTGGAACACGATGGTGCTGGTCCCGTCGTAGGTGAACGCTGCCCCGCCGAGGTCGCAGACGAACGCCCCGCCGGGCTTCCCCGGCTGCTCGCACCCCCACCCGTGGTCCATCTCCTCGAAGGCGTACGGGATGGAGGTGACCGTGGTGCCCTCCGGCGGGACCACTTCGAAGCGGCCCTTCATCTCCTCGTCACGCACCTCGCCGGCACCCGTGTTCCGCACCCCGAGCCGCACTTGGACCGTGTCGCCGACGTGCCCCCTGACGGTCCCGGTCACCGGCCGGTAGTCGGCCTGGACCGTGGTCTCCACCGCGACGTCACCACTGGTGCCGCCGAATTCGCCGTCCTCGGTGCCGGTCAGCGTGATCGGGGCGCCCGTGCCGCGCACGGTGTGGCCGGCCGGCTTCTCCGGGTCCGACGACCAGCTGTAGGTCAGCGTGCCGTACAGCACCTTCTCGCCGGCGACGTAGAAGAGCGGAGCACTGGTGCGGTAGGCGGCACCCGGCGCGGCCTTGGCGGGGAACAGGCACCACGCCGATGTGGGCGAGGCGCCCGCGTAGGAGCAGTTGCTGTGCCGTGCCTTCAGGGTGAGCCCCTCGCTCGTGATGCGCAGGGCGATGCCCCGGCCCGCCGAGAACCGGCTGTGATTGGCAAACTCCGGTGTCATCGGCGTCGGTTGACCTGGCTTCACCCCGCTCACCTTCGCCTGCTTCCCGGGCACGCCCAGTGTCGGGCCGCCGACGGTCATGCGCGTGGTGCCGGTGACGGGTGCGGCGTTGTCGGCGCTCGCCGTGTAGGTCACCGTGCCGCTGTCGCCCGGCTTCACGCCGTCGAGCCCGAGGATGTCGAAGGGTGCGTTGCTCTCGCCGTCGTTCCGCAACGTGCCGTACTCGCAGGTGTACACCCAGCCACTGCCGGTGCAGTTCCCGTAACCGCCTTCGGTCACGCGGGCGATGTCCTTGAGCCCGGACGCGTCAACCACAACCTTGATGTTGCGGGCCGGCTCCTTGTTGCCGGGGACGACGGCGACGGGCACCTCGAAGTCGCTGTTCGTCCCCTCGGCGCCCTCGTCCGCGTTGTACAGAACCATGCTGCGCGGTACGTCCTTCAGGCTCAGCACGGCCGTGTCCGACGCGTTCGCGGTGGCCGGTGCGAAGACCATGGCGAGAAGGGCGGCCAGAGCCGCCCGTCCGATGGACCGCATGCGTATCCGTGGGAGCATGCGGAGCACTATGGCACCGGGGGCCGGCCGTCCGCACGTGCGGACGGCCGGCCCCCGGCTCGGCAACTCCCCTCAGGCGGTCAGGAGATCAGCTCGATCTCCGCCAGCGTCGCGGCGGCCGTACTCACCAGCCGGTACTTCGCGTACGCCTTCGGTGCCTGCACCGAGAACACCCGGGTCTGCTTGTCCCAGGCGAACGTCTGGCCGGACCTCTTGTCGACGTCCTTCCAGGACGTGCCGTCCGCCGAACCCTGCAGCACCCAGCCCGTCGGCGCCTTCGCCGCAGTGGCCGAGGTCAGCGTGTACTGCACCGCCTTCGTGCCCTCGGCGGCCGGCAGGTCCACCGACTCGACCGAGGCCGAGGTGGCGGAGGTGTCGTCGTACAGCGCGCCGTCGCCCTTGAGCACGTCGCCCTTCGGCGTCGGCACCTTGTCGTCCTTGGTGACGGAGACCGGGGCCGCCTTCTTGCCCGTGCCCCATGCCGAGGGCTTCGAGCCCATGTCGAACTCCAGCACGCCGCCCTTGGCGAGCAGGTCGTGCGGCAGCGAAGTGGAGGTCCACTTCTTGCCGTTGACCTTCAGGCCCTGGACGTAGACGTTCGTCGCGCTGTTCTTCGGGGCCTTGACGACCAGCTCCCGGCCGTTCTCCAGGTGGACGGTCGTCTTCGTGAAGAGCGGCGAGCCGATCGCGTACTCACCGCTGCCCATGACCAGCGGGTAGAAGCCGAGCGAGGAGAAGAGGAACCAGGCCGACTGCTCGCCGTTGTCCTCGTCGCCGTGGTAGCCCTGGCCGATCTCGCTGCCGGTGTACAGACGGCCGAGGACCTCGCGGACCTTCTCCTGCGTCTTCCACGGCTGGGCGGCCGCGTCGTACATGTACGTGGCGTGGTGCGCGACCTGGTTGCTGTGGCCGTACTGGCCCATCCGCACGTCGCGCGCCTCGGTCATCTCGTGGATCACGCCGCCGTACGAACCGACGAACTCGGGACCGGCCGTCTCGGGGGTCGAGAAGTACGTGTCCAGCTTCTTCGCCAGACCGTCACGGCCGCCGTAGAGGTTGGCCAGGCCCCGGCTGTCCTGCGGGGCGGTGAAGGCGTAGCCCCAGCCGTTGGTCTCCGTGTAGTCGTAACCCCAGACGCGGGGGTCGTACTGGTCGGAGGGCACGCGCCAGTCGCCGTTCGGCTTCTTGCCCTGGAAGAAGCCGGCCTTGTCGTCGAAGAGCTTGACGTAGTTCTGCGCGCGGTTGAGGAAGTACGCGGCCTCCTCCTTGTAGCGCTGCTTCTTCGTCTTCTTGTAGAGGGCCTCGCCCATCTGCGCGATGCCGTAGTCGTTGAGGTAGCCCTCCAGCGACCACGAAAGACCCTCGTGCGTCTCGGTGTCGGCGTACCCGGTGAAGACCGAGGTCTCCATGCCCTTGCGGCCGACACCCGAGGACGGCGGGGCCACCGTGGCGTTCTTGACCGCCGCGTCGTACGCCGCCTCGGCGTCGAAGTCGACACCCTTGACGTAGGCGTCGGCGAACGCCACGTCGGAGCTGGTGCCGGTCATCAGGTCCGCGTAGCCCGGGGAGGACCAGCGGGAGGTCCAGCCGCCGTCCTTGTAGTGCTGCACGAAGCCGTCGACCAGCTTGCCGGCCTGCTTCGGGGAGAAGAACGAGTAGGCCGGCCACGTCGTCCGGTAGGTGTCCCAGAAGCCGTTGTTGACGTACACCTCACCCTTGACGAGCTTCGCGCCGGTGTGGGTCGGGGTGTCCGTACCGGTCTGCGGCGAGAAGGGGCTCGCGTAGGTGCTCTCGCCGTCGACCTGCTCGAAGCCCGAGTTCGGGTAGAGGTAGAGCCGGTACAGGCTGGAGTAGAGCGTGGTCAGCTGGTCGGCGTTCGCGCCCTCGACCTCGATCTTGCCGAGGATCTTGTCCCAGGCCTTCTGCGCGTTCCTCTTCACCTTGTCGAAGGAGGTCTTCGCCGGCAGCTCCATGGCGAGGTTCTTCTTCGCCTGGTCGACGCTGATCAGCGAGGTGGCCAGCCGCAGGTTGACCGTACGGTCCTTGCCCGCGTCGAAGCGGAAGAAGCCGGTCACGTCGTCACCGCCGCCGCCCTTCAGCTTGCCGCTGTCGGTGACCGGCGCGTCGAAGGAGCCGTACACGAAGAGCCGGGTGGCCCCGGTGGAGCCGCCGCTCTTCACGTCGGAGTAGCCGGTGAAGGAACCGGTCTCCGGGTCGAGGGTGAGTCCGCCCCTGTTGTCGACGTTGTCGAAGACCAGGCTCGCGTCGTCACCGGGGTAGGTGAACCGCATCCGCGCTGCGTGGTCGGTGGGGGCCATCTCGGCCTTGAGGCCGTTCTCGAACGTCACCCCGTAGTAGTGCGGGGTCGCCGTCTCGTTCTCGTGGCGGAACGGCAGCTCGCGGGCCTCGCGGGAGGCGTCGGGCGTGCCCGATGCCACCGAGGGCATCATCTGGAAGGTCTGGCGGTCGCCCATCCAGGGGCTCGGCTCATGGCTGGCGCTGAAGGCCTGCAGCGTGGGCAGGTTGTCCTCGTTGTTGCCCCGCGCGTAGTCGTACAGCCAGCTCGTGGAGCCCGCGTTGGTCACCGGCGTCCAGAAGTTGAAGCCGTGCGGGACCGCGGTCGCGGGGATGTTGTTGCCGCGCGAGAAGCCGCCGCTGGAGTTGGTGCCGCGGATGGTCGACGCGTAGTCCGAGAGGTGCGCCTTGCGCTTCTCCGGGGCCTTCGGGGCGATCGTGACGTCGTCGATCCAGCCCTGGAACTTCGACGGCCCCTTGGGGGAGTCGTACGCCACCAGGAGCCGGTCGACGGTCTTGCCCGCCGCGACCGTGCCGATCCGCGAGGCGACCTTGTTCCACTGGTTCACGTACAGCCGCTTGGCGTCGGCCTGGCCCTGCGGGGTGAGCAGCCCGCCGTGGCTGTCGGTGGCCTTCAGCTCGCTCAGGTAGGTGCCGTCGGTGAAGGCCAGGTCCACCGCCACGTGCGTCGCGGGGTAGTCGAGGTCCGTCTCGGCCATCTGCGGGTAGACGAGATACGAGAGCTGGGTGTCCTTGGTGATCCTCGTGTCGACGTCGAAGACCTTGTTGTACGAGTAGGCGTGGCCGTCCGGCTTGTGCGTGCCCGCGTAACGCAGAGCCTTCTTACCCGAGAACCCGGCGCCCTGCTTGGCGGTGGGGGAGCCCGAGGGACCGCGGTCGGCCTGCGTGCGCATGTCGTCGGGGGCGGGGGCGGAGGTGTCCCCGTCCGAGAACTGGACGTCGGCGAGCTGGAGGGCGTCGGACGCGCCGTTGTTCTTCGTGATCTCCAGCCGGAAGTGCTGGTACGCGGTGTCCGACGTGAAGTCGTACGACTTGGTCTGGAGGCGCTCGGAGAACGTCTGGCCGGTCCGGGTGTCCAGGTCCGTCCAGGTCTTGCCGTCCGCGGAGCCCTTCAGGGTCCAGTCCTCGGGGTCCCGCTCGTCGTGGTCGTTGGCCGAGGTGAGGGCGTAGGTGACGACCTTGGCCGGCTCGGCCAGGTCGAACTCGACCCAGCCCGTGGGCTGGAAGGCCAGCCACTTGGTGCCGGGCTCGACATCGACGAGGTTCTCCTTGACCTCGCCGCCGTCGGCATTCTCGCCGCTGGCGCGCAGATCCGTGACCTGATCGGTGATATTGCCCGGTATTCCGGCGGAGAATCCGCCGTCGACACCCGATGCCCTCTTCTTTCCGTCGGCGCCTTCTTCGACGGTATTGCGCCAGTCCGGCTGCTTTTCGTCTGCCTCGAACGAGGAGCTGAACGACGTGTCGCCGGAAGGCTTCTTGGCGGCGCCGGAGGGCTGGGCGAGCGCTGCGGTGGGTGCCGCCAGGGCGAGGACGAGAGAGGCCGCGAGGACCGCGGCGGAACGGTTGTGTCTGTGGCGAGAGCCGTGCTGAGGACCGCGTAGGGGCTGCATACGAAGCCGTTCCTCCTGGGGGCATGCTTTGGACAACGTTGTCATTGCAGGATGCGGGTTCCAGTAGGGAGCCAAGTGGCGGGATGTGTCAAGGGTGTTGCGCGGGGTCGACGCCGGTGATTCGACCGTATTGCGGAAAACGGCGATTCCGTGCGGAGGCGCGCGGTCAACGCCGCGAGGTGCGGTGCCGGGGCACGCGAGCCCGGCATGATCCGAACGAGAGGCCTCAGGTATCCGTGAGGTCTCAACTCGGGAAAGACTGCCGCTCAACCATGCATTCGATCTTGCTCAGTTGGCGGCAAGTGGACTATACCTGTCGGCGTCTGCACAGCCGCTTCACAACGGCACGCGGACACGGGGGAGGGTGGAACAGCTGTGGGCGCCGCGAGGCGTTCCGCCGTACGTTCCCCCGAAACTCCCCCACTGCACCTGGTAATCCGGCATTCTGCACGACCCAAGCGCAACTGACCGCGGTGGCGGGGCCCTTCGCCTGAGGCGAATTCTCTACGGGTGACCGGTACACCGCCTGAGTCCTGGAGAAGGCGAGGACTTGAGCATGGGATCCACCTCCGGCCGCACGAATGAGGGCCTTGGCCGTCGCGATGTGATCAAGCGTTCTGCCGCACTCGGCCTGATCGCTGTTCCGACGATGAGCTTCCTGTCGGCGTGCGCGAGCAGCGACGGGGGAAGTGACGACAAGGTCGAGAAGGGCACCAAGAGCGCCAAGAACCCGCTCGGTGTCAACGAGACCGCAGCCCTCGAGGTCGTCATCTTCAACGGTGGCTTCGGCGAGCAGTACGCCATCGACGCCGAGAAGAAGTACAACGAGGCCTTCCCCAAGGCACCCAAGGTCAAGCACTCCTCGACCGAGAAGATCCAGTCGATCCTGCAGCCGCGCTTCAACGGTGGCACCCCGCCGGACCTGATCGACAACTCGGGTGCCGAGCAGATGGACATGGGTGTCCTGGTCGGCAAGAAGCAGCTCGCCGACCTGACGCCGCTGATGGACGCACCGTCCTACGACGACCCGGCGAAGAAGGTCCGCGACACGCTGCGCCCCGGTGTCCTGGAGATGGGCCAGTTCGACGGCGACCCCGTCTGGATCATGTACTACGCGTACACGGTCTACGGCGTCTGGTACTCCCAGACCAACCTCGAGAAGCTCGACGCGGCGTACCCGGAGACCTGGGACGACATGCTCGCGCTCTGCGCGAAGGCGAAGAAGAAGGGCATCGCCGGCTGGACGTACCCGGGCAAGTACCCGTACTACCTGCCGTTCTCGCTCTACCCCTTCATCGCCAAGATCGGCGGCCGCGAGGTCCTCGACAAGATCGACAACCTGGAGCCCAACGCCTGGAAGGACCCGGCCGTCAAGGCCGCCTTCGAGGCGTACTACGAGCTCTTCCAGAAGGGCTACATCCTCAAGGGCACGCCCGGTCTGACGCACATCCAGTCGCAGACCGAGTGGACCAAGGGCAAGGCCCTCTTCATCCCGAACGGCTCGTGGGTGGAGAACGAGGCCGCGCCCACCACCCCCGAGGACTTCAAGATGATGGTCGGGGCGCCGTCCAGCCTCGACTCCTCCGACAAGATGCCCTTCGGCACCCTCTGGGCGTCCGGCGGCGAGCCGTTCATCGTGCCGGCGAAGTCGAAGAACCCCGAGGGTGGCATGGAGCAGCTGCGCATCATGCTCAGCGAGGACTCCTCGAAGAACTTCACCAAGTCGGTCAAGTCCCTCAGCGCGTTCAACGGCGGAACCGACGGGCTGACGCTCTCCACCGCGCTGCAGTCCGGCGTCGACGTCCTGGCCAAGGCCGGCGACAACGTGGTGAACCCGCGGATGCAGGACTGGTACGTGAAGCTGCAGAAGGAGCAGATCGGTATCGCCGGCATCGGCGAGATGATGGCCGGCCGCGCGACCCCGGCGGAGACCATCAAGAAGATCCAGGCCTTCGCGGACGCGGCGGCCAAGGACGATTCCATCAAGCACTACAAGCACCAGTGAGCAACCGTCACCAGCGGCGGCACCCGCTCGGAAATCGGGGTCGGTAAACGATGCAGCACGGCAAGTACCGGTTCATCGTGGGGTTCCTGGTAGCCCCACTGGCGTTGTACGCCATCTTCGTCATCTGGCCCTTCGCCCAGTCCATCTACTACTCGTTCACGGACTGGACCGGACTGAGCTCCGACTTCAAGATGGTCGGCTTCGACAACTACAGCCGGATGCTCGACGACGACATCTTCTGGAAGTCGCTGCAGCACAGTGTGCTGCTCGCGCTGCTGCTGCCGCTGGTGACGCTGGGCCTCGCGCTCTTCTTCGCCTTCATGCTCAATGTCGGCGGCCGGCGGCGTAAGAACGCCGCGGTCGCCGGCGTGCGGGGCTCCGCCTTCTACAAGGTCGCCTATTTCTTCCCCCAGGTCCTGTCGATCGTGATCGTGGCCCTGCTCTTCCAGTTCGCTTTCAACCCGACCTCGGGAATGCTGAACGCGACGCTCAAGGCGGTGGGCCTCAAGAGCCTCCAGCCGGACTGGCTCGGCGACCCCGACCTGGCGCTCTACTGCGTCATGGTCGTGCTGATCTGGTCGACGGTCGGATTCTTCGTCGTCCTCTTCTCCGCGGGAATGGCGTCCATACCGAAGGACTTCTACGAGGCCGCGCTGCTCGACGGCGCCGACCGCATCACGACGTTCTTCAGGATCACGCTGCCGCTGCTCTGGGACACCGTGCAGTCCGGATGGGTCTACATGGGCATCCTGGCGCTCGGCGTGGAGGCATTCACCGCCGTACAGGTCATGACGGTCGGCCCCGGCGGTCCCGACTACTCCACCACCGTCCTGCCGCTGTACGTCTACCAGACGGCCTTCCGGGACGCCCAGGCCGGCTACGCCACCACGATCGGCGTCGGCCTGCTCATCGTCACCATGCTCTTCGCGGGCATCGTGATGAAGCTGGGCCGGCGCGAGCGGCTGGAGTTCTGATGCGGTTCGTTGCGGGGTACGGCGATCGGATGACCGGCGGCGCGCAGAACAGTTCGGTCCCGGTGGCCGGCTCGACAGTTGTACGAGGTGAGCACACATGAAGGTCACTGAGACTCCTCCCGCCGTCCCGGCCCCGCGCTCGCCGGTGACGAAGACGGACCTCCCGGCGGGCGAGCCCGCGAAGAGCAGCGAGGGCAAGGTCCTCAACGTCTTCTCGCACGGTGTGCTGGTCATCTGGGCGGTACTCGTGGTCATGCCGCTGCTCTGGGCGGTGATGTCGTCGTTCAAGACGGACGACTCGATCCTGTCGAGGCCCTGGGAACTGCCGGACAAGCTCCACTTCGAGAACTGGTCACGGGCCTGGAACCAGGCCCACATGAGCGACTACTTCCTCAACACCATTCTGGTGGTGGGCGGTTCGCTGATCGGTACCCTGCTGCTCGGCTCGATGGCTGCGTACGTGCTGGCGCGGTTCGACTTCCCGGGGAACCGCTTCATCTACTTCCTCTTCATCGGGGGGATGAGCTTCCCGATCATCCTGGCGCTGGTCCCGCTGTTCTTCGTCATGAACAACATGGGTCTGCTGAACTCGGTGCACGGGCTGATCCTGGTCTACATCGCGTACTCGCTGCCGTTCACCGTCTTCTTCCTCACCTCGTTCTTCCGGACCCTGCCGACCTCGATCGCGGAAGCGGCCATGCTCGACGGGGCGTCGCACACCCGGACGTTCTTCCAGGTGATGCTGCCGATGGCGAAGCCCGGACTGATCAGCGTCGGTATCTTCAACTTCCTCGGACAGTGGAACCAGTACATGCTGCCGACGGTGCTGAACACCGACCCGGACGGCAAGGTGCTCTCCCAGGGTCTGGTCGAACTGGCCACCAGCCAGGGGTACAAGGGGGACTGGTCGGGTCTCTTCGCCGGCCTGGTCATGGCGATGCTGCCGGTCCTCGCCGCGTACATCGTCTTCCAGCGTCAGGTCGTCGCGGGGCTGACGGCGGGGGCGCTCAAGTAGCGGCACGCCCGTTCAGCTGTCAGGTCTTGTCGTCACTCGGGTCACAGGAGTCACCGGAAACGGACAGGCTCCCCGAGCAGGGAACCACCCTTCGGCCCTCGGCCGGGGGGTGGTTTTCATGCCCTTTCCGATGCTTTCGCGCCCGTAGGGATGTGGAGGCCCCATGCTCATCGGAGGCTGCGACTGCTCAAGGTCTTGACGGGGGGCACCCCAAAACGCTCAGCTTAGGGTTCACATGTTAGAGAAAACGGCAGGAGTGAGTGAGTCGATGGAGACTCCGGGGTCGCAGACATCTCTGCATCGGGCCAACCTTGAGCGGGTCGTACGTGCCGTAAGGATGGCAGGGTCCCTGACCCAGGCCGAGATCGCCAGGAGCACCGGCCTCTCCGCAGCCACCGTCTCCAACATCGTCCGTGAACTCAAGGACGGCGGCACGGTCGAGGTGACCCCCACCTCGGCGGGCGGGCGCCGTGCCAGGAGCGTCTCCCTGAGCGGGGACGCAGGCATTGTCATAGGGGTGGATTTCGGGCACACCCACCTTCGGGTGGCCATCGGCAACCTGGCTCATCAGGTGCTCGCCGAGGAGTCCGAGCCGCTCGATGTGGACGCCTCGTCGGCGCAGGGCTTCGGCCGGGCGGAACAGCTTGTCAACCGTCTCGTCGAGACGACCGGGATCAGCCCCGGGAAGGTGATCGGCGTGGGTCTCGGCGTGCCGGGCCCCATCGACGTCGAATCCGGCACGCTGGGCTCCACGTCCATCCTCCCGGGCTGGACGGGCATCAACCCCAGCCAGGAGCTCGCCGGGCGCCTCGGTGTCCCCGTGTACGTGGACAACGATGCCAACCTGGGGGCCCTCGGCGAGCTCGTCTGGGGCAGCGGCAGGGGCGTCAGGGATCTGGCGTACATCAAGGTCGCCAGCGGCGTCGGCGCCGGTCTGGTGATCGACGGGACCATCTACCGGGGCCCCGGAGGCACGGCCGGCGAGATCGGCCACATCACCCTCGACGAGTCGGGCCCTGTCTGCCGCTGCGGCAACCGCGGCTGCCTGGAGACCTTCACCGCCGCCCGGTACGTCCTGCCGCTGCTCAAGCCCAGCCACGGGGCGGATCTCACCATGGAGCGGATGGTCCAGCTCGCCCGCGAGGGCGATCCGGGCTGCCGCCGGGTCATCGGGGACGTCGGCCGGCACATCGGCAGCGGGGTGGCGAACCTGTGCAACCTGCTCAACCCCAGCCGGGTGGTGCTCGGCGGATCCCTCGCCGAGGCGGGGGAGTTGGTGCTGGCGCCCATCCGCGACTCGGTCTCGCGCTATGCCATCCCCAGTGCCGCGCGGCAGCTCTCCGTGCTCCCCGGGGCGCTCGGCGGGCGGGCCGAGGTGCTGGGCGCGCTGGCCCTCGTGCTCAGCGAGATGGGGGATTCGTCCCTTTTGGAGAGCACCCTTCCCGCAGCGACTCCTGCCTTCACTTAGATAACGAATGGCACCGTTGTCATCTCGTTAAGAATTTACTCCTTGACGCCGACCCTGCGGCCGAGTTGACTTCCAGCCACCTCGGCCGCAACGTCGCGGCCTCGTCAGGGAGGTTCGAAATGAACACGCGTATGCGTCGTGCCGCCGTTGCCGTTGCCGCCACCACCATGGCTGTCTCTCTCGCCGCGTGCGGGAGCGCCAAGGAGTCCGGCGACAAGACCAGCTCGGATTCCGCGAAGAAGGGCGACGACCTCAAGATCGGTCTGCTCCTTCCCGAGAACGCCACGGCCCGCTACGAGAAGTTCGACAAGCCGATCATCGAGAAGAAGGTCAGCGAGCTCACCGGCGGCAAGGCGGAGGTCGTGTACTCCAACGCCCGCCAGGACGCCACGCTGCAGGCGCAGCAGGTGGACACCATGATCACCAACAAGGTCGACGCGCTGATCATCGACGCCGTCGACTCCAAGGCCATCGAGAACAGCGTCAAGAAGGCCAAGGACGAGGGCATCCCCGTCGTCGCCTTCGACCGTCTCGCCGAGGGCCCGATCGACGCCTACACCTCCTTCGACAACGAAGAGGTCGGCCGCGTGCAGGGCACCGCCCTGCTGGAGGCCCTGAAGGGCAAGACCAAGCCCAACGTCGTGATGATGCACGGCGCGATCACCGACCCGAACGCCGCGCTCTTCAAGAAGGGCGCCAAGTCGGTGCTCGACGGCAAGGTGACGTACGGCAAGGAGTACGACACCAAGGAGTGGAAGGCCGAGAACGCCAACGCCAACATGGAGGGTGCGATCACCTCCCTCGGCAAGGACAAGATCGACGGCGTCTACTCCGCCAACGACGGTCTGGCGGGCGGCATCATCCAGGCGCTCAAGTCCGCGGGCGTCACCAAGCTCCCGCCGATCACCGGCCAGGACGCCGAGCTCGCGGGTGTGCAGCACATCGTCGCCGGTGAGCAGTTCATGAGCGTCTACAAGTCGTACCCGCAGGAGGGCGTCATCGCCGCGGAGATGGCCGTGGCGCTCGCCAAGGGCGAGAAGCTCGACTCGATCGCCACGTCCAAGGTCGACAACGCCAGCACGAAGGGCGTTCCGACCGTCCTCGTCCCGGTCGTCTCGCTGACCAAGGACAACATCAAGGAAACCATCATCAAGGATGGCATCTGGACGATCGACGAGATCTGCACGGCCAAGTACAAGGCCGCCTGCGACTCGATCGGCCTGAAGAACTAACTGCCACCGCGCGACCGGCCCCCGGCCGGTACAGCGCGGGCCCGAAGCCTGTCCGGCGCCCCGCCCACCAACTGTCCCGCTACCGGGCGGGGCGCCGGACGGAACGCTTCAACGGTTTTCTACTCTTCTGCTCGACCACCGCGCCTTCCCCCAGGCGCGGCATCCCCGCCGGGTCAGGCGGCGAAGGAGATGGTTCACGTGTCCGCTACGCCCGTGTTGGCGTTGCGAGGGGTCTCCAAGCGATTCGGTGCCGTCCAGGCGCTCACCGATGTAGAGCTTGAGGTCCACGCCGGTGAAGTGGTCGCCCTGGTGGGCGACAACGGCGCCGGTAAATCAACGCTGGTAAAGACGATCGCCGGGGTTCACCCCATCGATGACGGAGTCATCGAGTGGGACGGCCGGCCGGTCCAGATCAGCAAGCCGAACGACGCCCAGAGCCTGGGCATCGCGACCGTCTACCAGGACCTCGCGCTCTGCGACAACATCGACGTCGTCGGCAACCTCTACCTCGGCCGGGAGATCCGTAAGTACGGAATCCTCGACGAGGTCGAGATGGAGCGCCGCTCCCGCGAGCTCCTGTCCACGCTGTCGATCCGCATCCCCAGCGTCCGCATCCCGATCGCCTCGCTCTCCGGCGGACAGCGCCAGACCGTCGCCATCGCACGCTCCATGCTGGGTGAGCCCAAGCTCGTCATCCTCGACGAGCCCACCGCCGCCCTCGGCGTCGAGCAGACCGCGCAGGTCCTCGACCTGGTCGAGCGGCTGCGCGAGCGCGGTCACGCGGTCATCCTCATCAGCCACAACATGGCCGATGTGAAGGCCGTGGCCGACAAGGTCGCCGTGCTCCGGCTGGGCCGGAACAACGGGGTCTTCGATGTGAAGACCACCTCGCAGGAAGAGATCATCTCCGCCATCACGGGCGCCACGGAGAACGCCGTGACCCGTCGTGCGGCTCGTAACGCGGAGGTCAAGAAGTGACGACCGACAAGACGTCCACGGCTGTGGTCAACCCGGAGGCCGCCAAGGGCGCGGACACCGCGGTCGACCCCCGGCTGCTCGTGCGCGAGCAGGGCTTCGGCGGATACCTCACCGAGTTCAAGCGCAAGATGCGCGGCGGCGACCTCGGGTCCATCCCGGTGGTCATCGGCCTGATCATCATCTGCGTGGTCTTCCAGAGCCTGAACTCCGAGTTCCTCTCCGCGAAGAACATCAGCGACATCGCCGTGGCGATGGTGGCCACCGGCATGATGGCCGTCGGCATCATCTTCGTGCTGCTGCTCGGCGAGATCGACCTGTCGGTCGGTTCGGTCAGCGGTGTCTCCGGCGCCGTCGTGGCCGTGCTCAGCGTGACCAACGGCATGAACGAGTGGCTCGCCCTCGTCGTCGCGATCGTCAGCGGTGCGGTCATCGGTGCCATCCACGGCTTCTTCTTCGCCCGGATAGGCGCCCCCGCCTTCGCCGTCACCCTCGCCGGCCTGCTGTTCTGGCTGGGTCTCATGCTCCAGCTGCTCGGTGACACGGGCACGATCAACCTCGACAGCGACGGTGTGGTCGGCAAGCTGACCACGTACTACTTCACGGACGTCGCAGCCGCCTACGGTCTGGCCGCTCTCGCGGTGATCGCCTTCTTCCTCTCGGCGTTCCTGGACAGCCGCCGCCGCGAGGCCGCGGGCGTCCCCTCCCGGCCGCTCACCGACATCGTGGTGCGCACCGCCGTCCTCGCGGTGTTCGCCTTCGCCGCGGCGTACATGTTCAACCAGTACCGCGGTCTTCCGCTGGCCCTGGTCCTCTTCCTCATCGTCCTCGTCGGCACGGACTTCATGCTGCGCCGTACGACCTACGGGCGGAAGATCTTCGCGCTCGGCGGCAGCGTCGAGGCGTCCCGCCGCGCCGGCATCAACGTCACCGCGATCCGCGTCTCGGTCTTCGCCATCGCCGGCACCTTCGCGGCCATCGGCGGCCTCTTCTGGGCCTCCAAGATCGCGGCCGTCAACCAGGGCTCCGGCACCGGCGACCTCCTGATGAACGTCATCGCGGCGGCCGTCATCGGCGGCACCAGCCTCTTCGGAGGCCGGGGCCGCACCTGGAACGCCCTGCTCGGCGTGATGGTGATCGTCTCCATCCAGTACGGCCTGTCGCTGGAAGGCATCAAGACCCCGGTCCAGTACATGGTGACCGGCGCTGTGCTTCTCGCCACGGTCGTCATCGACTCCGTCACCCGCAAGACGCAGAAAACCGCAGGCCGCGCCTGAGGTTCCTGACCGCCGCACCTGCGCACATGTGCCCGGCATCGTCCGTGATGCCGGGCACCCGCGCGTCCGGCGGGACCCGGCGCGGCGCGACGGAATGCGCCGCCCGATGACCGGGGCCGCCGGCGGAACATTAGACTCATCGGATCGGCAAGCTCGATCAGCTCACACGCAAGGAGGCACGGGTGGACCTGCTGACCCGCATCAGGGGACCGCGCGACCTGGACCGGCTCGGCCTCGAGCAGCTCGACCAGCTCGCCGGGGAGATCCGTACCTTCCTCGTCGAGGCGGTGTCCAAGACCGGTGGCCACCTCGGCCCCAACCTGGGCGTGGTCGAGCTGACCATCGCCCTGCACCGGGTCTTCGAGTCCCCGCAGGACAAGGTCCTCTTCGACACCGGCCACCAGAGCTACGTGCACAAGCTGCTCACCGGCCGGCAGGACTTCTCGAAGCTCAAGAGCAAGGGCGGCCTCTCGGGATACCCGTCCCGTGCCGAGTCCGAGCACGACGTCATCGAGAACTCGCACGCCTCGACGGTCCTCGGCTGGGCCGACGGCCTCGCCAAGGCCAACGAGGTCCTGGGCAAGGACGACCACGTCGTCGCCGTCATCGGTGACGGAGCGCTCACGGGCGGTATGGCCTGGGAGGCGCTGAACAACATCGCCGCCGCCAAGGACCGCCCGCTCGTCATCGTCGTCAACGACAACGAGCGTTCGTACGCGCCGACCATCGGCGGCCTCGCGAACCACCTCGCCACCCTGCGCACCACCGACGGGTACGAGCGGTTCCTGGCCCGTGGCAAGGACCTCCTGGAGCGCACGCCCGTCGTCGGCAGGCCGCTGTACGAGACCCTGCACGGCGCCAAGAAGGGCCTCAAGGACTTCATCGCGCCGCAGGGCATGTTCGAGGACCTCGGCCTCAAGTACGTCGGCCCGATCGACGGCCACGACATCGAGGCCCTGGAGTCCGCGCTCCAGCGGGCCAAGCGCTTCGGCGGCCCGGTCATCGTGCACTGCCTCACCGAGAAGGGCCGCGGCTACACCCCCGCCCTGGAGGACGAGGCGGACCGCTTCCACGCGGTCGGCAAGATCCACCCGGACACCGGCCTGCCGATCTCGACCTCCGGCCTCGACTGGACCTCGGTCTTCGGCGAGGAGATGGTCAAGCTGGGCCATGAGCGCGAGGACATCGTCGCCATCACGGCGGCCATGCTCCAGCCCGTCGGCCTCGGTAAGTTCGAGCAGGCATTCCCGGACCGGATCTACGACGTCGGGATCGCCGAGCAGCACGGCGCGGTCTCCGCTGCCGGCCTGGCCACCGGCGGGCTGCACCCCGTCTTCGCGGTCTACGCGACCTTCCTGAACCGCGCCTTCGACCAGGTCCTCATGGACGTCGCCCTGCACAAGTGCGGCGTGACCTTCGTCCTGGACCGGGCCGGCGTCACGGGCACCGACGGCGCCTCGCACAACGGCATGTGGGACATGTCGATCCTCCAGTGCGTGCCGACCCTGCGCATCGCCGCCCCGCGCGACGCCGACCAGGTCCGCGCCCAGCTGCGCGAGGCCGTCGACGTGGACGACGCACCCACCGTCGTCCGCTTCTCCAAGGGCGCGGTCGGCCCTGCGGTCGACGCCGTGGGCAAGGCCGGCGGCATGGACATCCTCCGGAAGGCCGGCACGGACTCGCCGGACGTCCTCCTGGTCTCCGTCGGCGCCCTCGCCCCGATGTGCCTGGAGATCGCCGCTCTGCTCGACGCCCAGGGCATCTCCACGACCGTGGTCGACCCCCGCTGGGTCAAGCCCGTCGACGAGGCGCTCGCCCCGCTCGCGGCCGGGCACCGGGTCGTCGTCACCGTCGAGGACAACAGCAGGGCCGGCGGTGTCGGCTCCGCCATCGCCCAAGCCCTGCGCGACGCGGACGTCGACGTGCCGCTGCGCGACTTCGGCATCCCGCCGGTCTTCCTCGACCACGCCTCGCGCGGCGAGGTCATGGCCGAGATCGGGCTGACGGCACCGGACATCGCCCGCCAGGTCACCGGTCTGGTCGCCAAGCTCGACGGCCGTTACGAGAGCCGCGCCGTGGAACCCGTTCGCGACTGACGCCCACCCACCGCACGGCTCCGGGCCGGTCGGCCACCCCACTCGGGTGGTCCGACCGGCCCATTCGCGTGAAATCGGGGCGTAGCGCACATTCGAGGGCGATCCCTTCCGAATCATGGCGTGCACGACGAGTGCGTGGAGGTACGCCGGTGAGCACGCAGCAGGACACGCCCCCCAGCGGGAAGGGACTGTTCCGGACCAAGACGGTCGAACAGTCCATCCGCGATACCGAGGAACCGGAGCACGCGCTCAAGAAGTCCCTCTCCGCGCTGGACCTCACGGTCTTCGGAGTGGGTGTCATCATCGGCACCGGAATCTTCGTCCTCACGGGCAAGGTCGCCAAGGAGACGGCAGGCCCGGCCACGGCGCTCGCCTTCGTCGCGGCGGGCATCGTCTGCGCGCTGGCCGCCCTCTGTTACGCCGAATTCGCCTCCACCGTCCCGGTGGCCGGATCGGCGTACACCTTCTCCTACGCGTCCCTGGGCGAGCTGGTCGCCTGGATCATCGGCTGGGACCTGGTGCTGGAGTTCGCGCTGGGCACCGCGGTGGTGGCGGTCGGCTGGTCCGGCTACGTCCGCTCGCTCCTGGACAACATCGGCTGGACGATGCCGGAGGCGCTCTCCGGCCCGGACGTGGCGAGCGGCTTCGGCTTCGACGTCCTGGCGTTCGTCCTGGTACTGATCCTGACCGTCATCCTGGTCCTCGGGATGAAGCTCTCCGCCCGGGTGACCACGGTCGTGGTCGCCATCAAGATCGCGGTCGTGCTGATCGTGATCATCGCCGGGCTGTTCTTCATCGACGCGTCCAACTACTCGCCCTTCATCCCCGAGGCCGAGGGCCAGACCTCGGGTTCGGGTCTGGACGCGCCGCTGGTCCAGCTGATCTTCGGCTACCAGCCGACGAACTTCGGCATCATGGGCATCTTCACCGCGGCCTCCATCGTCTTCTTCGCCTTCATCGGCTTCGACGTCGTGGCCACCGCGGCCGAGGAGACCAAGCTCCCCCAGCGGGACATGCCGCGCGGGATCCTCGCCTCACTCGTCATCTGCACGCTGCTCTACGTCGCCGTGTCGATCGTGGTCACCGGCATGCAGCACTACTCCGAACTCTCCGTCAGCGCCCCGCTCGCCGACGCCTTCAAGGCCGTCGGACACCCCTTCTACGCGGGCGTCATCAGTTTCGGCGCGGCGGTCGGACTCACCACCGTCTGCATGATCCTGCTGCTCGGCCAGACCCGGGTGTTCTTCGCGATGAGCCGCGACGGACTGCTCCCGAGGTTCTTCTCGAAGACGCACCCGCGCTTCGGTACGCCGTACCGCCCCACGATCCTCCTCGGCGTGGTCATCGCGATCGTGGCCGGCTTCACGAGCATCAACGAGCTGGCGACCCTGGTGAACATCGGCACGCTCTTCGCGTTCGTGGTCGTGGCCCTCGGCGTCATCGTCCTGCGCCGCACCCGCCCCGATCTCCACCGCTCCTTCCGGACCCCGTGGGTGCCGCTGCTCCCGATCGTGTCGGTGGCGGCCTCGGTCTGGCTGATGCTGAACCTGCCGGCGGAGACCTGGCTGCGGTTCGGGATCTGGATGGCGCTCGGCGTGATCATCTACTTCGTGTACGGGCGCCGCAACAGCCGTATGGCGAAGTCTTCCTGATCCCTCGTCAGACACCGCGCGGCGGCGGCAGCGGCCGTACCGTACGCGGGCCCGTGCACCGGGCCCCGTACGCCTCGGCCCGTTGCCGCAGCCCGCGGTCGGCCGTGACCACGACGCAGGGCCGCACCCCCTGGGCGGCGGCGGCCAGGGCGGCGATCAGATCGTCCCCGCTGCCGGACGCGGCCTCCACGCGTACGCCCGGCACGGATGCGACCTGGCGCGCGGCGCCCTCCACGACGAGCACGAGCTCGACGGGACCGGCATGGCCGGGCAGGCCCTCGGCGGCGCACGGGACGAGTGAGTCCCGCAGCCGCTCGGCCGCACCGTGCCGGTCGCGCCACCAGCCGTCAGGGACGGACCCCACCACATTGGCGGCATCGACGATCACCAGGGTCCTCTCACCGGTCATCCTCGAAGGATGCCAGGTCAGCCGCCGGTGGCCGGAGACTTCTTGGCCGACTCGGGGATCGTGCCGTCCTTCCGGATCGCCTCCCACAGGTCGCCGGCCTGCGGCTCGGCGGCCACGACGCGGTTCGGGTCCTGCTTGTCGTAGGCGACGGGCAGCATGATCGTCTCCATGGCGGAGGGATCGACGCCGTTCATCGAGCGGGCGAACTCCGCGAGCGAGGTCAGCGAGGCGAGACCCTCGTCGGTCGTGAGCGACTTGGTGGCCGAGTTCGCGATCCTGTAGGTGCTCGTCGGACTGCCCAGCAGGTCCTGCGACTTGATCTCCGTCAGCAGGGCCAGCAGGAACTGCTGCTGGAGCCCGATGCGGCCGAGGTCGCTGCCGTCCCCGACGCCGTGCCGGGTGCGGACGTAGGCGAGCGACTCGGTGCCGTTGAGCTTGTGCGTGCCGGCGGTGAGGTCCAGCCCGGAGGACTTGTCCTTGATCGGCTCCTCGACCTTCACGGTGACGCCGCCTATCGCGTCGACCAGGTCCTTGAACCCGGCGAAGTTGATCTCCATGTAGTGGTCGATGCGGACCCCGGACATCTTCTCCACCGTCTTGACCACGCAGGCCGGGCCCGCGAGTGAGTAGACGGCGTTGAACATCTCGCGCTTCTTCTCGGGCAGCTCCGAGCCGTCGGCAGTCGTGCACTTCGGCCGGGTCACCAGGGTGTCGCGCGGAATGGACACGGCGACGGCCTCGGACCGGCCCTCGGGTATGTGCACCACCATCGTCGTGTCGGAGCGGCCCCCGCTGACGTTGCCGCCACCGCCCAGCTCCTTGTTCTCCGCCCCGGCGCGTGAGTCGGAGCCCAGGACGAGCAGGTTCTGACCGGTGGTGGGGAGCTTCTCGGGACGGTCCTCGCCGAGCGCCTTGTTGATGTCGACGCCCTTGATGTTGCCGTTGAGGTCCTCGTACATCCAGTACGCCGTACCACCGCCCGCGAGCAGGAGCACGAGCAGGACCCCGAGCGTGATCTTGAGACCGCGGCGGCGCCCGCGTTCCTTCTTGCGGCCCCGCTTCGGCGCTTCTGCCCGTCGTGAGGCGCGTGGGGGTACGGCGTCGTGGCTCATCCTGCGCGAGTCCCTTGGTCTGTGGCCCGTGAGGACCGGGTATGGAGTCGGGGACTCGGGTGGGGCCGGTCCATGCGTGTGGGGACGCTAAGTGTGCACTATAGACATATTTTCGATTCTCGTGTACTTCTTCACGCAACCTTCAGGGCGCCCTCCCGGCTTGTTCTGTCCCGCGTGATAAAGCCACCACTGCGCGCGGGGCCGGGAGCGCCTGCCCCGGCGGCGGCCGGGGCTTCTATGATGGGGCGTGTGTTCGGTTTGCCGCGTGCCGGAACGCAGGGGGGACCGGGCGCGGGCCGAGAAGCTCGGGAAGGACAACCTCACGTCATGCCGGTCAGATCCAGGCGCGCCAACCAGGGGAAGGCACCGGTCCAGGGGACCGCAAGCCCTGACACCGGCGCGCATCACGCCGTGCGGGAGGTGGCCGGCGGCCGCTGGCTCGTTCTGGGCAAGGACGGCAGGCTCAGTGCCTACGCCCTGGGTGACGAGGGAGTGCTCCGCTGGACGGAGTCACGTCCCGGGAGCTCCGAGTGGGCGGGGCCGGAACTCCTGCCCGTAGCTGGACTGACCTCCCTCGTGGTGGCTCAGGGCCCCGACGGTTTCGTTCACTTCGTGGGTCGTCGCGCTGTACACGCCGACGGTGGCCCGCCGGCCGTCGATCTGGTGAGCGCCACCCAATTCCAGACGGGCCGCCCCGTCACCCAGTGGCGTTCCCTCGGCAATCCGCACGGCGAACAGGCGAAGGCGGCGCTCCTCGGTGTACCGACCGCAGCGGTGGACGCGGCGGGGATGGTGCACGTCTTCGTGCGGAACGAAAGCGGTGGCCTGCACCTGCG
Organism: Streptomyces sp. NPDC079167; assembly: GCF_040686735.1. Classification (NCBI taxonomy): domain Bacteria; kingdom Bacillati; phylum Actinomycetota; class Actinomycetes; order Kitasatosporales; family Streptomycetaceae; genus Streptomyces; species Streptomyces sp. NPDC079167. Next base: position 745,794 of record NZ_JBFBLO010000002.1, on the reverse strand, counting down.
CTGTGAGAAGGCGGGCGGCAAGTGGGAGGCCTGGCAGGATCTGAAGCTCCGGCGGGTCCAGGACGGTACGGCAGTGGTGACCACCACGTCCGGGCGGGTGGACGTCCTGGTCCCGGCCGCAGGGGCGACCCTGCTGCTGAGCCGGCGTGAGTCCGGCGGTGCCTATCAGCAGGACCAGGACATCCCCTTCGCGCACACCCCGGGCAGCGCCGTCGCACTCGAGACGGCGCAGGACAGAGTCACCTACTACTGGGCGGACGAGTCCACGGGCGGAGTCGTCGCCTATCGCCCTGGGACCTGGGCGATTCCGCTGGGTGGCTACCCGTCCACCGGGCCGGTCGCGGCCATGCGGGTCATGCTCGACGGCTACGACTGCACCGTGCTCGCCCACGGCACGCCCGACGGTCAGGTGATGCTCACCGCTTGCGGTACGGAGAACGAGGGCGGCGGCGTGTGGTGGTCTCCCACCGGCGAGAACTGCACGGGTGGTCCGGCGCTCGCTCACGACGCCTATGGGCGGGTGGTCCTCGCGCTCATAGGGAGGGACGGCGAGTTGCGTATCGCGCGGCAGAACCGCGAGTCCGGTCTGGCCCTGGACCCGTCCGTCCAGGTCTGAGGACCACGGGACGTGGTGGGAGGGGACCGACGACTCGCGGGACCCTCCCGTACGTCCCGCCTCCGGACGGTGGAACGTGGGATCAGGAAGCCAGCTTCAGCCCGATCGACAGGTAGTTGCTGTCCGTGTAGTACGGGTGGAACGCCACCGATCGACCCTGAGGGGTGGCGACGGACCGCTTCGGGAAGACGTTGACGGGCTTGCGCTTGACGATGTCGTCGCCGAAACGGCCGATCCGCAACCGGTGCGACGTGCCCGTGACCGTCAGGTTTCCCGGGATGCTCAGGGAGAGGTCCCAGATGGTGTCGAGCTCGACCATCCTGTCGGCGTACTGCTGGAGATCGATGGTGAAACTCGCGCCCCCGTTCGAGAACGCGCACGGGATCGTGAAGAACGACTCCTTGTTCTTCCGGCTCTGGGCGATGATGTGGGCGCCGTCCCCGGCGACGTCCACCTGTGGGCCCCCCTGGGCGGCGTCGACTCCCAGCGCGAAGATCTGCACGTTCAGATGCGAACCGGCCGTCTCGACGGAGAGCACCTCCGCGTGCGCGGGAAACTCGCGGGAGACGATCTGGAGGTACCCGCCGTCCTCGGAACGGGTGAAGGACCGGAAGCGCACCGGACTTGCCTGCGCGGGGCTGGAGATGAGTGAGTTCGCCGACTGCTGGAGCTCCTTGATCTTCACCCGCCGCATCACTCCGTCGTCCTCACGGCGCAGGAGGACGTTCCAGGTGCCCTGGGCCAGCCGGAGGTGCCCCGGTATCGTCACGTAGTGGCCGTTGGACGTCTGTTCCGCGGCCCCCGCCATCAGTGCCTGTCGTCCGTCCGCCGCGTTCACGCACAGGACGGTGAAGCGGCTGCCGGGCGCACAGGTGGGGTCGACGACGAATTCGAGGTCTCCCGCGGACGTGGCACGGCACAGGGCCTCGGGCCGGTAGTCGCGCGCCATGAGCAGGCGGGAGAGGTACGTCTCGTACGTCTGGGCCTGGGCCTCGTTGCTGTAGTTGCGGGCCTTCTCAGCGGCGTTCGCACCGAGTTGCACCCGCGTGTCGGCGTCTCCCATGAGCCAGTCGAGGTTCTTGGCGAACGCGTCGACGTCCCCGACGGGGGAGAGCGCCCCGTCCACCCCGTCCGAGATGATCTCGGAGGGACCGTGCGGGCCGGCGGTGCTGAGCACCGGGACCCCACAGGTCATCGCTTCCACGATCGTCAGTCCGAACGTCTCGTCCGTGGAGGTCGACGTGTGCAGTGCCGACTTGGCGAGTTCCTCACGGAGGTGCCTCGTGTGCCCCATGAGAAGGATGCGCTCGGTCGCCCCGAGATCGTCGATGAGCTTACGGAGCTTCGGCTTCTCCACACCGCTGCCGTAGACACGCAGTGTCCAGTCGGGATACTTCCTGCCGAGCTGGGCGAAGGCGCTGATGAGGAGGTCGAACCGCTTCCAGTCGACCATGCGTCCCGATGAGGTGACGATGCGGGATTCCCGTACGTCGGACCGCATGAACGTGCTGGTGACCGCGTTGGGGATGGCATGGAAGTCGGTCCCGACCGCGCCGTAGGCGTCCCGGTGGGTCTGGGCGTCCTTCGCGGTCACCGTCACGAAGCCGTCCAGCTGCGGGATGGCGAGGTCCAGCATCTTCCGCGAAGCCGGGCTCTGGTGGTGGTAGTGCGTGTGCGCCTGGCCCAGGGTGACGTACTTTCCGGTGCCCAGGATGGTCAGGAGCGCGATGGTGTTGGGCGCCGTCGCGATGATGACGTCGGCATCGGCGCTCTGCAGATAGACGGCGGCACGTTCGTCCATGAGCTTGCTGTAACGGTTCGGGTCCTCGGGCTTCCACCCCGCACCGGGGCAGTGCTCCGTGGCGACCGAGTGCATCGGGTGATCGAGGTCCGAGGAGCCCTTGCGGGTGTCCACGAGCGTGCGCAGCTTGATGCTCGGGTCGAACCGGAGCGGCGGGACGTCGTGGTACTGGAAGACGCTCACCAATTCGACCTCGTGCTGCCTCGCGGCGAGGGAGTTGGCGAGGGTCTGGGTGGCGACGGACGTACCGGCCTGGCCGTAGGCGCTGTACATCAGAAAAGCGATCTTCACGTGGTCCTCCTGGATCAGTGGCCGTGGGCCCGGCTCAGACGGGCTGATTCTCGGAGTGGTGCAGGACCTGCGAGAGCGCTGACTCGAATGCCGAGTCGGGCGCCGCAGTCGGGTCCTGCCGGCGCACGTCGATCACATGGCCCGTCATCCCGGAGAGGAGTACGTCCAGGGAGCTGCGTGCGACCTCTTCCGAGGAGAGCAGCGAACCGCTCGGCTCCTGCCCGAACGCCTTGGTCCGCATCGGGGTCGCGGTCCGCTCCGGATTCACACAGTTGACCCGGATGCCGTCCTCGGCCCACTCGTCGGACAGCGCCTGGGTGAGGTTCACCATGGCGGCCTTCGTGGAGGAGTAGAGGCTGTACTCCGCACGCCCCCGGGTGTAGCTGCTGGATGTGAAGAGCAGCAACTGCCCACCGGTCTCCGCGAGGTACTTGTACGAGGTCCGGGCGATGTTCACGGGCGCGAGGTAGTTGACCTCCAGCGCTTCGCGGACCGTGGAGTCGTCGGCCTCGTCGAGCCGGCCGATCCGGAGAACTCCCGCTGTGTTGACGACGAAGTCGATCCTGCCCGTCTCCGCGTACGCCTTGGCGAAGGCCTCGTCCACGTGGTCGGGGTTCTCGACATGGGTGCCGGTCGTGGAGCGTCCGAGGGCATGGACGCGCGCCCCGTAGCTCTCCGCGAGCCTGGCGATGTCGCTGCCGATTCCGTACGAGCCGCCGAACACGAGCATCGTTCTGCCCGCCAGCCTGTCCCGGTAGAAGTCCTCGCCACCGGGCGCGGGGACCGTCGTGGAGGCCAGCTGGAACAGCTTGTCGGCGATGAAGACGTCTACGGGCTGGGTGACCTTCATGTTGTACTCGTCGCCCGCCACCACATGGACAGGCACGTCGGGCAGGTACTTCACGACGACCGAGCAGTCGTCGGTCGCCTGGAAGAACGGGTCGGCGGCCGCCCGTTCGTACGCCGAGCGGATGGTGGACAGCCGGAATCCCTGCGGGGTCTGCCCCCGCCTGAGCCGGGCACGGTCGGGAACCTCGGTGATGAACTCGCCCGCGTCCCCGTGCGTTCTGGTCACGATCACGGTGTCGGCGGACGGGATGGCCACGTCCACGGCGTGGTAGCGGTCCAGCGCCGCCACGCACTCCTTGACCACGCGCTGGGACAGCAAGGGGCGCACGGCGTCGTGGAACAGCAGATTGCAGTCCTCGCCCTCGCCGAGTTGCCCGGACACCGCCCGGATCGCGATGTTCGTCGTCTCGCTGCGGGTGCTGCCTCCGGCCAGGACCGCCGATACCTTGCGCAGCCCGGCCCCGGTGACGATCTGCTTCGCCTCGGCCGTATGGCTCGGCGTCATCAGCACGATCACGTCGTCGATGTCCGGAGCGCTCTCGAAGACGCGCAGCGTGTGCTCCAGGATCGACTTCCCCGCGATCTTCAGGAGCTGCTTCGGGATGGCGAGCCCGATGCGCTGGCCGGTACCACCGGCGAGAACAACTGCGACGGTACGGCGACGGGTGGCGCGCGTGGTCAAGACGTTCCTGCTTCCTGTTTGCGGTGAGGATGAGCGAGAGGCCCGGACGGGGGCGGAGAGCCTCGCGTGCGCGACGACCGTGACGTCAGGCCGGCTGGTGGGGCTGCTGTTCGGGGAAGCCGTGCTCGTCCCCGTACTCGACCGGGAAGTCCCGCAGCCCGCGATGGTAGAGATCGTTCGCGGCGTGGGCGAAGCGGACGGTCGACGGCGGGCTGTCCGGCCCAAGCAGGTATTCCTTGAGCTGCTCCCGGTAGGGGGCCATCACGTCCTGGTCCACGGAGAACATGGCGGTGAGGGCCGTCTCCAGGCCGTTGCACTCGGCATCGAGCAGGTACGAGGCGTAGGCGGTCCGCTGCTCGTTCCTGAACTCCGCGTCCGGCAGGCCCTCCAGGTTGAAGATCGCGTACGGCTTCCTGGTCGCCACGAAGTCCGAGACCACGCTCGACATGTCACCGATGAGCAGATCCGAATGGTTGAAGCAGTCGTACAGGGTGGGCACCCGCTCCGTCACCACGTGGTGGGCGTCGACGGGCAGCGAGTCCCAGTAGAGCGTGCCGGCCTGGTCACGGAACTTGCGGATCCGGGTGGTCCGCTCCTCCTCGGTCAGATCCGGGTACTTCGAGCGGACACCGCGCTCCTGGAGAGCAGCGAGCCGCTTGTCGATGCGCGCCAGCCTGCGGGCGGCGGCCTTCGAGTCCATGACCTTCCGGCCGAACCTGCGGGCGTTGTCCTCCTGCAGGAGCGCGATGATGCGCCGGTGCGCGGCCGCCGCGGCGGGAGAACGCGTGCCCGTCAGCGGGTGGGGCTTGTAGATGACCCTCAGCCGACGTTCGTGCGAGAGCAGCGTGCGTATGAGCTGCTCACCGGCGGGGATGACCGAGGTGTAGCAGGCGTCGTCGGTCCAGCCCTCCCAGGTGGGGGCGTAGATGACGGTGGGCGTCTCGTTGCTGACCGATCCCGTCCACCGGCGCAGCGGCATGAGCTGCGGACGTCCGACCTCCACGATCTGGTTCGCGGACACGGCGTGCTTGATGCGTTCGTAGCGGTCGCGGCCGGCGCGGCCGGCGACCCAGATCTCGTCGAAGACCTTGCTCACGCGGTTGCTGCTGGCCAGCTTGTCGCTGTCGCCGTGGCCGATGAAGACGTGCTTGACCTCGTGGCGCTGCAGCATGTGGACGTTCTTGCCCGCGTTGCCCGGGTAGAGGGTGACGCGGAGTTCCGGCATCTCGACGCGTGCCAGGTTCTCGGCCTTCGGGACGCAGACGACCGGCACGGAAGTGGCGTCCAGGAAGCGCAGCGTCGCCCGCTCGCGCAGGATGATGATCGGGCGCAGGTCCATCGCCTCCAGCGACTCCAGCCACATGTTCACCTGATACATGAAGTCCCGGGAGACGGCGGCGAAGGTGAAGTAGAGCGCGACCTGGGGCCGGTACTGCGCGAGCTGCCAGTTCAGCTCGTCCAGGGCATCGTCGGGGCTGGGCAGGATCAGTGCGTTCCTGGCTCCCGGCAGCAGGACCAGCACCGCGACGACAGACAGCCAGACGGCCGCGATCCCACCGAACGTGACGTAGCGCCAGTCGTCCGTGGCGATGGTGCCGATGGCGCCGGCGACCAGGGGGACGTCCAGGTGGAGCATCTTGCGGACGTGCTTGTTCATCAGGAACGGGTGCGGCAGGCGACGGATCCCCAGCGCTTCCAGGTCCAGTCCACGCGTGGTGAAGGGCAGCGCCGCGCGCTCGGACCGGACCCGCTTGAGCAGGGCTCCGTAGACGAGTTGCAGTACGAAGAGGAGCAGCAGCCCGACCGTCGTCATCTGCACGACGAACGAGTCGAGGTCGATCATGACGCCGCAGAGGGCGAGCAGCAGGAACTGGCGGATCAAGAAGCGGATGGTGAGACCGAAACGCGAGTCCCTGAGGCGGTCCAGCGTCGAGGACTGGGCGGTGTGGAGGAGGAGGTCCGCTCCGTAGCTGACTGCTGCGGCGTAGGCGAAGACAGGAAGGGAAACCATCACGACCGCCACCATCATGGTGACGAAACTGCCCACCAGCGCGGCTGTGATCAGAATACCGAGCGCGGCTTGGCGCTGTGGCTTGCCCATCGGGGGACAGCCCCTCCTTCAGTGATCGTGCGAACGCACGGCGACGGTGCCGGCGGGAGCAGGGAGTGCCGCACGTCATCACAGTGGGGGCCGAACCGCAGGATCTATCCGAGAGGCGGACGGTGCGTATGGAGCTCGTGAAGCATCAGACCGAACTGTAGACAGTCATGAAAGATTTAGTGAACTTTCAGAGGGGAAAAGTCGAACATTTGACGACCGGATACCGAACAGTTATGAATCGCTTGCTTTTCGTGATCGCATACGGGGTGACTCTCACGCTCGGTGACCGTCGGACCGGTGCGAGCCCCCGGCGCTACGGCGGACACGCGTAGACCGCGAGCCGTCGCCGCCCCCCGGATTTCACCGAGAACGCCACGCACAACCCCTGGTCGGACCCGGGGTGGACGGCGAGACCCTCCGGCTCCCGGAAGGACAGGTGGGGGGCGACGGAGACCTTGCGGCGCCCCGCGGTCTTTCCGCTGCGCATATCGATGGCCGACACGAAAGTGTTCCCACCGCCTGTCGGCGGATTGTCCCCGCCCGCCTCCGTGTAGGGCGTCCCCGTGAGCTGGTAGATGAGGTCCTCGTGCACGGCGCAGCCCTGGAGCGTCTCCCCGTCACGCAGGGCGAGGTTCCGCAGATCCGCCATGGGCCGGTACGAGCCGGACAGGAATTCGTCGAGGGCGTACGTCGTACAGCGGTGGGCGTCGCCCGCCCGATGGCTCACCAGAACACGGTTGGCGGCGACATCGACGGCCGGGTGGATCCGATGGCTGCGAGGCAGCGGCCGGTGGTGACGAACCGCAGGTGACGCGCTGTCCAGAACCGTGTCGTGACGGAAGGGGATCCGCGCCACGGCACGTCCGTACCCGGTCCGTTCGTCGGCGTCGGATTCCACCCAGAGCTGGGGACCCGTGTCGGACGGCTCCACGCCCATCGATATTCCGTGGCCGAATCCGCGCAGGTACATGTGCTGCGGTGCCGCGTCGCCGTGGCGATAAGCAGTGACACACATGTCGCCGGCCAGCCGACGTGCCTTCCCGGACATCGTCCGCCGCTCGTCGGCCAGTCGGATCCCGCCCTGCATGACCTGGAGCGAGAAGAGCCGGCCCTGCTCGTCGAAGGCGATCGACTGCGGCCCGGTGGTGTGGTGCAGCGGGGTGGGGGGCAGCAGCTCCGTAGCCGCGTCGATGTCGAACGATCCGACAGTGCCGACGGGGCCGGGGTCGTGCCGCTCCCCACGGCCGAACGCCACCCCGACAACAGTGGCGGCGACCACGGTGCTTCCGCCTGCCAGCATTGCTCTCCGGCTCATCGGCCTTGGGGAGATGGCCATGACTGCCCGCGACCGTCGATTCTTCCGGGAACGGGTGACCCGTCCATGCTTTGGGGTGAGGTGCGGCATTCTGTCACGGGACCGCCTGGTCCGGAAATTGCGGCAGCAGCGAAGGGTACGGCCCGTTGCCGAGCCGCACCCTTCACCTCCGTCCGGCAGGGCTACGCCGGAACGCTCGCCACGCCCCGCGCCAGGAACGGCTTGCCGTTCACCCGCTCCGAGACGCCCTCGCGGTCCAGGTACGGCGTGATGCCGCCCAGGTGGAAGGGCCAGCCCGCGCCGGTGATCAGGCAGAGGTCGATGTCCTGCGGCTCGGCGACGACGCCCTCGGCCAGCATCAGGCCGATCTCCTGCGCCACCGCGTCCAGGACACGGTCGCGGACCTGGTCCTCCGTCAGGACGGTGTCGCCCTGCTTGAGGAGGGCTGCGACCTCGGGGTCGAGGACCGGCGCGCCGGAGTCGTGGACGTAGAAGCCGCGCTTGCCCGCCTTGACGACCGCCGCGAGGTTCTCGGAGACCGTGAAGCGGTCCGGGAACGCGCGGTTCAGGGTCTCCGAGACGTGCAGACCGATGGCCGGGCCGACCAGCTCCAGCAGCACCAGCGGGGACATCGGCAGGCCGAGGGGCTCGATGGCCTTCTCCGCCGTCTCGACCGGGGTGCCCTCGTCGATGATGTTCTGGATCTCGCCCATGAAGCGGGTGAGGATGCGGTTGACGACGAACGCCGGGGCGTCCTTCACCAGCACCGCGGTCTTCTTCAGCTTGCGGGCGACGCCGAAGGCCGTGGCCAGCGAGGCGTCGTCCGTCTGCTCGCCGCGCACGATCTCCAGGAGCGGGAGGATCGCGACCGGGTTGAAGAAGTGGAAGCCGACGACCCGCTCCGGGTTCTTCAGCTTCGACGCCATCTCGGTGACCGAGAGGGAGGAGGTGTTGGTGGCGAGGATCGCGTGCGCCGGGGCGACCGCCTCGACCTCCGCGAACACCTGCTGCTTGACGCCGATCTCCTCGAAGACGGCCTCGATGATGAAGTCGGCGTCGGAGAAGCCCTCCGCCTTGTCCAGCACACCGGAGACCAGGGCCTTGAGGCGGTTGGCCTTGTCCTGGTTGATACGGCCCTTGCCGAGCAGCTTCTCGATCTCGGCCCGCACGTAGCCCACGCCCTTGTCGACGCGCTCCTGGTCGATGTCCGTGAGGACGACCGGCACCTCCAGGCGCCGCAGGAACAGCAGGGCGAGCTGGCTGGCCATCAGGCCCGCGCCCACCACGCCGACCTTGGTGACCGGGCGGGCCAGGGACTTGTCCGGGGCACCGGCCGGGCGCTTGGCGCGCTTCTGGACCAGGTTGAACGAGTAGATCCCGGAGCGCAGCTCACCGCCCATGATCAGGTCCGCGAGGGCCTGGTCCTCGGCGTCGAAGCCGGCGGACAGATCGCCGCTCTTCGCCGCGGCGATGATCTCCAGCGCGCGGTACGCGGCCGGGGCCGCCCCGTGCACCTTGGAGTCGGCGATCGCCTTGCCGCGGGCGACGGCCTGGTCCCAGGCGTCACCGCGGTCCACCTCGGGACGCTCCACCGCGATCTCGCCCTTGAGGACGGAAGCGGTCCAGATCAGCGACTGCTCCAGGAAGTCCGCGCCCTCGAAGATCGCGTCGGCGATCCCGAGCTCGAAGACCTGCTTGCCCTTGAGCTGACGGTTCTGGTTCAGCGAGTTCTCGATGATCACCGAGACGGCGCGGTCGGCGCCGACCAGGTTGGGGAGCAGCGCGCAGCCGCCCCAGCCCGGGACCAGACCGAGGAAGACCTCGGGCAGCGAGAACGCCGGCAGCGCCTTGGAGACGGTGCGGTACGAGCAGTGCAGACCGATCTCGACGCCGCCGCCCATGGCCGCGCCGTTGTAGTACGCGAACGTCGGGACCGCGAGGCCGGAGAGGCGGCGGAAGACGTCGTGGCCGCCCTTGCCGATGGCCAGCGCGTCCTTGTGGTTCTTGAGGAGCTCGACACCCTTGAGGTCGGCGCCCACCGCGAAGATGAACGGCTTGCCGGTGACGCCGACGCCGACGACGGAGCCGTCGGCGGCCTCCTTCTCGACCTGGTCGATCGCGGCGTTCAGGTTCGCCAGCGACTGCGGGCCGATGGTGGTCGGCTTGGTGTGGTCGAAGCCGTTGTCCAGCGTGATGAGGGCGAAACGGCCCGCGCCGCCGGGAAGGTCGAGGTGGCGCACGTGCGCCTGCGTGACGACCTCGTCGGGGAACAGCTCGGCCGCGCCCTTCAGAAGCTCGGTGGTGGAGCTCACTTGGTGCCTCCGTCGAAGTTCGGGTTCTCCCAGACGACCGTCGCGCCCATGCCGAAGCCGACGCACATGGTCGTCAGGCCGTAGCGGACCTCCGGCTGCTCCTCGAACTGGCGGGCCAGCTGAGTCATCAGGCGGACGCCGGAGGAGGCGAGCGGGTGGCCGTAGGCGATCGCGCCGCCGTACTGGTTGACGCGCGCGTCGTCGTCGGCGATGCCGTAGTGCTCCAGGAAGGCGAGCACCTGCACGGCGAAGGCCTCGTTGATCTCGAAGAGGCCGATGTCGTCGATGGAGAGGCCGGCCTTGGCCAGTGCCTTCTCCGTCGCCGGGATCGGGCCGTAGCCCATGACCTCCGGCTCGACACCCGCGAAGGCGTACGAGACGAGGCGCATCCTGACCGGGAGACCCAGCTCGCGGGCGGTCTCCTCGGAGGCGAGCAGCGAGGCGGTGGCGCCGTCGTTGAGGCCCGCGGCATTACCGGCCGTCACGCGGCCGTGGGCGCGGAACGGGGTCTTCAGACCGGCCAGCGACTCCAGCGTGGTGCCCGGGCGCATCGGCTCGTCGGCGGTGACCAGGCCCCAGCCCGTCTCCCCGGCTTCGGCGTTGGTGCGGCGCACGGAGACCGGCACCAGGTCCTGCTGGATCTTGCCGTCGGCGTACGCCTTGGCGGCCTTCTCCTGCGAACGGACCGCGTACTCGTCGGCGCGCTGCTTGGTGATCGAGGGGTACCTGTCGTGCAGGTTCTCCGCGGTCATGCCCATGAAGAGGGCGGACTCGTCGACCAGCTTCTCCGAGACGAGACGCGGGTTCGGGTCCACGCTCTCGCCCATCGGGTGGCGGCCCATGTGCTCGACACCGCCGGCGATGACGACGTCGTACGCGCCGAAGGCGATGGAACCGGCCGTCGAGGTGACGGCGGTCAGGGCGCCCGCACACATGCGGTCGATGGAGTAACCGGGTACCGACTGCGGCAGACCGGCCAGGATTCCGGCGGTGCGGCCGAGCGTGAGGCCCTGGTCGCCGATCTGCGTGGTCGCGGCGATGGCGACCTCGTCGATCTTCGCGGGGTCCAGGTCCGGGTTGCGGCGCAGCAGCTCCCGGATGGCCTTCACGACGAGATCGTCGGCGCGGGTCTCGTGGTAGATGCCCTTCGGGCCCGCTTTGCCGAACGGGGTGCGGACGCCGTCGACGAAGACGACGTCCCGGATGGTACGAGGCACGGTGGCTCTCCTCCAGGGTGCGGGATGGCACTGCTGCGGGCGCACGCATCGGCGCGCCACGCCCCTCATGCTACTTGCGGGTAACCGGACTGCCCACCCCCCACCACCGGAGCGGTGAACGTCACATGCGCAGGAGATCCGGGAGGACCGGTTAACTGGCGTGAATTCGATCCTCCTCGACGGACCGGCCCGGGGTGCGGCCCCGACACGCGTACGCCCCTGCCGGATCCGGCAGGGGCGTACGCGAGTGGCGGGGTGTCAGGCGCTGGTGTCCAGGGCGCGCAGCAGCAGCGGGCCGACCTGTTCGATCTGCCAGTGACGCGCGCCGTGTCCGGCCAGCACGGTCTCGACCGCGTCCGGGGTCAGGACCTTGGGCGGCTCCCAGCAGATCCGGCGCACGGTGTCCGGGGTGATCAGATTCTCCTGCGGCATGTGCAGCCGCTCCGCGAGCTCCGAGACGGCGGCGCGGGCCGCCGACAGCCGGGCCGCGGCGGCGGGGTCCTTGTCGGCCCACGAGCGGGGCGGCGGCGGGCCCGCCGGCTGCTGGCCGGGCTGCGGCAGCTCCGACTCGGGCAGTTCCTTGGCCCGGTCGACGGCCGCCTGCCACTGCTCCAGCTGACGGCGGCCCATGCGGTGTCCGAAGCCGGGCAGCGCGGTGAGGGCCTGTACGTTCGCCGGAAGGGCCAGGGCCGCCTCGATGATCGCGGCGTCCCCCAGCACCTTGCCGGGCGAGATGTCCCGGCGCTGTGCCACCTGGTCACGGGCGGTCCACAGCTCCCGTACGACCGCGATCTGACGGCGGCGGCGCACCTTGTGCATGCCGGACGTCCGGCGCCACGGGTCCTTGCGCGGGGGAGCGGGGGGTGCCGAGGCGATCGCGGCGAACTCCTCCAGCGCCCACTCCAGCTTGCCCTGCCGGTCCAGCTCCTCCTCCAGGGCGTCGCGCAGGTCCACCAGCAGCTCGACATCGAGCGCGGCGTAGCGCAGCCAGGGGTCGGGCAGGGGGCGGGTGGACCAGTCGACCGCGGAGTGGCCCTTCTCCAGGGCGTAGCCGAGGACGTTCTCGACTATGGCGCCCAGGCCGACGCGCGGGAAACCCGCCAGGCGTCCGGCGAGCTCCGTGTCGAAGAGCGAGGTCGGGGTCATGCCTATGTCGCGCAGGCAGGGCAGGTCCTGGGTGGCGGCGTGCAGGATCCACTCGGAACCGGTGAGAGCCTGGCCGAGCGCGGACAGGTCGGGGCAGCCGACCGGGTCGATCAGCGCGCTCCCCGCGCCTTCGCGGCGCAGCTGCACGAGGTAGGCGCGCTGGCCGTAGCGGTAGCCCGAGGCGCGCTCCGCGTCGACGGCGACGGGGCCGGTGCCCGCGGCGAAGTCCGCGACCACCCGGGCGAGCGCGTCGTCGGTCGCCACCACCGGGGGGATGCCCTCGCGCGGTTCGAGCAAGGGGATCGGCGCCGGGGCGACGTCGTCCGGGGGAGCGCCCCCGGTGGTTCGCAGTGAAGTGTCTGCTGCGGTCTCTTGGGCGTCGGTCACATGCCAAGGGTATCTGTGTATGTGCGTCGCCCGTCGACGGAACGTTCCGTCGACGGGCGGCCATGCACGTAAACCGGCCGGTCGCGCATCCGCGCAGGTGCCGGCGGGGTCCCGTGATCAGGGGCCCCGGGGTCAGTGGATGATGCCCGTACGCAGGGCCACGGCGACCATTCCGGCGCGGTCTCCGGTGCCGAGCTTGCGGGCGATGCGGGCGAGGTGGCTCTTGACGGTGAGGGCGGAGAGGCCCATCGAGACACCGATGGCCTTGTTGGACTGGCCTTCGGCGACCAGGCGGAGAACCTCCACCTCACGGCCGGAGAGTTCGCGGTAGCCGCCCGGGTGGCTCGGGGAACCGGGAGGCCTGCGGTGCATACGGGCGGCATTGGCGCCGATCGGGGCGACGCCGGGACGGGTGGGGTGGCCGATGTTGGTACGGGTGCCGGTGACGACGTAGCCCTTCACGCCGCCCGCGAGGGCGTTGCGCACCGCGCCGATGTCATCGGCGGCGGAGAGGGCGAGGCCGTTCGGCCAGCCGGCGGCTCGGGTCTCGGACAGCAGGGTCAGCCCGGAACCGTCGGGCAGGTGGACGTCGGCAACGCAGATGTCGCGCGGGTTGCCGACGCGGGGGCGGGCCTCCGCGATGGACGACGCCTCGATGACGTCACGAACTCCGAGGGCCCACAGATGGCGGGTGACGGTGGAACGGACGCGCGGGTCGGCCACGACGACCATGGCCGTCGGCTTGTTCGGGCGGTAGGCGACCAGGCTTGCGGGCTGCTCGAGGAGAACGGACACCAGGCCTCCTGGGGAGTGGAGTGGCGGGACGGGCCGGCTCGGGGATGAAGCCGGGGCGAACCGTGCTTGAAGGGTCATTGACCTCTTCGGCAGCAGGCGCGTCCTCCTTTAGGGGAAGATCACGATTTAGTGAGTAACAATTCGGGCAAATAGGACGCGCGATCGATTGTACGAAAAGAGAGCCGGTCCACGTGCGACCGGCTCTCCGGGAAAATGACGCAGCGTTACGAGACCTGTGGCCCGCGCCTCTGGGGCAGCGTCACCACCGCCGCGTCGGAGGTGTCCGACGGCGGCAGGCCGGCGAGCTGGCAGAGGAGATCGCCCCAGGCGGCCAGGTGCGCCGCCGTGTCCGGCGCCCCGCCGCGCCCCTCGCGCGGCGTCCACGAGGCGCGGATCTCGATCTGCGTCGCAGGGCGGCGTGCGGACAGCGCGCCGAAGTAGTGCGAACCGGCGCGCGTCACCGTCCCGCCGGCCTCCCCGTACGAGAGGCCCCGGGCGTCCAGCGCCCCCGTGAGCCAGGACCAGCAGACCTCGGGCAGCAGCGGGTCGGCTGCCATCTCCGGCTCCAGTTCGGCCCGTACGAGCGTCACCAAGCGGAACGCGCCCTGCCAGGCGTCGTGTCCGGACGGGTCGTGCAGGAGGACCAGGCGGCCGTCCGCGAGATCGTCCTCGCCCTCCACGACGGCGGCCTCCAGGGCGTACGCGTGCGGGGCGAGCCGCTTCGGCGGCCGTGTCGGCTCGACCTCCAGTTCGGGGCGCAGCCGGGCGGAACGCAGCGCGTCGACCGCCGACCGGAACGCGGGCGGGACGGTGTCGCCGTCCGCGCCCTCCTCGCTGTCAGTGCCATCGGAATGATCGGAAAATTGTCCCTGAGCCGGAGCCATGCGGGGAAGAGTAGGCGGAACCGGAGCGCCGTGCAGGGAGGGACACCCATGCGGCGTCCGGCTCGTTGCCACTCCGTGCGAAGATTCTGTGCGTGAGTGCCAACGACCTTCCCCAAGAGCTGAGCTCCGTCCGATCAGGGGAGGGCCCGTCCTCGGGCCTGCCGGTGAACCCCGCCACCCATGACTCGGCCTTCCTCAAGGCCTGCCGCCGGGAACCGGTGCCCCACACCCCGGTCTGGTTCATGCGTCAGGCAGGACGCTCGCTGCCCGAGTACCTCAAGGTCCGCGAGGGCATCGCGATGCTCGACTCGTGCATGATGCCGGAGCTGGTCGCCGAGATCACGCTGCAGCCCGTGCGCCGTCACAAGGTCGACGCCGCGATCTACTTCAGCGACATCGTCGTACCGCTCAAGGCCATCGGCATCGACCTCGACATCAAGCCCGGCATCGGCCCGGTGATCGCCGAGCCGATCCGCACCCGCGCCGACCTGGCCCGGCTGCGCGACCTGACGCCCGAGGACGTCCCGTACGTCACCGAGGCCATCGGGATGCTCACCGCGGAGCTGGGCGCCACGCCGCTCATCGGGTTCGCCGGTGCGCCGTTCACCCTCGCGAGCTACCTCGTGGAAGGTGGCCCGTCCCGCAACCACGAGCGCACCAAGGCCATGATGTACGGCGAGCCGGAGCTCTGGGCCGACCTGCTCGACCGGCTCGCGGAGATCACCGGCGCGTTCCTCGAGGTCCAGATCGAGGCCGGCGCCTCCGCGGTGCAGCTCTTCGACTCCTGGGTCGGCGCACTGGCCCCGGCCGACTACCGCCGCTCCGTGATGCCGGCCTCCGCGAAGGTCTTCGACGCCGTCGCGTCGTACGGCGTCCCGCGCATCCACTTCGGCGTCGGCACCGGCGAGCTGCTCGGCCTGATGGGCGAGGCCGGCGCGGACGTCGTCGGCGTCGACTGGCGCGTCCCGATGGACGAGGGCGCCCGCCGTGTCGGTCCCGGCAAGGCGCTCCAGGGCAACCTCGACCCGGCGGTGCTCTTCGCGCCGGCCGAGGCGGTGGAGGCGAAGACCCGCGAGGTGCTCGACGCCGCAGCCGGTCTGGAGGGCCACATCTTCAACCTCGGGCACGGCGTCATGCCGACCACGCCCCCGGACGCCCTGACGCGCCTGGTGGAGTACGTCCACCAGCAGACGGCGCGTTAGGGGCCCTGCCGGTCAGCCGCCGGCCGCCCGCACCGCCGACACGGCCTTGCGGGCGGCCACCAGGACCGGGTCCCAGACCGGGGAGAACGGCGGGGCGTAGCCGAGGTCGAGGGCCGTCATGGCCTCCACCGTCATCCCGGCGGTGAGCGCCACCGCCGCGACGTCCACGCGCTTCGCCGCCCCCTCACGGCCGATGATCTGCACGCCCAGCAGCCGGCCGGTCCGGTACTCGGCGAGCATCTTCACCGTCATCGGCTTCGCCCCCGGGTAGTAGCCGGCGCGCCCCGTCGACTCGATGGTCGCCGTGACGAAGCGCAGGCCGACCGCGCGGGCGTCCTTCTCGCGCAGCCCGGTTCTGGCGATCTCCAGGTCGCAGACCTTGCTCACCGCCGTGCCCACCACGCCGGGGAACGTGCCGTAGCCGCCCCCCACGTTGGACCCGATGATCTGGCCGTGCTTGTTGGCGTGGGTGCCGAGCGCGATGTGCCGGGTGCGGCCGGCGACGAGGTCCAGGACCTCCACGCAGTCCCCGCCCGCCCAGATGTCGTCCTGCCCCACCACCCGCATCGACAGGTCCGTCAGGAGCCCGCCGGACGGCCCCAGCGGCAGACCGGCCTCGCGGGCCAGGGCGGTCTCCGGCTCGACGCCGATGCCGAGCACGACGACGTCCGCCGGATAGGTCCCCCCGTCCGTGACGACCTCCGTGACCCGGCCGTCCGGGCCGGTGCCGATACGGGTGACCCCGGCGCCGTTGACGGTGGTGATGCCCAGCCCGTCCATCGCGTCGTGGACCAGCTGCCCCATGTCCGGGTCGAGGGTCGCCATCGGCTGCGCGCCGCGGTTGAGCACCGTCACCTCGAAGCCGCGCTTGAGCATCGCCTCGGCCATCTCGACGCCGATGTAGCCCGCGCCTACGACGACCGCCCGGCGCCCCGGAGCCCGTTCCAGCGATTCCAGGAGCGCCTGGCCGTCGCCCAGGGTCTGCACGCCGTGGACGCCCGGGGCGTCGATCCCGGGCAGCTCGGGGCGTACCGGCCGGGCGCCGGTAGCGATCACCAGCTTGTCGTAGCCCGTCCAGTACGTCTCGCCGCTGTCGCGGTCCAGCGCCCGTACCCGGTGCCCGGCGACGTCGATCTCCGTCACCTCGGTGCGGGTGCGCAGATCGATGGAACGGGCCCGGTGCTCCTCGGGCGTACGGGCGATGAGGTCGTCCGGCCCCTCGACGTCGCCGCTCACCCAGTACGGGATGCCGCAGGCGGAGTACGACGTGAAGTCGCCGCGTTCGAAGGCCACGATGCTCATCGCGTCGGGCCCCTTGAGCCTGCGGGCCTGCGACGCGGCGGACATGCCCGCCGCGTCGCCTCCGACGACCACCAGTCGCTCCGCCGTCATGTGCCGGGTCCCTTCGCCGCCGTGTGCTGGGTCAGGGGCCCACGCTACGGGGCCTACGGGGCGGGCGGGGCCTCGGAGGTGTCCGTGGTCTGCCGGGGCGTCGGGCGCCGCCGGGGAAGTCGGCCGCGGAACAGCCGCCACAGGAGCACCAGGACGGCCGCCGCGGCCAGGAACGGCGCCGTGGCGCCGATCGCCACCGCGATCCACCGCAGCATCGTCACGAAGGCGTCCCAGCCGCCTTCCAGCGCGTCCAGGAAACCGGTGTCCTCGTCCCCGGGGTCCTTCCCGTCCTCGTACGGCTCGCTGAGTTCGAGCGTGACGGTCGCGAGGGAGGTGCGGTCCTCCAGGGAGGCCTGCTGGGCGAGCAGGGACTCCAAGTCGGACTGCCGGCTGCTCAGTTCACCTTCGAGCGTCACCACGTCGGTGAGCTTCTCGGCCTTGTCCATCAGGTCACGGACCCGCGCGACGCTCGCCCGCTGCGTCGCGATCCGGCTCTCGACGTCCACGACCTGCCCGGTGACGTCCTTCGCGTTCGACGTACGCGACAGCAGCTTCCCCGACCCGGCGAGACCGTTCAGCACCTCCGCGTACCGGGCCTGCGGCACGCGCAGGACGAGATGCGACATGTCGTGGGTGTCGTCGACCCGTTCCGTGGTCTCGTCCGCCACGATCCCGCCGGCGTCCTCCGCGGCGCTCCGGGCCGCGGCGACCGCCTTCGGCACGTCCTTCACCTCGATGGAGAGCGTGGCCGTGCGGATGACGTGGACCGCGACCGCGGAACCCGGATCCGGCGCCGAGGAGGCGCCGTCGGCGGGCTTCACGGCCGGCTTCTCGCCGGCACCGGCCGCCGCCGGGCCGGCCTTGCCGTCAGCCGCGGACCTGAACCCCTCCCCGCCGCTGTCGGAGGCACCGCCGCACGCGCCGGTGGCCATGAGCACCACGAGCAGCCCGGCGGCCGCCGTCACGCGTGCCACCCGGTGGCCGGGGCGGGCGGGTGGATGGCTGTCCGTGTGTCGGTCGAAGTGCATGAAGCGTCCCCCCAGGGCCGTCGTCGATGGTGCCGGTTCGACGTGCGGGGCCCGTGTGCGGGTTTCGTCTCCGCGGTTTCGAAGCGGTCACGTTCGGGACTCGGGACGGGTTTGAGAGAGTGGACCCATGCAGCGTTCCTCTCAGCGCGACACCACACGTACGGGCCACGCCGTCGTCATCGGCGGCGGCATCGCCGGACTCGCCGCCGCACGCCGGCTGCTGGACTCCGGTCTCCGGGTCACCGTCCTGGAGGCGACCGAGCGGCTCGGCGGCAAGCTGATGACCGGCGAGATCGCGGGCGTCCGGGTCGACCTCGGCGCCGAGTCGATGCTCGCGCGCCGTCCCGAGGCGGTCGAGCTGGCCACCGCGGCCGGACTGGGCGGCCGGCTCCAGCCGCCCGCCACCGCCACCGCCTCGGTCTGGACCCGCGACGCCCTGCGCCCCATGCCCAAGGGCCATGTGATGGGCGTGCCGGGCGACCCGTCGGCGCTCAGCGGCGTGCTCTCGCCCGAGGGCCTGGCCCGGATCGCCGAGGAGCGCGACCTGACCCCGACCGCCGTCGGCGACGACGTCGCGGTCGGCTCGTACGTCGCCGACCGGCTCGGCCGCGAGGTCGTCGACCGGCTCGTCGAGCCGCTGCTCGGCGGGGTGTACGCGGGTGACGCCTACCGGATCTCGATGCGCGCGGCCGTGCCCCAGCTCTTCGAGGCCGTGAAGGAGGGCGGCCCGCTCCTCGACGGCGTACTCCGCATCCAGGAGAGGGCAGCCGCCCGGCAGCAGACCGGACCCGTCTTCCAGGGCATCGAGGGCGGCATCGGTACCTTGCCGGGCGCCGTGGCCGACGCCGTGCGGGCCGGAGGCGCCGAGATCCTCATGGAGACCCCGGTGCTCGGCCTGACCCGGACCGCCGAGGGCTGGGACGTGCGCACCGACAGCCGGGTGATCGCCGCCGACGCCCTCGTCCTGGCCACCCCGGCCTGGTCCGCCTCCACCCTGCTCGCCGCCGAGTGCCCGGCTGCCTCGGTCGAGCTCGCCGCCGTCGAGTACGCCTCGATGGCCCTGGTCACCATGGCCTTCCGACGCACCGACATCGAGAACACGGAGGCGCTCCGGGGGCGCTCCGGGTTCCTCGTACCGCCCGTCGACGGGCGCACGATCAAGGCCGCCACCTTCTCCAGCAACAAGTGGCAGTGGGTCGCCGACGCGGCTCCCGACCTCTTCGTGCTGCGCACCTCCGTCGGCCGGTACGGCGAGGAGGAGCACCTGCACCGTGAGGACTCCGAGCTCGTCGCCGCGTCCCTGGGCGATCTCGAATCCGCCGCCGGGCTGACGGCCCGGCCCGTGGACACCGAGGTCACCCGGTGGATCGGGGGGCTGCCCCAGTACCCCGTGGGCCACCTCTCCCGCGTCGCCAGGATCCGCGAGGAGGTCGCGAAGCTGCCCGGTCTGCGGGTGTGCGGAGCGGTGTACGACGGCGTCGGGATCCCGGCCTGCGTCGCGAGCGCGCACCGCGCGGCGGACGAGATCGTCCAGGACCTCACGGGCCCGGTCACCGGGGAGATCGACAACACGCGGCCCCGGGTTCGGGGCACCGGGAGCGAGGCGGGACAATAGCCGTATGAGTGCGCCAGAAAAGCTTCCGAACGCAGGCAAGAAGGCCAAGGACCTCAACGAGGTCATCCGCTACACACTGTGGTCCGTCTTCAGGCTGAAGGACGTCCTTCCCGTGGACCGCGCCGGTTACGCCGACGAGGTCCAGGAGCTGTTCGACCAGCTCGGGGCCAAGGACATCACGGTCCGCGGCACCTATGACGTGTCCGGTCTCCGGGCCGACGCCGATCTGATGATCTGGTGGCACGCCGAGACCTCCGACGAGCTCCAGGAGGCGTACAACCTCTTCCGGCGCACGAAGCTGGGCCGCGCACTCGAACCTGTCTGGTCGAACATGGCGCTGCACCGCCCCGCCGAGTTCAACAAGTCGCACGTGCCGGCCTTCCTGGCCGACGAGACCCCGCGCGACTACATCAGCGTGTACCCCTTCGTGCGCAGCTACGACTGGTACCTGCTGCCCGACGAGGACCGCCGCCGCATGCTGTCGGACCACGGCAAGATGGCCCGCGGCTACCCCGACGTGCGCGCCAACACGGTCGCCTCCTTCTCGCTGGGCGACTACGAGTGGGTCCTCGCCTTCGAGGCCGACGAGCTCTACCGCATCGTCGACCTCATGCGTCACCTGCGGGCCTCCGAGGCGCGGCTGCACGTCCGCGAAGAGGTGCCGTTCTACACCGGACGCAGGAAGTCCGTCGCAGACTTGGTGGCCGGACTCGCATAGCCAGCGTTTCCGGTCATCCCGACCCGGAAGATCAGTTGGCGGGCAACGGCGCGTGTGACGCCGCCCGTCGTTCCAGCGACACCGGGTCCGGTGCCGGGTGCACATCGGCCGACGGCCGGCGAACCGTCGTGGCCCGCGGGGGAGTCAGCCATTCCTCCCCGCGGACCGCCGCTCCTCGCCGGTCAGGCCGATGTGCCCCGGGCCGCACAACTGGACAGGACACCAGGGCCGTCCCCGACGCCGGGGACGGCCCTGGTGCTGTACGGCCCTCCGCCGGCGGTCAGCCGCCGGTCCGCGCCCCGCTCAGCATCGCCGCCCGCAGGCCCGGGTCCTCCAGGGCTCCCACGCCCCTCACCGCCACCGCCGCCAGGAGATCGCGGTCCGCGCCGCGCACCGGGGCCGGGAGCGAGTCCAGCCAGCGCTGCCCGGACGGGGAGGCCCACGGGCTGTACGGGTGGTTCTCCACCCGCGCGATGGCCAGGCAGCCCAGCGTCAGCACGAGCGGAAGCCCGAACCACGCGGCCACCGGGCCCGCGTCGCCCGTCTCCTGACCGGGCATCAGCATGGCGGTGACCGCCAGGGCCACCACGAGCACGGCCGAGCCCCGCACGGCACGCACCGCCGACTCCAGCCCCGTACGCGATCCGTGCGGCACGGCGAGGCCTGCGGCGACGAGGCGGTCGGCGAGGGAGAGCACGGCCTCGGCCGCCGCGGCGGCGGCCCGTATGGGGCCTATCCGGGACTGGCCTTCCGGACCGATCGCGCGGATCACGGTGCGCTCGACCTCGTCCCGGCCCTCCGGGTCGACGACCGTCGCCCAGCCCGTGTGGGCGAGCAGCAGCCGGCGCCGCAGATGCATGGAGACGAGCGCGAGATCAGCCACCCGCTGTGGTCCGCCGGCCAGGAACGCCGTCTCGTACAGCGTGAGTTCGGGGGAGACGGGCGTCCGCGCGGCAGGGGGCTGCCGCTGGGCCGCCCCCGCGGTGAGGAGGCACAGCCGGATGCAGGAGACGGCGGCCGCACCCCATGCGACCAGAAGAAGAAGGACCCAGAGCATGGCCGAGTTCTATGCGAAAACGGCAAGGAAGCGCCATGGGTTGTTCACGATACGGACCAACCTCGGTCACAGGCGGTCAGAGGTGGCTGAATCCCTATGCCTGCCGGCACCGCTCGCCTCACGAGCCTCCGCCGCAGCTGGACCCCCCGCCGCAACTGCTCCCGCTGCTGCAGCCGCCCCCTCCGCCGCAGCTCGAACCGCTGCTGCCACAGCTCGATCCCGAACTGCACGTGGAACCCGTCCCCGAGTCACCGCCCCCACCGCTGGACCCGCCGCAGCTGCCGCCACCGGGGCCCGCCCCGGCGCACCACACCACGGGTACGAACGCGGCCGCGGTGGCGGACGAGGACGAGGAGACCGACGAGGAACGCCCGGCGGGCCGTTGCCTGGCCGCGGCCACCAACTGCCCCCGGAGCTCGGGGTCGGGGAGCGCGGCCAGCCCCCGGGTGGCCACCAGTCGGGCCGGGTCGGTCACATGGGCGTCGGCCGCCCGGCAGCTGTCGGCGGCCCTGCGTCCCGCCCTGGTGAGCCGTGCCTTGGCCGACGCCGCGGTGACCAGGCCGATTACCGACCCGGCCAGGAGCGCGGGGAGCACCTTCACGAGGAAGGGGAACGGCATATCCGTGTACCCGTCGTGCAGGGCGTACTGCGCGACGGTCAGCGCGATGGAGAGCGGGAACCCCACGACGCATCCGATGCCCAGCGTGAGCGCCCAGGTGCGGCGGGCCCGGCTCTCGCCGGGCGCGACCAGCAGCCCCCGGGCGGCCAGACCGTCGCCGATCTCCTGCACCGCCGGGTGCCGCATCACGGCCTCCCGCAGGGTGTGCAGGGCGCCGTTCGGAGCTGCGGCCAGCTCCTGGAGCACGGCGCGCTCCACGGCGTCCCGGGCCTCGGGCCGCTGGACCGCGACGATGCCGGGTCCACCGATGGTCAGCCGTCCGTCCGTGTGCATCCGGGTGAGCGCGGTGTCCACGACCCTGGCCGGACCACCGCTGAGAAAGGCCTCTTCGGAGAGGTCGTGCACATACCCGGGGGTGGTGCCGCCCCGCAGGCCGGCGCGGCGTGTCGCGACGACCAGGAGCGTGCAGGAGACGGCCACGGCCAGAGTCAGCAGGAGAGCGAGAGCGTTCATCCGAAGTCACCTTCCGAGCAGGGCGGTACGGGCGGCGTGGACCAGACGGGCCCCTCGGCGCGGCGGACGAGGGGCGGCGCGCTCCTGCCACCAGCGGGTCAGCCTCCGACGGGCCGCCTCGTCGTCCGGGCGGCCATTGGCGAGCAGCTGCTCGGCGAATCCGAGCGCGTCACGGCGGTAACCGCCGGACATCGGCCGGTTGCTGGCGTACGCGAGGAAGGCCTTGCGGTAGCCGTCGCCGAGGATCCCGGGCAGCTCCGGTGCGACCTTGGCGACGACATCGGCCCGCTTCGCCGCCAGGGCGCGGCTCTGCACCCCGAGGCGCCGGCGGTCGAAGCCGTCCGGGGCGGGCGTGCCGGCCACGAGCGAGGAGAGCAGCGCCGTCTGCGCCACGGCGGTCCGGCCACGGGCCCCGGCCGCGCGGCGGGCCGGCTCCGGTGGCCGGGAGGGCCGCTTCAGGTCTGTCCCCGGACCGGTGGCCGCGGCGGCCAGGGTGGAGCGGATCGCGGTCAGTTCACCGGCCAGCTCGCCGGCCGGCGGGAAGTCGTCGTCGCGCTCCAGCAGGACCCCGGGCGGGTCCACCCGGGACCGGAGCTCGCCCAGCACGTCCAGGACGGGGCGCGTCACGGGGTGGGCGTGCGTGTCGTGCCAGACGCCGTCCTTCTCGACGCCGCCCGCCACATGGACGTACGCGATGGCCTCCACCGGCAGTTCGTCGAGTGCCGTCGCGGGATCCTCACCGCGGTTCACGTGGTTGGTGTGCAGATTGGCGACATCGATCAGCAGCCGTACGCCGGTGCGCTCGACCAGTTCCGCCAGGAACTGGCCCTCGGTCAGCTCCTCGCCGGGCCAGGAGATCAGGGCGGCGATGTTCTCCAGGGCCAGCGGCACGGGCAGCGAGTCCTGCGCTATCCGCACGTTCTCGCAGAGCGCGTCCAGGGCGTCCCAGGTCCTCGGCACCGGCAGCAGATGGCCCGCCTCCAGGACCGGCGACGCGGTGAGCGGCCCTCCGGCGCGTACGAACGCGATGTGCTCGGTCACCAGGGGGGCGTCCAGCAGCTCGGCGCGTGCGGCGAGGCCGGCGAGACGGCCGGGATCCGGGCGGTCGGCCCCGCCAAGGCCGAGCGACACCCCGTGCGGGACGACCGTGACCCCGCGCTCCCGCAGGCGTACGAGGGACTCGGGGAGATGGTCCGCGCAGAGATTCTCCGCGACCGCCTCGACCCAGTCGATCCCCGGCAGCGCCTCGACGGCGTCCGCGATCTCCGGCCGCCATCCGATGCCGATCCCCAGCTTCATGATGTCCCCTCCCCGTCCTGTGCTGGGGTCATGGCCCCGTCGTACGGCGGTGAACCCGGAAGAGGGGACGTTCAGAGCTGAATTTGAGGTTCCCGGAGAGGACCGAAGTGCGCCGTTATCCGATCGTGATGCTCCGTGAGGGCTCAGCACAACACCGCCGACCTGCGGAAACGCGGAGTCGTACGGATATGCCGACGAGCCGGACACTCCGGATTAATTCCACGGTCTGTTGACGGAGATCAACAGGCATTCGCATGCTGATCGACATGCCATCCAAGGACGGCCGCACACTCCCGGCGGGGTGTCCGGGCCGGCACCGTACGACCGCCGCGCCGCACGTCCCGTAACGCCCGGCGCCGGCGGGGACCGCCGCCCGGCTCCGCCCCCACCGGCGCGGACGCCCGGTGGACAAGCCCGGCTCGACCCGACCGAGCCGGCCCAGGACCTGGCCGGACGATCCGCCGTGCCCTTCGACGGTCCCTCCGGACCCGGGCGCGGCGTCCTGGACGACCGAAGGAGAACGCAACCGATATGACCAGCACCGAGAACAGTCCGCACCTCGGCCGGCGGTCCCTGCTGGCCCGGGCCGCCGGAGTGGGAGCGGCGGCCGCACTGCCCGTGGCCGCCGCGCCGGCGGCGCGGGCCTCGGCCGCCCCGGCTCCGGACGGCGCCGCTCCGGCCGCTCCGGCGGCGGGGAAGCGGCGGTACCCGGCGAACTGGCCCGACCCCGAGCCCTACGGCCTCGCGGACACCCGGCAGGACCTCTGGCCCCGTGAGGACAACTCGTTCGTCCTGCCGCTGGAGCTGCGTCCCCGCGACAAGGAGCGCGGGGTGGTGTGGATGCGGGACACCTACGTCAACTGCTTCGTCGTCGACGGCCGTCCGCTCTACGTCGCCACGGGCACCACCCGCGTGCCCGGCCTCGAAGCGGCCGGCCCGTGGAACGACGGCATCTTCGTCTGGACGGCCCGTTCGCTCAAGGGGCCCTGGAAGCTGGCCGACACGACCGGGATCCGGCCCGGCGCGGAGAAGGGCAAGGTGTGGTCGCCGGAGTTCACCGACGAGAACCGGCCCGGGCGCACGGTCGTCGCGCCGTGGCAGGAGTACTGGTACGACGAGGAGTTCGGCAAGCGCGGCCAGGCGTGGGCCCCGGAGCTGCACCGCTTCCGGGGGAAGTGGTACATCGTCGCCTGCATGGGGGACCACTCCGAGAAGGTGGGCTCGTTCATGCTCGTGAGCGACGGCGGGGTCGAGGGCCCGTACCGGCTCGTCGAGGGCAACCTGGAGAAGCCCTTCGGCGATTCGTTCATCGGAGGGCCGAGCTTCATCAAGCCGGGCGCCTACCACCACATCGACGGCAGCCTCTACAGCGAGGGTGACGAGGCCTGGCTCGTGCTGCACAACAACCTGTACGCGAAGTTCCGCGACGACATGGAGGGCATCGTCCCGACGACGGGCCTCCCCGCCTTCCGGCAGACCCCCTACACGCCCGAGCCGTATCTCGAAGGCGCGTACGTGTTCAAGTACGGGGGGAAGTACTTCCTGCTCCACGCCGCCTGGGACCGGACGTCGATCGAGGCCGACGGCACCGCGCGCCAGGCCTACGACCCGGGCGGCACGGGCCGCGTGCAGTACCAGTACGACGCGGTCGCCGCCGTCTCGGACACCTTCGAGGGCCCTTACTCCGAGCGCTGGACCGTCGGCATCGGCGCCGGGCACAACAACTTCTTCGAGGATTCCCGCGGCGATCTGTGGGCGACGTTCTTCCGCAACCCGAACTTCGGCCACTGGTCCAACCCGGCACGGCTCGCCGACGCGGCCGTGCCCGGCGTCGTGCGGGTGGAATGGACGGGTCCGAAGGGCGACCGCCTGTACGTCCAGCGCCGCGACCGTGGCTGACGGGCCCTACGGCTGAGGCGGCGGAGCCATGGCCGGGGGCACCGGGGGGAGGTGAACGACTGGTCCCCGCCCGGAGTCACCGGCGCCGGGCGGGAGCCGGTGCCCTCCGGCATCGTGTGGTCGAGCACGGTCTGGCCGGCGTCGGAGGCCGGCTGCCGGATCAGCGCGCGGCGCGTGGTGTGCCGGACCTGCGCGATCAGCGCGAACACCTTGCCCGACCGCCCGGCCGGGCGGTTCAGCGGCGCAGGGCAGGGTGGTCGGCGACGACCGTGCAGGATCCCGGGGCGATCTCGGTGAATCCGGCGTCCCGCACCACCGGCAGCCCGCTCACGGTGAGTTCGCGCCAGCGGCCGGCGTCCGGGGTGGCGACGGAGAGCGGGAAACCCGCCTCGCGCCATGCCTTGCGCTCCGTGTCCGACAGCTCCCACCAGGCGAGCTGGGCGCCGTGTCCGGCCTGGGCCATCGCCTTGCCCGCCGACATCTCGACGTCCGGACTCATCCACAGCACCGGACCGGCCGGGTCGGGCGCGGCAGGAACCTCCGGGTCGTCCAGGTCGGTGCCAGACACCTGGAGCTTGGCCAGCTCCTTCGGCCAGCCGTCCAGGGGCACCGGCGGGAACACCCGGACCTCGGCCTGCTCGCCCGTGACCGTGATCCCGGGCAGCGCGGAGGCCTTGCGCCACTCCGCGCCGCGCGCCCGCCGGACCACCTTGCGGATCCGGGCGTCCTGCCAGTCGCGCATGACCCGCGCCCACTCGCCCTCCGCCCCGCCCTCGTCCTCACCGAGCGAGCGGGGGTCCGAGAGGATCGTGAGCACCGCGCGGGCCGCCGTCACCAGCGCGTCGTTGCGCGCCGGGGGGCCGGTCTTCTCGAGGTGCACCACGAGCGGCAGGACGAACTGCGGGGCTTCGTCACGGGACGTCGGCTCACTGCGGAACGGGCTGTCGGCGGGGGCCTCCGGCGCGGCGGGAAGGGGCTCAGGAATGCTGTCGCTGCTCACGCGTCCAGTCTGCCAGGCCCCTCCGACAACGCGTTCTTGGCGGAACGGAGGGCTCCGGGTGAGGATGCCCGGTATGAAGAGCGACCTCTTTTCCAGCGAGCACATGGCGCAGCAGGCCACCGCCCCCGGCATGACCCTGCAGAACGCCAAGTCCATCAAGTACGCCGTCAACGGTGAGATGCACGCGCGTCAGGGATCCATGATCGCCTTCCGCGGCGATCTCCGGTTCGAGCGCAAGGGCCAGGGCATCGGCGGCATGCTCAAGCGGGCCGTGACCGGTGAGGGGCTGGCCCTGATGGCGGTGACCGGCCAGGGGGAGGCGTGGTTCGCCCACGAGGCGGCCAACTGCTTCATCGTGGAGATGGACCAGGGCGACGTCCTGACCATCAACGGCCGCAACGTCCTCTGTTTCGACGCCAGTCTGTCCTACGAGATAAAGACCGTGAAGGGCGCCGGAATGACCGGCGGCGGCCTCTTCAACAGCGTCTTCAGCGGATACGGCAAGCTCGGCCTGATCTGCGACGGCAACCCCATCGTGATCCCCGTCACCGCGCAGCAGCCGGTGTACGTCGACACGGACGCGGTCGTCGGCTGGAGCGCCCAGCTCTCCACCTCCCTGCACCGCTCGCAGAGCGTCGGCTCCATGGTGCGCGGCGGGTCCGGCGAGGCGGTCCAGCTGATGCTCCAGGGCGAGGGGTTCGTGATCGTACGCCCGAGTGAGCTCAAGCCGGAGAAGTCGTCCTCTTGATCCTGCGGGGAGTCGGCCGCCGGTACGGCCTGCGGGGCCCCTGGGTGCTGCGCGGGCTCGGTCTTGAGCTGCCCGCGCGCGCCCTGTTCCGGATCGAGGGTCCCAACGGGGTCGGCAAATCGACACTGCTGAGGCTCCTCGCCGGCGTCGACGCGCCGACCGAGGGGCGCGTCCTGGACCGGCCGCGCACGGCGTACGTCCCCGAACGCTTCCCCGCGGCGCTGCCGTTCACCGCGGCGGGCTACCTCATCCACATGGGCCGCGTCCACGGGCTCCCGACCGCAGAGGCCGCCGTACGGGCCCAGGAGTGGCTGGCGCGCTTCGGGGCCGCCGGGCACGCCCGTACACCTCTCGCGGAACTCTCCAAGGGCACCAGCCAGAAGGTCGCCGTCGCCCAGGCGCTCCTCGCCGAACCGGACCTCCTCGTCCTGGACGAGGCCTGGACCGGCCTCGACACCGCGGCCCGTGACGAACTCGACCGGGCCGTCACCGAGAGGGTCGCCGACGGCGCCACGGTGGTGTTCGTCGACCACGACCCGAGGCGGCTCGCGGGGGCGGCCGGTCTCACGTACCGGCTGGAGGGCCACACCCTCGTCCCTGCGGCGGATCGGCCCGGCGACAACGGCCCGCACGTCCGGATCGAGGCGACCTGCCGCCCGCCCGCCTCCCTCCCGCCGGACCTGCCGGGCGCGCCCGTGGTGGAACGGGACGCCGGGGACCCGGCCGGGGTCCGGCTCACGACCACCGCGGCGCACTCGGACACCCTGCTCCACGCCCTCCTCACGGCCCGGCCGCCCTGGCACGTCACCGGGCTCGCACAGCTCCCCGCCCCGGTCCCGGTCCCCGTGGGCGGGGCGGCCGTGGATCCGGTGCCCCGTCCGGCACCCGGTGGCCTTGCGGACACCGCCGCTCCGGCTCCGGGGACGGCCTCCCGTCCCGCCCGCGCGGCCCGTTCGGCGGTGGGTGCCACGACCGCCTTGATCCGCTACCAGGCCGCGACACTGGCACGCCTGCAGCGCTGGCTCGCACCCCTCCTCCTGTACGCGGTGATCCTCGGCGTCGGCGTACGGGCGGGGCAGCCCCTGCTGGACTCGCTCGGTTACGCCGCCGCCGCACTGCTCCCCGCGGCCGCCTGGTTCGTGCGGCTCTGCGTCACCCAGGAGCCGCTCGCCGCCCGGACCGTCACCGCCTCCGCCGCCGGCCCGGCGCGCGCCCACCGCGCCTCGCTGCTCACCGGCCTGGGGTGCGCGCTCGCCCTGGGCGCCGTGGGCGTGGCGACCGTGCTGCTGATCAGCGAACCGGTCAGCACCGACCACACCGCCGTCGTCCCGCTCCTGCCCGCCGCGCTCGCCGGACTGCTCGCGGCCGGGTGCTCCGCCCTGCTGGGAGCGGCGGTCGGGGCGCTGTGCGCCCGGCCGGTCCTGCACCGCCACGGCTGGTCGCTCGCCGCGACCGTGCTCGGCTCGCTGCTCGCCCTCGTGACCGACGGCTCACCCGCGAAGGCCGCGGTGACGGGCCTGGTCTCCGGCTCGCTCACCGGCGCTGTGCGGGTGCCGCTGCTGCCCCTGGCGGGTGCGCTCGCCGTCGCCGCCGCGGTGGCCGCGCTCACCTCCCGGATCGCCGCTCTGCGCGAGTGAGTAGGCTCGGACGCATGGACGATGCGTACTGCGGGACGCCCGCGACGGACCCCGCGCCCGTGGACGCGGGCCCGCCGTACGCAGAGTGCGTGCTGTGCCGGAAGCCGACCGAACACCCGGAGTCGACGAAGGGCGCCACGCTCTGCCCGGTCTGCGCGTGGCAGGAGGCGGAGCGCACCGCCTGTTCCGGCTGACGCGCGGGCGGATGCGCTCAGCCGCGCATCAGCTCGGAGACCTTGACGAAGCGGTAGCCGCGCTCGCGCAGCTCAGGGACGATCCGGCGTACGGCGTCGTCGGTGACGGGCGCCGCGCTGCGGGTGCAGTGCATGACCACCAGGGACCCCGGCTCCACTCCGTCCAGCACCTGTTCGGCCACCGCGTCCGCGTCCGTGGCGAAGGCGTCACCGCTGACCACGTCCCACTGGACCGCGGTCACACCGGTCGGGGCCAGCGCCTTCAGCGACGCGTCGTCGTAGCAGCCGCCGGGGAAGCGGAAGTACGGCACGACGTTGCGCGCCCCGGTCTTCCGGATCGCGGTGAAGGCCCGCTCCACATCGTTCCGCATGTCCGCCTTCGCGACGGTCGGCAGGCCGTAGCAGGGGGAGGAGAAGGCGTAGTGGCTGAACGAGTGGTTGGCGATCTCGAACAGGGGGTCGGTGCCGATCGAGCGGGCCTGGGCGGGATACTCCTGCGCCCATCTGCC
Organism: Streptomyces sp. NPDC079167; assembly: GCF_040686735.1. Lineage (NCBI taxonomy): Bacteria > Bacillati > Actinomycetota > Actinomycetes > Kitasatosporales > Streptomycetaceae > Streptomyces > Streptomyces sp. NPDC079167. The sequence continues at coordinate 715,968 of NZ_JBFBLO010000002.1, read as the reverse complement.
GGTCATGAAGACCGTCGAGGGGACCTTCAGCCGGCGCAGCGACGCGATCAGTCCGGGGTTGTCGAAGTGCTCGCCGCCGGCGGCACGCGGCCCCTGGTCCGCCGTCATGTCCGCGTCGAACGTGAGGGCCACGACCTTGTCCGCCCCGCCCCGGGCGCCGGAGCCGTTGCCGGCTCCGCCCGCCCGTCGTTCGAAGACCGGCGTGAGACCGCCGGGTCCGGGGGCCAGGACGGGCGGCTCGCTCCCGGGAGCCCGCGACGGGGAGGTGGGCCCCGTCGCGGGCTCCTTCGCCGGTGAGGGAGAGACCGTCGGGAGCGCGGCGGTCGTGGCGCGGGTCGCCCCGGAGCTTCCGCAGCCGGTGAGTACTCCACCCACCACAGCCAGGGTGATCATCGTACGAACGGATTTGATCATCGAAGGACGCTAGCCGTGGTCCGGCGGAACGTGCTCACGGCGCTCCGGCCGTCCGCCGGCCGGGCAGCCGGATCACCCGACTGCCCGTGCCCCCGTCAGCGCCAGGGGCCCGTCACCGCGAACGTCGTCCCCGGCGTGTAGCAGTTCACGAACATCGTCCCGCCGTCCGGTGAGAACGTGACGCCCGCGAACTCGCCCCACTCCGGCTCCTCGGCCGACCCGATGTTCTGCCGGCCCCTCGCCATCGCGTAGACCTCGCCGCGCCGCGTCACCCCGAGCACGTGCTGTGCGCCACCGCCGTCCTCGCAGACCATCAGCCCGCCCCCCGCGGCGAGGCAGATGTTGTCCGGGGACTCGCCGGGCAGCTGCACATCGGTGTCCGGGCCGAAGACGATCACCAGGGTGAGCCTCCGCCGCTTCGGTTCGTACCGCCAGACCTGGCCGAAGTGGTCGGCGGCCGAGCCCTCCGCGCTGTGCGCGAAGCTGGAGACGAAGTACACCGAGGAACCGCCCCAGTAGCAGCCCTCCAGCTTCTGGGCGTGCGTGATGCCCTTCGGCCCGAAGTCCTGGAGCCGGATCGGTGTCCCGGCGGCCTGCGGATCCGGTACGGGGACCCACTCGATCCGGTCGAAGCTCGCGCCCGTCTCCTGGATCGCGGAGAGGTCGGGTACGCCTGGCACCCGCATGGCCTCGAGCGCGCCGCCGGCCCGCAGGGAGCCCGTGCCGCCGAGCGGCTTCTGGGGGAGGAAGCGGTAGAAGAGCCCGAACGGCTTCTCGAAGGCGTCCTCCGTCTCGTAGACGATGCCGTTCTTCGGGTCGACCGCGACGGCCTCGTGCTGGAACCGCCCCATCGCGGTCAGCGGCACCGCCCCGGTGCGGCGCGGATCGGCGCCGTCCACCTCGAAGATGAAACCGTGGTCCTTCGTGTAACCGTTGGTGCCGGCCCTGTCCTCCGTCTCCTCGCACGTCAGCCAGGTGTTCCAGGGGGTGGGACCGCCCGCGCAGTTGACGGCCGTACCCGCGATGGCGACACGCTCGCCGCGTACGTTGCCGCGGCCGTCGAGTTCGAGGGACGTGCAACCGCCCTTGCCCATCGGGTCGTAGGTGAGGCCCTCGATCGTGGGGACGCCGATCTTCGCGGTGGCGCGGTTCTCGTGGTTGCGCACGAGATGGACGCGGCCGCCCCGGCCCGCGAAGGCGGCCATGCCGTCGTGGTTGCTGGGCACCTGCCCCTCGCCGGAGCGGAGCTGGTCGCCCTCCCGGGAGAGCACCCGGTAGCGGAAACCTTTCGGCAGATCGAGCAGGCCGTCGGGGTCCGGCAGGAGAGGGCCGTAGCCGCTGTGCCCCCTGGCTTCGGCGGTGCCGGAGAAGAGCTCGGTGAAGGCCCCGGTGAAGGCGACCGAGGCCGCGGTCGCGGCGCTGCCGGCCAGGACCTGTCGTCGTGTGGCGAGGTGTCGGGATGTGGATGACATGAGGCAACTCCCTGTTGGCGGACAGGTGAAGTGACGTGCTCGGTCAGGCCTGCCCGGTGGGAAGCCCCCGTGAACACTGTCATGCCCATGTATAACGCTGAGTTCGGCGGGGCGCGCCGTTATCGCGGCGGAGGATGCCGAATGCCGGCCGGGGTCCTGCGGAAGGAGCCCCGACTGCCGTGCCTGAAAAGGCAATTGCTGCCAGGCAGGTGGAGGATGCTGCCGTCCGCGGTGGAGCCGGGATCCGGCCGGCGTGGCGATGGCCGCAGCGCGCCGGCCGGACGCACACGGTCCCCCGGGAGGCCGAGCCTCCCGGGGGACCGTGTGCGGATGGTTCTCAGGCCAGCGACGCGGTGAGCGTGATGGTCGTGCCCGAGAGCGCCTGGCTGACCGGGCAGTTCGCCTTGGCGTCCTCGGCGGCCTTCAGGAAGCCCGCCTCGTCCAGACCCGGGACCTCGCCCTCCACCGTGAGGTGGATGCCGGTGATGCCGGTGCCGGGCTGGAAGGTGACCTCGGCCTGGGTGTTCAGCCGGGTGGGCGGGGTGCCCCCGCCGGCCAGGCCGTTGGAGAGGGCCATCGAGAAGCAGCTGGAGTGCGCGGCGGCGATGAGCTCCTCGGGGCTGGTCCTGCCGTTCGCCTTCTCCGCGCGGGACGGCCAGGAGACCGGGTACTCCCCGATCCCGGAGGAGTCGAGGGTGACAACGCCGTTGCCCTCGAGCAGGTTGCCTTCCCAGACCGTGTGCGCCTGACGCGTGGTAGCCATGCTGGATCCCTTCAAACGGTGTGCGCGGTTGGTACGGGCGTACGCGGACCCGGAGGCACTCGTACGCCCTGTATCCCCCGAACCTACTGCGCCACCAGCCCCTTTGCGTCACGCGCCAGCGCCGTCAGCCGCGAGATGGCCCGGAAGTACTTCTTCCGGTACCCGCCGTTCAGCATTTCGTCACTGAACAGCCGGTCGAAGGGAAGGCCGGAGGCGAGCACCGGGACCTCGCGGTCGTACAGCCGGTCCGCGAGCACCACCAGGCGCAGCGCCGTCGACTGGTCGGGCACTGCCTGCACATCGGTGAGGCAGACCGCGGTGATCCCGTCCGTCAGCGCGCCGTACCGGCTCGGATGCACCCGGGCGAGGTGGTCGAGCAGGGCGGGGAAGTCGTCGAGCGAGGCCCCCGGAGTCGCGTACGCGGCCCTGGTGACCTGGTCGTCGGAGTACGGCGGCGGCGCCTCGGGCAGCCCACGGTGGCGGTAGTCCTCGCCGTCGATCCGCAGCGGCCTGAAGTGCGAGGACAGCCCCTGGATCTCGCGGAGGAAGTCGGCCGCCGCGAAACGGCCCTCGCCGAGTTTGCCGGGCAGGGTGTTCGAGGTCGCGGCCAGCGCGACACCCGCCTCGACGAGCCTGCTGAGCAGGGACGACACCAGGACCGTGTCACCCGGGTCGTCCAGTTCGAATTCGTCGATGCAGAGCAGGCGGTGGCCGCTCAGGGTCTGCACGGTCTGCTGGAAGCCCAGCGCGCCGACCAGGTTCGTCAGCTCGACGAAGGTGCCGAACGCCTTGAGCGACGGCGCGGCGGGGGTGGCGTGCCAGAGAGAGGCCAGCAGGTGCGTCTTGCCGACGCCGTAACCGCCGTCCAGATAGACCCCGCGCGGGCCGGCGGGGGCAGCCTGCTTCTTCCCGAACCACTTGCGTTTACCCGAACCCGTCGCATGCGCCCCGCCGAGCCCCGCCGCGAACGAGCTGAGGACCTCGACCGCCTCGGTCTGGCTCGGCTGGTTCGGGTCGGGTACGTACGTATCGAAACGCACCGAGTCGAAGCGCGGCGGCGGCACCATCTCCGCGACCAGACGGTCGGCGGGGACGCGCGGCTCGAGGGCGCACAGGGACTGCGGGGCCGTTTCGGCTATGGGGCTCTGCCCCGGCACGGCTGTGGAGGACGACACAACCATCCACTCTAAGGGCCGTGCCAGACTGCTGGGCATGCGACGCCTGCTCCCTGTGACGGACCTGACAACCCCGCCCGCCGCCACCGCGGCCGCCGACCGCGAGTGGACGCTCGACGAGCTGGCGGAGGCCTACGCCTATCCCGACGGCGAGCGCCCCTGGCTCCGGGCCAACATGGTCTCCACCCTGGACGGCGCCGCCCAGCACGACGGCCGCTCCCAGGGCATCTCCTGCTCCACCGACATGCGGATCTTCGGCACCCTGCGGGGACTCGCCGACGTGGTCGTCGTCGGCGCCGAGACGGTGCGCCTGGAGGGCTACCGGCCGACGCGGGCCCGTGACGCCTTCGCCGCCCGGCGCGAGGCGGCGGGCCAGGGCCCCGCCCCGGCGGTCGCGGTCGTCAGCGCGAGCCTGGACCTCGACTTCTCGCTCCCGCTCTTCGTCTCGCCGCTGGTCCCGACCCTCGTGGTCACCGGCGCGACGGCGCCCTCCGACCGGGTCCGGGCGGCCCGGGAGGCGGGGGCCGAGGTGCTGTTCGCCGGGGACGGCGCCGCCGTGGACCCGGCGCGTGCCGTCGCCGAGCTGGGCCGGCGGGGCTTCAGCCGGCTCCTCACGGAAGGCGGACCGCGTCTGCTCGGCCAGTTCGTGGCGGCAGGGGTGCTGGACGAGCTCTGCCTGACCCTGTCGCCGCTGCTGACCGCCGGAGACGCGCAGCGCATCGCGGGCGGCCCCGCCGTCACCGTGCCGGAACGTTTCTCCCTCATCTCGCTCCTGGAAGAGGCAGGATTCCTCTTCACTCGGTACGGGAAGATCTGACACTTAGCGGAATTACCCGTTCCGGTTAGCTCCGGGTGGGCACACTTAGTCCTGCTACCCCTGCAATTGCGGGGAAGGATGGTTTCAGCAACAGCGGCCGTCCCTGCGGCCGACGAGATGAAGCGGAAGGGCGCCTGTCGTGTTCACAAGCGTTTTGATGATCGAGAAGCCCCTCACCCCCGAGGACGTGGAATTCGTCACGACCCTCCACGGCGAGGAGCGGATCTCGTTCGTCGTGCTGATGCAGCCCCGCAGCGACCAGGCCGATGTGCTGCTGCGCGCGATCGACGACGTGGCGATCGGCGAGCTGCGGGAAGCCGTCCGTGAAGGGGACCGGCCGGAGGGGAAGGAGGCCAGGGAGCCCGCCGAGATGGCGCTGGAGTTCTCGCTCCGGGAGCTGCGCGAGGCGGGGGCGGATGCCGTCGGTCAGGTGGTCGAGGACCACCCCCTGGACAAGCTGAAGACCGTGGTCGACGACTCCGGCGCCGACGAGGTGATCGTCCTGACGGCGCCGCACTACGTGGAGGAGTTCTTCCACCGCGACTGGGCGTCCCGGGCCCGTCACAAGGTCGGCGTACCGGTGCTCAAGCTCTTCGCGCACAGCGAATAGGCTGGGGGCCGACCCAGACCCACCCACAGCTCGGGAGAGACACGTATGGCACCCGGTATTCCTGCCGCCCTGGAACGGCCGCACTTCATCGGCATCGGCGGCGCCGGAATGTCGGGCATCGCGAAGATCCTCGCCCAGCGCGGCGCGAAGGTGGCGGGCAGCGACGCCAAGGAGTCCGCCACCGCCGAGGCCCTGCGCGCCCTCGGAGCGACCGTCCACATCGGGCACGCCGCCGGACACCTGGCCGACGACGCGACCTCGGTGGTCGTCTCCAGCGCCATCCGCGCCGACAACCCCGAGCTGGTCCGCGCCGCCGAGCTGGACATCCCCGTCGTGCACCGCTCCGACGCGCTCGCCTCCCTGATGGACGGCGCGCGCGCCATCGCGGTCGCCGGCACGCACGGCAAGACGACCACCACGTCGATGCTCGCCGTCGCCCTCTCCGAGCTGGCCCTCGACCCCTCGTACGCCATCGGAGGCGACCTGGAGGGCCCCGGCACCAACGCCACGCACGGCAGCGGCGACATCTTCGTCGCCGAGGCCGACGAGAGCGACCGGAGCTTCCAGAAGTACGCCCCCGAGGTCGCGATCGTCCTCAACGTCGAGCTGGACCACCACGCGAACTACGCCTCGATGGACGAGATCCACGAGTCCTTCGAGACCTTCGTCGGCAAGGTCGTCCCGGGCGGGACCCTGGTGGTCGCCGCCGACCAGCCCGGCGCCGTCGAGCTGACCCGCCGGGTCCGCGCGCTCTCCTCCCTCACCGTGGTCACCTACGGCGAGTCCGAGGGTGCGGACGTACGCGTGCACAAGGTCACCCCGCGCGGACTGACCAGCGAGGTCACGGTCGTCCTCAACGGCAGGTACCTCACCTTCACGGTCTCCGTCCCGGGCCGCCACTACGCGCACAACGCCGTCGCCGCGCTCGCCGCCGGTGTCGCCCTCGGCATCCCCGCGCACAACCTGGCCTCCGCCATCGGCAAGTACACCGGGGTCAAGCGCCGCCTCCAGCTCAAGGGCGAGGCCGCCGGCGTCCAGGTCATCGACTCGTACGCCCACCACCCCACGGAGATGACCGCCGACCTGGAGGCCATGCGCGGCGCGGCGACCGACGCCCGCCTCCTGGTGGTCTTCCAGCCCCACCTCTTCTCCCGCACCCAGGAGCTCGGCACGGAGATGGGCCAGGCCCTCGCACTCGCCGACGCCTCGCTGGTCCTGGACATCTACCCGGCCAGGGAGGACCCCCTCCCGGGCGTCACGAGCGAACTGATCATCGACGCCGCGAAGGCCGCCGGCGCCGATGTCACGGCCGTCCACGACAAGGCAGCCGTCCCCGCGGCCGTCGCGGGAATGGCGAAGCCCGGCGATCTGGTTCTCACCATGGGAGCGGGCGACGTCACCGACCTCGGCCCGCAGATCCTGGACCACCTGTCGAGCTGAGGAGCCACCGTGTCGTACGACGTCGAGAAGCCGGACGAGCAATGGCGGGCGGAGCTGACGCCCGCCGAGTACGCGGTGCTGCGCAAGGCCGGCACCGAGCCCGCGTTCGTGGGTGAGTACACCGATACGAAGACGGCGGGCGTCTACTCCTGCCGCGCCTGCGGTGCGGAGCTGTTCCGCTCCGACACCAAGTTCGAGTCGCACTGCGGCTGGCCGTCCTTCTACGACCCGAAGGACACCGACGCCGTCGAGCTGCTCCAGGACAACAGCATGGGCATGGCCCGCACCGAGGTGCGCTGCGCCCGCTGCGGCTCGCACCTGGGGCACGTCTTCGAGGGCGAGGGTTACCCGACGCCCACGGACCAGCGGTACTGCATCAACTCGATCTCGCTGACGCTGGCGCCGGACGAGAGCTGAGCGGCCGCACCCCCGGTGCCCCCGGCCCTCGGGCCGGGGGCACCGGTGCGTTCACGTCTTCGCGAGCTCGGCCGGCTCCTGCCGCACCGGGATCTCCCGCTGCAGCCGCTCGCCCTCGATGTCGAGGTCGGGCAGCACCCGGTCGACGGGGCGGGGCAGCCACCACGCGGCGCGCCCCAGAAGGTGCATGACCGCCGGTACGAGGGCCATCCGCACGACGAAGGCGTCGACGAGCACGCCGATCGCCAGGGCGAACCCGATGGACTTGATGATCGGGTCGGGCATGAACACGAATCCGCCGAACACGGCCGTCATGATCACCGCCGCCGCCGTGACCACGCGTGCGTTGTGGCCGACCCCGCTGATGACCGCCTCGCGGGCGTCGGCGCCGTGGACGAAGTCCTCCCGCATACGCGAGACGAGGAAGACCTCGTAGTCCATGGCCAGCCCGAAGAGGATGCCGATCAGCAGGATGGGCAGGAAGCTGACCAGCGGCCCGGGCGTGTCGAGGCCCACCAGATCCGACAGGTGGCCTTCCTGGAAGATGGCGACGGTGATCCCGAAGGTGGCGCCGATGGTCAGCAGGAAGCCCAGCGCCGCCTTGAGGGGCACCAGGACCGACCGGAAGACGAGCATCAGCAGCAGGACCGACAGCCCGACCACGAGCAGGAGATAGACCGGCAGCGCGTCGGCGAGCTTCTCGGAGACGTCGATGCCGACCGCGGTGGCGCCGGTCAGCGAGACGGCGGCGCCCCCGACGTCCGCCACCCGGTCACGGATCTCGTGGACGGTGTCCTCGGTCGCGGCGGCGGTCGGACCGGTCTCGGGGATCACGGCCAGGAGGGCGGTGGTGCCCTTCTCGTTCAACTGCGGCGCGGCGACGGCCAGTACCCCGTCGGTGTCCGTGATGAGCGCGGCGGTCTCCTTGACCGCCGCGCCGGTCGCCTGCGCGGTGTCGCCCGACACGACGGCGACCAGCCGGCCGTTGAAGCCCTCGCCGAACCCTTCGGTCGTCAGGTCGTACGCCTCGCGGTTGGGTGAACCGACCGCCTCGGTGCTCGCGTCGGGCAGCGCCAGACGCATGTCCTGCACGGGCAGGGCGAGCGCGCCGAGCCCGACCACCCCGAGGACGAGGACGGGCACACGCAGCCGAGCCACGATCCGGCCCCAGCGGAAGCCGAAGCCGGCCCCGGCGGGCGCCGCGACGGGTGCCCGGTCCCGGGTCCGCTGCTTACGGGGCAGCACCCGGGCGCCCGCGAAGCCGAGGACGGCCGGCAGCAGGGTGAGGGACACCAGCACCGCGAGGGCGACGGTGGCCGCGGCGGCCAGGCCCATGACCGTCAGGAAGGGCACACCGGCGACGGCGAGCCCCGCGAGCGCGATGACGACGGTGGCACCCGCGAACACGACCGCCGAACCGGCGGTCCCGGCCGCCCGGCCTGCCGCTTCCTCCCCGTCCATGCCCTCCAGGAGGTAGTGGCGGTAGCGGGAGGTGATGAACAGGGCGTAGTCGATGCCGACCGCCAGGCCCAGCATGAGCGCCAGGATGGGCGCGGTGCTGGTCAGCTCCACGGTGCTGCTGAGGGCGAAGAGCCCCGCCATGCCGGCCGCCACGCCGACCAGGGCGTTCAGCAGGGTCATGCCCGCGGCCACCAGGGAGCCGAAGGTGAGGACCAGGACGAGGGCGGCGACGCCGACACCGATGATTTCGGTCGAACCGATCTCGGGCACGCCCCGCATGATCTCGCCGCCGTGTTCGACGCGCAGATCCGCGACGGACGCGCCGGCCTCCGAGAACGCCTCCCGCTGCGCGTCGGTGATGCCGTCGGCACCCGACGTGAACTGCACCTGGATCAGGGCGTAACGGCCGTCCTGCGAGACGGCCTTGGACGCGAACGGGTCGACGGCCGCGAGCACACCGGGAACCTCCGCGGCCTCCTCGGTCACGGGCGCCACAGCCGAGGGTGTGAGCTTCCCGCCCTCGGGTGCGGCGACGACTATGGTCCCCGTCGCGCCGCTCGCCTGCGGGAACTCCCGGGCGAGCGCGTCCAGGGCTTTCTGCGACTCCGTGCCGGGGATCGAGAACTTGCTGGTGGTGGGCCCGCTGAAGGCCGCGGCGCCCCCACCGAGCAGGGCGAGCAGCAGGAGCCAGAGGGCGAGGACACGCCCTCGGCGCCGGAAGGACAGCCGGCCGAGCCGGTACAGCAGTATTGCCATGCGAAGGAGGCGTCTTTCTCTTCGTTCTGGACGGCTTCTGTCAGCTCGGGCCGGTCGGATGCCCGAGGGTTCTCAGGGCTCCCTGGACCAGTTCGGCGCGCATCGTGCCGGGTTCGACGTCCACGTCGGCCGCGACCGTGACAGCCACGCCGCCGATCACCATCTGCGCCATGACGCGTGCACGGGGCTCGTCCGAACGGCCCGCCAGTGCGGCCGCGAGCTGGTCGACGGCCCTGGGGATGACGGCCAGCACGGGATGGCCGAGCATGTCGGGCAGCTCGGCGAAGATGATCTTTATCTCGCGGTGGAAGCGCAGGGCGAGGCCGACGTACCCCGTGACAGCGGATTCGACGGCCTGTGCGCCGGTCAGCGCGGCCAGCTCCCCGGCCAGGGCGGAGAGCCCCTCGGCCGGAGGGGTCAGCAGTTCGGTGAGGATCGCGTCCTTGCCGGCGAAGTGGTACAGCAGGGACGCCTTGGAGCAGTGGGCCTCGACCGCGATGTCGTGCAGCGAGGTTCCCTTGAAGCCGTGCTCGGCGAAGAGACGCAGTGCGGAGTCGAGGATCTGACGACGCATCGCGGAAGGCGGACGTGGCATGGGGACACCGTAGCTGACCGATCGGTCAGAGCTGACCGATCGGTCAGGCGTTTCGGGTGACGCCCGCCACATCCGGGCCCGTGATGCCGCGCAGCGCCTCGGTCCCCGCGCTTCCCGGTCGAAACCGCCGGGCCGGTCCGAACGGAGTCCTAGTCCTAGTCCTAGTCCTAGTCCTCGTCCCCGGACTCCGCCGCCTCGGCACGCAGCAGCGGGTGCACCACTCCGGGGAACACCCTGGCCCGTACGACCTCCTCGGCCGCCCCGCCCTGCACCACGGTCTCGGCCACGCCCCACGGACGGCCCGCCAGGTGGACGGTGAGCGTGTACGACGACGAGCAGCCCATGCACTCGTAACGGTCCGCCCAGACCTCGACGTCCGTGACACTGCCCGGGTAACGCTTCACATGCCGGTGACGGGCGTGGCAGTGATCGCACGTCTCGCCCGGCTCACACGTCCCGCCGCACGGGCACGGCACGTCCAGCGACTCCGCGGGCTGCCACCGCTGGACGAGCCGGGCCTCGCGGGTGGCGCCCATGTCCTTCATCGCCTTGAGGTTCCGCGCGGCGACGTTGTACGACTCGCCGGTCGCGGCCATCCGGTCCCGGATGACGTCCTTGCGTCCGCGGTTCGTCGTCATGCCGTCTCCTCCTGGGGTGTCACGCAGCCCGCCAGGAGGCACACGAGATCAGAACGTCCCACGGTACCCGCCGCCAGGAGCGTCCGGCGACCTCGTCATGCCCTGCGGACCCGCCCCGCGATGCGTCTGCCGAGGCGCCCCAGGGAGCGGGGCGGCCGGTTCCAGGCGCGGAACGCTTCGAGGGTGCGGCTGCTCCCCTCGCGTTCCACGGCCTCCTCCACCGCCGCGAGCCCCTCGGGGGACAGGTCGCGCACCGCGGGGCGCAGCACCTCGTCGAGCAGCGCGGTCCTGGTCCGGGTCCAGCCGGCGCCCGCGTGCGGGTGGGCGGTCCACACGGTGAAGCAGTCCGCCACGTACGCGGGATCCGCCCGCAGCAGCGTCAGGACCGCGTCGCGGCGGGCCGCCCCGCCGTACGCCGCGATCAGGTCCTCGTCCCCGCTGTGCACGAACGCGTACAGCTCGTCCCCGGGCCGGCCCGGAGCGAGCAGCCGCTCGGACAGGGCCCCCAGCGCGTGTTCCAGGGCCAGGTTCTCCGACGGTCCGGCCTGGCCGCGCAGCGTCCGGACCCGGTCCGCCCAGCCGGGTTCCGCCGTGCCCGAGCGCAGGTCGCGCGCGAGGTCCAGCAGCATCAGGCTGCCGCGTACCCGGGCGCCGATCTCCTGCGGGAAGCCGCGCAGCAGGTCATGGGCGAGTTCGGGGGCGTCCTCGTCGCCGACGGGCGCGGCCAGCGCGGCGTCGACCAGGCGGGACCAGGTGCCGGCCGTCCGGTGGGCGTCGGACGTGGTCTCGCCCAGCAGCGACCGCGCCTCGCCCGCCGTCGGGGTGTCCTCGCCCCACACCAGGCCGACGGCCGTCCGCAGCACCAGCGGCTCGGCGAACGGGGACATGCCCGCCGCGCGCAGCACCGTGTGCAGCACTCCCACCCGGTCGGCGCCGCGCGCCTTCGCCCCGGGTGCCTCGGCGCACATCCGCAGATGCGGCAGCGCCTGGGTCCCCGTGAACGGCAGGGCCACCCGGACCAGCAGCTGTTCCGTGTCCGCCGGGCGGTCCGGGGTGAGCCGGTCCAGCTCACCCAGGAGCGCCGTACGGACGTCGAACTGCTCGTCCAGCAGGTCCGGCAGCGCGCGGCACGTGCCCGCCCCGGGGTCGTCGAGCAGGGCGCGCGCCAGCCGCCCCACCACACCGGGCAGCAGCTCCGCGCGGTCCACGCCGAGCAGCCGGGCGATCCGCAGCAGCTGCACGGTCCGGGCGACGCCCCCGGGGGACGCGGCGGAGAGCTCGGCCAGCAGTTCACCGCCGAGCTCCTCGACCAGTGCGGCGAGCGCGCGCTCCCCCTCCGCCTCCTCGAACGCCGAGCGCGGGGGCGGCTCCAGGGTCACATCGCCGCCCCGCACCGCCTCCGTCACCAGCAGCGCGGCCAGTGGCGCGGTGACGGAGGCGGGGCAGCGGCCGTCGAGCGCCGTCAGCAGCCGGAGCGCCGCCGCGCACTCCGCGGCCGTACGGTCGTCGGCGGGCGCGGTCAGGGCGTCGGTCAGCCGGCGGGTCCGCTTCTCGTCCAGCGCGTAGGGCCGCTCGGCCGCCCAGTCGGCCGCCGCCGCCCGCTCCTCGGACCCGAGCGCGATGCCCGCACCCAGTGCGGTGACCGCCAGCGGCCCGGCGGCGAAAGGCTCACCCGGCAGCTCCGCCGCCTCCCGGAAGAGCTCCGGGGACCGGCTCCGCCAGATCCGGGCGGCCGTCCCCGCCCACGCGTCGCCCACCGTCCAGGAAGGGCGGTGACCGGAGGCGGCGTGCACGCGGAAGCGGGGGTCGCTGATGTCGGGCGCGTCCTCGGGAAGGACACCGATGACCTGGTGCGTGGTGAGTCCGGGGCGCCGGGTGTACGTGGTGAAGGTCAGCCGCTCGGCATGGTCCGGGGGCAGCACGGCGGTGGCCAGCGCCACCCACCGGGCCACGTCCGCGCTCTGCCGCTCCACGAGCACGACCGGCGGCGCGGACGGGTCCTCGCTCACCCGGCGCAGATCGCTGAGTACGGCGGCGAGCCACGGGCCACGGGCCACGGCGAAGTCGCCGAGGCCTTCCCGGGTGAGCCCCCGTGAGGGGCCGTGCGCGGTGAGCATGGAGGTCAGGGGATCGGGCGGCATGCGGTCCGGCGTCACCGAGAGCCACCCCGCGGCCCCCCACGCGGCGACCGGCAGCACCCGGCCGGGTATCGGCGTGCCGGGCAGGAGATGTACGGCGTGGGCGTGGAACCCGCCCGCGCCCGTGGGCACCGTACGGCTGAGCAGATGGCTGCCGTCGGAGAGCAGGGCGAAGCCGAACGCCACCGGCAGCGCCCGGAGTCCGGCGTCGGGGAGCCGCTCGGGGGTGCCCGCCGGAGCGTCGTACGCGAGGACCGGCGCGGCCTCCGCGCGCACCGGTCCGGGTATCGCGGGGTCCACGGCGGTGAACCGGCCGGAGGGCACCCCGTCCCCGGACATGACGGAGGTGTAGTGCAACTGCGGGAGGCTCATGCGTAGGCCCTCATCGTCCCTGCCACGTGCGTCCCCGTCACACGCACCGGCCGCCGCTCGCCGCCCTGTCGGTGCGGCCCGGCCCGGCGGAGCGACGACCCCGGCGGGGAGCTTTCCGTAGTCGTGCGGGCGACGCTATCAAGCCCTGACGCCCCGTTGGGCCCCCATGGAGGGGCAGCACGCCCTAGGTTGACCGTATGACCGAGGTGACGCTTTCCGCAGGAGTGGTGGAGTACGAGGACACCGGTGGTGACGGGCCCGTGGTGGTCATGCTGCACGGGGTGGCGATGAACGGCTCGCTCTGGCGTCACGTCGTCGACGGGCTGCGCTCCGGCTACAGGTGTGTCGTGCCCACGCTGCCGCTGGGTGCCCACCGCAGACCGATGCGCCCGGACGCCGATCTGACGGTGCTCGGAGTCGCCCATCTGGTGGCGGAGTTCCTGGAGAAGCTGGACCTGAACGACGTCACCCTGGTGATGAACGACTGGGGCGGGGCGCAGGCCCTCGTCGCGGAAGGCCGGGACCAGCGGATCGGCAGGCTGGTCATCACGTCCTGCGAGGCGTTCGACAACTTCCCGCCCGGGCTGCCCGGCCGCAATCTGTACGCGGCGGCGAAGGTGCCCGGCGGGCTGCGGCTCGCCTTCGCCCTGCTGAAGCTGAGGCGGATGCGCCGGCTTCCCCTGACATGGGGATGGATGAGCAAACGGCCGGTGCCGCACGACGTGATGGACGAGTGGTTCCGGCCGCTGTGGACCTCCGCCGCGATCCGGCGGGACCTGCGGGCGTACGTGCTCGGGGTGCCGCCCGACGACGAGCTCCTGGCCTGGGCGGAGGCGCTGCGCACGTTCGACCGTCCCGCGCTCGTCGTCTGGGCGGCGGAGGACAAGGTCATGCCGCCCGCCCACGGCCGGAGGCTGGCGGAGATGCTGCCCCAGGGCGAACTCGTGGAGATCGCGGACAGCTTCACGCTCATCCCCGAGGACCAGCCCGAGCGGCTGAGCGAGGCCCTGAAGGCGTTCGTACCGCTGTCCTGAACGCGCGGGTGCGGGGAGCGCGTGTCCGCGCCTCCCGCACCCGGGCAGGTAGGACCTCAGCTCTCGACGGCCTCCGTGCGGCCACGCATCCCGAACCCCGCCAGCAGCGCGCCGGCGGCACACAGGACGGCGGTGACGACCACCGCGCCGTGCACGCCGTTCATGAAGGCGTTGCCGCTGCCCTCGATCACCGCGGCCCTCAGCTGGGCCGGCATGTCGGCGGAGACCGGCGAGACACCCATGGACACGGCGTCCTTGGCCTCTTCGAAGCCGGCCGCGGCCTCGGGCGGGACACCGGCGGAGGTCAGCTCGCCGGTCAGCGTCGAACCCACCTTGCCGCTGATCAGCGAGACCAGCACGGACGTGCCGAGCGCACCGCCGATCTGCAGCGAGGTGGCCTGGAGCCCGCCCGCGACGCCGCCGTCCTTGCGGGGGGCGTTGCCCACGATGGCGTCGGAGGACGCGGACATCACCATGCCGACGCCCAGACCGATGGCGAGGAACGGCGGCCACATCGCGGCGAACGCCGAATCCGCGTCCCAGGTCAGCATCCACAGGGAGGCCGCCGCCTGGAGGACCATGCCGGCCGGCATGGTCACCCGCGGGCCGAAGCGCTGCGTCAGGGCGGCGCCGAGCGGCGCCGCCACCACCGTGGCCAGGCTGAACGGCAGGGTGCGGACGCCGGCCTCGACCGGGGTGAAGCCACGCACGTTCTGCAGGTACAGCATCACGAAGAAGATGACACCGAGCATCACGAAGAAGTTGATCGCGGTGACGATCGCGCCGATGGTCAGCGAACGGTTGCGGAAGAGGCGCATCGGCAGCAGCGGGTGCTCCTGGCGCGTCTCGTACCAGCAGAAGACGGCCAGCACGGCCAGGCCCGCGACGATCGACCCCAGCGTTCCGCCGGACGTCCAGCCCCAGGTCTCCCCCTTGACGACGCCGAAGATCAGGGCGACCAGACCGACGGCGAGCAGGAGCACGCCGGGTACGTCGAAGCGGTGGTTCCCCGTGGAGTCCTTGCTCTTGGGAAGGACGAACAGGCTGAACACCAGAGCGAAGACGCCGATGGGGGCGTTGATGTAGAAGACCGACTCCCAGTTGACGTGCTCGATGAGGAGACCGCCGACGATCGGGCCGAGCGCGGTCGAGCAGGACGCCACCATGGCCCACAGACCCACGGCCATGCCGAACTTCTGGGGCGGGAAGACCGCGCGCAGCAGACCGAGGGTGTTGGGGATCAGCAGTGCGCCGAAGAGACCCTGCACGGCACGGAAGGCGATGACGCCCTCGATGGAACCGGAGAGGGCGATCGCGACCGAGGCCAGGGTGAAGCCGACGGTGCCGACCATGTAGACCGTGTGACGCCCGAAGCGGTCACCGAGCTTGCCGCCCAGGATCAGCAGGGCGGCCATGGCGATCAGATAGGCGTTGGTGACCCACTGCAGGTCGGCGGTGGACGCGTCGAGGTCCCGGCCGATCTCCGGGTTGGCGATCGCGACGACCGAACCGTCGAGGTTGACCATGAACAGGCCGATGGCCACGGCGATCAGGGTCAGCCAGGGGTTGGCACGCCGGCCCCGGGGCACGTCGGGTGGACTGCTCTCGGGCAGGGCGGAGGTGTCCACGGTGGTGGAGGACATGCGGAAGCCTTGTCTGTGAAACTCGGTACGGAAGAAGGGACTCCGGGGCGGCGGGAAGACGCGCCCCGGCTACGACGGCCGCGCCGCAGGCGCCGGGGGCCCGGCGGGGCGGAGTCAGCCGATGGGGGAGTGGAGGCCCCGGTTCAACGAGGTCAGCGCGCCCAGGGCGGCACCGAGGGCGTCGAGCTCCCCCTCGGTGAGGGTGCGCAGCGCTCCCGCCAGATGGGCTTCCTTGAGCCCCCGGGCCTCGGCGAGCCGCTCCCGGGCCGTGGCCGTCGGGTGCAGATGGGCGACCCGCTTGTCGGCCGCGTCCTGCCGGCGTTCCAGCAGTCCCCGGTCGGTGAGCTGGGAGACGAGGGCGCTGACGTTGTTCGGCTTCATCAGCAGCGCTTCGGCCGCGTCCCTGACGGTGACCCCTTCGCGCTCCTCGACGAGGAACAGCAGCGCCAACTGGCCGTCGGGGAGCCGAGGATGCGGGAAAGCGTGTGCGACCTGCCGCTCCAGACCCCGGTGCAGCGCAGGCAGGGACGCCACGAGCGCGGAGGCTACGTGGTCGATGTCCTGGTCGGGCGCGGTGGGATCGGGCACACCCTCAGTATGGGTACCGAAAGATAGCTATGTCAACATACCTAAATCTGGCGGGGGCCCGCCGGGTGGTATATGTGCCGTGAAGAGAGCTCCGAGGCGCCGCGCACGCGGTCGAGAGAAGGACCGTGGACAAGCCGACGCACCTGATCGAATTCGAGGCGATGCTGCTCGGACGGCACCTCCAGCCGGGCGCGTCCCGGTCGAGGCGTGGCGGCGGACATCTCGACCGCAGCGCGTACACCCTGCTGAGCCGCATCCGTATGGAAGGCCCGATGTCCATCGGCCAGCTCAGCGACGCCTTCGGTCTCGACGCCTCCACCCTGAACCGGCAGACCGCCGCCATGCTGCGCGTCGGTCTGGTCGAACGCATCCCGGACCCCGACGGGGGCATCGCCCGCAAGTTCCGGATCACCGGTGTGGGTGAAGACAGTCTCGACGCGGAGCGTGCGGCGAACATCAGCGGCCTGGAGCGGGTCATGGCCGACTGGACGCCCGACGAGGTCGCAACCTTCGCCGCGTACCTCAAGCGCTTCAACAGTGACATCGAGAACCTCGACGGGCGGCCCTGGCCCCGGCCCTGAGCGAACGGCGCCCGAGAAGGTGTTGAAGCGCGAGGTGGGGGGCGCGCGGTGCGGAGCGGGGCGTGAAGCGCAGCTGCGGCGGCGCTTAAGAAATCCTCGATGGACCTGCGGTCCGGCGTGCGGCAAGGTCTCTGTGACGGCAGCGAGCGGCGGATGACGCGCTCACCTGCTCCGTCCGCCGTCACCCCCAGCCACCCCGGGCCGCAGGCCGCCTTCGGCATGCCCCTGCCCGGACATGTCCACCAGGTACCAGTACAGGGAGCCGCAGCCGTGAAGGCACTCGTGAAGCACAAGGCCGAGCCCGGACTGTGGCTGATGGACGTGCCGGAGCCGGAGACCGGCCCCGGGGACGTGCTGATCAAGGTGCTGCGCACCGGGATCTGCGGCACCGACCTGCACATCCGCGACTACGACGGCTGGGCGCAGCAGGCCGTGCGCACCCCGCTCGTCCTGGGCCACGAGTTCGTCGGCGAGGTCGCCGGGATCGGCGCGGACGTCGTCGACATCAAGGTCGGCGACCTGGTCAGCGGAGAGGGCCACCTGGTCTGCGGGAAGTGCCGCAACTGCCTCGCCGGGCGCCGGCACCTGTGCCGCTCCACCCTCGGGCTCGGGGTCGGGCGCGACGGGGCGTTCGCCGAATACCTGGCGCTGCCCGCGTCCAACGTCTGGGTGCACCGGGACAAGGTCGACCTCGACGTCGCCGCGATCTTCGACCCGTTCGGCAACGCGGTGCACACGGCCCTCTCCTTCCCCCTGGTCGGCGAGGACGTGCTCATCACCGGCGCCGGCCCGATCGGCATCATGGCCGCCGCCGTCGCCCGCCACGCGGGCGCCCGCAACGTCGTCATCACCGACGTCAGCGAGGCGCGGCTCGACCTCGCCAGGAAGGTCGGGGTGGACCTCGCCCTGAACGTCGGCGGCGCGACCGTCGCCGACGGCCAGCGCGCCCTCGGACTGCGTGAGGGCTTCGACATCGGCCTGGAGATGTCCGGACGCCCGGAGGCCATGCGGGACATGATCGCGAACATGACGCACGGCGGCCGGATCGCGATGCTCGGCCTGCCGTCCGCCGAGTTCCCCGTCGACTGGTCCCGCGTCGTCACCTCGATGCTCACCATCAAGGGCATCTACGGCCGCGAGATGTACGAGACCTGGTACGCCATGTCCGTACTCCTGGAGGGCGGGCTCGACCTCACCCCCGTCATCACCGGCCGGTACGGCTACCGCGACTTCGAAGCCGCCTTCGACGACGCCGCGAGCGGTCTCGGCGGCAAGGTCCTGCTCGACTGGGCCTGACGCTCCTCGTACGCACCCGTATCCACCTGGGAGACACCTCTGATGTTCGATTCCGTACGCGATGACCTGCGCACCACGCTCGACGAGATCCGCGACGCCGGACTCCAGAAGCCCGAGCGCGTCATCGGCACCCCGCAGTCCGCGACCGTCGCCGTGACCTCCGGAGGCCGCGCCGGCGAGGTCCTCAACTTCTGCGCCAACAACTACCTGGGCCTCGCCGACCACCCCGAGGTCGTCGCCGCCGCCCACGAGGCGCTGGACCGCTGGGGCTACGGGCTCGCGTCCGTCCGCTTCATCTGCGGCACCCAGGAGGTGCACAAGGAGCTGGAACAGCGGCTCTCGGCCTTCCTCGGCCAGGAGGACACGATCCTCTACTCCTCCTGCTTCGACGCCAACGGCGGCGTCTTCGAGACCCTCCTCGGCCCCGAGGACGCGGTGATCTCCGACGCCCTCAACCACGCCTCGATCATCGACGGCATCCGCCTCTCCAAGGCGAAGCGGTACCGCTACGCCAACCGCGACATGGCCGACCTGGAGCAGCAGCTCAAGGAGGCGTCCGGGGCACGCCGCCGGCTCGTCGTCACCGACGGCGTCTTCTCCATGGACGGTTACGTCGCCCCGCTGGCCGAGATCTGCGACCTGGCCGACCGCTACGGCGCCATGGTCATGGTCGACGACTCGCACGCCGTCGGCTTCGTCGGCCCCGGCGGCCGGGGCACCCCCGAACTGCACGGTGTCATGGACCGCGTCGACATCATCACCGGCACCCTCGGCAAGGCGCTCGGCGGCGCGTCCGGCGGTTACGTCGCCGCGCGCGCCGAGATCGTCGCGCTGCTGCGCCAGCGTTCGCGCCCGTACCTCTTCTCCAACTCGCTCGCCCCCGTCATCGCCGCCGCCTCCCTCAAGGTCATCGACCTGCTGGAGTCCGCGGGCGACCTGCGCGAGCGGCTGAACGCCAACACCGCGCTCTTCCGCTCCCGTATGACCGAGGAGGGCTTCGACATCCTGCCCGGCGACCACGCCATCGCCCCCGTCATGATCGGGGACGCGGCGAAGGCAGGCCGGATGGCGGAGCTCCTCCTCGAACGCGGTGTGTACGTCATCGGGTTCTCGTACCCGGTCGTCCCGCAGGGAGCCGCGCGCATCCGCGTGCAGCTCTCCGCCGCCCACTCCACCGACGACGTCAACCGCGCCGTGGACGCGTTCGTCGGCGCCCGGGCTGCCCTGGACGCGTAGAACCGTCTCACGATCTGGGATCATGGGTGCATGATCGATGCACGGCGGCTGCGCATCCTCCGCGCGGTGGCGGACCACCGCACGGTGACGGCCGCGGCCGCCGCGCTGTATCTGACCCCCTCCGCGGTCTCCCAGCAGCTCGCCGCCCTGGAGCAGGAGACCGGCCACCGGCTGGTCGAGCGCGGGGCCCGGGGGGCCCGGCTGACCGTGGCGGGGGAGATCCTGCTGACCCACGCCAACGCCGTGCTCGCCCAGCTGGAGCGGGCGGAGGCGGAGCTCGCCGACTACAGCGCGGGCGTCGCGGGGACGGTCACGGTCGCCGCGTTCGCCACGGGGATCGGGCTCGTCCTCGCCCCCGCGATCGCCGAACTCACCCGCACCGCGCCGGGCATCCGGGTCCGGGTGCAGGACGCCGAGGGCGACGCCAGCGTGCCGATGGTGCTGGACCGTCAGGTCGATGTGGCGGTCGCCGTCGAATACCGGGGAGCACCCGGCGACGACGACCGGCGGCTGACCCGGGTGCCGCTGTACTCCGAGCCCTTCGACGCGGTGCTGCCGGTCGGCCACCGCCTCGTGGGCCAGGAGCACGTGGCCGTCGCCGACCTCGCCAAGGACGCGTGGATCGGCCCGTACCCCGGCAACCCCTGTCACGACGTGGTGGTCCTGGCCTGCGAGTACGCCGGCTTCGAGCCGTTGCTGGAGCACTCGTCGGACGACTTCCACGCCGTGGTCGCCCTGGCCGGCGCGGGCGCCGGGGTGGCGCTCGTGCCCCGCTCGGCGCTGCGCGGCACCGACCTCGGCCGGGTGGTCGTACGGCCCGTGGAGGGTGTCGCCCCGACCCGGCGGGTCTTCGCCGCCGTACGGCAGGGGGCCGAGGGGCACCCCCTGATCAGGCCGGTCCTGGAAGCTCTGCGCACGGCGGCCGGCCCGGTGTGACGTCCCCGGCAGGCGGTCACGCGGGCTGAAGCAGGTCCCACCGGTTGCCGTAGAGGTCCTCGAAGACCGCGACCGAACCGTACGTCTCGTGCCGCGGCTCCTCCAGGAAGCGGACCCCGGCCGCCCGCATCCGCTCGTGATCACGCGCGAAGTCCTCCGTGTGCAGGAAGAACCCGACCCGGCCGCCCGTCTGCGCCCCGACGCTCGCGAGCTGGGACTCGTCCTTGGCGCGCGCGAGCAGCAGCCCTGTGCCCGCGGTGCCTCGTGGCCGCACGACGACCCAGCGGGAGCCGTCGCCCCGGTCCGTGTCCTCCACCAGCTCGAACCCGAGGGCGCCGGTGTAGAAGGCGAGGGCCTCGTCGTAGTCGCGGACGACCAGCGTGACCAGGGCGATGTGAGACATGGGGGACCTCGTCCTCGACGTACGGACACTGCGTGAGTTATACGTAACACTAACGCGCTTCGGACCCGTGCCGGGACAATGTCCGCCATGGAGACGATCGACCTCGCCGCGCTGGCGGACCGTGCCCGGGGCCTCGCCGCCGGGAGCGGACGCCGCATCCTCGGCATCGCGGGTCCGCCCGGAGCGGGCAAGTCCACGCTGGCAGCCCGGATCGTCGAACGGCTGGACGGCCGTGCGGTCCTCGTCCCGATGGACGGCTTCCATCTGGCGGGCGCGGAGCTGGAACGCCTCGGCCGGGCCGGCCGCAAGGGCGCCCCCGACACCCTCGACGCCGCCGGATACGCGGCCCTGCTCCGGCGGCTGCGCGATCCCGGTGGTCAGGACGCGGTGTACGCGCCCGCCTTCGACCGGGCGCTGGAGGAGCCGGTCGCCGGGTCCGTACGCGTCCCGGCGGACATCCCGCTCGTGGTGACCGAGGGCAACTACCTGCTGCTGGACGAGGGGCCCTGGGCGCCGGTGCGGGGACTGCTGGACGAGGTGTGGTTCCTGGACGCAGACCCGGGACTGCGGGTGCGCAGGCTCGTGGACCGGCACGTGCGCTTCGGGAAACCGCGTCCCCATGCCGAGCGCTGGGTCACCGGCTCCGACGAGCGCAACGCCCGGCTGGTCGAACAGCACCGCGACCGGGCCGACCTCGTCGTGCGGCTTCGCTGAGCGGGGAGCGGCGGGGAGCGGCGCGGGCGGCCGGCTCCCACTGGTCTCAGTGGCTGACGGCCGCCTTCCGCATGAACCGCTCCGAGATCCGGACAGCCGTCCGGGAGGACAGCAGGCGGCCGAGGACAAAGGTCTGGACGGCGTTTCCCCGGCCGTCGACGAACGAGGGGGCGTTGCCGCGCAAGGCGGCCATCACGGTGTCGGCGACATCGCCGGGCCGGCGCTTGCCCGGCACCGGCCGCGTGTTCATCGGGGTGTCGGTCGGGCCGGGGCTGACCGCTACCACCCGCACCCCCGTGCCTCTGGTCTCCGCCCACACGGCCTGCGTGAAAGCCAGTACGAACGCTTTCGATGCCGCGTACGCGGCCAGGTAGGCGGCGGGGGCGTACGCACCGGTGCTCGCGATGTTGACGATGGAGCCCCTGCCCCGCGCGACCATGGCGGGCAGCATCAGCGTGGTCAGCTCGGCCACCGCGCCGGCGTTGAGATCGACCAGTGCCCGAACCCGGGCGGGATCGCTTGCGGCGACGGGCCCCACCAGGCTCGCGCCGGCATTGTTGACCAGTACGTCGACCTCGATCCCGTCGCCGGCCAGCCGCTCGGCCAGCCGCCCGGGGGCGCCCTCCTGCGACAGATCCATCGGCACCGTCAGTACGGCGGTCGAGTAGTCGGTGTGCAGCCGCTTCGCGACTGACTCCAGCCGTGCCGCGTCCCGGGCCACGAGGACGAGGTCCATGCCCTGCAGGGCCAGCCTCTCGGTGATCGCGGCTCCGATGCCGGTAGCGGCCCCGGTCACCAGCGCGATACGGCCTCTTGTCTGTTCCGTCGGCTTCATGACCGCAGGCTAAACTTTCACATTGACGTCAATGTCAAGCCGTACAGGACGGAAGAGGGCAGCATGCGCATCGGGGAACTCAGCAAGGCCACCGGTGTCAGCAGCCGCTCGCTGCGCTACTACGAGGAACAGGGACTCCTCTCCGGCCACCGGCTGCCCAACGGGTACCGCGACTATGCCGAGGAGGCCGTCCAGCAGGTCGCCTTCATCCAGGACCTCTACCGCGCCGGACTCTCCTCCGGGATCATCCGGGAGATCCTGCCCTGTGCCGGAGCGCAAACCCTTGAGGGGGACTGCGGTGAGCTCCTGGCCCGTGTCCGGCAGGTCCGCGACGAGCTGGTCCGCCAGGAACGGCAGCTGGCCCAGCGGCGCGAGATGCTGGAGGGCTATCTCTCCGGAGCCCGGACGCCCACAGGCTTCGAGCCCCAGGCGCCGGGGGACCGGCCCCGGTGCGCGGCTTCGCCCTCCTGGCCGAACCGGCCGGCGGACGGCCCTTCCAGGGGTGCTGAGGTGTGATCGTCCGCGCCGGGCGGTGCCAGCCGACGGGTGATCCGGTCGAACAGCTCGGTCAGCGGCTCGCCGACATCCCGGCCGAACTCGGTCAGCCCGTAGGTGACCTGGGGCGGCGTCGTCGGCTCGACCTCCCGCCAGACCAGACCGTCCTGGACCAGTCCGCGCAGGGTCTGGGCGAGCATCTTCTCGCTGATGCCCTGGATGCTCTCGCGCAGCTCGTAGAACCGGAGGCTGTTGTCTCGCAAGGAGATCAGCACCCAGACGCCCCATCTGCTGGTCACATGGTCGACCACGTCGCGGGCGGGGCAGCCGGTGTGAAACACGTCATACCGCCGGTCGGCCTCGGCCTGTCTGTCCTGGACACCTTCCACCATGTCATGAGCTTACCCCGAGGTATGTCCTTACCAAAAGTTAGCTCGCGCCCCTAGCGTCAGGCCCACACAGAGGGAACCTGACAAGGAGCTGAAATGATCGTAGTGACCGGGGCCACCGGAAACATCGGCCGGCCGTTGACGCAGGCACTGGCCGAGGCGGGCGAGCAGGTGACGGCGGTGTCACGGCACGCGGCGGCGGTGCCGAACGGTGTCCGCCACGTGGTGGCCGACCTGGGCGAGCCGGCCGGCCTCAAGCCGGCGCTCTCCGGGGCGCGGGGGCTGTTCCTCCTGCTCTCCGGTGACCTGCACGCCACCGGAGCCAGCCCTGCCGACATCATCACCGAAGCCGCGTCCGCCGGTGTCCGCCGGGTCGTCCTGCTCTCCACGCTGGGTGTGGTGACCAGGCCCACGGGCCGGACGCGGATCGCGATGCGCGGACTTGAGGACATGTTGCGGGAGTCCGGCCTGGAGTGGGTCATCCTGCGGCCGGGCGGCTTCGCGTCCAACGCGCTGTGGTGGGCCGAGTCCGTCCGCACGCAACAGACCGTCGCCGCGCCGTTCGGCGACATCGGGGTGCCGATCATCGACCCGGCGGACATCGCCGAGGTCGCGGCGGCCTCCCTGCTGGACGACCGGCACACCGGCGGTGTGTACGAACTGACCGGCCCGGAGGTCATCACTCCGCGCCTGCAGACGGAGGCGATCGCCACCGCGCTGGGCTCACCCGTGCGGTTCCACGAACTCACCCGCGACGAGGCCTGGACCGGCATGAGCCGGAGCATGCCGGCGGAGCTCGCCAACGACACCCTGGACATCCTCGGTTCTCCGAACCCGGCCGAGCTGCGCGTCAGCCCGGACGTCCAGCGGGTCCTCGGCCGCCCTCCGCGTCCCTTCGCCGACTGGGCCGCCCGGAACGTCGCCGCGTTCCGCTGAGGCAGGTGGCCGGCGCGGCCGGTTCGCGGCGGACGTGAGCAGCGGCGTACGGCTTCGCCGATCCCGCTGGGGCGCACCCGGCATCCTGCTCGCGTCCGCCCCGGCGGCCGGGCAGGATGCTGAGTGCCGTGTCGTCCCGCCAGGAGGTCCTCATGTCCAGCACCGACCAGCCCGCGCCCTTCACCGCGGACGACTACCGGGCCAGGATGACCCGCGCCGCCGAGACGGCCGACGCGGCCGGTCTGGCCGGCGTGCTGGTCGCGCCCGGCCCCGACATGGTCCACCTCACCGGCTACCGGCCGACCGCGGACACCGAGCGCCTCACCCTGCTCGTCCTGCGGGCGGGCCACGAACCCGTCCTCGTCGTACCGGCCCTGGAGGCGGCCGACGCGGAACGCGCGCCGGGTTCCCCGGCCCTCGCCCTGATGGAGTGGACGGACGCGGCGAACCCCTACACCCTGACCGCCGGACTGCTGCACGCCAAGGGCCGGTTCGGGATCAGTGACAACGCCTGGGCGCTGCATCTGCTGGCCCTGCGAGGGCTCCTCCCCGACTCCTCCTACGCCTCGCTGACCGAAGCCCTGCCGATGCTCCGCGCCGTCAAGGACGCGGCCGAGCTGGAACGGCTCGCCGCCGCGGGGGCCGCCGCCGACGCGACGTACGAGGAGATCCTGAAGGTCCGCTTCTCCGGCCGGCGGGAGAGCGACGTGGCCGCCGACCTGGCCGCTCTTCTCGTGGAACACGGGCATTCCCAGGTCGACTTCACCGTGGTCGGCTCCGGTCCGAACGGTGCCAACCCGCACCACGAGGCGGGCGACCGCACCATCGAGGGGGGAGACATGGTCGTCCTGGACTTCGGCGGGCTGATGCACGGCTACGGCTCCGACACCTCCCGCACGGTCCACGTCGGCGAACCCACCGCCGAGGAGCAGCGGGTCCACGACGTCGTACGGGAGGCGCAGGAGGCCGGCTGCCGCGCTGTCCGGCCCGGGGTCGCATGCCAGGAGATCGACCGGGCGGCCCGTGCCGTCATCACGGAGTTCGGCTACGGCGAACGCTTCATCCACCGCACCGGCCACGGCATCGGCGTCACCACCCACGAACCGCCCTACATGATCGAGGGCGAGGAGCAGCCGCTGGTCCCCGGGATGTGCTTCTCCGTGGAGCCGGGCATCTACCTCCCGGGCCGCTTCGGCGTCCGCATCGAGGACATCGTCACGGTCACGGCGAGCGGGGGCCGGCGGCTGAACACCACCGCGCGCGAACTGGCGATCGTCGAGTAGCGGTTCCGGCGGGGCGCCCCCACTCCCGCGCGACGCGGGGCGCCCCTCGCTCACGGCTCACGCGCGGCCGGGGCGCCCTCGCTCACGCGGGCCGGGCGGGGCGCGTGGCCTCCCAGGCCGCCTCGATCATCCGGAAGATCTCGTCCACCGCTCCGTCCGGGTCGGCCGCCTCGCGGGCCAGCGCATGGGCGTCGACCACGAACCGCGCGATCGCCCGGCTCGCCGTCGCGCTCCGCGGCGGCCCGGGATCGGCGGCGATGGCCGTCGCGAGCGTCTCCGCGTGGCGCAGCCTCATCGACTCCTCGTACTTCCGCAGGGCGGGCGACCCGTCGATCATGCGCCAGATCGTCGCGCCGCCGGGCGCCGTGCAGTGCCGCACCATCGCCTGGGTCTCCCGGCGCAGCGCGGGGACGAGCGGCTCGTGCGAGGCCCGGCCGGTGACCGCCCGCGTGAGGCGTTGCTCGAAGTTCTCGTCCTGCTCGAAGACCAGGGCCTCCTTCGACGCGAAGTGGGAGAAGAGCGTGGTCACGGCCACGTCCGCCTCGGCGGCCACCTCGCGGATGCCCACCGCGTCGTAACCGCGTTCCAGGAAGAGCCGCAGGGCTGCGTCGGCGATCTTCTGGCGGGTCGCGGCCTTCTTGCGCTCACGGCGTCCGGGCGGCTCGGTCATACCCGCACGCTATCAGCTAGGAAACGCTAACCGTTCTAAAACACTAACCGTTAGTGTTACGGTCCACCGCATGAAGAAAGTGAGCTTCGCTGAATTCGGCGGTCCGGACGTCCTGCACCTCGTCGACGCCGAGGAGCCCCACGCGGGTCCCGGTCACATACGTATCGCCGTGCGGGCGGCCGGCGTCATCCCCCACGACTGGAGGGTCCGTGAAGGCCAGTTCCAGAAGGTCCGACCGACGGAGTTCCCCTCCGGAATCGGGCTGGACGCCGCCGGGGTGGTGGACGAGGTCGGCGAGGGAGTCGAAGGGGCCGAGGCCGGCGACCAGGTGTTCGGCCGGGGCTCCAGCACCTACGCCGAGTTCGCCGTGCTGTCGGCCTGGACCCGGATGCCCGAGGGGCTGACGTTCGAAGAGGCGGCCGGGTACCCCTCCCCGGTGGAGACCGCCCTGCGCATCATCCGAGAGGTCGGTGTGCGGCCCGGCCAGACGCTGCTGGTCAGTGGGGCGTCCGGGGGAGTCGGCTCGGCGGTGCTGCAGATCGCCCGCGACCGCGGCATCGCGGTGACCGGCACCGCCGGGGCCGCCAACCAGGACTATCTGCGGAGCCTGGGCGCCCGTGCCACGACGTACGGCGACGGCTGGACCGAGCGCGTGCGGCGGCTCGGCCCGGTCGACGCGGCGCTCGATCTGGCCGGTTCGGGCGTGATCCGCGAACTCGTCGGGCTGACCGGGGATCCGCGGAAGGTGATCTCCATCGCCGACCTCGAAGCACCCGCGCTCGGAGTCCGGTTCTCCGGCGTGGCGGGGAGCTTGCCGGACGCGCTCGCCGAGGCTTCCCGCCTCGTCTCGGCGGGGAAGCTCCACATCCCGGTCGAGAAGACCTACCCGCTCGCCGAGGCCGCGGCGGCGCACATCGACAGCCAGGCCGGTCACTCACGCGGCCGCCGGGTCATCGTCGTCTGAGCCGACTCCCGCGCGGTCGCACCGTGCCATGAGGGGCGGTCGCGAGTCCTCCACCTCCGGCGGCCCGATCACCCCTCACGGCCGTAGGATCCGTACGCTCCTCGCACCGGCGGGGACCGTACGAGGGGGAACACCGGATGACCGGCATGCTGACGATGAGTCACCCGAGGCGACAGGAGGGCGTGGCTCCCGAGCCGGTCGCCCGCAGGATCAACCTCTATGCCGAACCAGGGCCGTCCCGGACCGTGGGCCACGTGGAACGGGAGCTGGGGCCGGGCGGCGTGCCCGCCTATCTCGCGGCCCGGGGCAGCGGTGCGCGCTCCTTCGTCGTGTGGGAGGACGAGTACCGCGGGGCACGGGCGGCCACCGTGGTGACCGCCTCCTGCGGGAAGGGCGTCTCGGTCTACCAGGTGCTCGGCGCGCAGGGCGAACTCCTGTGCACGGTCGTACGTGAGAAGGCGTTCAGGAGGGGGCTGCGCGTGCGGTGGACGGTGCGCCGGCCCGGCGCACCCGACGCGGTGGGATACAAGGGCCGGATCTTCTGGTGGTGCGTGTGGTGGCTGTTCTCGCCCCTGCTGCCGTTCCTCTTCGTGGCGGCCGTGCTGGGCGGCGGCGACGTTCCTCGGGGACCGGGCCGCATCATCTGGCGCGAGGGCGGCCGGGTGCCCCTGGAGTTCAAGGCGCACGGAAACCACCTGCACTTCCAGGAGGCGTTCCTGGACCCGCGGCCGGGGGCCGCCGTACTGGCCCTGGTCCGCTCCTTCGACGGCGCTCTGAACTCATGGGACCGGGGCAAGATCTGACGGCCGCCCCCAGGGGGCGCGGTCTCAGTCGTCGGCCAGCACCACGCACGACTCCGGCGGCAGGTGCAGCACCCCGTCGCCGCCCGGGGCCTCGGCCGGCTCCCAGGCGGCCAGCACCCTGCCCCCGGACGCACGGTGGCGGCCGGCCCCCAGCGGGATGGCGGCGGGCTTCCCGGACAGGTTGACCGCGATCCGCAGATCGCCCCGCCGGTAGGCGATCCAGCGGGCCTCCTCGTCGTACGCCGTCCGCACCGACGCCAGGTCCGGATCGGAGAGGTCCGGCAGGGCGTGGCGCAGCGCGATCAGCTCGCGGTACCAGGCGAGCAGCCGGGCGTGGGGCTCGCGCTCCGGTTCGCTCCAGTCGAGGCACGAGCGGGCCCGGGTGTCCGGGTCCTGCGGATCGGGGATGTCCTCCTCGGCCCAGCCGTGTGCCCCGAACTCCCGCCGCCTGCCGTCGCGTACGGCGCGGGCCAGCTCGGGGTCGGTGTGGTCGGTGAAGAACTGCCACGGGGTACGGGCGCCCCACTCCTCACCCATGAAGAGCATCGGGGTGAACGGCCCGGTGAGCACGAGCGCCGCGGCGCACGCCTGGAGGCCGGGGGAGAGCCCGGCGGCGAGCCGGTCACCGAGGGCACGGTTGCCGATCTGGTCATGGGTCTGGGCGTAGCCGACGAAGCGGTGGGCGGGCGCCCGGGTGACGTCGACCGGGCGGCCGTGCGTGCGGCCCCGGAAGCTGGAGTACGTACCGTTGTGGAAGAACGCCCTGGTCACGGTCTTGGCCAGGGCGGCCAGCGGGGCGGCCGCGAAGTCGGCGTAATAGCCCTGGGACTCGCCGGTGAGCGCGGTGTGCAGCGCGTGGTGGAAGTCGTCGTTCCACTGGGCGTGCAGTCCGATGCCGCCTTCCGTGCGCGGAGTGGTCGTCCGCGGGTCGCAGAGATCGGACTCCGCGATCAGTCCCAGCGGTCTGCCGAGCTCCGAGGCGAGGGCGTCGACCGCCGTGGACAGCTCCTCCAGGAAGGTGATCGCCCTCCCGTCGGCCAGCGCGTGGACCGCGTCCAGACGCAGGCCGTCCAGGCGGTAGTCCCGCAGCCATGCCAGCGCACTGCCCAGCAGATAAGCGCGCACCTCGTCCGAGCCGGGGGCGTCGAGATTGACGGCCGAGCCCCACGGGGTGTGGTGCGTGTCCGTGAAGTACGGGCCGAAGGCCGGCAGATAGTTGCCCGAGGGGCCCAGGTGGTTGTGGACCACGTCCAGGACGACCGCGAGGCCCAGCCCGTGCGCCGTGTCGACGAAGCGCTTCAGCCCGGCCGGTCCCCCGTAGGGTTCGTGCACCGCCCAGAGGGACACCCCTTCGTACCCCCAGCCGTGTGTGCCGGGGAACGGACAGACGGGCATCAGCTCCACATGGGTGATGCCGAGGTCCACGAGGCTCCCGAGTCGCTCGGCCGCGGCGTCGAAGGTGCCCGCCTCGGTGAACGTGCCGATGTGCAGTTCGTAGAGGAGAGCGCCCGGCAGCCCTCGCCCGGCCCAGACGGTGCGCCAGGTGTGGGCGCCGTGGTCGACGACCGCGCTCTCGCCGTCGGGCCCGTCCGGCTGGCGGCGGGAGCGCGGATCGGGCAGCACGGGGCCGTCGTCGAGCGAGAACCCGTAACGGTCCCCGTCCGCCGCCTCCGCCTCCGCGGTCCACCAGCCCGCACGCAGCGGATCCCGCTCCATCGGCCGCCGGCCGCCCGCCAGGCACAGCGCGGCAGAACCGGCCTCGGGGGCCCACACCTCGAACTGCATTCAGCACTCCTCGTCCATGAACCTGATGCCTCGCCGGAGGCCCCACGATCGGCGGAATTCGCACGCACGGCCCCAGGGCACTGGAACGAGCCTGCAACTGACGATTAGGGTCTGGTCCTGATCATTGCCCTGCCGGGTTCTGCTCATTCGCGGCGAGCCCGGGCAGTAGTACAAGGTCCCTCCTACGGCTGCTGGAGGCCGAGATGACCGTGCCGACCTTCCCACCCGGCTTCCTCTGGGGCGCCTCCGCCTCCGCCTTCCAGACGGAAGGGGCCTTCGATGCCGACGGCAAGGGGCCCTCCGGCTGGGACGCCTTCGCCGCCCAGCCCGGCCGGATCAAGGACGGCACCGACACCACCCGGGGCACCGGCTTCCACGAGCACTACCGCGAGGACGTCGCCCTGCTCGCCGGACTCGGGGCGGACGCCTTCCGCTTCTCCATCAGCTGGCCCCGGGTCGTTCCCGGCGGCAGCGGCGCGCTCAACCCGGCGGGGCTGGACTTCTACGACCGGCTCGTCGACGAACTCTGTGCCCACGGCATCGCCCCGGCCCCGACCCTCTACCACTGGGACACGCCGCTCCCGCTGGACGAGGCGGGCGGCTGGCTCAACCGGGACACCGCCTACCGCTTCGCCGAGTACGCGGGCATCGTCGCCGAACGCCTCGCCGACCGGGTCCCCATGTGGATCACCATCAACGAACCGGCCGAGGTCACCATGCTCGGCTACGCGCTCGGCGAGCACGCCCCCGGCCGCACGCTCCTCTTCGACGCCCTGCCGGCCGCCCACCACCAGCTCCTCGCACACGGACTGGGCGTACGGGCGCTGCGCGCCGCCGGCGCCGACAACATCGGCATCGCGCTCTCGCACACACCGGTCTGGGCGGCGGGGGAATCCGACGAGGACCGGGCGGGGGCGGAGATCTACGACACCCTGACCAACTGGCTGTTCGCCGACCCGGTCCTCACCGGCCGTTATCCCGACGAGGGCTTCGCCGCCCTGATGCCGGGGCCGGTCGGTGACGACCTCAAGGTCATCTCCACGCCCCTCGACTGGTACGGCGTCAACTACTACAACCCGACGCTCGTCGGCGCCCCGCGCCCCGAAGCGCTCGGCTCGTTCTCCGGCTACACCATGCCCGGGGGACTCCCCTTCGGCATCAGGGAGATCGAGGGTTACGACACCACCGACTTCGGCTGGCCCGTCGTCCCCGAAGGGCTCGCCGAGACGCTCGGTCAGCTGAAGGACCGCTTCGGAGACCGGCTGCCGCCCGTCTACATCACGGAGAACGGCTGCGCCGTCGACGAGCCCGTCGCCGACGGCCGCCGCATCGCCTTCCTGGAAGGTCACCTGGAGGCGCTGCGCACGGCCATCGACGCGGGCGTCGACGTGCGTGGCTACTTCACCTGGTCACTCACCGACAACGTCGAATGGACCGAGGGCGCCAGCAAGCGGTTCGGCCTGGTCCACATCGACTACGAGACGCTGCGCCGCACACCCAAGGAGTCGTACGCCTGGTACCGCGACGTGATCAGCGCGCAGCGCACCGGAGGTTCGCCGGGGACGGCGCTCACACCAGATGGACACGTTCCTGCGTGATGCGGTGACCGGCCCGGGCGAACGCGGCAGCCATCGGCGTGTTGCCCCGGTCCGTCGCCCCCGCGACGGACGTCGCGCCCTCGGCGGCCAGGAAGCGGGTGCACTCGACGAGCAGGTCGTAGCCGTAACCGTGACCGCGCGCCTCCGGAACGACCCCGATGAAGCCGATGCAGGGTCCGCCCGGGTTGCGGGCCGGCACATGGATGCCCGCGAGGCGGCCGTCCGGGGTGTAGGCGAGCTGCCACCAGGAGCGGGGCGAGGGGCACCAGTTGAAGAAGTCCAGTTCCTCCTGGGCGGCCTGCTCCAGACCGCCCGGCCCCGCGACGGTCCGCCGGGCGTGGGCGTCCAGGGTCTCGGAGTGGACCCGGCGCAGGACCTCCAGGACCACCGCGTCGTCGGGCTCCTCGCGGAACTCCAGCCGGCCGGGCCGCTCGGGCAGGCCGTCGGCGGGCGTCCACTCGTAGCGGTACCGCTCGACCAGGATCTTCATGCCGGCCGCCTCCGCGGCCGCGATCCGCGCCGAAGCGGCCGCCCGCACCTCGGGTGCCTCGCGCCAGCCGGGCGGCACGATCAGTTCGTACTCGACGGACCACGGGGCGCGGCGCAGCAGTTCGGCGCCCGTGGCGTCCTCGCCCTCGGCGAAGTCGAAGTAGTTGAGCAACAGGGGCTCGGTGTCCTCGGGCCCGCCCCACCAGGCCGCCCTGGCGACGACGACACCGTCGCGCAGGGCCACCCAGGTCCACTCGGGGCGGTACTCACCGCCCTCGTGCACGGGGGCGTAGCGGTGGCCGAACGCGGCACGGCCGACCAGGGCGGGGCCCTGCAGGGAATGGAAGAGATGGGCGTCGCTCGCGGTGAGCGAGCGGATGACCGGAACGGTCATGGTGATGTCCTCCGGGATGCGGCGCCCCCGGTCAGACCGAGTCCGGCACCGTCCTGAGGACGGGACGGGAGCGCGTGAACGTGGTGGTGCTACGGATGGTGCAGATGTCACGCACGTGTCTCGCCTCCTTCCCTGTCCGGCGGTGTGTCCGCGCGCCGACACTACGGCCCCCGGTGCGCCGCGTCCACCGCTTTCACGTCTACCGGTCCCAGACCATGTCGAAGGCGCGCTCGAAGTTGACATAGCCCAGGCGCTCGAAGGACTCCGCCATCGGGACGTTGCCGAGGTCGGTCGCCGCCCGGATCCGCTCCACGTCCTCCTGCGCGGCGAGCACCCGGGTCCCCTCGGCCAGGATGTCGTCGATGTAGCCGTGGCCCCGGTGCGCCGGCAGCACCCCGATGTAGGCGATCATCGGGTGGTAGTTGTTGCGTGCCGGAATGACGAAGCCCACCGGCTCACCGTCCGGCAACTCCGCGATCCGCCACCACTCCTGAGGCGTCCTGAGCCCGGCGAACTCCTCGTCGTACTGCTTCTCCGCCGCCTCGCGGGCACTCAGGCCGGAGGCCAGGTCCGCCTGACCGTGGGCGTCCAGGGTGCCTTCCATCACCGGAGCCATCAGCGCGACGAGGTCCTCGCGTCCGGTGACCCGGCGGAACACCAGCCGGCCGGTGTCCTCGGGCACCGGTGTGCCCGCGCGCCACTCCAGACGCAGCCGCTCGACCAGCATCCGGGCCCCGCTCGCCTCCATGACCCGTATCCGGGCCTCGACGACATCGCGGGCGGCGGGGTCCTGGCGCCAGTCCGGCGGGACGAACCGTCCGTACTCCAGGCGGGCGGACCCGGCGGGAACGACCGCGGCGGTCGCCTTCTCGACCAGTTCGAGCCCGATCCCGCCGCGCTCCGGCTCCGGCAGGGTGTCGTCCAGGTCGAAGAAGTCCAGGAGCTGAGGGCTGCCACCGTCCTGGCCCGTCCACCAGGCGATGCGCCCCACCACGCGGTCACCGCGCAGGGCCACCCACATCCACTCGGGGCGGCGACGGCCCGTGGCGAGGTCGTCCGCGAGCTCATGGTCGAGCACATAGGACAGCCGGAGGAAGAGACCGAGTTCGTCCGCTCCGGTGAGCGGACGGACGGTCAGTTCCGGTGGTGCAGGGATCACAGAGTCTCCTCGGCATGAGTGCCGCCTCCGAAGGCGGCAGCGCGTGAGGGTAACAACTTCCCGGCCCCGGTGATCAGCATTTATCCACTGCCTCGCAGGTCAGGTGGCCGGAAGCGGGCATCGTCTGGACACCTCGGGCCCCTCGGACCGACAATCGGTGCTGTGACGTCCTCCTTCGAGCACTACACGTATCCCGCGCGGCTCTCGGACGCCGAGCGCGACCGTGTACTCGGTGTGCTCAGAGACGGCGCCGCACAGGGCAAGCTCTCCCACGACACGTTCCTGCGCCGCATGGAACTCGCCCTGACCGCCCGGCGCTCCGAGGAGCTGAAGGCGCTCACCTCGGACCTGGAGGCGGGCGGCGGGCGCTGGTCCCGCGGCCTGTTCCGCGCGGTGGGCGGGGTCTCCGCCTTTCCGGCCCGGGTGCGCAGGGCGTGGCAGTCCGAGCGGCTGCCCATGCTCCTTCTGCCCGTGCCCGGACCGCAGCCGCTGCGCATCGGCCGCGACCCGGGCAACGGCCTGCGGCTCAACCACGAGACGGTGTCGCGGCTGCACGCCGAACTGACCGCGCAGGGCAGCCGGTGGATCCTGCGTGACCTGGGCTCGACGAACGGCACCTGCGTCAACGGCCGGCGGGTCGTCGGCTCGGTCGTGGTGCGCGACGGCGACCAGGTGAGCTTCGGCCGGATGACCTTCCGGCTCTGCGCGTCGCTGCCCGTGCCCCCTCCCTGAGCGAGCGCCCCGCTCAGCGCCCCGCATTCACGAGCAGTGCCACCGGCCGGTCCGCGAAGAGTTCCGCCACCGGCACGACCGGGCCCGAGAACTCCCGCCCGGACGACAGGAGATCAACCCACGGGCCCTCGTCCGGCAGCGCCAGCTCCGTCTCGCGCCAGCCGCCCTCCTCCTCCAGCCTGAGCGCCAGCCGGGTCACCGCCGTCACCACCTCGCCCGACCGGCAGAACGCCAGACAGTGCGCGGCCGCCGGGCCCCGTGCCCCCAGCGGGGCGTAGGTCCCCGACTCACCGAAGAGCTCCGGGCGCTCCCGGCGCAGCGACAGTGCGGCCGTGGTCAGCGCCGTCTTCTCGTCCTCGCCCCCGGAGGGCCTGCTGAACGGCCTCCGGTTGTCCGGGTCGACCAGCGCGATGTACTCCCGCTCCGTGCCCTGATACAGATCGGGCACCCCGGGCATCGTGAGGTGCACCAGCGCGGCACCCAGCACGTTGGCCCGCACGAACGGTGCGAGCGTGTCCGCGAAGCCCTTCATCATCGACCGGGCCTCGCCGGCGTCGCTGCCGGGACCGGCCGCCACGAAGTCGGTCACCGCCCGCTCGTACGCGGCGTCCGGCTCCGTCCAGCTGGTGAACAGTCCCGCCTCGCGCACGGCCTTCAGCAGCGCGGGCTCCAGCCTTCCCGCCGTCTCACCGGCGGGAAGGCCCGCGCAGCCGTACGCCGACTGCCAGGCCTGCCAGGCCAGCTGAGGATCCGGGGCCGGCACGGAGGCCGCCCCGGCCAGCCGGGCGACCAGCGCGGACCACCGCTCGGGGCACTCGGTCAGGACCGCGATCCTGGCCCGGACGTCCCCGCTGCGCTTGGTGTCGTGGGTGGTCAGCACCGTCCCGGTGGCCGGCCAGTCCCGCGCGATCCGGGCACAGAAGGCGTGGAACTCCTCCGGACTCACCGCCGGACGGCCGGGGTCGCCGCCCACCTCGGTCGCCGAGATGAGAGGGACGTAGCGGTAGAACGCCGTGTCCTCCACCGACTTGGCGTGCAGCGCCGACGCGGTCTGCGCGAAACGGGCGCAGAACGCCACGTGCTCCGGTCCGTCGCCGAGGCGGCCCAGCGCCAGATCCCGCACCACGTCGACGGCGTCCGCCTCCTGGGCGACCGAGAACACCGCCCTGGCGTCACGCACCGCCTCGGCCGGGAGCGTCGACTCGGCGATCTCCGTGAGAGGGCCCCCGGCGGTCACGTACGGCCGGTAGACGGGCACCCGTACCAGCAACTCGCGCACCGCCGTGTGGAGCGCCCACGGCGCGTGGTCGCGCAGGCGGGCGTCCCCTGCGCACACCTCGGTGGCGAGGCGGGTCAGCCACTCCGTCTCGGCGGCCAGCTCATGGGTGACCACCCGGTACGCCGCGCGGCGTACGGTCGCGGTCCAGTAGCCGCCGCGGTCCCCGGGAGGGCCCGCGAAGTCCCGGTAGCGGCCGAGCAGGTCGGCCGCGCCCATCGGGTCGGTGAACAGGCCGTCGATGCGGTGCAGCGCGTCGTAGCCGGTCGTCCCCGCGACCGCCCAGCCGGCCGGCAGGGCCTCGTCGCCGGTGAGGATCTTCTCCACCACCGTCCACCGCCCGCCGGTGGCGTCGCCGAGCCGCCCGAGATACGCGGCGGGGTCGGCCAGCCCGTCGGGGTGGTCGATGCGCAGCCCGTCGACGACCCCGTCGCGGACCAGTTCGAGGATCTTGGAGTGAGTGGCGGCGAAGACCTCGGGGTGCTCCACCCGGACACCGATCAGATCGGAGATCGTGAAGAAGCGCCGGTAGTTCAGCTCCGTCCTGGCCAGCCTCCACCACGCGAGGCGGTAGTGCTGGGCGGCCAGCAGCTCGTCCGGCGGAAGGTCCGCCGTTCCCTCACGCAGGGGGAACTCCAGGTCGGCGTAGCGGAGCACCGGCGTGCCGTCGTCCCGGGTCGCCGGCTCGATGCTGCCGCGCTCCTCGCCGAACCGGCTCGCCAGCACGGGCAGCAGCACCTTCCCGCCGGCCGCGGCCCAGTCGATGTCGAACCAGCGGGCGTAAGGGGACTCCGGGCCCTCGCGCAGCACCTCCCAGAGGGGGAGGTTGTGCCGGGGTGCCGCGGCCATGTGGTTCGGCACGATGTCGAGGATCAGCCCGAGGCCGTGGGCGCGTGCCGTGACGGCCAGCTCCCGCAGCCCCTCCTCGCCCCCGAACTCGGCCCGCACCGTGGTGTGGTCGACGACGTCGTAACCGTGTCCCGAGCCGGGCACGGCCTCCAGGACGGGGGACAGATGCAGATGGGAGACGCCGAGCTCGGCGATGTACGGCACGGCGTCCGCGGCGGCGGCGAACGGGAAGTCCGGCTGGAGCTGCAGCCGGTACGTGGCGGTGGGCGTCATGGACTCGTACGTACCCAGCCGGACGCCTCTCTCCCACCTTCTGCGCCGGCCGGGCCGACCGGGCGGGCCCGCCCGGTCGGCCCGGTCACCCCGACGGCCCAAGGCCGGCTACGCCGGACGCTTGAGCACCGTCATGCTCCGCCCGACGAGCGTCACCCGCTCGCCCGCCGACACCTTGGGCCCCGCGCCCGGCGGCACCCCGTCCGGAATGGCCGTGTCCACGACGACCTGCCACTGCTTGCCGTGGTTCATCGGTACGGCGAACTCCAGCGTCTCGGCGCCCGCGTTGAACATGAGCAGGAACGAGTCGTCGGAGATCCGCTCACCGCGCGGCCCCGGCTCGGAGATCGCGTGGCCGTTGAGGAAGACGGTCATGGCCTTGGCGTGTGCGGCCTGCCAGTCCCGCTGG
The DNA here is from genome assembly GCF_040686735.1 of Streptomyces sp. NPDC079167. Taxonomy (NCBI): domain Bacteria; kingdom Bacillati; phylum Actinomycetota; class Actinomycetes; order Kitasatosporales; family Streptomycetaceae; genus Streptomyces; species Streptomyces sp. NPDC079167. Next base: position 679,130 of record NZ_JBFBLO010000002.1, on the reverse strand, counting down.
GTCATCTCCTCACCCCTGGGGGTGAACCACGCGATGTCGGACAGCTCGTCGTGCGTGCCCTCCACCGGACGGCCGTGGAAGAAGCGCCTGCGCCGGAAGACCGGGTGGTCGCGGCGGAGCCAGACCATGGACCGGGTGAACTCCAGCAGGCTCGTGTCGGTGGAGCCGCCCTCCTCGTCGCCGTCCTCCGCGTGGGAGGCGGCGGCCGGATCGGGCCAGTGGACCCAGGAGAGCTCGTTGTCCTGGCAGTAGCCGTTGTTGTTGCCCCGCTGCGTCCGCGCGAACTCGTCGCCGTGACTCAGCATGGGCACGCCCTGGGAGAGCATCAGCGTGGCGATGAAGTTGCGCATCTGGCGGCTGCGCAGCTCCAGGACCTCCTTGTCCTCGGTCTCCCCCTCCGCCCCGCAGTTCCACGAGCGGTTGTGGCTCTCGCCGTCCCGGTTGCCCTCGCCGTTGGCGTCGTTGCGCTTCTCGTTGTACGAGACCAGGTCGTGCAGGGTGAAACCGTCGTGGCAGGTGGTGAAGTTGATCGAGGCCAGCGGGCGTCTGCCGTCGTCCTGGTAGAGGTCCGAAGAGCCCGTCAGACGCCCCGCGAACTCCGCGAGGGTCCGGGGCTCGCCCCGCCAGAGATCCCGCACCGTGTCCCGGTACTTGCCGTTCCACTCGGTCCACAGCGGCGGGAAGTTCCCCACCTGGTAGCCGCCCTCGCCCACGTCCCAGGGCTCGGCGATCAGCTTCACCTGGCTCACCACGGGGTCCTGCTGCACCAGGTCGAAGAAGGACGACAGCCGGTCCACCTCATGGAACTGGCGTGCGAGTGTCGCGGCCAGGTCGAAGCGGAAGCCGTCCACGTGCATCTCGGTCACCCAGTACCGCAGGGAGTCCATGATCAGCTGCAGGACGTGCGGGGACCGCATCAGCAGCGAGTTTCCGGTGCCGGTGGTGTCCATGTAGTACTTCTGGTCGTCCGCCAGGCGGTAGTACGAGGCGTTGTCGAGGCCCCGGAAGGAGAGCGTCGGACCGAGGTGGTTGCCCTCGGCGGTGTGGTTGTAGACCACGTCGAGGATCACCTCGATGCCCGCCTGGTGCAGCGCCTTCACCGCCTGCTTGAACTCCAGCACCTGTTCACCGCGGTCGCCCCAGGAGGCGTACGCGTTGTGCGGGGCGAAGAAGCCGATGGTGTTGTAACCCCAGTAGTTGGCCAGGCCGGCGTCGGCGAGACGGTGGTCCTGGACGAACTGGTGCACCGGCATCAGCTCGATCGCGGTGACGCCCAGCTCCGTCAGATGGGCGATGATCTCGGGGTGCGCGAGACCCGCGTAGGTGCCGCGGAGCTCCTCGGGCAGGCCCGGGTGGAGCATCGTCAGGCCCTTCACGTGGGCCTCGTAGATCACGGTGCGGTGGTAGTCGGTGCGCGGACGGCGGTCGTCACCCCAGTCGAAGTACGGATTGACCACGACCGAGCTCATCGTGTGCGGTGCCGAGTCGAGGTCGTTGCGCTCGTCCGGCTTGCCGAACGGGTAGCCGTACACCGCCTCGCCCCACTGGATCTGCCCCGAGATCGCACGCGCGTACGGATCGAGGAGCAGTTTCGCCGAGTTGCAGCGCTGTCCGTGCTGCGGCTCGTACGGTCCGTGCACCCGGAAGCCGTAGCGCTGCCCCGGCATCACCCCGGGCAGATAGGCGTGACGGACGAAGGCGTCGGTCTCGCGGAGCTCCACCGCCGTTTCTGAACCGTCGTCGTGCAGCAGGCACAACTCGATTCGGTCGGCGGCCTCCGAGAAGACCGCGAAGTTGGTTCCGGCGCCGTCGTAGGTGGCGCCGAGCGGATACGCGTGTCCCGGCCAGACCTGCATAGATAGGACTCTTCCACTTCTGATCCGGGTGCTGGGGGATTTCGCCCCGATACTCCCCGAAAGACGGTCCTGTACCTAGTACGTCGACCGGTGCGGCCGGTTTCCGTCGTGGGATCCCCCCGGGCCGGTCAACCCGGTGCACCTCGGTGTCGCCCGGACAGGGGCCCGGGCCGCCGGGCAGCTCCTCCGTCCGGTATGCGGCGTGCGAGAGGATGCGCAATCGCTATGAACCATCTCACTCCGCCCGATCTCACCGCAAGGAACGAGCCCCTGGATCAGGGGAGTTGAGTGAGAAGCCTGTGCATCCTGCTGCACCGGCTCCCGCTGCCGGAGTACCCTTCCTTGATCGTTGGTGGGGGAGTGGAAGGCGGTACACGGGTGAGCTCGGGAGGGTTCGAGCTGCCCCCAGGTGACGCGGGTCACGAGGGGGAATCGACCGATGCCCCGCCGGGGGCGGTCTCCCTCGCACAGCCCATGGAGATCGGTGCCGATCTGAACTGGGGAGCGGACTCCTGGAACGAGGTGCGCACCCGCGCCCAGCGCGCCGGGCGGGCGTACATCTGGCTGAATCTGGTGGAACAACGGCTGCGCGCCGTGGTCTCCGCCGTGATCCGGCCGATCTACGAGCCGGTGCACGGCGAGGACTGGGTGGTGGCCGCCGCGGGGCCGGCGGGGCAGGAGTGGGTGCAGCGCGCGGTCGCGGTCCGGGAGGTATCGCGCCGCAAGGGCTATCTGCTCGACCCGGCCGACGACAACGTCCTGAGCTTCCTCACGCTGCCGCAGCTGCGTGAGCTGATGGTCCAGCACTGGCCCTGCTTCGAGCCGTACTTCGACGACCGCCGCGAGGTGGAGCTCGCGCTCGACGAGCTGGAGGTGGCGCGCAACGTGGTCTCCCGCAACCGCGCGCTCAACGAGGCGGTCCTGGCACAGGCCGAGCGCGCCTCCGCGCGGCTCCTGGAGATCCTCGGCAGCGGCGCGGCCGTCCCCTCAGCCGAGCGGCTGCCGGTCGACGCCGTGGAGGAGCTGGTCGGTGACCGCTACGCCGACGTGGTCTCCGTCCACCCGGACCGGGTGCGGCTGCAGCGTCAGCTGCCCGCCGAGGACCTGTTCGGGAACGCGCGCCGGCTGGACGCGATCGGTATCGGGCTCAACCTCCTCACACAGAACTTCTCGGGGCGCCGGCTGGTGCGCCTCGCCGAGTCGGGCTGCCGGGTCCGGCTGCTGTTCATCAATCCGGCCAGCAGCGCGGTCAAGCGCCGGGAGCGCGAACTGGGCCTCAAGAAGGGCGAGCTGAGCCGCTCCGTGGAGATGAACATCCTCCATATGCGCCGGGTCCGCTCCAAGCTCCGCGACCCGGGCGCCTTCCAGATCCACGTCTTCGACGAGACACCGCGCTTCACGGCGTATCTGGTGGACGGCGACGGACCCGACGCGGTCGGGGTCGTCCAGCCGTATCTGCGGCGCGCACGCGGCATGGAGGCGCCCGTGCTGGTGCTGCGCGGCGGGGGGCGTGCGGTGGTCAGGGCGGGGCAGGACAGTGAGCACGGCCTCTTCGAGACGTACCGCGAGGAGTTCGAGTCGGTCTGGACGGACTCCAGACCCGTCTCCTGACGCACCTTCCGGCGTTGTCAGTGGTGCGTGCGAAGGTGGTCATCACTTGGGGGAACGCACCACAGAAGGAGGTACGGGATGAGCTGGATCAGCGGGCCGCTGCTGGCGTTCGACCTGGAGACCACGGGGACGGACGTCGAGACCGACCGCATCGTGACGGCGGCGGTCGTCCGGCTGGAGGCGGACGGATCGGTCTCCCGGGAGCGGACCTGGCTGCTGGATCCCGGTGTCGCCATACCGGAGCAGGCATCGGCGATCCACGGCATCTCGACCGAACGCGCCCGCGAGCACGGGATGCCGGCCTCCTCCGCGATCGAGGAGATCACCCGGGCCGTCGCCGACGGGCTGCGCTCGGGGACGCCTCTGGTGGTGATGAACGCGCGCTACGACCTCTCCCTGCTCGACCGCGAGTGCCGGAGGTACGGCGTGGAGTCGGTCAGCGAGCGGCTGGGGGACGCGCCCTCGCCCGTCATCGACCCGCTGGTGATCGACAAGCATGTCGACAAGTACCGCAAGGGGAAGCGTGCCCTCCACGCACTGTGCGCCCATTACGGGGTGTCGCTGGAGGACGCGCACGACGCGAGGGCGGACGCCGTGGCCGCGGCCCGGGTGGTGCGGCGGATGGGGGAGCGGCACCAGCCCGTCGGGACGATGCCGCTGGAGGACCTGCACGGTCTCCAGGTGCACGCGGCGGCCGAGCAGTCGCTCTCCCTGCAGGCCTATCTGCGGCGCACGGCGGATCCCGCGGCCGTCGTGGAAGCCGCCTGGCCGCTCATCCCCCGGAGGCGCGAGCCGCAGCCGGGCGGGAGCGATGCGGGGGCGTCAGTCCGGAGCCGGTGAAGCCGTTTCGTCGGCCTTGATGTCGAAGTCGATCCGGTCGCCCTCGACCGAGGTCACGTTGACGGACGACACCCCCAGGGTGCTGCCGTCGTCGGGCCGTGAGGGTGCAGCGCGTGGTGGTGCCGGTCTTCCCTGCGAGGCCCTCGGGGCAGGTGACGTCCGGCTTCGGCTGGTTCGTCGTGCTGGCAAGCTTCTCGGCCACCGTCTCAGGATGTCCGGGGCAGTGGCCGGAAGCATACGCGGCGCGGGTGCGGCCGACACGACGCGTCCGGGACCGGCCGGCTCACAGCTTCCCGAAGAGCACTCCGCGCCAGGTCCAGCCGGACGTGAGGGCGGTGTTCCGCAGCGGGCCGGTCAACTCCGCGCTGTCGAAGCTGGATGTCTCCGTCGTCCGGGGGCGGCCGTCCTCCCCGCGTTCGAGCGTCCAGCGGCGGGAGACGGTCCTGCCCGATCCCCGCCCGTACGCCGCCGAGGTCCGCAGCCGGGGCGGGTTGCCGACGCGGGTGACCTCCCACTGCTCCTCGACGGCCCGCACCTCGTGGCTCTCCTCGGCCAGGCGCATCCGGATCCGGATGGCGTGCGTCAGCTGGGACCCGACGAAGAAGGTCTGCCAGGCGGGCTCGGCGATCCGCCACTCCGCCACCAGGTCCGCGCCCTCCGGCGCGCCGTCACGGATGACGTAGGGGACGTCGGGCCGGCTGAGACCGAGCAGGGCGTTCCGCAGCTCCTCGGCCGGCCGTGGTTCCACCCCGTCCTCGGGGCGCCTGGTTCCGGTGAGCCTGTCGAGGATTCCCATGCGGTCAGCCTATGCGACGCACCTCCGGCCCCGTGCGCTACGGGGGCCGGTTCAGAACGGGTACCAGCGCACCTCGGGGTCGTCCTCGCGCAGCGACGCCACCCTGCGCCGGAACTCCGCCAGCGCCTTAGGGTTGGCCGGGGCGTGCTGGGACACCCAGGCGCAGCTCGCCGTCTCGCGGGCGCCGCGCAGCACCGCGCACCCTTCCCAGGCGCGCACGTCCCAGCCGTACGCCTCGGTGAACGCGTCGTAGGCCCGCGCAGGCAGTCCGTACCGGTCGCGGGAGAGCGCGAGGACCACCAGGTCGTGCTCGCGCAGGTCGGCGGAGAAGGTCTCCAGATCGACCAGCACCGGTCCGTCCGGGCCGACATGAACATTGCGGGGGAGCGCGTCGCCGTGGATGGGGCCCGGCGCCAGGTGCGGGGCGAGGGCTGCCGCGGCCTTGGCGAAGCCGTCGCGCCGGCCGCGGAGATAGTCGGCGTCCGCCGGGTCGATCGCGTCGCCCGCCAGACGCAGCCAGCGCTCGACACCGCCGAGCAGCTCACGCCGCGGCAGCGTGAAGCCCTCCGGGGCGGTCAGCGCGTGCACCTGGGTGAGCAGCGGGGCCAGGTCGCGCGGTTCGGACGGGCGCACGGCGTCGGGCAGCCGGTGCCACAGGGTCACCGGGTGGCCCTCGACCAGGCGGGGCAGAGGTTCGGCGGCCCGCACGGCGGGTACGCCCGAGTCGGCGAGCCACAGGGCGACGGCCACCTCGCGCTCGGCCCGCTCCCGGAGCTCAGGGTGGTGTGTCGAGTCCCGGCCGACCTTGACCACCAGGTCACCGAGGCCGAAGACCGCGTTCTCGCCGAGCGCGAGGAGCTCCGCACCTGCCGGCAGTCCGGCGGCCTTCAGCACCTCGCGCGCACGCATGTCGTCCATGGCTCGATTTTCTCATCCTCGCAGGCCACCTTGACGAACGGGCCGCCCGTCAGCACGATGACGGAGGCCGCCCGGGCGGCGATACGGGGATGAAACCGATCCAAGGAAGTAAAAGGGGTCGAATTCATGACATTGGCGACCGCAACGGAGCGGTCCGGGCGCAAGAGCCCACAAGTCGGCCGGCGTGAGGGCCGCCGCCGGGACGGCGCCACCTGGTTCCTGGTGCTGCCCGCACTGATCCCGATCCTGATCCTGAGCGTCGGCCCGCTGGTCTACGGCATCCTGCTGGCCTTCACCGACGCCCAGTCGGGCCGCACCCGTTCCACCCAGTGGATCGGGGCCCTCAACTTCCAGGACCTGCTCCACGACTCCCTGTTCTGGGACTCCTTCCGGATCGGCCTGCTGTGGGCGGTCGGAGTCACCGTCCCGCAGTTCGTACTGGCCCTGGGGCTCGCTCTGCTGCTCAACGCCAACCTGCGGATGCGCTGGCTCGCCAGGGCCCTGGCGATCATCCCCTGGGCCATGCCCGAGGTCGTCGTGGGCATCATGTGGCGCCTGGTCTACAACCCCGACGCGGGCATCCTCAACGAGACCGTCCGCGATCTCGGGCTCGGTGACGGCAGGGACTGGCTGACCGGTCTGGCCACCGCCCTGCCCGCCGTGATAGTCGTCGGAATCTGGGCCGGCATGCCGCAGACCACCGTGGCGCTGCTGGCCGGGCTGCAGAACACCCCGCACGAACTGCACGAGGCGGCCGCCCTCGACGGAGCCGGAGCCTGGCGCCGCTTCCGGACGGTCACCTGGCCCGCCATCAGACCGGTGGCCCTCGCGATCAGCGCGCTCAACTTCATCTGGAACTTCAACTCCTTCGCCCTGGTCTACGTCCTGACCAGCGGCGGACCGGGCGGACGGACCCGGCTGCCCATGCTCTTCGCCTACGAAGAGGCCTTCCGCTACGGACAGTTCGGCTACGCCGCCGCGATGGGATGTGTGATGGTCGCCGTCATCTCGGTGCTCCTCGCCGTCTACCTCGCCGGCCGGCTCAGGGGAGGCGAGGACGCATGAGCCTCCGTACGGGCAGAACCGCGCGCGCCGGGCAGTACGCCGCGCTCCTGTGTTACCTCGTCTTCCTGGCGTTCCCCTTCCTCTGGCTGATCTCCACCGCCTTCAAGCCGGCCCGTGAGCTCGGCTCACTGCACCCCACCTGGATCCCCGAGAACCCCACGCTGGACAACTTCCGGCAGGCCTTCGACGAACAGCCGCTGCTCCGGGCGGCGGCCAACTCGCTCACCGCGGCGCTCTGCGCCGCCCTGATCGCGGTCGTCATCGCCACGCCCATGGCCTACGTGATGGCCCGTCACCGCGGGCGGCTGTCCACGGCCGCCACGGGATGGGTCGTGGTCAGCCAGGCGTTCCCCTTCGTCCTGGTGATCATCCCGCTGTTCCTGGTCCTCAAGCACCTGCACCTGATCAACTCGCTGTGGGGGCTGATCCTGGTCTACGTCGTCTGGTCGCTCCCCTTCGCGCTCTGGATGCTGGCCGGATACGTACGGGCCGTGCCGCCCGAACTGGAGGAGGCCGCCGCTGTCGACGGGGCCGGGAAGGCGCGGATCCTGATCTCGGTCACCGCGCCGCTGCTGGCCCCCGGGATCGTCGCGACGGGGCTCTTCGCGTTCATCACCGCATGGAACGAGTTCTTCTTCGCGCTCGTCCTGCTCAAGACACCGGAGAAGCAGACCTTGCCGGTCGTACTCACCCACTTCCTCGGCGCGGAGGGTGTGGCCGACCTGGGGCCGCTGGCCGCCGCCGCGTTCCTCGCCACCCTTCCCTCGCTGGTGCTCTTCGCGATCATCCAGAAGCGCATCACGGGCGGTCTCACGGCCGGGGCGGTGAAGCACTGATGCGCCGCCGGCTGCCCGCGCTCGCCGCGGTGACCACCGCCTTCGTCCTCCTGCTGGCCGGCTGCTCCGGAGAGGGCGGCGACGGCGCGGACGGCACGGTCCGGCTCAGCTTCCAGTCGCTCGCCTGGCAGAAGGAGTCCGTCGACGCCAACAAGCAGCTCGTGCGGGAGTGGAACGCCGCCCACCCCGACGTGCAGGTGGACTACGTCCAGGGCAGCTGGGACAACGTCCACGACCAGTTGCTCACCTCCTTCGAAGGGGGTGAGGCGCCCGACATCATCCACGACGCCTCCGACGACCTCGCGGACTTCGCGTACGGCGGGTACCTCGCCGATCTGCGGACCCTGCTGCCGGACCGGCTGACCGAGGACATCCCGCAGGCGTCCTGGGACACCACCACCTTCGGGGACGGCGTCTACGGGGTGCCGTTCCTCCAGGAGCCCAAGGTCCTCATCGCCAACAAGAAGATCCTCGAGTCCTCGGGCGTCCGGATCCCGACCCCGGAGAAGCCCTGGAGCTGGCCGGAGTTCCGCCAGGTCACCGAGGAGCTGACGGAGAAGGGGACGTACGGGGTCGCCTGGCCGCTCAAGGAGCCGGTCTCCGTCACCCTCAATCTGGGCCTCTCCGCCGGCGGGCAGCTCTTCCACCGGGGCGCGGACGGCAAGGTGACCATCCGGTCAGGCAAGGGTGACCGGGTCATGCCCGGCACGGTCAGGGACCAGGTCAACTCCGACCGGAGTGCGGCACGTTCGGCGCTCGGCATGGGGGGTTCGGACACGCTCCCCGGATTCTTCGGCGGCAAGTACGCCATGGTCCCGCTCGGCTTCTCCTACCGCCAGCAGGTCGTCGAGCAGGCCCCCGAGGGCTTCGAATGGACGGTGCTGCCCACCCCCGCCGGCAGCGGAGGGCTCGCCCAGGGAGTCAGCCCGCAGACCCTCTCGGTCGCCGAGGAGAGCCCGCACAAGAAGGAGGCCGCGCGGTTCATCGACTTCCTCCTGCGTCCACCGAACATGGTGCGGCTGGCCAGGGGCGACTGGATGCTGCCGACCGGCACCGAGGCGCTCGCGGATCCCGCACTGCACACGGAGGAGAACGGCTGGGCGACGGGCACCGCCCTCGCGCGGTCGCTGCGCCCCGCTCCCGCGCAGTCGGTGCGCGGGTACCCCGAATGGAAGGACAAGGTCGCCACGCCCGCGCTCCAGGAGTACTACAGCGGGGCCATCGACACCGAGGAGCTGAGGAAACGCCTGGTCGACGACGGGAACAGGGTGCTGGCCCGCTACCAGCGCTGAACCGGGCCGGCAGAGGTCCCGGAAATACGCTGGACGAGACGTTGCGTCTCGCCTACGGTAGGGGCATGACACCGACCCCGCGTGCCCACATCGCCATGTTCTCCATCGCCGCCCACGGGCACGTGAACCCGAGCCTCGAAGTGATCCGGGAGCTCGTCGTCCGTGGACACCGCGTCAGTTACGCCATCCCGGCGTCCTTCGCCGAGAAGGTCGCCGAGACCGGGGCCGAGCCCGTGATCTACACCTCGGTGCTGCCCACCGAGGACAACCCGGAGGACTGGGGAACCGAGCTGATCGACAACCTCGAACCCTTCCTCGAGGACGCGATCCAGGCCCTCCCGCAGCTCGCCGCCGCCTTCGAGGGCGACGAACCGGACCTCGTCCTGCACGACATCACCTCCTACCCGGCCCGCGCCCTCGCCCACCGCTGGGGTGTGCCCGCGGTCCAGCTCTGGCCCAACCTGGTCCCCTGGGAGGGATACGAGCAGGAGGTCGGGGACCCCGCGACCGCCGAGCTCAAGCAGACCGAGCGGGGCCGGGCGTACTACACGCGCTTCGCGGACTGGCTCGGTGAGAACGGTCTGGGCGACCTCTCGTCCGACGACTTCGTGGCCCGGCCACGCCGCGGCCTCGTGCTCATCCCCGAGGCGCTCCAGCCGAACGCCGACCGTGTGGACCACACCAGGTTCACCTTCGTCGGCGCCTGCCAGGGTGAGCGTGCCGACCAGGGGGAGTGGAAGCGGCCGGCCGGAGCCGGGAAGGTCCTGCTGGTCTCCCTCGGCTCGTCGTACACCAACGAGCCCGCGTTCTACCGCGAGTGCGTCAAGGCCTTCGGTGACCTGCCGGACTGGCACGTGGTGCTGCAGATCGGCGCCCACGTCGACCCGGCGGAACTCGGGGACGTACCGGACAGTGTCGAGGTGCACTCCTGGGTGCCGCAGCTGTCCGTGCTGAAGCAGGCGGACGCCTTCATCACCCACGCGGGCGCCGGCGGCAGCCAGGAGGGGCTCGCCACCGGCACCCCGATGGTGGCGGTCCCGCAGGCCGTCGACCAGTTCGGCAACGCGGACATGCTCCAGGCCATCGGCGTCGCCCGGCACCTGCCGAAGGAGGAGGCCGACGCCGCGTCCCTGCGCGACGCGGTGCTCGCCCTGGTGGACGACCCGGACGTGGCCGCGAAGCTGGAGCGGATCCGGGAGCAGATGGCGGGGGAGGGCGGGGCGAAGCGGGCGGCCGACATCATCGAGGCCGAACTCCCCGGCCGGCAGGGCTGACCCGCGTCGACAAGGCCTGGGGAGGAGCTAACCGCGCCGTACTCCGTCCTCCCCGGGCCCGGCCGACGGACGCACCGTCAGGGAGGTGAAGCGGGGCCAGCCCCCCTCGGGATCGCCGTTACGCACACTGACGGCGATCCCGCCGGTCGCGTCGCCGCCGGTCACGCGCGTGGCCTGCTCGATCCGCGTCCTCCCGTCGACGGCGACCACGGTCCGGTCGCGCTCCACGGTGATCCTGACCCGGTGCTCACCGGCGTCGGTCAGGGTGCGGCGGCCGATCTCGTGCCAGCGGCCGCCCCTGAGCTCGCGCAGCCGGACGTAACTGAAGCTGAGGGACACCTCCAGCGGGCCGAGGCTGCCGTCGCGCACGATCACCCCTGCGCTGTTCTCCGACTCCCGCAGCCCCGTCACCCGGAAGCCGACCCCGTAACCGGTCCAGTCGGCCGAGGCCATCGGCCGGTAGGCGGCGCCGGCGTACCCCGTGCGGCCGGGATAGGGGCCCGCGCCGGTGAACACCCCGAGGCCGGCGGGCACACCGTCGTTCGGCCGCCAGAACTCCTGCTCGGTGAACGGGGCCGGACAGTCGGCCGGGGACACCGCCGTCCAGCGCCGGACCTCCGCCAGCAGCTCCCGGACGCCGGTGCCGGCGGTGACCTCCACCCGCTGCACCTCACCGGCGGCGGCTGCCCGTCGCCCGGCCGGCAGCGGACGGCCGGAGCTGTTGGTCAGGGCGGCCACGAACCGCTCGGCGAGCGCCGTACGCAGCATCCGGTCGGTGACCGGCGAGCGCGAGGCGCGCCCGCTGGTCTCGGAGAAGGGGTAGGCGAAGAGCCGGGGCCTCGGCAGGCCCCGGCGGGTGATGTCGCCGATCGACCGGTCCAGATCGGCCTCGACCCGCCGCCGGTACTCCTCCGCCGTCTCCCGCCGCTCCTCGCCGGCCAGCCACAGCCGGGAGGCGAGCGCGGAGGACGTGCGTCCCGCCGCGTCCACGGCCTCGCGCCGGTGCAGGTCGTGCGTGTGGTTCTCGAAGTCCCACCGTCCCGACCGCGCCATACGGCCGATCTCCTCCCAGGAGAGGTAGTAGGGGCGATGGCTCCCCACCGCACGCGTGATGAGGAAGGCGGCCGCCCGCATGCCGTGCCGGGCGAGGATGCGGTCGGCGTGCACCCACAGCCCGTGGGCGCCGTCGTCGAAGGTCAGGAACACCGAGCGAGGCCCCGGAGCCCGCCCTCCGCGCAGATACGCGGCGAACTCCTCGCTGCTCAGCGTCCGGTAGCCCGCCGCCGCGAGGGCGGCGAGCTGCGCGTCGAACGCTTCGGGAGTCACGGTGTAGCGGCTGCGGCTGTCGCGTCCGATGTCGTGGTACGCCAGCACGACGGGGGCAGCGCCGTCCGTCCGCCCCTCGGAGGGCGGCCCGCCCGCGGCGGCCCCGCGACCGGGCCCGGGTTCGGGCCCGGGAGGCGCCTCCTGCGCCGCCAGGGACCGGTGGAACTCGTCGTAGCGCCACGCACCGTAGAAGGGCACGCAGACCATCGCCACGGCGAGCAGCCCGAGCAGCGCACGCGTGGGTGCGGAGTGGGTCACGGCAGGGCCCCCCGGAAGAGCACGAGAAGGTACACGGTGATGACTGCGGCCGCGCTGAGCAGTGCGGCCAGCGCCCTGGCGGCCGGACGGACCAGCTCTCTCATGCCGCCCCCCTGGACCAGACGCCCCGCCGGACGGTGAGCAGGGAGTACGGCAGCAGCCAGGCGAGCAGCACCGAGGAGAACAGGCTCATGAGGGGCCGGTAGCGCCAGCGGGTGTCCCCGGGATGGTCGATCCTGTACGCGAGCCCCCAGACGCAGCCCTTGAGGACCACTCCGCAGAAGTAGAGCAGGGTCAGGAAGAGCGCTCCGTGCGCCGGCGCCCAGACCAGATGCCGGAACGCCATCACCGGTGCGGCGAGCACCCACAGCACGTGTCCGTAGAAGAGGGCGGCGGGCCCGGGCCCCCGGCGCCACATGAAGGAGCCGGTGAAGAAGAGGTTGCGGATGAAGCTCTTCTTCCAGCGGACCTGCTGCCGCAGGAGGGGCCCCAGCCGGGCGGGCACATCGGTCCACACCTTCGCGGAGCGTACGTACCCGACGCGCCAGCGGCGCTCGGCGAAGTCCTCCTCGACGAACGGGGAGCCCGCGTACCGGCGCTTGAGCGCCGCGCCCTTCCACGCCTGCCCGAGGACGTATCCCGTCAGCTGGCGGTCCGTGGCGAAGCGGAACGGCGCGCCCATGAACCGGTCGTCGGCCCACGCGGGGAGGTAGTTGTAGACGGCGTCCCGGCGGAAGACGGCCAGCGGTCCCGAGACGCAGGACACCGAGCCGAAGGAGGCCTCGGCCGCCTTGGCCACCCTGAACTGGCCCTCGTACCAGACGTCCTGGGCGCGCGCCAGGAATCCGGCGTCCGTGTTGAGGGCCCGGCAGTGGCCGCTCACGGCGCCCAGCTCGGGGTGGGTGACCAGGGCGCGCACACAGCGGCGCAGTGCGTCGGGGGCGAGGACGCAGTCGGAGTCGGTGAAGGCGATGATCTCGGTGTCGGCGAGCTCGCAGGCGCGGACCAGCGCGTGCTTCTTGCCGACGTTGGAGTCCAGATGGATGACGGTGATGCCGAGCTCGTCGCGGAGCCTGCGCAGCACGTCGCCCGTCCCGTCCTGGGAGTGGTCGTCCACCACGATGATCCGTACGCCGGGGCAGTCGGAGGCGGCCATGGAGCGTACGCACGCCTCGATGCCGTCCACCTCGTCCTTGACGGCCAGCAGGAACGCGACCCGCGGGTCGGCGGGCAGCGGCGGGAAGACCTCGCCGGGGCCCGGCCGCACCCGCAGTTCGCCCTCGGCCGGGTCCTCGTACCGGCTGTAGGCGACGTAGAGCAGGGCGATCGTGCCGGCCAGCACGACGAGCCCGTAACAGACCGGGAGGTTCAGCCGGGGCAGCCGGGCGGTGTGATGGGCCAGGACGGCCAGGAGCGGCATCAGGCAGAACAGGACGAGCAGCCGGCGCACCCCGTGCCGGAGCGCGGGGTCGGCGGGGGTGACCCGGGCCCTGATCGCGCGCATTCCGCGGGGGCCGGGCACGGTGTCGTGCGCGGTGTGCGGCGCGGAGGCGCGGGGACCGGCCGGCGGCCGGTGGAGGGCGTTCACCGGTACGCCCCTCCGGCCGGGCGACGGTGGTCGGCGTCGCCCCGCGCCGTGAAGCCGAAGAAGGCCATCTCGGTGTTGTCGCCGCGCAGCCCGACCCCGCCCGGCGCCGTCAGCCGGCCCGGTTCCCGGTCCTCCGCGTCGAGGACCGCCCGTCCGTCCAGGGCCAGCGCGATCCGGACCCGGTCGTCGCCCCGGGTGCTCACCGTGGCTGCGATCCGGTGCCACCGGCCGTAGTCGAGGGGGTGATGCGCTGTGGCGAGCGTGGTGTAGACGCCCTCCTCGTCCACGGGCCGCCCCGGCTCCGGATGTTTGCGCTTGAGAACGACCATGCCGTCGCGGCGGCGGAAGCTCAGCGCGTACAGCTCCTGCGCGCTGTGGTGGCGGAGCCAGAGATGCCCGCCGTCCCAGGCACGCGCGGGGGTGCGTGCGGTGACACCCGGCGGCTTCAGGAACACCCAGGACCGCACGCTCGTGTCACCGAAGTCCTGACGGCGGCTCACGAGCCGGAAGACGGCCGATCCGGTGTGCGGGACCGAGTCGGGGCCGGGCGCCTCGCCGTCGGGTACACCGGTCCATCCGAAGGCCCAGTGGGCGAAGAGGGAGCCGCTGGTGACGATCCAGTCGGGCGAGAGACGGGCGTCCCCGGCGTCCGGATGGCCGTGGGCGTACTCGTTGGTGACCAGCCCCTCCGCCGGGAGTTCCGGGCGGAACGGTGGTCCGGAACCACCGGCGGGCGCTGCCGGGTCCGCCTTCCCCGGGCCCGGTCCCGCGCTCGTGGATCCGCCCGCGGCCTTGCCGTCCCCGGACCGGTCGGTGGTGTCCGGGTCCCGCCCGTCCGAGGTGAGGGACCCGGCGAGGCCGGCGGCCGGGGTCGCGACGGCGGCGGTGAGCAGCATGCGCCGGCTCGGCGGCGGGGATGCGCTCATACGGCGGCGCCGGTGGCGGCGGCCGTCGTCAGGCGATGCGTGACGTCCAGGACGGCGGGGCCGCCGTCCAGCCAGCCCAGGTCGGTCCCGGGGTGCACGGTGTGGACGACGACGAGGTCCCAGTGGAGAGCTCCCGGGGCGTCGACACTGCGCCGCAGGACGCCGTGCCGTTCCAGGCTCGGCACCAGCGGGTCCGTGTACTCGACGGTGGCACCCCAGGCCGTGAGCCGGTCCATGATCTCCAGGGCCGGGCTCTCGCGCAGATCCGCCACACCGGGCTTGTAGGCCACGCCGAGGATCAGCACCCGGGATCCGGCGGTTCCCAGCCCGCCGGCCGCGAGGGCGTCCCGCGCCTTCCCGGCGACCCGGGCGGGCCGCTCGGCGATCGCCGTCATCGCGGTGTCCACCAGAGGGGACGTCCTCTTCCTCGCCCGCAGCTGCCACAGCAGGTAGTGCGGGTCGCAGGGGATGCAGTGCCCGCCGACGCCCGCACCCGGATAGAACGGCATGAAGCCGTACGGCTTGGTGGCCGCGGCCTCGATGACCTGGCGCGGGTCCAGCCCGAACTCCAGGCAGTTCTCCGTCAGTTCGTTCGCGAGTGCGATGTTGACCGCCCGGAAGGTGTTCTCCCACAGTTTGCTCATCTCCGCTGCCTCCGGACCGGACACCCGGTGGACGGAGGGTGCGGTTCCGGCCAGCAGGGAGGCGGCGAGTTCGGTGGACAGGGGAGTGACGCCGCCGATGACCCGCGGGGTCCGGTCGGGGGAGTGGGCGGGGTTCCCGGGGTCGATCCGCTCGGGAGCGAACGCCACGAACACATCCGTCCCGGGCCGCAGTCCCCGTGCCGCGAGCGGCTCGACGAGGAGGTCGCGCGTGGTGCCGACGTAGCTGGTGGAGGTGAGGACCAGCAGCTGTCCCGGCACCGCGTGGGCCACCACCGACGCGCAGGCGGCGGTCAGCGCGCGCAGGTCGGGTACGAGATCCCCGTCGACCGGGGTCGGCACGCAGATGATCACCGCGTCCGTGCCCGTGGCCGCCGCGGGGTCGGCCGTCAGCCGGAAGTCCGGGTCCTGGAGAGCCGCGGCCAGCCGGCTGTGCTGCGAGGGCAGCAGGTCGACGCGCCCGCACCGGATGTCCCGCAGCCGCGGCTCGCTGGTGTCCACGCCGGCCACCGCGTGGCCGGCCGCGTGGAGGGAGAGCGCGGTGGGCAGCCCGACGTAACCGAGGCCGACGACCGCGACCGTCGGACGGCGCCCGTGCTGGACCTGGGACGGCAGGGTCGCCGCGGTCAGCGCCTCGGGAGAAATGACGGTGGCACCCGGCCGATTTTCTGATGTCCCGTCATTTCGACTTGTCGTACAAGCGGCGTGCCGCGCGTTCTCGAGTGAGGGACGGGGGGGATTGCTGGGGATGTGCACAACTGAAACATGACATTCCGTTCCCGCGTTCATTAGCAATGAAGTGGGGTTATGCGCGCTCGATCGCGCCAAGTTCACTCGACCGGAACCCGTACGCGTCCTCATGTCCGGTCAGAGAGCAGGCGGTTTGCCCGAGATGGAGGCAGGTGCGCAGGTTTTCTGTGACGAAAGCTTGCCGACTAGGTGACGGCTACATGAAGGTCTTGATCTGGGCGCGTCAATCGAGCAGTGTTTCGAGGCAGCCCCCGGAGATCTTCCGGCCGAGGGCCAATCCCCCCACAAAAGAATGACGAGGAGACCCCTCTTCATGGCAATTCACAAGCGTGTGCGTTCGGTCAAGCTCACCGCCGCGATAACCGCCGTGGCAGCGGCCGCCGGTGTCACCCTGCTCACCACCCCGTTCGCCGGAGCCGCCACGGCACCCGCGACGGGCACCGTCTACGGCGCGGACGCGGCGACAGCCGTCTCCGGCAGCTACATCGTGATGCTGGACCAGAAGGCCGACAAGGCCGGCCTGGCCAAGGAGTACGGCGGCACCCTCCAGCGGAACTACAAGTCGGCCATCAACGGCTTCTCGGCCAGCGGGCTTTCGGAGACCGAGGCGGAGCGGCTCGCCGCCGACCCGGCTGTCTCCAAGGTCGTCCAGAACAAGAAGTTCCACATCGACGCCACCCAGGAGAACCCGCCGTCCTGGGGTCTGGACCGGATCGACCAGGCCGAGACCGCCGGTGACGGTGCGTACACCTACCCGGACGCCGGGGGCGGGGACGTCACCGCGTACGTCATCGACACCGGTGTCCGCGTCACCCACAACGACTTCGAGGGCCGCGCCACCTCGGGCTTCGACGCCGTGGACAACGACGCCGACGCCGACGACGGCAACGGACACGGCACCCACGTGGCCGGGACCATCGCGGGCGCATCCCACGGGGTGGCCAAGAAGGCGAAGATCGTGGCCGTCCGCGTCCTGGACGACGCGGGCTCGGGCACCACCGAGCAGGTCGTCGCGGGCATCGACTGGGTCACCGCGAACCACGAGGGCCCGTCCGTCGCCAACATGAGCCTCGGCGGATCCGCGGACCCGGCCCTCGACGCCGCCGTCCAGAAGGCCATCGCCTCCGGCGTCACCTTCGCGGTCGCCGCGGGCAACGAGTCGAGCGACGCGGGCGAGGGCTCCCCCTCCCGCGTCCCCGAGGCCATCACCGTCGCATCGTCCACGGTGGACGACGAGCAGTCGTCGTTCTCCAACTTCGGCTCGGTCGTGGACATCTACGCCCCCGGTTCGGACATCACGTCGGACTGGAACGACAGCGACGACGGCACCAACACCATCTCGGGCACGTCCATGGCGACCCCGCACGTCGTCGGTGCCGCGGCCGTCTACCTCGGCGGACACCCGGACGCCACGCCCGAGGAGGTCGCCACGGCGCTGACCGACGGAGCCACCCCGGACGCCATCTCCAACGCGACCGAGGGCACGGCGAACAAGCTCCTGAAGATCGTGGAATAGGCCGGGCAGGCCCGGTAGGACACGCAGAAGGCCGCCGCGCCCTCCCCCACGGGGCGCGGCGGCCGTCGCGGGTGGAAAAAGATCTAGGGTGGGGGCATGAGCACGATGTACGCGGCGCTGCTGCGCGGGGTCAACGTCAGCGGCCACCGGAGGGTCCCCATGGCGGAACTCCGGGCGCTGCTCGGGGAGCTGGGGCACGAGGACGTCGCCACCCATCTGCAGAGCGGCAACGCCGTGTTCCGCGGTGCGGCGGGCGAGGAGAGCGCCCTGGCCGCCGAGCTGGAGCGGGCCATCGAGGAGCGGTTCGGCTTCCCGGTCGACTGTCTCGTCCGCTCGGGCGCCTATCTCGCCGGCGTGGCCGAAGCCTGTCCCTTCCCGGCCGCCGAGCTAGAGGCGAAGCAGCTGCACGTCACCTACTTCGACCAGGCCGTGGACGCCGCACGGTTCGCCTCGCTCGACGCCGACGCCTTCCGCCCGGAGGAGTTCCGGCTGGGGGACCGCGCCCTCTACCTGTACGCGCCCGAAGGGCTCGGGCGCTCCAAGCTCGCCGTGGCGCTCGGACGGCCCGCCTTCACCCGTGGCCTCGTCGCCACCAGCCGTAACTGGAACACCGTGGTCAAGCTTGTGGAGATGACGCGTGACTGAGCCCTCGCCCGCCGTGGCCGCAGCCATCGAAGGCGAGCTACGCCTCCTCGACCCCGTGGTGCGGGCCTCCGCCGAAGTGCTGGCCACGCTGCTGCACCCGGACTTCCGGGAGATCGGCACCAGCGGCCGCCTCTGGCAGCGGGACACGATCATCGCCATGCTGACGCAGCCGGACACGGACCCGGGTGCTCCGCCTCCCGTCGCGCTCACCGCGTCACGGATGCGGGGGGACCAGCTCGCACCGGACCTGGTGCACCTCACCTTCGACACGGAGTCCCGGGGCCTGCGGTCCCACCGCAGTTCCCTCTGGCGGCTGAGGGGGGACGTCTGGCTGCTCTACTTCCACCAGGCGACGCCCTTCATCGACGATCCGTTCGCAGAGGTCTGAGCCGGCGCTTCCCGCCGGCCCCCCACCCCTCGACAGCACACGCCGGGGCGGCGCCGCAAGAGTGCCGCGTCGGTCTGATCTGCGCCCGCAGCCCGGCCGGTTATCGCCGGAGGGGCTGATTCCGGCCATGGGGAGCCGCCGGGCAAAACGCCGGTAAGCCGCCCGAACGGGCCGCGCCCCGGTGGGCCCGGTCCGGGCTGCGAAGACCTGTGCCGTGGCATCCCGCGGGCAGGGGCGGTGTGTGTGAACGCGATGCGTCCGGGCGGCGGCCGACGTCCGCCCACCGTTACGGACTTTGCTGCAATTCGCTGCTCTCCTCCGTTCGGTGAGCGGACGCCGTTGTTCGGAGGTCATCCGCACGCATATCGGAGTTCAGGGTCCGTTCTCCGTCCCGGTCCGGAAGACGTCCTTGTCACCGGTTCAAGCGGAGTCAAGGATTCGAGTCGTGCGGTTGGCAGGTCCACGACTAGAACCCACTGGTCGCGGACAGCCGCATACTCCGGCCCGCCCACCCAGCGGACCGGACACCCCCCCAATGACGGAGGATCCTGTGACCTTCAAGCGCTTCGCCCCCCTCTCCTCGATCTCCAGACGCGCCCGTCTCATCGCCGCCACCTCAGGGCTGGTCACCGCCGTGGCGCTCGCGGCACCCACCGCGGTCGCTCAGGCGGCACCGGACACCACGGTGACGAAGGCCGAACTGGCCGACGCCAGCTCCGCCGTACGCGGTGCCGACATCGCGGGCACCGCCTGGTACACCGAGGCGAGCACCGGCAAGGTCGTCGTGACCGTCGACAGCACCGTCACCGCCGCCGAGATCGCCACGATCAAGAAGTCGGTCACCGACTCGGGCGCGAAGGCCGACATCAACCGCACCGAGGGCACCTTCAACAAGCTCATCGCGGGCGGCCAGGCCATCTACGCCGGCGGCGGACGCTGCTCCCTCGGCTTCAACGTCCGCAGCGGCAGCACCTACTACGCGCTGACCGCCGGGCACTGCACCGAGATAGGCAGCACCTGGTACACCAACTCCGGCCAGTCCACCACCCTCGGTACGCGGGCCGGCTCCAGCTTCCCGACCAACGACTACGGGCTCATCCGGCACTCGAACTCCTCCGCCGCCGACGGCCGGGTCTACCTGTACAACGGCAGCTACCAGGACATCACCTCCGCCGCGACCCCGCGGGTCGGCCAGGCCGTCAAGCGCAGCGGCTCCACCACCGGTGTCCACAGCGGCACGGTGACCGGCCTCAACGCGACCGTGAACTACGGAAGCGGCGACATCGTCTACGGCATGATCCAGACCAACGTCTGCGCCGAGCCCGGTGACAGCGGTGGCTCGCTCTTCTCCGGCACCACGGCCCTCGGCCTCACCTCCGGCGGCAGCGGCAACTGCTCCTCCGGCGGCACCACGTTCTTCCAGCCGGTCACCGAGGCGCTCAGCGCCTACGGAGTCAGCGTCTTCTAGACCTCACGCACCGCACCACCTGCCGACGGGCCGCGCTCACCGAGCGCGGCCCGTTGACGTGGGGTGGAGAAGGAGGGTCAGGCACTCAGCGGTGCCGCGCCGGCCACCGGCACGCACGCCTCGTCGTACCGGGTGAGCAGCAGCCGGGCCAGCGCGGGGGACGGCCCCAGGACACCGGCCAGCACATCCGCCCCCGCCTCCTCCGCCCCCGCCGCGATGCGGTCGGGGAGACGGCCGGGAGCGATGACGTACGGCGCGACCGCGACCCGCCGTACACCGTCGGCCCGCAGGGCGCGTACGACGTCGGCGGTGCGGGGAAGGGATACGGAGGCGAACGCAGGCCGCACGGCGCACCAACCGGTGTGCCGCAGCTCCCGCGCGATTTCAGCGATCACTGCGATCGCCTCCGGGTCTGTGGAGCCCGCCGAGGCCAGGACCAGCCCGGTCGAGCCCTTGTCGCCGGGGGAGACCCCGGCCTCGTACAGCCTCTGTTCCAGTGCGGTGTTCAGCAGCGGGGAGGGGCCGAGCACCTCGGCCTGGCCGATCCGCAGCCGGGGCAGCCGGGTCCGGGCCTCGCGCAGCACCGAGGGGATGTCCGACTTGGCGTGGAAGGCCCGGGTCAGCAACAGGGGGAGTGCGACGACCTCGCCCGCCCCCTCGGCCGCCAGGCGCTCCAGCACCCTGGGCACGGACGGGGCGTTGAACTCAAGGAAGCCCGTCTCCACCCGCAGCCCGGGCCGCAGCGACCGTACCCGCGCGGTGAGCGCGTGGACGGTCGCCGCGTGCCGCGGGTCGCGGCTGCCGTGGGCGATGACGAGCAGGACGGGGGAGGCCATGGGAGATCAGCCCTTCACGAGGAGACCGCGGCTGCGCAGCACCCGCCGCTCCAGCGGGCTGAAGATCAGCAGGTCGATCGCGATGCCGACGAACAGGATGAGGAGGATCGCCAGGAAGATCCCCGGCATGTCGAAGTTGTTCCGGCCGTTCTCCAGCAACTGGCCGAGCCCCAGGCCCAGGTCGGGCGAGGACGCGATGATCTCGGCGGCCATCAGCGAGCGCCAGGAGAACGCCCAGCCCTGCTTGAGGCCCGCCAGATAGCCGGGCAGCGCCGCCGGCAGGACGATGTGGATCGTCCCGCGCAGCCCCGTCGCGCCGATGGTGCGGCCCGCGCGCAGGAACAGCGGCGGCACCTGGTCGACGCCGGAGACCAGACCGTTGGCGACGGACGGCACCGCGCCGAGCAGGATCACCGCGTACATCGTCCTGTCGTCGAGGCCGAGCCAGATGATGGCCGGAGCCACCCACGCCACGGACGGCAGGGACTGCAGTCCGGAGAGGATCGGGCCGATCGCCGCCCGGACCACCTTCACCCGCGCGACCAGCAGACCCAGCGGGGTGCCGATGGCGACGGCCATCACGAAGCCGAGCAGACCGCGCGACACACTGGTCCAGATGACCTCCAGCAGGGTGCCCTGCAGCCACATCTCGGTCAGGCTGTCCCAGACCGCCGCGGGCGGCGGGAGCTTGTAGTCGTCGGTGACCTTCGCCCAGACCAGCAGCTGCCAGACCAGGACCACCAGGACGACCGCGACGACCGGCGGCAGGACCTTGTTGAGCAGGATCTCGCGGGTCGGCGTCCTGCGTACCTGTACGGCGTCGAGGGCGTCCAGCCCCGCCTCCAGACCCGCCAGGTCGTCGGCCTTCGTCTCAGTGCTGGCCATGTCGGCGGATCTCCCCACGCAGTTGTTCGGTGATCTCGACGGACAGCTCCGCCACGGCGGTGTCCTCGATGCGGCGGGGATGCTCGATGCCGACCGTCCACTCCCGTGCGATCCGGCCCGGACGCGACGACAGCAGGATGACGCGCTGGGCGAGCCGGACCGCCTCACGCACGTTGTGGGTGACGAAGAGGACGGAGGCGTTCGTCTCCCGCCAGATCCGGGTCAGCTCGTCGTGCAGCACATCGCGGGTGATGGCGTCGAGCGCGGCGAACGGCTCGTCCATCAGCAGCAGCCGGCTGTCCTGGGCGAGCGCCCGGGCCATCGCCACGCGCTGGCGCATCCCGCCCGAGAGCTCGTGCACCCGCTTCCCGTACGCCCCGCCGAGGCGTACGAGTTCCAGCAGCCGTTCCGCCTCGGGGCGGCGGTCCGACTTCGGCACCCCGCGCAGCCGCAGGGCCAGTTCGATGTTCTTGCCCGCGGTCAGCCACGGGAAGAGGGCGTGTTCCTGGAACATCAGGGCGGGCCGGCCGCCGGGGGTCTCGATGGACCCCGCGCTCGGTCGGTCGAGTCCGGCCACCAGGTTGAGCAGCGTCGACTTGCCGCACCCGGATGCTCCCAGGAGGGTGACGAACTCGCCCGGAGCGACATCGAGCGTGATGTCGTCCAGGACGAGCTGCTGCCCCGCGGGTCCGGCGAAGGACTTGGAGACGTTGGTGATACGAGCGGCGTGCTCGACCGCTGCACGGTCCTCGGCCTTGGTGAGGGTGGTGGTCGCCATGGTCGTCACCTCCTGGGAGTCGTCAGTGATCCTGCTGCGGTCGGGGTTACTTGACGCCGAGGCCGGCGTCGGCGACCTCGGGCTGCCCCGCGGCCTTGAGGATCTTGTTCAGCGGCTTCAGGTCGTAGATGCCCTTGAGGTCGGGCTTCTCCAGCAGACCGGCCTCGACCGCGTGGTCCGCCTGCGCCTGCAGCGTGGCGGCCAGCGGGTCGTCGGTGATCCGGATGGACGCCCAGGCCGGGTCGAGGACCTCGGCGGGCAGGGCCTTGCCGCTCAGTTCCTCGAGCGCCGCGTTGGCCGAGGCCTTCGCCCTGTCCGGGTCGGCGTTGATCCACTTGTTGGTGTTCACCGTCCCGCGCAGTACCGCGTCGACGACGTCCGGGTGCTCGGAGAGGAACTTCTGCGACACGATGATGTTCGTGATGACGAACTTGTCGTCCGGCCAGAGCGTCGACTCGTCGAGCAGGACCTTGCCGCCCTCGGCGACCAGCTTGGAGGCGGTCGGCTCCGGGACCCAGGCGCCGTCCAGCGACCCCGCCTTGAAGGCGTCCGGGGTCACCTTGTTGTCCGAGCGGACCACGGAGATGTCGCCCTTGCCGCTCTGGGCGTCGACCTTCCAGCCCTTCTCGGAGATCCAGTTGAGGAACGCCACGTCCTGTGTGTTGCCGAGCTGCGGGGTGGCGATCTTCTTGCCCTTGAGGTCATCCTGGGTCTTGATCTTCTTCGGGTTCACGACGAGCTTCACGCCGCCCGAGGCCGAGCCGCCGATGATCCGCAGGTTCTGGCCCTTGGACTTGCTGTAGCCGTTGATCGAGGGGGAGGGGCCGATGAAGCCGATGTCGATGGAGCCCGCGTTGAGCGCCTCGATCTCGGAGGGCCCGGCGTTGAACGTCGAGGGCTTGACCGTGGTGCCGCCCAGCTCCTCGGCGATGAGGCCTTCCTGGATACCGACCAGGGCGGTGGCGTGCGTGAGGTTGGGAAAGTACCCGATCTTCACGGTGTCGGCGGAGAGCTTCTTCCCGCCGGCGGAGACGTTCGACTTCGCGGAGTCGTCGTCCTTCGCCTCGGAACCGTAGCCGCAGGCGGTGGCCGCCACGGCGAGCAGCGACGATGCGGCGGCAGCGGCGAGGCCGCGGCGGAGAGTGGTACGGGCGGCTGGCACGGGAGGCTTTCCTCTCGTCGGCCCGGTCTCACGGCCCCCTGAGGTCGGGTGGCGCGGCCGGGCGGTCGGCAGGTCTTCGTCTGAACGGGCGGTGCGGGTCGTACGAACGGGCGCGCAGGCAGTGCGCGTACGTCATCACGCACATCGCCCGACCCCGCCCAGTCCTCCCCCAAGCTCTCGACTTCGCTCGACCAGGGGGCACCCCCACCCGAGGGCGCCGCTGCCGACCCGGCCGCCCTCCTTCGCGAAGGACGAGAAGAAGTCCGTGGTCATCAGAAGTCCCACTCCGCGTCCTCGGCGGAGGTGCCGGCGCCCTCGTCCCCGTCGGTGACGGCGGCGAACGAGGCGCCCGCCATTCCGGCCGTCAGCGTCGTGCCGTCGGCCGGGTCGATCAGCAGGAACGAGCCGGTGCGCCGCGAGTCGGCGTAGGCGTCGAGCGCGAGCGGCTCGGCGGTGCGTACGACGACCCGGCCGATGTCGTTGGCCACCAGCTGTCCGGGGGACGGGTGCTGGGAGAGGTCGTCCAGTGTGAGCCGGGACGGGATGTCCTTGACGATGGCCTTGACCGTGCGGGTGGTGTGCTTGAGCAGCACCCGCTGGCCCACGGTGAGGGGCTGGTCGGCGACGTGGCAGACGGTGGCTTCGACGTCCTGCGTGGTGGCGGGCGTGTCCCCGCTCGGCGCGATGAGGTCGCCGCGGGAGATGTCGAGGTCGTCGGTGAGCCGCAGTGTCACGGACTGGGGGGCCCACGCGACGTCGACGCTCTCGCCGAGCGCGTCGATCCCCGCGATCGTGGTGGTGCGTCCGGACGGCAGCACGGAGACGGTCTCGCCGACGCGGAAGACCCCTGCGGCGATCTGGCCGGCGTATCCGCGGTAGTCGGGGTGCTCGGCGGTCTGCGGGCGGATGACGTACTGCACCGGGAAGCGCGCGTGGCACTCCGTCAGGTCGTGGCTGACCGGCACCGTCTCCAGGTGCTCCAGGACGGTGGGGCCGCCGTACCAGTCCATGTGGGCGGAGGGCTCCACGACGTTGTCACCGGCCAGTGCGGAGATCGGGATGGCGGTGATCTCCGGGACGCCGAGCGAGGCGGCGTAGGCGGTGAACTCCTTGGCGATCGCGGCGAACACCGGCTCCGCGTAGTCCACGAGGTCCATCTTGTTGACGGCGAGGACGACGTGGGGGACCCGCAGGAGGGCGGCGACGGCCGCGTGCCGGCGGGTCTGTTCGACCACGCCGTTGCGGGCGTCGACCAGGACGACGGCCAGCTCGGCCGTCGAGGCGCCGGTGACCATGTTGCGGGTGTACTGCACGTGGCCCGGGGTGTCCGCGAGGATGAAGCGGCGCCGGGGCGTGGCGAAGTAGCGGTAGGCCACGTCGATGGTGATGCCCTGCTCGCGCTCGGCGCGCAGTCCGTCGGTCAGCAGCGCCAGGTCGGGCGCCTCCTGGCCGCGGTTGGTGGAGGCCAGCGCGACGGCTTCCAGCTGGTCGGTGAGGACCGACTTGGAGTCGTGCAGGAGGCGTCCGACGAGGGTGGACTTGCCGTCGTCGACGGACCCGGCGGTGGCGAACCGCAGCAGGGTGGTGGCCGACAGGTCGGTGATGGTGGTCATGTTTAGAAGTACCCCTCGCGCTTGCGGTCTTCCATCGCGGCCTCGGACATCTTGTCGTCGGCGCGGGTGGCGCCCCGCTCGGTGAGCCGGGAGGCGGCGATCTCGGTGATGACGGCGTCCAGGGTGGTGGCGTCGGAGTCGACGGCTCCGGTGCAGGACATGTCGCCGACGGTGCGGTAGCGCACCTGGCGGGTCTCGACCGTCTCGTGGTCCTTGGGGCCGCCCCAGTCGCCTGCGGTCAGCCACATGCCGGAGCGGTTGAAGACCTCGCGCTCATGGGCGAAGTAGATCTCCGGGAGCTCGATGCCCTCACGCTCGATGTACTGCCAGACGTCGAGCTCGGTCCAGTTGGAGATGGGGAAGACACGGACGTGCTCACCGGGGGCGTGGCGGCCGTTGTAGAGCTGCCACAGCTCGGGGCGCTGGCGGCGGGGGTCCCACTGGGAGAACTCGTCACGGAGCGAGAAGACGCGTTCCTTGGCGCGGGCCTTCTCCTCGTCGCGGCGGCCGCCGCCGAAGACGGCGTCGAAGCGGTGCTGCTGGATGGCCTCGGTGAGCGGGACCGTCTGGAGGGGGTTGCGGGTGCCGTCGGGGCGCTCGCGGAGCTTGCCCGCGTCGATGTACTCCTGGACGGAGGCGACGTGCAGGCGCAGCCCGTGCTTCTCGACGGTGCGGTCGCGGTATTCGAGGACCTCGGGGAAGTTGTGCCCGGTGTCCACGTGGAGCAGCGTGAAGGGGACCGGGGCGGGTGCGAACGCCTTCAGCGCGAGGTGCAGCATCAGGATCGAGTCCTTGCCGCCGGAGAAGAGGATCACCGGCCGCTCGAACTCACCCGCCACCTCACGGAAGATGTGCACCGCCTCCGACTCCAGGGAGTCCAGGTGGCTCAGTGCGTACGGGTTGACGGTGCCTTCCGGCACGGTGGCGACGGTGCTCACGCCAGGCCCCTCTCGGTGAGCAGCGCACGGAGCGCCGCTGCGGACTCCTGCACGGTCTGCTGGTGCGACTCGATCCGCAGATCCGGCGACTCGGGTGCCTCATAGGGGTCGTCGACCCCGGTGAGGCCGCTGATCTCGCCGGCTGCCTGCTTGGCGTACAGCCCCTTCACATCGCGCTCGGAGCACACCTCGACCGGGGTCGCGACGTGCACCTCGAGGTACGCGGTGCCCTCCTGCTGATGGCGCTTGCGTACGGCGTCACGGCTGTCGGCGTACGGCGCGATGACCGGGACGAGGACCTTCACGCCGTTGGCGGCGAGCAGTTCGGCGACGAAACCGATCCGCTGGACGTTGGTGTGCCGGTCCTCGCGGGAGAAGCCGAGGCCCGCGGAGAGGAACTCCCGGATCTCGTCACCGTCGAGCACCTCGACCCGGTGTCCGTCCGCGCGCAGCCGGCCGGCCAGCTCGTAGGCGATGGTGGTCTTGCCCGCGCTCGGCAGACCGGTGAGCCAGACGGTGGCTCCCGTCTCCGTCACGCTCATCGATATCTCCTGATCAGTCGTCATCAGCCGTGCAGCCCGCATTCGGTCTTGCCCCGACCGGCCCAGCGGCCAGCCCGTGCGTCCTCGCCCTCCAGCACCCGGCGGGTGCAGGGCGCGCAGCCGACGGAGGCGTAGCCGTCCGTCAGCAGCGGGTTGGTCAGCACGCCGTGTTCGGCGACGTACGCGTCCACGTCGTCCTGGGTCCAGCGGGCGATCGGCGAGACCTTGACCTTGCGGCGCTTCTCGTCCCACCCCACGACCGGGGTGTTCGCGCGGGTGGGGGACTCGTCGCGGCGCAGCCCGGTCGCCCAGGCGGCGTACGCCGTCAGGCCCTCCTCCAGCGGCTTGACCTTGCGCAGCGCGCAGCACAGGTCGGGGTCGCGGTCGTGCAGCTTCGGCCCGTACTCGGCGTCCTGCTCGGCCACCGACTGACGCGGGGTCAGCGTGATGAGGTTGACGTCCATGACGGCGTCCACCGCGTCCCGGGTGCCGATGGTCTCCTCGAAGTGGTAGCCGGTGTCCAGGAAGACCACGTCCACGCCGGGCATGACCCGGGAGGCGAGGTGGGCGACGACCGCGTCCTCCATGGAGGAGGTGACGCAGAAGCGCTTGCCGAAGGTGTCGGCCGCCCACTTCAGGATGTCGCTCGCGGAGGCGTCCTCCAGGTCGCGCCCGGCCCGCTCGGCAAGCTCCCTCAGCGCCTCGTCGGTGAGCTCGGCGGTGTGCAGCGTGTCCGTCATGTCCCGTCCCCTTCCACGTCGTTGCGCTGGAGTCCGTGGGCCAGCAGGCCCAGGAACTTCAGCTGGAACGCGCGATTGCAGGAAGCACATTCCCAGGCACCGTGCCCCGCCTCGTGAGGGCGCAGGTCCTCGTCGCCGCAGTACGGGCAGTAGAACGGCGCGGCTCGCTCGCTCATGACAGCGACTCCGCACTCGCCCGGGCGGCCCAGGTCGCGAAGCGCTCGTCGTCCTCGCGCTCCTCCTGGAACTTCCCGAGCACCCGCTCGACGTAGTCCGGGAGTTCGGCCGAGGTGACCTTCAGCCCGCGGACCTTGCGGCCGAAGCCGGCCTCCAGGCCGAGCGCGCCGCCGAGGTGCACCTGGTAGCCCTCGACCTGGTTGCCGTCGCCGTCCAGCATGAGCTGGCCCTTGAGGCCGATGTCCGCGGTCTGGATGCGGGCGCAGGCGTTGGGGCAGCCGTTGATGTTGATGGAGAGCGGCTCGTCGAAGTCCGGCAGCCGGCGCTCCAGCTCGTCGATGAGCGCGGCTCCGCGCGCCTTCGTCTCGACGATCGCCAGCTTGCAGAACTCGATGCCGGTGCAGGCCATCGTGCCGCGCCGGAACGGGGAGGCGTTCACCTGGAAGTCCAGTGCCTCCAGACCGGCGGTCAGGGACTCGACCTGGTCCTGCTCCACGTCGAGGATCAGCATCTTCTGCTCGACGGTGGTGCGCACCCGGCCCGAGCCGTGCGCCTCGGCCAGATCGGCGATCTTGGCGAGGGTGGAGCCGTCGACCCGCCCGACGCGCGGGGCGAAGCCCACGTAGAAGCGGCCGTCCTGCTGCGCGTGAACACCGATGTGGTCGCGCCAGCGCTGGGAGGGCTGTGCGGGGGGAGGGCCGTCCAGCATCGGGCGCTTGAGGTACTCGTCCTCCAGGACCTGGCGGAACTTTTCCGGACCCCAGTCGGCCATCAGGAACTTCAGGCGTGCGCGCGTGCGCAGCCGGCGGTAGCCGTAGTCGCGGAAGATCCCGACGACGCCCGCCCAGACGTCGGGGACCTCGTCCAGCGGCACCCAGGCGCCCAGTCGCTCGGCGAACCGCGGGTTGGTGGAGAGCCCGCCGCCGACCCACAGGTCGAAGCCGGGGCCGTGCTCGGGGTGGTCCACCCCGACGAAGGCGATGTCGTTGATCTCGTGCACCACGTCCTGGACCGGCGAGCCCGAGATCGCGGTCTTGAACTTGCGGGGCAGGTTCGAGAATTCCTTGCTGCCGATGTACCGCTCGTGGATCTCGTCGACCGCGGGCGTGCCGTCGATGATCTCGTCGGCGGCGATCCCGGCCACCGGGGAACCGATGATCACACGGGGGCAGTCGCCGCACGCCTCGGTCGTCGAGAGCCCGACGGCCTCCAGCTTCTCCCAGATGGCCGGGACGTCCTCGATGCGGATCCAGTGCAGCTGGACGTTCTGCCGGTCGGTGACGTCGGCGGTGCCCCGCGCGTACTCCTCGGAGATCTCGCCGATGACGCGCAACTGCCCGGTGGTCAGCTTCCCGCCGTCGATGCGCACCCGCAGCATGAAGTAGCGGTCGTCCAGCTCCTCCGGCTCCAGGACGGCGGTCTTGCCGCCGTCGATGCCGGGCCGGCGCTGGGTGTACAGGCCCCACCAGCGCATACGCCCGCGCAGGTCGTTCGGGTCGATGGAGTCGAAGCCGCGCTTCGAGTAGATCGTCTCAATGCGTGTCCGCACGTTGAGACTGTCGTCGTCCTTCTTGAACTGCTCGTTCCCGTTGAGCGGGGTGTAGTGACCCATGGCCCACTGACCTTCACCACGGTGACGTCCGGCCTTGCGGCGGGGCGTGGCGGTAGCAGGCTTATCGGGGATGGCGGCCATGGCGATACGTCCTTCGGGACTGCAGGAGGGCGGCTCTGAACTGCACACTCGCGTGAGGCGCGGCGGTGCGCAGGGGGATGGAGCAAGACATCGGGAATCGCGGTGCTGGAGACTCTCAGCGGACCGGACAGATGGCGCTGGACATGCGGCCGAGGTCGACGTGCCGCCGACTCACCAAGGCAATTCCAGTTCCAGACATGACGGAAGCGTGGCACGCGCATCTCGGGCCAGTCCACCACGATCCAATATGTGGACGAGATGGTCCCGAGGAATGAGACGCTGTGGCGTCGGTCACGCCCTCACTGTCGACAAAGCGACATGATGGCGTGCGATCCGGCGTGCGATCCGGGGTGTGACGCCGCGCGCGATCAGGCGTGCGCGCCGGGCCAGGGGCCGGGGTGGGCGACCTGGAGCTCCTGCTCAATCCTCGTGTCGAACAGCCGGAACCCCCGCCGCAGATAGTTGTCCATCGCGTGCGGGCCGTCGTCGGAGCACGTGTGCAGCCACACCCTCTTGGTGGGGGCCCGCTCCGGGTGGCGCTCCGCGAGGTCCCAGGCGCGCGCCACGCCGTACGACAGCAGGTGCCCGCCGATCCGGCGGCCCCGGAAGGAAGGGATCAGACCGAAGTAGACGATCTCGACGGCCCCGTCCTCCTGGGCGTCGAGCTCGATGAACCCGGCCGGGGTCCCCTTCTCGTACGCCACCCAGGTCTCGGCCGCCGGGCGCTCGACGATCTCCCGCCACTGCGCGTAGCTGTGGTCCAGCCGGTCGGTCCACCGGACGTCCGCGCCCACCGCCGTGTAGAGGAAGCGGCTGAACTCCGGCAGCGGTATCTCCGAGCGTGCGACCGTCACTCCGTCCGCGGGGAGGGCGGCGGGGCTGAGGTCGGCGGGCGACGTCTGTTCCAGATACCAGACGGTCACGTCGGAAACGGCGGGGGCCGAGTGTGTGGAGTCGCTCATGGCGGCCAGAAAACCACGACCGCGGTTTCCCGCCAAACCCGGTCCGGCTCAGAGCGTCCCCGCGGGCATACGCGCCCTGAGCACCACCGGAGCCGTCGAACGCGGCAGCAGATCGGCCGGGACGTCCGGATGGACCACCTCCACCTCGACGCCTTCGCGGAAGCGGTACGGCCGATGGGTCAGCACCTCCGCGAGATGGCGGCGCATCCGGGATATCTCGGCCCGCACCGTCACTGTCCTGGAGGAGTCACCGAAGACGTCCTCGGCCAGCTCGGCCGCGGTACGCCCCTCCCGGTGCAGGGCCAGGGCGTACAGCAGCTCCGCGTGGCGCGGCGAGAGCGGGTGCGTCCAGCTGCCCACGGGGCCCGACACATGGACCGTGAGCCCCCGCTCCCGGCTCAGGTCGAGCACCACCCGGCGCGGTGAGCGGTCGTGCGCCCCCTCCGCGACCTGGACCAGCCAGCCGCCGGGCAGCGGCTCCACCCGGCACATCCCGAGCGCGGCCAGCCACACCGTGCCCGGCTGCAGCGACTTCGGCAGCGGCAGCCGGTCCACGGGCGGCATCCCGCTGACGGCGGCCAGCCAGCCGTGCACGTCGACCACCAGCGCCCGGCCGCCCAGCCGGCACAGGAGCGGCGCGGCCACCGAGCGCAGCCGCTCGATCGCCACCAGATGCCGGCCGCGCAGCTCGCTCTCCGCCAGCGCCGCCACCGAACCCACCAGCGCCAGCGTCGCGGGATGAAAGGTGGAGGCGGGCCCGCTGATGTCGACGATGCCCATCAGCCGGCCGTCCCTGGGGTCGCGCACCGGGGCCGCCGCGCAGGTCCAGGTGTGCAGGGCGCGGACGAAGTGCTCGGCGGAGTGGACCTGGACGGGCGTGCGCGTGGCGAGAGCCGTACCGATGGCGTTCGTGCCCGTCGCCGCCTCGTCCCAGGCCGCACCCTCCTCCAGGCAGATGTCCTTCGCCCGGCGCATCACGGCCGCGTGCCCCTGACGCCACAGGATCCTGCCCTCGGTGTCGGTGACGACCATGATCTGCTGCGCGGCGTCCGCGATCGTGGCCAGCCCGTCCCGCAGGACGGGCATGATCTCGCCGAGCGCCGTGCTCCTGCGCCGGTGCTCGATCTCGTCGGTCTCCAGCAGCCTGCTCTCCGGCGACTGTTCGGGGTCGATGCCACAGCGCAGCACACGGTCCCAGGACGCGCCGATCTCCGCGCGCGGGACCGCCGCCGTACGCTCGCCCGTCAGCCGGGCCTCCCGTGCGCGGTGGACCTGCTGCTCGGTGAGCGCCGGGTACGAGGCGTTCTCCGGCCGCGGTCGAGCGACAGGGTCTGTTTCCATGACGGTCCCCCCAACAAAGCGTGGGCCCGGTCGGGAAGAGAGAAACCCGGCCCAAAGGACACATCCTGCCGTGCAGGGTGCCCGGTGGCTCGTACTCCGCGCAATGGTTGCAACCCTTTGCAACTCTGGTGACCGGGCCGCAGACCGTACGAGAGTGACGGAGCGCCGTGCGGGGAGTCCTCGACCCGCCGTGCGGTGCGGCACAAGCGTGGAGGGTGGTGCCGTGTCGGCGCAGCACCACCCTCCGTCGTTTGTCACCGTTCCTGCATGGGGCCTACCTCTCGCGCGCCCGCGCCCGCTCCACGACCGTGGCCAGATCCAGACTGTGCGGCAACGTCCCGAAGGCCGACCCCCAGTCCCCGCCCAGCCGTGACGCGCAGAACGCGTCCGCGACCTCCGGCGGCGCCCAGCGCAGCAGCAGCGAGCCCTGCAGCACCAGGGCCATCCGCTCCACCAGCCGCCGGGCACGTGCCTCGACGGCGTCCAGGTCGGCCAGCTCCGTCAGCAGGTCCTTGATCGCCGCGTCCAGCCGGTGGTCCGCGCCCCGCGCCTTCCCGACCTCCTGGAGGAAGGCGTTGAGCGCCTGCGGCTCACGCTGCAGCGCCCGCAGCACATCGAGGGCCTGTACGTTGCCCGAGCCCTCCCAGATCGAGTTGAGCGGTGCCTCCCGCAACAGCCGCGGCATCCCGGACTCCTCGACGTAACCGTTGCCGCCGAGGCATTCCAGGGCCTCCCCGACCACCGCCGTGCACCGTTTCGTCACCCAGTACTTGGCCGCGGGCACCGCGATCCGCAGGAACGCCCGCTCCTCCTCCGTGTCCGCGTCGTAGGCGGCGGCCAGCCGCAGCGCCAGCGTCGTCGCCGCCTCCGACTCCAGGGCCAGGTCGGCCAGTACGTTGCGCATCAGCGGCTTCTCGATCAGCAGTCCGCCGAACGCGCTCCGGTGGGCGCTGTGGTGGACCGCCTGCGCCACCGCCTGGCGCATCAGAGCCGCCGAACCGACCACGCAGTCCAGCCGGGTCGCCGCCACCATCTCGATGATGGTGCGCACCCCCCGCCCCTCCTCGCCGACCCGGCGGGCCCACGTCCCGTCGAACTCGACCTCGCTGGAGGCGTTGGACCTGTTGCCCAGCTTGTCCTTGAGGCGCTGGATCGCGAAGACGTTGCGCTCACCGTCCGGCAGGACCCGCGGTACGAGGAAGCAGCTGAGCCCGCCCGGCGCCTGCGCCAGCACCAGGAAGCCGTCCGACATGGGCGCCGAGCAGAACCACTTGTGGCCGGTGAGCAGATACTCCCCGTCGCCGGCCAGCGGCTCGGCCCGGGTGGTGTTGGACCGCACGTCGGTGCCGCCCTGCTTCTCCGTCATGCCCATCCCGAAGAGCACACCGGCCTTCTGCGACGCGGGCCGCAGCCCCTCCTCGTACACGTGCGACGTCAGCAGCGGCTCCCACTCCGCGGCCAGCGCGGGGTCGGTCCGCAGCGCAGGGACCGCCGCGTGCGTCATCGACAGCGGGCACCCGTGGCCCGCCTCGGCCTGCGTCCAGACCAGGAAACCGGCGGCGCGCCGGACATGGCCGCCCTGCCTTCCCCAGGCGTCCGTCAGCCCGGCCGTGACCGCGTGCCCCAGCAGCCGGTGCCAGGCGGGGTGGAAGTCGACCTCGTCGACGCGGTGCCCGTAGCGGTCGTGCGTGCGCAGCTTCGGCGGGTTCTCGTTGGCCTGCGCACCCCACTCCTGGGCCTGGAACGAGCCGGCGGACCGGCCGAGACCGCTGAGCTCCTCCCGGGCCTCGTCGAGGATCCCGGGCGCGAGATGCCGCTCGACGGCCTCGGTCAGCGCCCGGTCGGCCGTGAAGACGTCATAGCCGACCAGCGGCGGAACCTGGTTGGTCACTGTGTGGGTGCTAGGTGCCATGCCGATACGGTAAGGAGGTGCAGGCAGCAAATGAAACACCCGAGCGGCCACCGGGTCGGCTCCACCGGGCTCGAGTCCTCTACCGCAACGTCTCGAAGCGGCAGATGGCATGGCAGTTGCTCAAGGACACGGTCAATTCGTGCATCGAGTACCGCATCCTGGGCCTCGCGGCCGAGGCGGCGTTCTTCACCCTGCTGTCCCTGCCGCCGCTGCTGCTCGGCCTGATCGGGCTGCTCGGCTACGTCGACGACTGGACGTCCACCACCACGGTCGCCTCCATCGAGCGCAACATCCTGGGCGCGGTGCAGACGGTGCTCTCCGAGCGGGGCGTCAAGGAGATCGCCGAGCCCCTCATAGCCGACGTGACCACGGGCGCGCGCCCCGACGTCATCTCCCTCGGTTTCGCGATCGCGCTCTGGTCGGGCTCGCGCGCGGTGAACGTCTTCATCGACACCATCACCGTGATGTACGGGCTCGACGGCCACCGCGGCATCGTCAAGACCCGTCTGCTGGCGTTCCTGCTGTACGTGGTCGCGCTGTTGCTGGGCGCGGTGGTGCTGCCGCTGCTGGTGGTCGGTCCCGACCGGGTGGTGGAGTTCGTCCCCTGGGGCACCGAGGTGCTCGCGGTCATGTACTGGCCGCTCGTGATACTGCTCTCCATCGCGTTCCTGACGACGCTCTACCACGTGTCCGTCCCCGTCCGTTCGCCGTGGATAGAGGACGTGCCGGGGGCGCTCGTGGCGCTCGCGATGTGGGTGGTGGGAAGCTTCCTGCTGCGGATCTACCTGACGAGCACGGTCGAAGGGCCCACCATCTACGGCTCGTTGGCCGCGCCCATCGCCGTCCTCCTCTGGATAGGAATCTCCGCGTTCGCCGTACTCGTGGGCGCCGCCGTGAACGCGGCGATCGACCGCGTCTGGCCCTCGCTCGCCACCGCCGCGGCCCGCGCCGCCAGTGACCGGATCAAGGCCGCCCAGGCCGCGGAACTCGTGGCACGGGCGGCGAGCTGGGACGCGTACGCAGACGAGGACGACGAGGAGGACGTGTCGATGCCGTCCGAATTCCCCGAACGCTGGTCACGCTTCCTGCCCCCGGACGACGTGAAGTCCCGCCTGCACGGGAACCGGGACAAGGACTCCCCCTGAGGGAGGCCCTAGCCTGGTGACCATGGACGCACGGTACGAGGAGCGGGCATCGCGCTTCGGCGGCGCGGTCCTGTGGACCTGGTCCGGGCCGCGCGAACCCTCGCGGCCCGTCCTGCCCGACGGCTGCATGGACCTGCTGTGGGCCGGCGGGCGGCTGCTGGTGGCGGGCCCCGACACCCACGCGTTCACCCCCGCCGCGGCGCTCTCCGGCAGCTGCGCGGGCATCCGCTTCGCCCCCGGCACGGCACCCGCGCTGCTGGGCGTCCCGGCGCACGAGCTCCGCGACCGGCGGGTCGCGCTCGACGCCCTCTGGCCGGGCCCCGAGGTCCGCGGGCTCACCGAGCGGACCGGCGAGGCCGAGGACCCGGCCGCCGCGCTGGAGGACATCGCCCTGCGCCGGGCCGCCGGCACCGGGCCCCCGGACCCGCTCACGGTGGCCGTCGCCGCACAGCTGCGGCAGGGGCGTTCGGTCGCCGCCACCGCGCATGCGGTCGGGCTCGGCGCCCGCCAGCTGCACCGGCGCTCGCTGGCCGCGTTCGGCTACGGCCCCAAGACGCTGGCCAGGGTCCTCAGGCTGCAGCGCGCCCTGGACCTCGTACGGGCGGGAACGCCGTACGCCGAGGCCGCGTACGCGGCGGGCTGCACGGACCAGGCGCACCTGGCCCGGGAGATGCGGGACCTGGCCGGCACGACCCTCGGCCGCTATCTGGCCGCGACCGGTTACGACGGGTTGGCGGCGAACAGCGAGACCCCGCAGCCGTCCGGGTCGAGGACGACCGCGTAACGCTGGCCCCAGACGGCGTCCCAGGGCTCCAGGCCGCTCTCGTAACCGGCGGCGGTCAGTTCGGCGTACACCGCGTCGACCTCCGCCGGGCTGTCGCAGAGGAAGGCGAGACCGAGGCGCTCACCGCCCTTCGGAGCCGTCCAGCCGGGGTCGAACGAGCGGATGACGTCCTCGGTGTCCCACAGCAGGCGCTGCCCGCCCGGAAGGGCCACTTCGACATGGGGGGCCGATTCGGCCCCGGCGGGGATGTCGAGCCCGAGCCTCCGGTAGAAGGCGAGCGATGCGGCCATGTCGGCCGTGACGACGGAGATCGCGTCGAGTCGTGGAGTCATGGAACGACCGTACGGCGGGGGCCGTGACCAGGTCTTGTACGAAACGGTCACGGCCCCGGCGCACGGTTCAGGCGCAGTCGGCCGGCGTGGTGCCCGGGTCCGTCAGTGCCAGCCCCAGCTGGGCTCGCTCGGTGAGCCAGCGGGTCGGCCGGTGGCGCGGGTCGCCGGTCGTGGCGTGCAGGGACCGCTGGAGCTCCAGCATCCGCGCGGCGCCGACCCGGTCGCCCCAGGCCAGCGGCCCCGCCGGGTAGCCGAGGCCCGTCGTGACGGCGAGGTCGATGTCCGCCGGGGTGGCCAGCGAGCGTTCCGCGATCGAAGCGGCGACCGACACCACCGACGCGAGCAGCCGCTGCGCCACCGAGCCCGCGGTGTCCCGCACGACCGACACGGCCCAGGGGGCCTCGCCGTCCGCCGCGCGGGCCAGTACCGCGCGGGCGTCCCGCGCGGCGGAGGGATCGGACGCCGGCGTCACCGCGAGCACCCGCCGGCGGCCCGCCGGAGCCAGTGGGTCGACGCCGAAGGCGCGTGCGGCGGGGAGGCCCAGGGAGGCGACCGCGGCAGCCACCGTCGTGCCCCAGACCGGGACGAGGACCAGGGCGCGGTCGGACGGCCCGGCGCCGCTCTCCACCGCCGCCCCGGCTTCGGACAGCGCGGTCCGCAGACCCTCCGCACCCTCACCGCCCGCGACGAACACCGGCCGGTCCGCGTCACCCGTCACCGGCGCCTCCGGCGCCGGGGCGGGTGCCTCGGGGCCGTAGGCGAACCAGCCCTGCCCGGTCTTGCGGCCGTGCAGGCCGGCGGTCACCCGGTTCGGCGTCAGGTAGGACGGGCGGAGGCGGTCCTCGTGGCGGAAGCCCTGCCAGATCGAGTCGATCACGGCAGCCGTGACATCGAGGCCGGTGAGATCCATCAGTTCGAAGGGGCCCATGCGCAGCCCCAGGACGTCCCGTGCGATCCGGTCGATGCCGGCCGGGTCGGCGACGGACTCCTCCAGCAGCGCCAGGGCCTCGGTCACGAGCCCCCGGCCGGCGTGGTTGACCAGGAAGCCGGGGGTGTCGGCGACGGTGACCGCGCGGTGGCCGCAGCTCTCGACCAGCTCCGTGAGAACCGACGGGATCCCGGGGCGGGTGGCGGCGCCCGGCACGACCTCGACGATCCTCATCAGCGGCACGGGGTTGAAGAAGTGCAGCCCCGCGAGCCGCCCCGGGTCCCGGAGCGACGCGGCGATCCGGGTCACCGACAGGGAGGAGGTGTTGGTCGCGAAGACCGCCGACTCCGGCAGGATCCGCTCCAGCTTCCCGAAGACCTCGGCCTTGGTGTCCAGGTCCTCCCGAACGGCCTCGACGACCAGCTCCACCTCCGGGCCGGGCGCCCACGGGTCGTCCAGCGGGACCAGCCGCTCCAGGGCCGCGTCCCGGTCCCCGGCGGACATCCGCCCCTTGTCCACCGCGCGCTCCAGCATGGACCGTACGAAGCCGACCGCCGCTGTCACCGCCTCGGTCCGGACGTCGCACAGCTCTACGGTGTGTCCGCCGGCCGCCGCCCACTGGGCGATGCCGCGTCCCATGGCTCCGGCGCCGACGATCCTGATACGCATGGCAGTTACGGTCCTCTCGGGGTGGGGATCGGGGAGGTGCTCCCCGGGGTCGGGGGTGCCCTCAGCGAAGATAGACGCGGCCGGGGTCGACGTCCTCCCTCAGGAGCCGCAGCTCCGCGGCGGTCGGCGGCGGCACGGTGCCGACCTCGTCGGCCACCTTCAGGTCCCAGCCGGTCGCCTCCCGGACCTGCCCGGCCGTGACACCCGGGTGGACGGCGATCAGCTTCAGCTCCTCGCCGACGCCCTCGCGTGCCAGGATGCCCAGCTCGGTGATGACCCGGGTGACTCCCGCGCCCAGCGGCCTGATGCCCTCGGCGAGCGCGCGGTCGGGGCCCGGAGTGGTGCAGAAGTCCAGACTCTTTGTGAAGGAGCGCGGATTGTGACGGCGCATCACCACGAACACCTCGTGGGAGTTGGCCATCACCTCGATCGCGCCGCCGGAGCCGGGGAGCCGCACCGTGGGACTCTCCCAGTCGCCGATGACGGAGGTGTTGAGGTTGCCCCACCGGTCGATCTGCGCGGCGCCGAGGAAGCCCACGTCGATGTGGCCGCCCTGGAGCACACAGCCGAAGAGCGCCGGCATCGACAGCACGGCCTCCGCGCCCGAGATGAGTACGGCGTCGGCGATGGTCTCCGGCAGATGCGAGGGGTGCGCCCCGCAGACCCCGGACTCGTACACGACCTCGATCCGCGGCGCGACGGTCAGACGGGCGAGCTCGGTGGCGAGCGTCGGCAGCCCGATGCCGGCGAACACCGTGCGGCGGGAGGCCAGTTCGCGGGAGGCGACGACGGAGAGCAGCTCGGACGAGGTGACGGTCTCCGGTGCGGTGGTGGTCATGGTCCGTTCCTTCCCCTGCGGCGCGCTCACAGCCGCCGCCCGTAGTTCACGGGTTCGCTGAGCGCCTCGCCCACCGCGAGCCCCGCCCAGAAGTCCTCGCCCAGCTTGGCGGTGTACTCGGCGTGGTCCGCCGTCCCGTACACCCACTCGTCCAGCCACGCCCGCAGCCGCTCGGGGTCCTTGCTGATGTGCGACCAGGCCCGGTAGAAGGCGTTGTCGCGGTCGTAGTAGCCCTGCGCGAAGGACGGGTGCGCGCCTCGCGGGCAGACGACGACGGCGTCCACGGCGTGCGACGGGACGAGTGTGCGGTTGGGGTCCGAGCGGACCACCTCGTCCCCGACGACCTCCTCGACGACGACGATCGCCCTGTCCGCGGCGTACACCGCCTCGGCCTGGATGCCGGTCAGTCCCCACATCTGGGTGTTGCCCCGGCGGTCGGCCCGCTGTGCGTGGATGATCGTCACGTCCGGGTTCACGGGCGGCACGACGTAGATCTGCTCCGGCTCCCCGTCAGGCCCGGGATACGGCGACGTCACCTTGCGCAGAGCGCTGTTGACGGACGGCAGATCGCTGCCGCCGTAGCTGCGCAGCGGATAGAACGGCAGCCGCTGCGAGCCCGCGAGGTAGCGGCAGACCATCCCGTAGTGGCTGTACTCCTCGAAGGCCAGCGGCGCCGGGTCGGCGCGCTCGATCCTGCGCCGCAGCTCGCCGAGCGAACCGGCGGAGGAGTTGCCCACGAAGGAGGAGACCAGCCGCGAGACGCAGCCCGCCGCGATCATCTGGTCCACCACGATGTCCGCCGTCATCCGTACGACGGTGAGGTCCTTGCGGCCCTGCCGGATGATCTCGTGCCCCGCGGCGGTGGGGACGAGATGGGTGAACCCTTCGAGGCTGACGGTGGCCCCGTCGTGCACGAAGGAGGCGACGGCCTCCCTCATCGACATGACTTTGCCGGCCCCGTCGGCCGTATCCGTCCGCTCCACGGTGCTCCTCGGGCGAGTGCGTGCTGGTCGCCCTTACCGTGTCAGCGGCCATTGATTGCTGTCCAATACCAAATTAAGGTCGGATCAAGACTGATCGTTAATGAATGGAATCCCGATGGAACTGCGTCATCTGACCGCGTTCACCGCCGTCGCCGAGGAACTGCACTTCGGCCGCGCCGCCAAGCGGCTCCAGATGGCGCAGCCCCCGCTCAGCCAGCAGATCCGGCAGCTGGAGAAGGAGCTCGGCGTCCAGCTCTTCGAGCGCAACACCCGCTCGGTACGGCTCACCAGCGCGGGGGAGTCCTTCCTCGAACCCGTAAGGACCGTGCTCGACGACCTCGACCTCGCGGTACGCGCCGCGAAGGCCGCGGGGCGCGGGGAGTACGGCCGGGTCACCATCGGCTTCGCGGGAGCGTCCAGCCACGAGACGCTGCCCCTGCTGACCCGGGCCGTGCGGGCCGCCCACCCCGGGATCGAGCTGGCCATGAAGGGCCAGACCTACGCCAACGTCGCCCTGTCCCGGGTCGCGGACGGCTCCCTCGATCTGGGATTCGTCCGGCTGCCGGTCACCCAGCCCGGGGTGGCCTACCGGGTGATCGACGAGGAGGAGCTGCTCTGCGCGCTGCCCTCCGACCACCCGCTCGCCCGTCTGGAGAGCATCCCGATCGGGATCCTCGCGGACGAACCATTCGTCTCCTTCCCCGCGAACGCCGGCTCCACGGTGCGTGACGCGATGGTGCAGGTCTGCGAGGCCACCGGCTTCAACCCGCGCGTGGTGCAGGAGGCTCCCGACTCGTACACGATCCTGGCCCTCGTCGCCGCGGGGGTCGGCGTCACGCTCACCGTCTCCTCCGTCCGCCACATCCAGCAGAACGGGCTGGTCTACCGGCCCCTCGCCGGTCCGCCCGTCCGCCGCCAGGCCGCCCTGGCCTGGCGCACGGACAACCCCTCGGCCGCACTCCGCGCGGTGCTCGCGGTCGCCGAGGAGGCCCTGCCCACGCCGGGGGGCTCCGATTGAGACGTGTGGCGTCTTGAATGTGCGGAAACTCGATATTGGACCGACTCAGTGGTCCAGTGCGAAGGTCACCCCACACACCCGAGCCGCCGAAAGGTGTTCCGCCGTGCCCGACCAGACCGATGTCGTCATCTGCGAACCGCTGCGCACCCCCATCGGGCGTTTCGGCGGAGCCTTCGCCCAGCAGACGCCCGCCGCGCTCGCCGCACGCGTCATCGCCGAGGTCGTCGCCCGTACGGGCATCGACCCGGACCGGGTGGACGAGGTGATCCTCGGACACGCCTACCCCTCGTCCGAGGCCCCCGCCATCGGCCGCGTCGCCGCCCTGGACGCCGGACTCCCCGAGACCGTCACCGGCATCCAGACCGACCGCCGCTGCGGTTCCGGCCTCCAGGCCGTCCTCGACGCGGCGATGCAGATCCGGGCCGGGTTCAGCGACGTCGTCGTCGCGGGCGGTGTCGACGTCATGAGCGCCGCCCCCTACTACACGCACGACGGGCGCTGGGGCATCAAAGGCCCCGGCCTCCAGCTCCACGACTCCCTGGCCCGTGGCCGCGTCACTGCCGGCGGCATCCACCACCCCGTGCCCGGCGGCATGATCGAGACCGCCGAGAACCTGCGCCGCGAGTACGGGATCAGCCGGGCCGACCAGGACGCCCTCGCCCTGCGCTCGCAGGCCCGCGCCGCCCGCGCCGTGAACGAAGGGCGCTACGACGCGGAGACCGTCCCCGTCACCGTGAAGACGCGCAAGGGCGAGACGGTCGTCACCGCCGACGAACACCCCCGCCCGGACACCACCGCCGAGCAACTCGCGGCACTGCGCCCGATCATGGCCAAGTCCGACCCGGAGGCCACCGTCACGGCGGGCAACGCCAGCGGGCAGAACGACGCGGCGGCCGCCTGCCTGGTCACCGGTGCCGCCACCGCCGAACGGCTCGGGCTCACCCCGCTCGTCCGTCTGGTCTCCTTCGCCCGCGCGGGTGTCCCCGCCGCGACGATGGGCATCGGCCCCGTCCCGGCCACCCACGCGGCCCTCGGCCGCGCCGGACTCACCCTCGCCGAACTCGACCTGATCGAGATCAACGAGGCGTTCGCAGCCCAGGTGCTCGCCTGCACCCGGGAGCTGGGGCTCGGCGAGAAGGACCACGAGCAGCGGATCAACGTCAACGGGTCCGGCGTCTCGCTCGGCCACCCCGTGGGCGCCACCGGCGCCCGCATCCTGGCCACGCTCAGCCGGGAGATGCACCGCAGCGAGGCGCGCTACGGCCTGGAGACCATGTGCATCGGCGGCGGCCAGGGCCTTGCCGCGGTCTTCGAACGCATCACCGCCTGACCCTCCCCGCCCCCTTCTCCGTCCCCTCTCCACCACGCGACCCAGGCGTCCCGGGCGACGCCGGGTCAGCCGTGCCCCCATCCGCTTGATCAACGATGTTCACGGGAGCCACCATGAGTGCGAACACCGCCACCGCACGCGAGCGAACGAAAGCCGCCAACCGCGCAGGGTTCGGAGCCTTCATCGGCTCCACCATCGAGTGGTTCGACTTCTACATCTACGGAACCGCGGCAGCGCTCGTCTTCGACAAGGTGTTCTTCCCCGAACTCGAGGGCCCCATAGGCACCCTGGTCGCCTTCGCCACCTTCTGGGTCGGCTTCCTCGCCCGCCCCCTCGGCGGCATCATCTTCGGCCACTACGGCGACAAGCTCGGCCGCAAGAAGACCCTCGTCATCACGCTGCTGATGATGGGCATCTCGACCACCGCGATCGGCCTGCTGCCCGGTTACGCCTCCATCGGCATCGCCGCCCCGATCCTGCTGGTCTGCATCCGCATGATCCAGGGCATCGGCCTCGGCGGCGAGTGGGGCGGCTCCGTCCTGATCGCCTCCGAGCACGCACCCAAGGGCAAGTCCGTGCTGTACGGCGCGTTCGCCCAGCAGGGCTCGCCCGTCGGCAACACCCTCTCCACCGTGAGCTTCCTCGCCATCAGCCAGCTGCCCGACGACGCCTTCGTCTCCTGGGGCTGGCGGGTGCCGTTCCTCGCCTCCGCCGCACTCGTCATGGTCGGCCTGCTGGTCCGCCTGAAGGTCACCGAGTCCCCGGCGATGGCCAAGCTCATCGAGAAGAAGGAAGTCGTCAAGCTCCCGCTGACCGAGGTCCTGCGCAGCCACCCCATGCTCATCGTGCTCGGCATCGGCGCCTGCACCATCGGCCTCTCGGCCACGTACTTCAAGTCGACGTTCGCCCTGTCCTGGGCCACCACGTCCCTCGACTTCGACCGCAGCTCGTTCCTGACGATCATCCTCGTCGCCAACGTCACCCAGATCATCGTCCAGCCCTTCGGCGCCCTCATCGCCACCCGCATGAAGAGCTGGTCCCGCGCGGTGACCGTGATGCTGCTGCCCGAACTCATCCTGATGCCGGTGATGTTCCTCCTCATCAGCACCGAGAACTACGGCCTCGCGATGCTCGGCGTCGCCGTCGCCACGATCCCGCACTGCCTGTACTACGCGGCCCTCGCCGGCATGCTCGCCAGCCGTTTCCCGGCCCACCTGCGCTACACCGGCATCTCGCTCTGCTACCAGCTCTGCGGCACGCTGCTCGGCGGCACGACCCCGATCATCGGCCAGTTCCTGCTCAACCGCACCGGCTCGATCACCGCAGTCATCGCGTACGCCGTCTTCCAGGTGGCGCTGACCCTGGGCTGCATGCTCCTCCTGCTCAAGCGCCCCAACCACGACGAACAGGCCGCCGAACCCGTCGCCGCGCCCCGCACCGCGCCCGTCACCGCCTGACCACACCCCCGTACGAGCAGAACGGAGCACCACCGATGCCCCTGACCGTCAACGGCATTCCGGAGATCCTCGCCCTCGGCGGGCGCGACCTCGGGCACTCGGAGTGGAAGGAGGTCACCCAGGAGCTGATCGACGCCTACGCGTACGTCTCGGGGGACCACCAGTGGATCCACACCGACGTCGAACGCGCCGCCGCCGGCCCGTACGGTCGCACCATCGCCCACGGCTACATGGTGCTGAGCTGGGGCATCCCGATGTTCGGCGAGCTGCTCCAGGTCCGCGGCGTGGGACGCGCGCTCAACTACGGGGTCAACCGGGTCAGGTACCCGGCGCCCGTCCCCGTCGGCAGCCGCGTACGGCTGCACGCGTCCGTCGCCGGGGTGACGGAGGTCGCGCGGGGCGGCGTGCAGATGACCCGGGCCTTCACCTTCGAGCTCGAAGGGTCTCAGAAGCCGGCCTGTGTCGCGGAGTCGCTGACGCACTTCTATCCCTGACGGCCGCTGCTCCCGTCGGGGGCGGGCCGGGGGAGCTCGCGGGCGAGGAGTTCGGCCAGGTGCAGGCCGGTCCGGCCGGTCAGATCGGTGATCTGGGTCCGGCAGGAGTAACCGTCGGCGAGAAGAGCGGTGTCCTCCCGTGCGGCGCGTACAGCCGGCAGGAGCTGCTGTCCGGCCACCGCGACGGACACGTCGTAATGGCCCTTCTCGGCACCGAAGTTGCCCGCCAGCCCGCAGCACCCGCCCAGGCGCCGGACCGTGGCACCCGCCGACTCCAGGAGCTCCGCGTCGGTGTTCCATCCCATCACCGCGTGGTGGTG
The DNA here is from genome assembly GCF_040686735.1 of Streptomyces sp. NPDC079167. NCBI lineage: Bacteria > Bacillati > Actinomycetota > Actinomycetes > Kitasatosporales > Streptomycetaceae > Streptomyces > Streptomyces sp. NPDC079167. The sequence goes on along the minus strand of NZ_JBFBLO010000002.1, from coordinate 635,238 downwards.
GCAGTGGGGCTGGGCGACGACCTCGCGTCCGCTCAGATCCGGCGGTGCCCAGGCCGGTGTCGCCGCCAGCAGCTCGGCGAGGGTACGGGTGGCTTCGGCGACCGGCCGGGCCCTGTCCGCGCCCAGGAGCTCCATGGAGTCCGAGCGGATCGACGCGGTGCACGAGGGCTCCATGCCGACGACGGGCGTGCCGGGGGCCGCCGCGGCCCCCAGGACGTCGACCGTCCTTCCGAGGACTCCGCGTGCGGTGTCGAGCTGCCCCGTGGAGATCCAGGTGAGACCGCAGCAGAGCTGTTCCCGGGTGATCTGCGGCCGGTACCCGGCGTTCTCCAGGACACGGACGGTGGCGATACCCACCTCCGGGGAGAAGTGGTCGGTAAAGGTGTCCACGAAGAGCAGCACGGGCCTGCCTCCCGCCCGGCGCCCGGGCCGGGTCCGCTCGAACCACTTCCGGAAGGTCTCGCGCGGCAACGACGGCAGGGTCCGCCGGCCGTCCACGCCGGCCGCCGCCAGCGCGAGCGGGGCGACACCGGGAAGCCGTGCCACCCGGTTGACCAGCCCCGGTGCGTGCGCTGCGAGGCGCGCCCAACGGGGAAGCCACCCCAGGGAGTAGTGGACGGCGGGGCGGATCCGGTGCCGGTAGCTCTGGTGGAGCACCTCGGACCTGTAAGCGGCCATGTCCACGCCCGTGGGACAGTCCGAGAGGCAGCCCTTGCACGACAGACACAGGTCGAGGGCCTCATGGACCTCCGGTGACCGCCAGCCCGAGCCGACCAGCGTTCCGTTGACCATCTCCTGGAGGACCCGGGCCCGGCCTCGGGTGGAGTCCTTCTCCTCCTTCGTCGCCAGGTACGAGGGGCACATCACACCTCCGGCGGAGGTGTTGTCCGCCCGGCACTTGCCGACGCCCGTGCAGCGGTGCACCGCCTGGGTGAAGTCGCCGCCGTCCTCCTCGTACAGCAGGGCGAGCCCACGGTTCACCGGTGGCGCGGCGGGGACCCGCAGGTCGGCGTCGACGGGCCGCGGATCGACGAGGACGCCGGGGTTCAGGATGTTGCCGGGGTCGAACACGCCCTTGACACCGGCGAAGAGCTCCAGAGCCTCGGGCGAGTACATGGCGGACAGGAGTTCGCTCCTGGCCCGTCCGTCGCCGTGCTCACCGGAGACCGAACCACCGTATCCGGCGACGAGCCCGGCGGCCTCGCCGAGGAACGCGCGCAGGACCTCTCGGCCACCGGGCCTGTCGAGAGGCAGGTCCAGCCGGATGTGGAGGCAGCCGTCGCCGAAGTGGCCGTAGGGCAGCCCGGTGACGCCGAACCGGTCCATCAGCCCCTGGAATGCACGCAGGTAGTCGCCGAGCGCCGCAGGGGGGACTGCCGAGTCCTCCCACCCCGCGTGCGCCGGAAGGCCGGCCGGACTGCGTCCCGACAGGCCCGCACCGTCCTCCCGGATGCGCCAGAGTGCCGCCGCCCGGGCGGGCTCGGCGACGACCAGGCTGTCCTGCGCGCCGCAGTCGCGGGCCACCGCGCGGGCCCTGTCGGTGAGTTCGCCGGGGGAGTCGCCCGACACCTCGACGAAGAGCCACGCCCCGCCCGCCGGCAGCGGAGGCACGGCGCCGGCTCCGTGGCGCGCCCGGACCACGTCGACGATGCGGGAGTCGATCGCCTCGCACGCCGTCGGCCGGTGCGCCGACACCCCGGGGGCGTGGTCCGCCGCCGTGGCGATGTCCGGATAGCCGAGCACCACGAGAACGCGGTGGCGCGGGTCGGTGACCAGGCGGACGGTGGCCTGCGTGCACACGGCCAGCGTTCCCTCGCTGCCGACGAGGAACCGGGCGACGTCGAAGCCGTTCTCCGGCAGGAGATGCTCCAGCGCGTACCCGGACACCTGGCGGCCGAACGTGCCGAACTCGGTCCGGATGGTGGCAAGGCCCGCGCCGACGAGACGACGCAGCGCGGCCGGCTGCGCGCCTTCCGGCACCCGGCCGGGCGGTGAGGTGAGGGCGAGTGCGGCGCCGGTGCCCGTCAGCACGGTGAGCCCGAGGACGTTGTCGGAGGTCCGGCCGTACGCCAGTGTCCGGGAGCCGCACGCGTTGTTCCCGATCATCCCGCCGATCGTGCAGCGGGTGTGGGTGGACGGGTCGGGACCGAAGCGCAGACCGTGAGCGGCGGCGGCCCTCTGCAGGGTGGCGTGCACCGTGCCGGGTTCGACGGTCGCTGACCGGTCGGCCGGGTCGATCTCCAGTACGCGGTTCATGTGGCGGCTGAAGTCCATGACGACGCCCGGCCCGACGGCGTTGCCCGCCACCGAGGTCCCCGCGCCCCGTGAGGTGAGGGCGATCCCCCGCCGCCGGCAGACCTCCAGCGTGGCGGCCGCCTCCTCGGCCGAACGCGGCCGGACGACGAGGAGCGGCGGCACACGGTAGAGGGAGGCGTCGGTGGAGTGGGCGGCCCGCGAGGTCGTGTCGGTGAGGACGTCGAGGACGCCCGCCCGGCGCAGGTCGGTGCGGACCGCTGCGCCGAGACGGGGGTGGCGGGGTTCAGTCGTCGACAAGGCCACTTCCGGCGGTTCCGGGCTTGCTCGTGGTGAACGCGATGGCCAGAGCATAGGGGAAGGGGAAACCGGTGGCCCGGAACCGCGGGGGATGAGCTCAGGCCAGATCCTGGCCCGCCGGCTCCTTCCGCTCGGCCCGCGCCGCCTCGGACGGCGCGGCCAGATGGTCCCTCGGCGCGTCGGGGTCCGTCAGCCGGTTCAGCCGGGCCGGTACGTCGAAGCCGACCAGCAGCACCACGATCACCGTCCCCGCGAAGGTCAGCACCGCCAGTGCCTGCCCCAGCTCCATCCCGGACGCCAGGTGCGCCCCGAGGACCGGCGCGACGGCCCCGCCGAGCGCCCCCACGTTGTACGTGAATCCCAGCGCGGCCCCACGGTTCGCGGTGGGGAAGTGCCCGCCGATGTAGCGCGGCAGCAGCCCCGAGATGCCGAAGCTGGTGGCCTGCAGCAGGAACAGCAGACACCCGAGCACCAGCAGGTTGTCCTGCACCGCGAAGACCGGGTAGACGAAGGCCAGCGAGGCCAGCAGCGTCAGCGCGTACGCCTTCTTCGCCCCGATCCGGTCGCCCAGGAAGCCCGCGCCCCAGCAGCCGGCCATGGTGCCGAAGCCCGCGAAGAAGAGGACGTCGGTGACCTGGTCGGTGCTGTAGCCCAGTTCGGACTTCAGATACGTGGGCAGCAGCGCCTGGATGGGCCAGGAATAGAGGAACGCGAAGAACAGCGTCACGATCATCGAGACGTACAGCAGCCATCCGCGCCTCCCGCCCAGCTGCACCGCGAACGCCACGAGGGCGAGGCCGGCGACCACCGACAGGACCGGGACCATCCCCTCGCCGCTCGGGGTGAAGACCATGAAGAGCGCCAGGGTGGCGACCACGATCAGGACCGTGTTGACCAGGGCCGGCCGCGGGGTGCGGAACAGCGGCCGGAAGGGGTTGGGCTTGGCGCCCCGGTCCGCGACGTCCGCGGTCCACTCCTCCGCCTCCGGGAGGGCCCGCCGCATCCACAGCGCGACCACGATCGGGATCAGGCCCAGGTAGAACATCCACCGCCAGCCCAGCGACGGCACCACCCAGTTGTAGACCTGCGCCGCGAGGACCGAGCCGACGGAGAAGCCGGATATCAGGAAGCCGCTGGCGCGGCTGCGCAGGCGGGCCGGCCAGCTCTCCATGACGTACGTGGCGCTGGCGCTGTACTCCCCGGCCATGCCCATGCCGATGGCGAGCCGGGCGGCGAAGAGGCTGTGGTAGTTCCAGGCGAAGCCGCACGCGAAGGTGCCCAGCGAGTAGAGCAGGATGCTCAGCACCATGGAGAGCTTGCGGCCGTACCGGTCGCCGATCGCGCCCAGGACCGCGCCGCCCAGCCAGCGCGTGATGAAGGCACCGGAGATCAGGCTCGCCGCCTGGACGGTGCTCAGTCCGAAGTCGTCACCGATCTCGGTGAGGACGAGCGTGATGAGGACGAAGTCGAAGCCGTCGAGGACGTAACCGATCCAGGCGGCGAAGAAGGACTTCCACTGCGTACCGCTCACCTCGCGGTACCAGGGGAGCGTGGGGGAGGATTTCTGCACGGTGCGCTCCATGGTGCGGGACGGCGACGCGTCGCCGTCCCGCGTGGTGAGGGCTGCTCAGGGCCGGGCGATACCGGCGACGAAGCGGGACGTCAGGGCGGTGGGTGCGGTGATGGCCGTGCCGACCACGACGCTGTGGGCGCCGCGGGCGAGGGCCTCGGCAGCCTCCTCAGGGGTATTGATTCGGCCTTCGGCGACGACCGGTACAGAGACCGCGGCCGAGAGAGATGTCACAAGGTCCAGATCCGGGCCGGTCTGCTTCGGGGACCCCGGCACATAGCCGGACAGGGTGGTGGAGACGAAGTCCGCCCCCTGTTCGGCGGCGGCGATCCCCTCGGCGAGCGTGGAGACGTCGGCCATGACCAGGGCGCCCGCCGCGTGCACGGCGGTGACCAGCTCGGCGAAGGTCGAGCCGTCGGGGCGCGGCCGGTCGGTGGCGTCGGCGGCGACGACGGCCGCGCCGGCCTCGACGATCGCCAGGGCGTGCCGGACGGTCGGGGTGATGTAGACGCCGGTGTCGCCGTCCTTCCACAGGCCGATGACCGGCAGGTCCACGGCGCCGGCGATCGCGGCGACGACCTCCGGTTCGTTGGCGCGGATCGCGGAGCCGCCGCCGGCCGCCGCCGCGAGGGCGAGGCGTACGAGGGTGGCGGTCTCCCGCATCGGGTCGCCGGGAGGCGCCTGGCAGGAGACGATCAGCCGGCCCCGGAGGGTGTCGGCCAGGTCCTGTGCGGTCATCGGAGAGCTCCCGGGTGGTGGAGGGGAAGGGTGGTGGTCAGAGCCGCGGCGCCCAGTACGGCGGCGTCGTGGCCGAAGCGCGGCGGCTCGGGGGCGAGCCCGCGCAGCGGAGGCATCAGTTCGGCGGCGAAGGCGGCGGCGAGCGCGTCGCCGTACAGCGCCCCGATCCGCGGGACCCCGCCTCCGACGACGACCCGGTCCGGGCCGAGCGCGTTGGCGAGGCCGCCGAGGACCCGGCCGGCGGCGGTCGCCCCGGTGGTGATCGCGCGTACGGCGGCGGCGTCGCCGCCGGCCGCCCTGACGGCCACCGTTTGGAGCCGGTCCACCGGGGCGCCGGTGAGCCGCTCGTAATGGGCGGTGATGCCCGGTCCTGAGGCGATGACCTCCAGGTGGCCGGTGGCCCCGCAGGTGCAGGGCAGTCCGGCCGCCTCCGCGCTGGGGAGGTGGCCGAGGTGGCCGGCGATACCGGACGCGCCGTGCAGCATCCGCCCGTCGACGGCGAGCGCACCGCCCACCCCCGTGCCGACCGCCGCGAACAGCAGCGATCCGCCGCCGTCCGGCAGTTCGGCGAGCTCGGGCCCCGCGGTGGCGCGTACGTCGTTGTCGCAGGCCACCGGCAGACCCGTACGGTCCGCGAGACCCGCGCCGAGCGCGGTGCCCGCCCAGCCGCTGATCGAGTCGGTGGCGCTGGTGACCATCCCGCTGCGGGGGTCGACGACCCCGGCGGCGGCGATACCGAGCACCGTGGCCAGGCGGCCGGGGTCCACCTCGGCCGCTGCCGCGGCGAGCGCGTCGAGCACCGCCGCGGAGCCGTCCCGGGCGGGGGTGGGCCGGGTGTGCCGGGCCAGCACCGTGCCGTCGGCGGCGAAGAGCGCGGCGGCGATCTTCGTACCGCCGAGGTCGAGGCCGATCACCACGGTTCCGGTCGCCTGCGCGCTCATCGGACCGGCGGCAGACCGGCGGCGCGCAGCCGCTCGGCGATCAGCGCGACGGATGCGTCGGAGAGCTGGATCTGCGGGAAGGCGGTGGCACCGTCGTCGATGACACCGAGCAGCCGCAGCGCCTGCTTGAAGGAGCCGAGGGCCGAGGAACTGCGGCCCATGTCCTGCTCCGGGCCGACGTCCACCATGGTGAACAGCTCGATGAGGCGTTCCTGCTCCCGGGCGGCGAGCTCCCAGTCACCGGCGCGCGCGGCGTCGTACAGCCGGACGTAGCCGGCCGGGTCCACGTTGCCGATGCCGGGCACCACACCGTCCGCGCCGGCCAGCAGCGCGGCGTCCACGGTGAGTTCGGAGCCGGTCAGCACGCTGAAGTGCGGCACCGGCCCCTGTGCGCGGCCTTCGCGCCCGCCGAGCTCCACGATCAGCCGGCGGAGCCCGCCCTCGTCGCCGCTGCTGTCCTTGAGACCGGCCAGCGTGCCGTCCTCGGCGAGCTCGCGCACCAGGGCGGCGGAGAGCTTGGAGTGCACGGCCACCGGGATGTCGTAGGCGAACAGCGGGAGGTCGACCGTTCCGCGCAGCCTGCGGAAGTGCCCGGCGATCTCCGTGGGGTGCGTACGGGTGTAGAAGGGCGCGGTCGCCACGAGGGCGTCCGCGCCGAGCTCCGCCGCGGTCCGCGCGTGCTCGACGACGCGGGCGGTCGTCGTGTCGATGACCCCGGCCAGGACCGGGACCCGGCCGGCGGCCGCGGTGACCACGGTCTCCAGCGCGGTGGCGCGCCGGTCGTCGGTCAGATAGGCGACCTCGCTGGTCGAGCCGAGGGCGAACAGACCGTGCACGCCGCCGTCGACGAGGTGGCCGACGAGCCGGGTGAGGGAGGCCGTGTCGACCTCCCCGCGGTCGTCGAGCGGGGTGCAGACCGGCGGTACGACGCCGTGCAGCGGTGCGGTCAAGGACATGGTGGGGCTCCAGCTCGTTCGGAACATTGGCCCTTCGTCCGGAAAGGGAGACGGGACCGAGACATGGGACGTAAGATGTCCTATGTCTGGACTCACCTTAAACAGATGCCCCGGCGACCGGTCAAGAGGTCCCGGCGGCCGGCGACACCGCAGGAGGACCGTTGTGGCCCGCCCCACCATGGCTCAGGACATCGAGCGAAAGATCAAGGAACTGATCCTCGAACGCAGGCTGGGACCGGGCGACCCGCTGCCCACCGAGACCGAGTTGATGGAGCTGTTCACGGCCGGACGCGTCTCGGTCCGCGAGGCGCTCAAGGCGCTCCAGGCCATGAACGTCGTCGAGATCCGGCGCGGCTTCGGGACCTTCGTCGGCTCACTCTCCCTGTCGCCCTTCGCCGAGGGGCTCGCCTTCCGGGCCGCCGTCCGGCACAGGCAGGGCGAGCCGGGCCTGCTGGAGCTGATGAAGGTGCGCGAGGCGCTGGAGACCGGGCTGGTCGGCGCCGTCACCGCCGGGGTCCCCGCCGAGGACCTGGCCGTGCTGCGGGCCCTCGTCGGGACCATGGAGAGCGAGGCCGCCCGCGACGGCCGGGTCGCCCGTGCCACCGACCGCGCCTTCCACCTCGCGCTCTACGCCTCCCTCGACAACCACCTGCTCAGCGAGGTGCTGGACGCGTTCTGGGCGGCCATGGACCGGGTGCGCGAGGACGTGGACGATGGCCACCAGGACCCGGCCGTCACCTGCGCCCAGCACCACGAGATCGTCGAGGCGGTCGCGGCCGCCGACGGGGCGCGCGCGGTGCGCGCGATGAGCACCCACTTCGACGGGATCCGCGACCGCCTGGAACCTCAGTCCGCGCCGGCGCCGGTGTCCGCGCCCGCGTCCGCGTCCGCGTAGAGATAGCTGCTGGTGCCCGCCAGGGTGGCGCGGCACCACGCGTCCACCGTCCTCTGGTCCATCGTGGTCCAGTCCGGGGTCTTCTCCACCTGGGCGCGGCCCAGCCTGCGGCCCAGCTCCACCAGCCGGGCCCCCTCCGGGGTGCGCTCACGGGCGTAGTGCCGCAGCGCTCCGGCGGCCGAGTCCGACGTCCGCAGCGCCTCCTCCAGGCAGAGGGCGTCCTGCAGCGCCTTGACCGCCCCGCTCGCCGTGTGCGGGCGGGTCACTCCCGCGGCGTCGCCCGCGAGAAGGAACGGGTGCTCCGCGGCGAGGGGCGCGTGCAGATCGGCGACGGGGTGGCAGGTCATCGCGGTGTGCTCCCCCCGGGCCACGATCTCGGCCCACTCCTGGGGGAAGTGCTCCTCCGCCAGCTGCCGTACGTACCCGGCCTCGCCCGGCGCCCCGCCGGGCGGGGTCGCGTAGATCGCGTAGGCGAGCAGGCGGCCGTCCGGCCCCGCGCCGTCGCCCCGGGGGATCAGGTAGAAGATGCCGTGCCCGCCGGGGAAACCGATCGTCACCCAGGCGCCGCGCAGCAGCTCCAGGGGCCGGCGGTGCTCCGCGAGCGCGTCCAGGGGGAGCGTGCCGCGCCACACGGCGTACCCGGCGGGGGTGGGCCGCAGGTCCGGGGCCAGGATGCGGCGGGTGAGCGATTCGTGCCCGTCGGCGCCCACGACGATGTCGTAGGTGTCCTCGCTCCGTGCCGTACGGACGACGGCGCCGCCGGAGGGTGCCCGCCCGACGGAGACGACGGGGCGTCCGCGGTGATGGCTCGCGCCGGCGGAGGCGGTGCGCAACGCCTGCCACAGCAGACCCCAGTTGCAGGGGGTCACCGGACTCGGCTGCCGGGCGAACTCGCGTGCCGAGCGGTCGCCGGCGGCCCGGGTCAGCCAGACGCGGGTCGCCACGGGTGCGGTGGGCATGGCGGCGCCGAGATAGCCCGTGGCGACCAGCCGCTTGTGCAGGGAGGGCGGGATGACGATCCCGAGCCCCCGGTCCTGGAGCGCGCCCGCGCTGCGCTCGTGGACGGTGACGTCGGCCCCCGCCCGCAGACCCGCGACCGCCATCGCGCACCCGGCGATGCTGCCGCCGACGACGCCCATCCGTAAGCCCGTTGCCGCCATACCGCTACCGCCTGTCGTCGTCCCGCGTCCAGGGAGATGCCGCCCCTATCGTCGCAGCCGGGCGGGCGCGGACGGGGGAGCAACACCACCCCCGGGACGGGGGGTTACGGGGTGACGGTCACCGTCCGGCTCCCCGAGGCCTGCTTGCCGTCGGCCCTGTAGGTCGCGGTGAGCCTGGTGTCCCCGGAGGCGCCGGCCGGGATCGTGACCGGGACCTTGATGTTCGCGCCCTCACCCGGACGCGTCGCGGGGAACGCCACCTGCTTCGTCGTCCAGCCGCCGGGCACCGTCAGGTCGAGCGTGCCCGCGCCGCGGGTCACGTCCATCCGGTTGACCACCCGGACCGTGACCTCCGTGGTGGTTCCCGCCTTCAGTGTGGCCGGCGGCGTGATGGTGATGTCGGCGCAGGTGCCGCCGAGCCACTTCAGGTCGAAGGAGGAGTAGGTGATGTGCTGGACGTCGCCACGCTCGTAGAGCAGCCCGAGCCGGCCGTCGGGCAGCCGCGTCAGCGTCGAGTACGCCGCGCTGCCGGGGTCGACGACCTTCCGGATCGGCCACGTCTTCCCGTTGTCGCAGGACATCTTGACCGTGAGGTTCTGGCGGGATGAGGTGCTCTCGGTGTTGCTGAACAGCAGCCACGAGGACTTCGGGTCGGACGCGGCGGCGTCCGGGGCGTACCGGATGACCGAGCCGTTGTTCGCCGGGTCGGGCAGGTTCGTGTCCTGCGTGGACGGCGTGTAGGTGACCCCGCCGTCGGAGGAGTAGGCGATCGTCCGGTAGGGCGCGGAACGGTTGTTCAGCATGATCCGGCCGTCGTTGAGCTCGACGGTCTTGTTCTCGTCGCCGCCCGGCCCGACCGGGGTGCCCATCTTCCAGGTGTCACCGTGGTCGTCGCTGTACGCGCTGACCGCGTAGTTCGCCCCGTTGTTGCGGATCGCGTACTGCTGGATCAACCGCCCCTCGTACGTGCCGTGGCGCACCTGGATGCCCTCGCCCGAGGCCGCGAACATCCCTGCCCACGCGGGGTTCTTGATCTGCTGGGTGATGCGGCGGTGGGTCCACGTCACTCCGTCGTCGTCCGAGTAGCTGTAGTCGGCCTGGAGGATGTCCGGGTCGGTCTCGTCGTTGCCGGTGCCGGATCCGAAGAAGCCCTGGTTCACGGAGCCCGCGTAGAAGACGAAGATCCGGCCCGTGGTGCGGTCCACGAGCAGGCTCGGATCGCCGAAGCCCTTGGGCGCGGCCTCCTTGCGGACGACCTGCTGGGTCCCCCAGGTGGCGCCGCCGTCGGTGCTGCGGCGCAGCACGACCCCGAGGTTGCCGGGCAGGTCGCCGAGGGTGGGACGGGCGTCGTAGGCGGCCAGCAGGGTGCCCTTGGTGGAGGTGGTCAGCGCCGGAATGCGGTAGTAGGGGGATCCGGTGCCGGCGGTCGCGATGTCCTGGGAGGTCAGTTCGCCGGCGGTGGGGGCGCCGTGCGCGGTGCCGGCCGCGGTGGCCACCATGACGGCGGCGGACAGCATGGCGAGGGTGACTCTGCGCTGCATGTACGGTCTCTCTTCTCGTGAGGGGGAGAGTTGCGGAGATGGAGCGGAGCGGGTGGGATCCCGGTCAGGAGCGGCCGGCCTCGCCGGTCGGGAGGCCGGTGAACAGGGAACGCACCCAGGCCAGTTGCTCGGCGCGGTGGTGCTCGGCGCCGGCCTCGTGCCCGTTGAACTCGTAGACGCGTACGTCCTTGGGGCCCGCGTAACGGTTGTAGGCCGTGAAGCAGGTGGAGGGCGGGCAGATCTCGTCCGCCATCGCGATGGAGAACAGTGCGGGCGCCGTCGCCCGGGTGGCGTGGTGCGCGGCGTCGAAGTACGACAGTGTGCGGAAGACCGACGCGGTGCGGTCCCGGTAGAGGCGGAGGTATTCGGCGATCTCGGTGTACGGCGGCACTCCGGCGATCCGGGCGGCCCGGGGGATGTTGCACAGGAACGGCACGTCCGGCATCACACCGGCCAGCCCCGGTACCAGCCCGGCCACGGCCAGCGCGATGCCGCCGCCCTGGCTGAACCCGGTCACCACGACGCGGGCGGGATCGACCTCCGGGTGTTCGAGCATCGCCTCCACGCAGCGGACCGCGTCGGTGAACACCCGCCGGTAGTAGTAGGTTTCGGGGCTCTCGATGCCCCGGGTCACGAAGCCCGGCACGGCCCCCGCGGCCCCGGCGTCGGTGTCCGGGGTGACGCCGCCGGCCGCCGACCACCCCTGGCCCCGGGTGTCCATGATCAGGTGCGCGTATCCGGCGCAGACCCACATCAGCTGCTCGTGCGCGAGCCCCCGGCCGCGTCCGTACCCCAGGAACTCGACGACGCAGCCGAGCGGTTCGGTGACACCGGAGGGCATGTGCAGCCAGCCGCGCACCGGCCTGCCGCCGTACCCCGGGATGCTCACGTCGTACGTGCGCACCAGGGTCAGCCCGCAGTCGGCCGGCCTGTAGCGGGGCTTGTCCGGGACACCGTCGAGAGGCGCCTCGCCCAGGGTGCCGGACCAGAAGGCGTCGAAGCCGTCGGGCAGCGGCAGTCCGGGCCGGTAGGTGAGGCATTCCTCCAGCGGGAGATCGGCCGACGGCATGGCTGTGCCCTCCTGGGGGACGACGGGAAGCGACAGGACAGAAGACGTCAGATGTCCTGGTGGCATCCGGACCCTAGGGAGCCTTGCGGCCGGCCGTCAAGGGCGGGGCGGCACCGGAAGCCCCCGTCCCGGGAGACGGGGGAGCCGCGGTCAGGCCGGGTCCGTACCGCGTGACCTGGCCTCGGCGATGCGCCGCCTGACAGGTGCGTAGTGCTCGTCGAGAGCTTTCAGGAACGCGGTGCTGTCGCCGGCCCGGGCCGCGTCCGCGATGTTCTGGTGGGCGGTGATCGTCGCCGTCTCGTCGGCGTGCGTGAACCCGTCGAGGTGCGGGGCGACGATCGTGTACACGTCCCAGAAGGCCATCGAGAGCTGGCCGATCAGGTCGTTGCCCAGCGGGGCCACCAGCAGGGCGTGGAACGCCCGGTCCGCCGCGACGAAGCCGTGGCCGTCGCCCGCGCCGGTGGCGCGCATGGTCGCCACCAGGCCGTCCAGGGCGTCGAGCTGCTCGGTGGAGAGCGAGGAGATGATCCGGTCGGCCATGCCCCGCTCGAAGAGCTCACGCACGTCGACGAGGTCGGCCATCACCTGGAAGTCGTCGTCGGGGGAGAGCAGGCCGCGGAAGGTGAGGCTCTCCACCAGCGCGGACAGGCTCAGCCGGCCGACGTACGTCCCGTGGCCGTGGCGCACCTCGACGATGTCGAGGGCGGCGAGGATCTTGACGGCCTCCCGGACGCTGGACCGGCTGGCGCCGAGCGCCTCGCACAGGGCCGGCTCCGTGGGGAGCGGGTCCCCGGGGCGCAGCCGCTCGTCAAGGATGTAGCGCTTGATGCCCTCGACGACTTCCTGCCGCAACAAGGTGCGACCGGGGCGTGTGCCGGACATATGTGAACTCCCCACCTCTTGACCCCTCTCGATTGTCAAGCTACGTTCCCACGCTATCAAGGCATCAGACATCTGACGTCTGATGCTCGGTGTTTCATCGGCCCGCCGAGAACCGCCGAAAACGCCTCTTCCTATCTGTTTCCTCATCCTCAACGTCCCTTGGAGGACCCGTGCCCGAGCTGAGGCCAGCCGGCGTCGAGCGCCGCACCTTCCTGCGTTACACCAGCGCCATCGGGGCGGCCGCCGCCATCACGGCAGGCCTTTCGGCGTGCGGCGGGCCCTCCTCGACAGCCGACGGAGCGGCGGGCGGGAGCGACGGCGACGGCACCATCGAGGCCGGTCTGTCCTACCCCCTGTCGACCGGATTCGACCCGATGATCACTTCGGGTGCCACGCCGTACGCGGCCAACATGCACATCTTCGAGGGCCTGGTCGATCTCGACCCGGCCACGCTCGTGGCCGCTCCCGCGCTCGCCACCGAGATGCCGAAGAAGATCAACGCCACCACCTACCGTGCCACCCTCCGTGACGGCGCGACCTTCCACGACGGCTCGGCGGTCACCGCCGAGGACGTCGTCTTCAGCTTCGAACGCATCCTGGACCCGAAGAACTCCTCGCTGATGGCGCAGTTCGTGCCCTTCATCGACACCGTCACCGCGGTCGACACCAAGACGGTCGAGTTCAAGCTCAAGTACGCCTTCGCGCTGTTCCCCTCCCGCATCGCCGTCGCCCGGATCGTGCCGAAGAAGATCGTCGAGGCGGACGTCAAGGGATTCGACGCCAAGCCCGTCGGCTCGGGCCCGTACAGGTTCGTCGAGGCCACCCGCGAGGACAAGATCGTCTTCGAGAAGTACGACAAGTACAACGGCTCGCACCCCGCCAAGGCCAAGAAGATGGTCTGGCGGCTGATGTCGGACCAGTCGGCCCGCGTCAGCGCCATGGAGTCCGGTCGCGTCCAGGCCATCGAGGACGTCCCGTACATCGACGTCAAGCGGCTCTCCGCGACCACGAAGACCGAGTCCGTGCAGTCCTTCGGCCTCCTCTTCCTGATGTTCAACACCGCCGACAAACGGTTCGCCGACAAGCGGGTCCGCCAGGCCCTGCACTACGCGCTGGACACCGAGAAGATCATCACCACCGCGATGGTCGGCAACGCGGCGGCCGCCACGGGTTACGTCCCCTCGACCCACCCCGACTACCACAAGGCCGCCACCGTCTACACGCACGACGTGGCCAAGGCGAAGAAGCTGCTCGCCGAGGCGGGCGTGGGCAAGCTCGAGTTCACCGTCCTGACCACCGACACCGGTTGGGTCAAGGACATCGCCCCGCTGCTCAAGGAGAGCTGGGCCGCGGCCGGCATCGAGGCCACGCTCAGCATCGCGCAGTCCCCGGCCCAGTACGCCAAGGTCGACGGCGGCGACTTCGAGGTCATGGTCGCCCCCGGCGACCCCTCGGTCTTCGGCAACGACGTGGACCTCCTGATGCGCTGGTTCTACTACGGCTTCTGGCCGGAGAAGCGCTACGGCTGGGCGAAGTCCGCCGAGTACAAGCAGGTCAAGCAGCTCCTCGACAAGGCGGCCCAGGCCGCCGACGAGACGACACGCAAGCAGCTCTGGAGCCGGATCACCGACGTCGTCGCCGACGAGGCCGCGCTCTACCCGATCCTCCACCGCAAGCTGCCCACCGCCTGGAGCGAGAAGGCCCTGCCCGGCTTCAAGCCGCTGCCCACCACGGGCCTGTCCTTCGTGGACGTCGGCCGCGCCTGACGCCCACCGGCCCGGGCCGCCCTCCCCGGCGGCCCGGACCCGCTGTCCGCCCGATCGCAAGGAACCCGACGATGGTTGCTTTTCTCCGGCTCGCGCTGCGCCGCGTCGCGATGATGCCGGTGATGATCCTCGGCATCGCGCTGCTGGTCTTCGTGGTGCTGCAGTTCTCGCCGGCCGACCCGGCCTTCAACGCGCTCGGGGAGAGCGCCACCCCGGAGGCACGCGAGGCCTTCGCCGAGGCGAACGGGCTCAACGACCCGTTGCCCGTACGCTACTTCGACTTCCTCGGCCAGCTCCTCCACTTCGACCTCGGGATGACCGTCCCGCCGAGCCAGCCCGTGATCGACCGGATCACCGCGGCCTTCCCGCTCACCCTCCAGCTCACCTTCCTCGGGCTGCTCCTCGCGATCGTCCTCGCCGTCGCCGGCGGCGTGCTGGGCGCCATGTACCGCGACCGCTGGCCCGACCAGCTCTTCCGGATCCTCTCCATGGCCGGCGTCGCCGTCCCTTCGTTCTGGCTCGGCGTGCTGCTCATCCAGCAGTTCGCCCTGAACACCCGGATCTTCCCGACCGGCGGATACACCAACCCCGCCGACTCGTTCAGCGGCTGGCTCACCACGATGGCCCTGCCCGCCATCTCGCTCGCCGTGCCCGTCGCCGCGTCACTCGCGCGCCTCGTCCGCACCTCGATGGTCGCCGAACTCGACCGCGACTACGTCCGTACGGCGCAGGGCAACGGCCTCCCGGTCTCCCTGGTCATCCGCTCCGTGCTGCGCAACGCGCTCGTCACCCCGCTCACCGTGCTCGGCGTCAAGGTCGGCTACCTGCTCAGCGGGGCCGTGGTCATCGAAGCGATCTTCGACCTGCCCGGCATGGGCAAACTCATCCTCGAAGGTGTCACCGGCGGCGATGTCGCCCTGGTCCAGGGCACCGTACTGACCATCGCCATCGCCTTCCTGGTGGTCAACGTCATCGTCGACCTGCTCTATCTGCTGGTCAACCCGCGCATCAGGACGGTGTGACATGTTCGCCACGGGCCGTCTGGCCAAGAAGCTCTCCCGACCGGGCATCGCCTTCCGCGCCCTCCCGGTCACCTCCCGCGTCGCCCTCGGAGTCCTGATCGTCGTCGTCCTCGGCGCCGTACTCGCCCCTCTGCTCACGCAGGACCCGCTCACCACGGGCACCCCCGTCCAGGCCCCGAACGGCGACCACTGGTTCGGCACCGACCGCGCGGGACGCGACGTCTTCGCCCGCGTGGTGCACGGTTCGCGCTACTCGCTGGTCATCGGCCTCGGCGCGACCGCCGTCGCCCTGGCCGCCGGAGCCCTGCTCGGCTCGCTCGCCGCCACCTCGCGCAAGCTCGGCGACGAGTCC
The DNA here is from genome assembly GCF_040686735.1 of Streptomyces sp. NPDC079167. Classification (NCBI taxonomy): domain Bacteria; kingdom Bacillati; phylum Actinomycetota; class Actinomycetes; order Kitasatosporales; family Streptomycetaceae; genus Streptomyces; species Streptomyces sp. NPDC079167. The sequence continues at coordinate 619,793 of NZ_JBFBLO010000002.1, read as the reverse complement.
GTCATGCGCACCCTCGACGTCGTGATGTCGTTCCCGCCGATCGCACTCGCGGCCGTCCTCGTCGCCGTCTTCGGCACCAGCGTCCCGGTGATCATCTTCACCATCGCCTTCGTCTACACCCCCTCCCTCGCCCGTGTCGTACGCGCCAACGTCCTCGCCCAGTACGGAGAGGACTACGTCGCCGCGGAGAAGGTCATCGGGGCCCGGCGCGGCTACATCGTGCTCCGCCACGTCGCCGTCAACTGCATGGCCCCGGTCATGGTGTTCGCGACCGTCATGGTGGCCGAGGCCATCATCTTCGAGGCCAGCCTCTCCTTCATCGGAGCGGGCGTGCAGGACCCCGACCCGAGCTGGGGCAGTGTCCTCGCCTACGGCCGGCAGATCCTCCTCGCCGGCGGATGGTGGGCCACCTTCTTCCCCGGGCTGGCCCTCCTCGTCACCGTCCTCGCGCTCAACATCCTCTCCGAAGGCCTCACCGACGCCTCCGCGGCGCCCAGGAGCACCCGCCCCGCCGCCGAGCCGGCCGCCACCACGGCGCCGGACCCGGTCGAGGCCGCCTCCACCGTCGACATCGACGCGGCCCTCGCCAAGCTCGCCCGGCACATCGACTCCACCCCACGCACCATCACCCCCGTGCGCGAGGACGCCGGCGACCTCCTCGTCGTACGCGACCTGGCCATCCGCTTCCCCGACCGCTACGGAGAGATCCCGGTCGTCGACAAGCTGAACTTCACCGTCCACGAGGGGGAGACCCTCGGCCTGGTCGGCGAGTCGGGCTGCGGCAAGTCCATCACCAGCCTCGCCGTCATGGGCCTCCTCGCCCGGAACGCCGAGGTCAGCGGCGAGATCCTCTACCGCGGCCGTGACCTGCTGAAACTCCCGCCCAAGGAACGCCGCGCCCTGATGGGCCCCGAGATCGCGATGGTCTACCAGGACGCGCTCTCCTCCCTCAACCCCTCCGTGCTCGTCGGCACCCAGCTCAAGCAGCTGACCTCACGCGGCGGCACGAAGACCCCCGCCGAACTCCTCGAACTCGTCGGCCTGTCGCCGGAACGCACCCTGCGCAGCTACCCGCACGAGCTCTCCGGCGGGCAGCGCCAGCGCGTCCTCATCGCCATGGCCCTCTCCCGCAGCCCCCGCCTCCTGATCGCGGACGAGCCGACCACCGCCCTCGACGTCACCGTCCAGGCCCAGGTCGTCGAACTCCTCATCCAGCTCCGCGACGAGCTCGGCTTCGCGATGGTCCTGGTCTCCCACGACCTCGCCCTGGTCGGCGACCTCTCGCACCGGGTCGCCGTGATGTACGCGGGCCGGCTCGCCGAGGTCGGCGACACCAGGTCCGTCCTCACCGACCCCGCCCACCACTACAGCCGCGGTCTCCTCGGCTCCGTGGTGTCCCTGGAAGCCGGAGCGAACCGCCTCCACCAGATCCGCGGTGTCGTCCCCGCTCCCCAGGGCTTCGGCGTGGGATGCCGCTTCGCCGGGCGCTGCGGTGCCGCCACCGACCTCTGCCGCACCACGCCACCCGTACTCACCGGGCGCGGTACCACGAAGGACCACGGTTTCGCCTGCCACCACCCGTCCGAGGCCGACACCGTGAAGAAGCTGGAAGGGAGCGCCCTGTGATCAGGCTCGACGGAGTACACGTACGCCACAAGGCACGCAGCGGAGGCCTCTTCGGCCGCGACGCGGTCCACGCCCTCACCGACGCCACACTGGAGGTCAGGCGGGGCGAGATCGTCGGGCTGGTCGGCGAGTCGGGCTGCGGCAAGTCCACCCTGGCCCGGGTGCTCACCGGACTGCAGAAGCCCACCGAGGGAGAGGTCCTCTTCCACGGGCGCGACCTGTGGGAGATGACAGGCGCCGAGCGGCGCAACGACTTCGGCTCGGCCGTCGGCGTCGTCTTCCAGGACCCCTCCACCGCGCTCAACCCCCGCCTCACGGTCCGCCAGATCCTGCGCGACCCGCTGGACGTGCACAGGCGCGGCACCCGGGAGGAGCGCGAGGCACGCGTCGAGGAGCTGCTCGACCTGGTCGGACTGCCCGGCCACACCCTCGCCGCGCTGCCGGGGCAGCTCTCCGGAGGCCAGCGCCAGCGTGTCGCCATCGCCCGCGCCCTCGCCCTCGAACCGGAGCTGATCGTCGCCGACGAACCGACCTCCGCGCTCGACGTCTCCGTACGCGCCCAGGTGCTCAACCTCCTCGTCGACCTGCGCGAACGCCTGGGTCTCGGCATGGTGTTCATCTCGCACGACATCCAGACCGTGCGCTACCTCGCCGACCGCATCGCCGTCCTCTACCTCGGCCGGATCGTCGAGGAGGGCCGCGCCGCCGACGTGGCGGGCGCCCCCAGGCACCCGTACACCGAGGCGCTGCTCTCCGCGACCCCGAGCCTGCTGGAGGCGACGGAACGCATCGTGCTCACCGGCCCGGTGCCCTCCGCGACCAACCCCCCGCCCGGCTGCCCGTTCAGCACCCGTTGCCGGCATGTGGACGCGGAGTGCTCCACGGCCTTCCCGGCCGGGACCTCCGGGCCCGGCGAACACCGCTGGCACTGCGTCCACCCCCGGACCCCCGTCCCCCTCGGGGACCTGGCCCCCGTACCGCCCGCAAGGAGCACCGCATGACCACCCTCACCGCCCCGTACTCCGGAGTGATCCCGCCCGTCGTCACGCCGCTCACCGAGGACGGCGAACTGGACCGGGCATCCCTGGAGCGGGTCGTCGGCCACCTCCTCGAAGGGGGTGTCAGCGGACTCTTCGCGCTCGGCAGTTCCGGCGAGACCGCCTATCTGACGCCCGCGGAGCAGGACGAGGTCATCAAGGTGATCACGTCGGCCGCCGGGGGACAGGTGCCGGTCCTCGTCGGCGCCATCGAGACCACCACCAACCGTGCGATCGAGCGGGCCCGCGCCGCGGCCGGCCTCGGCGCCGACGCGGTCGTGGCCACCGCGCCCTTCTACACGCGCACCCACGCCCCCGAGATCGACCGCCACTTCCGCGACATCGCGGCAGCCGTCGACCTTCCGCTCCTCGCGTACGACGTGCCGGTCTGCGTGCACAACAAACTGGACCCGGAGCTGTTGCTGCCGCTCGCCGCGGGCGGGGTGCTCGCCGGTGTGAAGGACTCCAGCGGGGACGACGGAGCCTTCCGCCGGCTGGTCATCGGAGCACGGGAGCTCCCGGGCTTCTCGGTCCTCACGGGGCATGAGCTCGTGGTCGACGCGATGATGCTGAGCGGCGCGGACGGGTCCGTGCCCGGCCTGGGCAATGTGGACCCGCACGGGTACGTCCGTCTGCACCGGGCGGCGGTGAAGGGGGACTGGGCGGCCGCCAGGGCCGAACAGGACCGGCTGGTCGCGCTGTTCGACATCGTCGGGGCCGCCGCGCCCGGCACCGCGTCCGCGACGGCCGCCGGGCTGGGGGCCTTCAAGACGGCCCTGATGCTGCGCGGTGTCATCGCGACCAACGTGATGAGCCCGCCGATGCGCCGCCTGGACGCCGGTGAGACGAAGGCGATCGCCGCGCTCCTGGACCGGGCGGGCCTGTCCCGCGTCTGACACCGCGTCCCGCGCGGACATGGACGGAGGGGCGGCCCGGCAGCAAAGATGCTGCCGGGCCGCCCCTCCGCCCGTTCCTGACTAGTTGCGCGACGCGCGGGTGCGGCGCATGAGCACCGCGCCGCCCAGCAGCAGTGCGGCGCTGGCACCGGCGGCCATGCCGATCTCACCCGCACCGGTCTGGGCCAGCTGCGTGTCAGGCGTGTTCGGACCGGGGTTACCGGCCGGCGGCTCCTCGGCCGGGGGCTGGACCGGCGGCTTCGAGGTGGGCGGCTCGACGGTCGGGGGCTCGACGGTCGGGGGCTCCACCACCGGCGGCTCGACCGGCGGGTGCTCATCCCCGCTGTCGTCGACACAGGTGTTGCCGCCGGCCGGGTTCAGCAGGCCGACCACGTCGACGGTGTTGCCACAGGCGTTCACCGGGACGTCCACCGGCACCTGGGCCAGGTTGCCGGACAGGACGCCGGGGGAGCCGACGGCCTGGCCCTCGGCGCTCGCGCCGGAGCCCTGGTGACCCTGCCCGCCACCCTGGGCGCTGCCGTGCTCGTCACCGTAGGCGTCGCCGTGCTCCTCGTTGTGCGCGTCGCCCGAGCTGACATTCGCACAGGTGTTGCCGAAGGCCGGGTTGAGCAGGGCGATCACGTCCACGGTGTTGCCGCAGAGGTTGACCGGAACGTGCACCGGAACCTGCACGGCGTTGCCCGAACCGACACCGGGGGAGTTGGCGGCAACACCGTCGGCCGAGGCGTCGGCGTGGGCGTAACCGCCCGCGGCGGTCAGGATGCCCGACGCCGCCGCCATGACGATCATGCTTTTGTTCAGAACCTGTCGCATTACATGCCCTTCTCCGGGAAATTCGCGTGGGCGGTGACCCTGATGGCGGTCATTACCATCGACGCGGACGCATCCATAACGACGCGGAGGATGCGGGGGAAACTTGGAGACCGGTGGAAATTATGTAACCACCCGAAAGGGTCACGTACGCGTGTTCGCCCGGGGCCGGAGTTCTGGCATTCGGGTGAATGGGGGGAACCAAACGCCCGGCGGCCAGTTGATCAGGGTGCTCCGCTGCGGGGCACTCGGTACGAGAAGGGTTCATCGTGATCAAGAAGGTTCTGGCTACGGGCGCCGTCGCCGCCTCCATCCTCGGTCTCTCGGCGACCAGCGCCATGGCGATCGGTGACGACACCGGCACGACGTCGATCAACGGCAACGGTGCCGAGTCCGAGTTCGGCAACAGCGAGACCAAGGGTGACCAGAGCCCGCAGCTCAGCCTGGTCCAGGGTTCGCTGAACAAGCCCTGCGTCGCGCTCCCGGTCAAGGCCAACGTCGGTTCGCTCATCGGGATCGTCCCGATCACGGTCCAGGACGTCAACGTCCTGTCCAACCCGCAGAACCAGCAGTGCACGGACAACTCCACCCAGGCCAAGGGTGACGAGCCGCTGTCGCACATCCTGTCGGACATCCCGGTTCTCTCCGGGAACGGTGCCGGCAACAGCTGACCGGGCCTCAACGACCGGCCCGGGCCGCCGACACTCCTCCATCGCGCGGCCCGGGCCTGCAGCATCCGGGCGATTTTCCGAGAAACGGCTCCCATAGCGTTTCGATGCCGCCCGTCAATCGTTACGGATTACAGCTCCGGAGTCACGAGCGCATTCAGGTAATCGCTCGTGCGGCACGAAAGACGTGTCCGCCCAGGACTCCGCTGCAGAAAGGGATGAAAGTGAAGTACACCAAGGTTGCCGCCGTCGCCGCCGGAACCCTCATGGCGCTCGGCGCCGCTGCCCCGGCCATGGCCGACGCCGGCGCCGGTGCCGCCGCGGTCGGTTCCCCGGGCGTCCTGTCCGGCAACGTCGTGCAGGTTCCGATCCACGTTCCGGTGAACGTCTGCGGCAACACGATCAACGTGATCGGTCTGCTCAACCCGGCCTTCGGCAACACCTGCGTCAACGACTGATCTTCTGTCGTTCGAGCCGACGGCTCATCATGAGAAGGCCCCGGAGCGCATGTGCCGCCCGGGGCCTTCTCGCTGTTCTGTTCGCGGTCCCGGCGAGGAAATCCCGGTGCGCGCAGTTTCCCGGCGTGCGGCTTGGTCGTTGTCCGTGCAGAGGCGGCGGACGCCGCCCGCAGAAGGGAATTGAGAACGTGAAGTACGCGAAGACCGTCGCCGTTGTCGCAGGTTCCGTGGCCGCTCTCGGAGCGGCTGCTCCCGCCTTCGCGGCCACCACCCCCACGGCCCCGAGGATGAGCCTCACCACCGGTGTGAACGAGCTGACCTCCACCGCGCCGCAGATCCCCGACCAGGTGGTGAACCCCGTGGTGGACGCGGTCGGAGAGACCGCCGGAGCGGTTCACGAGGACGGCACGATCAGCAGGTCGGCCGACGCGGTGACCGGTGTCGCCGAAGCTGCGGGACCGCTCATGGGCGGGCTGCCGCTGGGCGGCTGAACCACCGCGCGACGCCTGGCCCGCCCCTTCACTCCGCAGCGCTCCTCCGACCGGATACCGCGCGTTGTACGGCCCTCCGGCCGGGGAAATCGTTCGGGTGAAATGGCGCAACCATTGCCACCGGGCGGAGTTGAACAGAATGCTCCGGACAGGCGGGCAACAGAAATACCAGAAGGGCACAGTTTCATGATGAAGAAGATTCTGGCGTCGGCGGCAGTCGCCGCCTCCGTCGCCGGCGTTTCCGCCGCCGCGGCCCCCTCGGCCATGGCGATCGGCAACGACAACGGCACGACGTCGGTCAACGGCAACGGTGCCGACCAGTACTACGGCAACAGCAGCACGCACGGCGACATGAGCCCGCAGATCGGCCTGATCCAGGGTTCGTTCAACAAGCCCTGCATCGCGCTGCCCGCGAAGGCCAACATCGGCTCGCTCATCGGGCTCATCCCGGTCACGGTCCAGGACATCAACGTCCTGTCCTCCCCGCAGAACCAGCAGTGCACCGAGAACTCCACGCAGGCCAAGGGTGACGAGGCGCTGTCGCACATCCTCAACGACATCCCGCTGCTCTCGGGCAACGGTGCGGGCAACAACTGACACCGCGCGACTCCGGCTCCCCCTGCGCCATTTCGGCCAGGGTGCACCGTTTCCCGCCTCGTCGTAGTTCGTGAAGACGTGTGGGGCTGTTCCGTCCGTGCAGCTGCCGACCTCGGTCGGCAGCCGGGGACGGAGCGGCCCCACACCTCTGTCCGCGCGCCCGTCCGGCCAGCCACCGGTCTGCCCGTCGGGTAGCCCGATAGTGCGGGAATGGGGCCGGATGCCTCACCCGCGGCCCACGCGGCCCGCACGGCCGGGTAGATGCGCCTCATGGACCCGTACGACAGTCATCACGCCTCCGGACCCGACCGGTCGCCCGAAAGCCCCACGCCCATCTACGACCGGCTGCTCGCCGAATGGCAGGAAGCGGCACGGCGCGACGCCGGGCCGGGCCCGGTGGACGCGTCGCCCGGCCCGCAGGTGACCCGCGGCTCCGGGCGAGGCCGGAAGGGCGCGTTCGTCCCCGCGGCGCGCGCGGAAGAGGGGCGCGGGTAGGGGCCGCGTCGACCTGGAAGCGTGATCCAACTCGTTCGAGTGGTGTAGCGGAACCAAACCCTCCGATTTCGGTTAACAGTACGTTCCACAACGGGACGCTCCGAAAGGTGAAGCGCAATGAAGAAGATGACCGCCGCCGCCGCTGTGGCTGTGTCCCTGATCGGCCTCTCCGCGGCCGCGGCCCCCTCGGCCATGGCGATCGGCGACGACCGCGGCACCACCACGGTCAACGGCAACGGTGCCGAGTCCGAGTTCGGCAACAGCGAGACCGAGGGCGACATGAGCCCGCAGCTCAGCCTCGTCCAGGGCTCGCTGAACAAGCTCTGCGTCGGCCTGCCCGCCAAGGCCAACGTCGGTTCGCTCATCGGGATCGTCCCGATCACTGTCCAGGACATCAACGTCCTGTCCAACCCGCAGAACCAGCAGTGCACGGACAACTCCACCCAGGCCAAGGGCGACGAGCCGCTGTCGCACATCCTGTCGGACATCCCGGTTCTCTCCGGGAACGGCGTCGGCAACAACTGACACCGTCGAATGCGGGCGGCTCCGGGGCGTATCGCCTGCGGGCCGCCCGCATTCGGCTGCGTGGCGCACACGGCGGTGCCCACCACTCCACGGGGGTGGTGGGCACCGTCCGTACGGGAGAGGTAGCGCTTCAGCCCAGGCTGCGTACCGGCATGAGGCAGTGGGCGGAGGTGCTGATGACCTCGGGGTCGCCCACGAAGGACCGCAGCAGATCCTCACCGACCGGCTGTCCGGGGACGGCCGCGGGCCAGGGGCGCGTGGCGAACATCCCGTGCACCGAGCCCTCCGACCGCGCCACGGCCAGCCACTCCGGCGGGACCGTGTACTGCGCCGTGAAGTGAGGCAGCGTCAGGACGGCCTGACCGGCCTGGACGAGCAGCTTCACCGGAAGGTTCGGCAGATCCGAGGCGTCCAGGGTCTCACCCCCCACCCTCAGGCCACTGCGCTCAAGTGCGGTGCGCATGGCCCTCTCGCCGGCCTCCGGTCCGCCCGGGGCGTCGCCGAGGGTGTAGGTGAGCAGAAAGGCGGTCTCCCGCCCCGTTCCGGGATTCGAGCCGCTCCAGCCGATCAGGATCTGGGTACCCAACTGGGCAGGGGAGAAAGGAGTGGTGGCGGCTTTGGGTGAGGTCATGTCCGGCACACTAACGGCCCGAGACCGGTCCTTGTGCACGCGTATCACCTGATCGGGGAATATCTCTGCCAACCCGGTCCAATCCGGTGCGCGCGAAGGACAGCCAGGAAAACCCGTTGACCGGCCGGGGAGCCCCCGGGCTAGGGTGTGCGCAGTTCGAGGAACCAGGAGGTGAGGACATTGATGACTGTCGTTGCGGTGGGCACTGCCCACGACCCGAAGTGCATCGTTCCCACCCCCGTGGCCGCCGGCTGACCTTCACCTTTCCTCCGCGCCTGAACGCGCGGTGCCGGGGCCGCCCTTGTGAAGGGTTTCCCTTGTCTCTCCCCATCTCCCATGACTCCACCCCGCCGCACCCGCTGACCCCGTACGGCTGGGACGACGCATGGTCCGAGACCTTCGCCCCGTACGCCGAGCAGGGACTTCTGCCGGGACGCGTGGTGCGGGTCGACCGCGGTCGGTGCGACGTGGTCACTCCGGACGGCACCGTCAGGGCGGACACCGCCTTCGTGGTGCCCCGCGATCCGATGCGGATCGTCTGCACCGGGGACTGGGTGGCCGTCGACCCCGACGGTGACCCGCAGTTCGTCCGTACGCTCCTGCCCCGCCGTACCGCCTTCGTACGCTCGACGTCGTCGCAGCGCTCCGAGGGCCAGGTGCTCGCCACCAACATCGATCACATCGTCATCTGTGTCTCGCTCGCCGTCGAGCTGGACCTCGGACGGCTGGAGCGGTTCCTGGCGCTGGCCATGTCCAGCACCGCCGGCGCGGCTCTGCTCGGCGACCCGGGCCGACCCGCCGGTCATGGGACGTACGAGGCGCACCCGCTCGTGCTGCTCACCAAGGCCGATCTCGTCCCCGACACCACGACCCTTTCCCACCTCGTCGAGGACATCGAGCGCATCGCCCCCGGTGTGCAGGTGCTCCCCGTCAGTTCCGCCACGGGGGAGGGGGTGGACGTCTTCGGCGCGATCGTCGGCGGCGGTACGAGCGTGCTGCTCGGGACCTCCGGCGCCGGCAAGTCGACCCTCGCCAACACGCTGCTCGGCGAGGACGTGATGGATGTGCGGGCGGCGCGGGACGTGGACGGCAAGGGCCGCCACACCACCACCACGCGCAACCTTCTCGTGCTGCCGGGAGGCGGCGTCCTGATCGACACCCCCGGGCTGCGGGGGGTCGGTCTCTGGGACGCGGAGGCCGGCGTCGGCCAGGTCTTCTCGGAGATCGAGGACCTGGCCCGGCAGTGCCGTTTCCACGACTGCGCCCATGAGGCCGAGCCCGGCTGTGCCGTGCTCGGCGCCGTCGAGGACGGGTCGCTGCCCGAACGGCGCCTCGACAGCTACCGCAAGCTGCTCCGGGAGAACCACCGCATCGCGGCGAAGACGGACGCCCGGCTGCGCGCCGAGACCCTGCGCGAGTGGAAGCGCAGGGGAGCGGAGGGCCGGGCGGCCATGGCGATGAAGCGCGGCAGGACGCGCTAGCGAGAACGGCGCGGGAGGGGGCCGGAGCGGCGTCACCGTTCCGGCCCCCTCCCGCCGTCAGCCCCAGATGACGGTGCCCAGCCACGCCCCCACCGCGAGGAGACAGCAGAACAGCTCCAGCAGAACGGAGTACCCCGTCGCCCGCATCACCGACCGGAGCGAGGTCAAGCCGGCCGCCCGGCTGCCGAGCCGCAGGCGTTCGGCGCCGTAGATCGCGCCCACGTATCCCAGGATTCCGCCCACCACCGGGACGACGAAGAATCCTGCGATCGCCGCCAGGCCGCCGGCCATCAGCGTCCTGCGCGGCGCCCCCGACTCGCGGGGCCGCCGCGAGGGCAGCAGCGCCTTCAGCGCCTGGTTCAGCAGCAGGAGGCAGGTCGCCCCGATCAGCACGCCCCAGGCGACCGGGGTCGGGTCCGTCAGCGCCCACCAGAGCACCGCGGCCCAGACGATCGCCTGCCCGGGCACGCCGGGCACCAGGACGCCGACCAGGCCGAGCAGCATCACCGCCCCGACGGCAACGAGCTGCCACACACTCATTCGACCAGCGTGCCGGAGTACGCCGGGTCCCGCCCGTCAGCGCCGCCCCCCGCGCGCGCGGAACGGGCGCACGAAGCCGCGGTCAGCGCGGGGCGCGGGCCACCCAGCCACGTTCGTACGCGTGCCAGCCGAGCTGCAGCCGGGTGGTGACCCCGGTGAGCTCCATGAGCCCTTTCACCCGCCGCTGCACCGTCCGCAGCCCGAGGTCCAGCTGCTTCGCCACGCTCGCGTCGGTCAGACCCGCCAGCAGCAGCGAGAGGATCTCCAGATCGGTCGGGTCGGCGCCGGGCCCGTTCTCCTCGCTGATCCCGCTCCCGCCCAGCCGCAACGGCATCGCGTCCCGCCACACCGCCTCGAAGAGGCCCATCAGTGACTCCAGCAGCCCGCTGGCGTGGATCACCAGGGCGGCGGGCTCGGCTCCCCGGCCGGTCAGCGGCACCATGGCCAGAGCGGCGTCGGCGACCACCAGTTTGGTCGGCACCCGGTCGACCACCCGGCACTGCTCGTCCCGGCCGAGCGCGGCCGACAGCTCCACGATCCCGGACGGCAGCGAGAGCACGTCGCGCTCGACGACCACGCGGTAGGACACGCCGCGCATCGCCGCCCGTTCCTCGGACTCGTTCTCCATCCCGGTGACCGCGATCGGCTTCCCCGTGACCAGCGCGCAGACCTCGGACGTGGCGCCCAGCTGCAGCTGGTGGAAGCGGTGGGCCACCGCGCTCGCGCCCGTCACCACCTCCACCAGGTCGTGCACCGCGGGCTCGGCGGCCTCCGCCCGGTACTCCTCGGCGAGCAGCGCGGACGCCAGCTCCGCCTGTTCGAGCTCGTGGCGCTGCTGGGTCAGCAGCGCACCCAGGGCGACTCCGGGCGGGGCGGCGACCCAGCGGCCGGCCCGCGACGAGGACTGGGCGACGAGCCCCTGCTGCTCCAGCCGGCGCAGCGCACGCTCGGTGTCCGCCTCCGGAAGCGCGAGCCGGCGGGCGAGATCCGGGAGCTCCGCGGCGCCGGCCGCGACCAGTGCCCGGTAGGCCGCTTCCTGTCTCTCGTCGAGACCTATCGCTGACAGCATCCTCGGCCCTCCCCGGCTCCGTGCTCGCGCGTTCCCGCGCCCGTCGGACGGGGTGCGCGGTGGCGGGAAACAGCCACGGCGTAAACCCGCCGGGCCCATCATGCCCCGTAGCACCCGTCTCTCTGACAATCTGGCGCCACCGCGGCAACGTCCGCGCCATGGGCGGCGGGCTGAGCACACAGACCGGCCCGCCGGGCGACCTTCCCGTGGGGGGTGGGGACGCCTGGCGGGTCACCCCCCGGCAGCCACTTCCGGGCCACTTTTGCGGATGACCCGGTTTCGTACGCCCGGAGCGGTCGACAATATGGGCATGAGCCAGCAGGGGGAGAAGCCCGCCGCCCATGAGGACGACTGGTGGCGGGCGCTGTACGACGAGACCGCGCCGGACACCGGGCCGAGCGGTGCGGCCGACAGTCTCGACGACCGCTTCGACTCCGCGTCGGACGCCGTGGGCGGGCCGGAGACGGACCAGGCGGCGGAGGTGGACCACCCGGTCACGACGGTGCCGCTGCCCGACCCGCGCCGGCCGGAAGCGGAACTCGCGCCGGAGCCCCCGCCTCCCGCACCGGAACCCCCGTCTCCCGCGCCGGAGCCGCCCCAGCCTCCCGCGCGCACCGTCGCGGTCGGGCGCGCCCCCTGGGAGACGCCCACCGGACCCCCCGAGCCGCGCACCTTCGCGGTACGGGCGCCGGCCGCCGGCCCACCCGCCGCGCCGGAGCCGTCCGAGGCCCCGCCCGTACGGCCCGTCGTCGGCCACATCGGGGACCGGCCCCCCACCTACGACGCCGAGCCGGCCGCACTGCCCGCCTCCGGTCCCGACGACATCGACGGTCTCGTCCCCGACACGGTCCTCGACGGCGCCGGCTACGGGACGTACACCCTGCGGGCCGCGTCCGTACGCGGCGACTCGGCGCGTTTCCGCGGCGAGCCCCGCCGCGACGCCCTCCTCACCGCGCGCTTCGGAGCCGGGGACAGCGCCCTGGTCCTCGTCGCGGTGGCCTGCGGCGCCCGGGGCGCGGAACGGAGCCGCCTCGCCGCCGCCGACGCGTGTCGCTGGATCGGCGGATCCGTCGCCCGCAGTCATGCCCGGCTCTCCGACGACATAAGGGCAGGACGCAGGGGCGACCTCAAGTCGGGGCTGCAACGCCTCACCGACCGCACCTACGGCAAGCTGCGCGGCCGGGCCGCCGAGCTCGGGCTCGAACCGTCCGCGTACAGCGCCGGCCTGCGCTGTCTGCTGCTGCCCGCCGACCCGGAGTGCCGTACCCGGGTCTTCTTCGGCATCGGACCGGGCGGGCTCTTCCGCCTGCGCGACGGGGTCTGGCAGGACCTCGACCCCGTGCTCCCCGCGACCGGCCACGAGGCGAGCGAGGAGAGCCCCGGCGGGGACCGGCTGACGATGGATCTGCAGATCACCACGGCCCGGCCCCCGTACGCCGGGAGCCCGCCACCGCCCGCGGAACGCTTCCGCTTCCGTGCCTCCGTGGCACGGCCGGGGGACACGCTGCTGCTCTGCGGAAACGGCCTGGCCGAACCCATGCGCGGGGAGCCGGCGCTCGCCGGGGAGCTCGCGCGGCGCTGGACCGCCGACGGCCCTCCCGCACTGCCCGCCTATCTGGCCGACACCCAGCTGAGGGTCAAGGGGTACGCCGACGACCGTACGAGCGCGGCGGTCTGGGAGGCGTAACCCGGCACGCCATGGGTTGATGGAGGGACGGACAGCCGGAGGCAGAGAGGGTGCGCACCCATGGCCAAGCAGAACGTGTCGGAACAGTTCGTCGACATCCTCGTGAGGGCGGGGGTCAAGCGGCTGTACGGCGTCGTCGGCGACAGCCTCAACCCCGTGGTCGACGCCGTCCGGCGTAACGCCGCCATCGAGTGGGTCCAGGTCAGGCACGAGGAGACCGCGGCGTTCGCGGCCGGCGCCGAGGCCCAGATCACCGGCACCCTCGCGGCCTGCGCCGGGTCGTGCGGGCCGGGCAACCTCCACCTCATCAACGGTCTGTACGACGCCCACCGCTCCATGGCCCCGGTGCTCGCCCTCGCCTCGCACATCCCGTCGAGCGAGATCGGCCTCGGCTACTTCCAGGCGACGCACCCGGAGCTGCTCTTCCAGGAGTGCAGCCACTACAACGAGATGATCTCCAACCCGCAGCAGATGCCGAGGCTCCTCCAGACGGCGATCCAGCACGCGATCGGCCGCGGCGGCGTCAGCGTCGTGTCGATGCCGGGCGACATCGCCTCGCAGCCGGCCCCGGAGAAGTCGATCGAGCACGCCCTGGTCACCTCCCGGCCCTCCGTGAAACCCGGTGACGAGGAGATCGACAAGCTCTGCGCGATGATCGACAAGGCCAGAAGGGTGACGCTGTTCTGCGGAAGCGGAACGGCGGGCGCGCACGCCGAGGTCATGGAGTTCGCCGAGCGGGTGAAGTCCCCGGTCGGCCACGCGCTGCGCGGCAAGGAGTGGATCCAGTACGACAACCCGTACGACGTGGGCATGAGCGGGCTGCTCGGCTACGGCGCCGCCTACGAGGCCACGAACGAGTGCGATCTGCTGATCCTGCTGGGCACCGACTTCCCGTACAACGCGTTCCTCCCGGACGACGTGAAGATCGTCCAGGTCGATGTGCGCCCGGAGCACCTGGGCCGGCGGTCCAAGCTCGACCTGGCCGTCTGGGGCGATGTGCGCGAGACGCTGCGCGCCCTGACTCCGCGCGTGAAGGTCAAGACCGACCGCAAGTTCCTCGACCGGATGCTGAAGAAGCACGCCGACGCGCTCGAGGGCGTGGTCAAGGCGTACACCCGCAAGGTCGACAAGCACATCCCGATCCACCCCGAGTACGTCGCCTCGGTCCTCGACGAACTCGCGGACGACGACGCCGTGTTCACCGTCGACACCGGCATGTGCAACGTGTGGGCCGCCCGCTACCTCACGCCCAACGGCAAGCGCAGGGTGATCGGTTCGTTCAGCCACGGCTCGATGGCCAACGCCCTGCCGCAGGCGATCGGAGCGCAGTTCACCGACCGGAACCGGCAGGTCGTGTCGATGTCCGGCGACGGCGGATTCTCCATGCTGATGGGCGACTTCCTCACACTCGTCCAGTACGACCTGCCGGTGAAGGTCGTCCTCTTCAACAACAGCTCGCTCGGCATGGTCGAGCTGGAGATGCTGGTCGGGGGGCTGCCCTCGTTCGGCACGACCAACAAGAACCCGGACTTCGCGGAGGTCGCGCGGGCCTGTGGGGCCTACGGGGTGCGGGTCGAGAAGCCCAAGCAGCTGGAGAGCGCGCTCAAGGCGGCCTTCCGGCACAAGGGCCCGGCGCTCGTCGACGTGGTCACCGACCCGAACGCCCTCTCCATCCCGCCGAAGATCAGCGCCGACATGGTCACCGGCTTCGCCCTCTCCGCCAGCAAGATCGTCCTGGACGGCGGGGTCGGCAGGATGCTCCAGATGGCCCGCTCCAACCTCCGCAACGTTCCGCGGCCCTGAGCGGGGTGGCAGGGGCGCGCTCACGCCCCGGCAGCCTCGGTAATGTGAGGGCATGCGACTGACCCCTTCCGCCGGTGACGGCCCGGTGCCGCCCGCCGGCGGACCGGGGGCCACGCCGTGACCAGGGAGACCCGCACCGTGCCGGCGCAGGACCCGGAGACGGTGCGGGCGCCGTTCGTCATACACGGCTACGAGGAGACGGTCGCGCACGACACCAGCTGGAACGCCCACGCCCACCCCTGGGACGAGCTCCTCTGGAACGAGCGCGGCTCCTCCATGGCCGTGGTGGGCGCCCGGGCCTGGACGATCACCCCGACCCTGGGTCTGTGGATGCCGGCGGGCACCCTGCACTCCGGCTCCGCGGTCGCCGGGACGTGGTTCCGTGCGACCTTCTTCGGCCGCGCCACGACACCCTCGCTCCCGGACATCCCCGTCGCCGTCGAGATCACCCCGCTGCTCCGCCTGCTGCTGGAACGGCTCGGCGACGCCGGTCTCGACCCCGGCTCCCGGACCGCGACGGAGGCCATGGTGCTGGACGTGCTCACCCCGTCCCCCCGCGAGCTGCTGGTCCAGATCCCGACGTCACCGCTGCTGCGCCCGATCGCCGACGCGGTGCGTGAGAACCCCGGCGACCGGCGGACGCTCTCCCGGTGGGCCGCCGAGCTGGGCGTGAGTGCCCGCACGGTCACCCGCGCCTTCAACGCCGAGACCGGCACCAGTTTCGCGCGCTGGGTCGCGGGGGTCCGGGCGCAGCACGCCGTGGAACTCCTCACCCGCGGCTGGGAGGTGGAGGCCGTCGCGGAGGAGGTCGGCTACCGCTCGGCGAGTGCGTTCGGTGCGGCCTTCCGCCGTACGACGGGGCTGACGCCGGGAGCGTTCCGGGCGCGCTGAGCGTGGACCGCACGGCCCCGGCCGGGGGTGCGGCACATCTCCGATGTCCCGATCGCTACAAGTGATGTCTGAAATGGTCGATTGCGACAACCCGGCGTGTTTCATAAGGTCAAAGGAAAGCCAAGCCTTACCTAAGTCTTGAGCGCTTCCGGTGCACCGCCCACGCGGACATGCGAGGCAGCACCGCCCTTCCCGAAACTGGAGTACGGATCCATGCGTCCACACCCCCTTCGCGCAGTCGCCGTCGCGGCTGCCCTGCTGGTGGGCCTCACGGCCTGCGGCGGGGAGTCCGAGTCCGAGAAGGACACGAGCGGCAAGGCCGGCTCGGGCGCGTTCCCGATGACGATCGAGCACGCGCTGGGAAAGACCACGATCCCGTCCGAGCCCAAGCGCGTGGCCACGGTGAACTGGGCCAACCACGAGGTGCCGCTCGCTCTCGGTGTGGTGCCCGTCGGCATGGCCGCCGCGAACTTCGGTGACGACGACGGCGACGGCGTCCTGCCCTGGGTCGAGGACAAGCTGAAGGAGCTGGACGCCAAGACCCCGGTCCTGTTCGACGAGACCGACGGCATCGACTTCGAGGCCGTGGCCGACACGGAGCCGGACGTCATCCTCGCCTCGTACTCCGGGCTGACGAAGCAGGACTACGAGACGCTCAGCGACATCGCCCCCGTGGTGGCGTACCCGGAGGCGGCGTGGGCCACCCCGTGGCGCGAGATCATCCGGATGAACAGCAAGGCGATCGGCCTCGCCGACGAGGGCACGAAGCTGATCGGCAAGGTCGAGGGCGACATCAGGAAGACGGTCGCCAAGTACCCGCAGCTGAAGGGGAAGTCGGCGATGTTCATGACGCACGTCGACCCCAACGACGTGAGCGAGGTCGGCTTCTACACCACCCACGACACGCGCACCCTGTTCTTCGAGGACCTCGGTCTGGACACCCCCGGCAGCATCGCCGAGGCTTCCGCGGGCAACAAGAAGTTCTCGCTCACCAAGAGCGCGGAGCAGATCGACGCGTTCGACGACGTCGACATCATCACCGGATACGGCGACGACAAGGGTGAGCTGCTGGAGACCCTGAAGAAGGACCCCCTGCTCTCGAAGATCCCCGCCGTCGAGCGCGGTTCGGTCTACCTCCTGCCGGGCAGCGCCCCGCTGGCCACCGCCGCGAACCCCACGCCGCTGTCGATCTCCTGGGTGCTGGAGGACTACGTGGCCGAGCTCGCCAAGGCCGCGGACAAGGTCAAGTGACGACGCTCGACACCCGACACATGCCGGACGCCGCCGTGGTGCGGCGTCCGGCGCGTGTCCGGATCCTGTGGCTGCTGCTCACCCTGCTGGTGCTGGTGGCCGTGGCCGTGCTCTCGGTCGCCGTGGGCTCGCGCACCGTCGCCTGGTCCGACGTCTGGAGCGCGCTCGGCGGCGCGGACGCCACGCTGGAACAGGCGGCCGTCACCAAGCGGATTCCGCGCACCGTGCTCGCCGTGGTGACCGGCGCCGCGCTGGGACTGGCCGGCGGCGTCATGCAGGGCGTGACCCGCAACCCGCTGGCCGACCCGGGCATCCTCGGCGTCAACATGGGCGCGTCGCTGGCCGTCGTCACGGGGGTCGCCTTCTTCGGGCTCACTTCGCCGACCGGGTACGTCTGGGTCGCCATGGCAGGGGCGGCGCTCTCAGCCGTGTTCGTCTACACCGTCGGCTCGCTGGGGCGCGGTGGCGCCACACCCCTCAAGCTCGCCCTGGCGGGTGCCGCCACCTCGGCGGCGTTCGCCTCGCTGGTGACCGCCGTCGTCCTGCCCCGCAACGACATCTCCGGGTCCTTCCGGCTCTGGCAGATCGGCGGGGTCGGTGGTGCGTCCTTCGAGCGCATCGGACACGTGCTGCCGTTCCTGGCGGTCGGCTTCCTGATCTGCCTGTTCTCAGCCCGGGCCCTGAACTCGCTGGCCCTGGGCGACGAACTCGCCGCCGGACTGGGCGAACGCGTCTGGGTGGCCCGCGCCACGGCGGCGGCCGGCGCCGTCATCCTGTGCGGCGCCGCGACGGCGGCCGCCGGACCGATCGGTTTCGTCGGACTCGTCGTCCCGCACGCCTGCCGGATGATGGCCGGTGTCGACCACCGCTGGCTGCTGCCGCTCTCCGCGGTGACCGGGGCGGTGCTGCTGACCGCCGCCGACGTCGTCGGACGGATCGTGGCGCGGCCCTCCGAGGTCGACGTGGGCATCGTGACGGCGCTGATCGGCGCCCCGTTCTTCATCTGGACCGTCCGCCGTCAGAAAGTGCGTGCCCTGTGAGCGCCCCAGCCGTCACCCGGCCCTCCGTCCTTCACGAGGTCACCCGCGGACGCGTCAGGAACGCCTCCCGCCGGCGCCTCGTCGCGCTGGTCCTGGCCGTGCTCGTCGTCGCCGCCTTCGCCGTGACGCTGATGGCCGGCCAGACCTTCTACCCGCCCCGCGACGTGATCAGGGTGATCCTCGGGGAGCAGGTACCCGGGGCGTCGTTCACCGTCGGACGGCTGAGACTGCCGCGCGCGGTCCTCGCCGTGACGGCCGGGTTCAGCTTCGGCATGGCCGGAGTCACCTTCCAGACGATGCTGCGCAACCCGCTCGCCAGCCCCGACGTCATCGGCATCAGCTCGGGGGCGAGCGCCGCCGCGGCCATCGCGATCGTGACCCTGTCGCTCGACGAGACCCAGGTGTCGATCCTCGCGATCATCGCCGCACTCGTCGTCGCCCTGCTGGTGTACACGCTGGCGTTCCGCGACGGAGTCGTCGGCACGCGCCTCATCCTGATCGGCATCGGGATCTCCGCGATGCTCGACAGCATCACCTCCTACGTCCTGTCCCGCGCGGCCGAGTGGGACCTCCAGGAGGCCACGCGCTGGCTGACGGGCAGCCTGAACGGCGCGGGCTGGGACCAGACGGTCCCCGCCCTGGCCGCGGTCGCCGTACTGACCCCCGTCCTGCTGTCGCAGGGCCGTAACCTCTCCGCCCTGCGGCTCGGCGACGACACCGCCTCGGCCCTCGGAGTCCGCGTCGAACGCACCCGGATCACGGTCATCGTCGCGGCCGTCGGCCTGATCGCCTTCGCCACGGCCGCCGCCGGCCCCATCGCCTTCGTGGCGTTCCTGTCCGGTCCGATCGCGGCCCGGATCGTCGGTGCGGGGGGCTCCCTGCTGGTGCCCGCCGGACTGGTCGGCGCGCTCCTCGTCCTCGTCGCGGACTTCGCCGGGCAGTTCGCCTTCGACACCCGCTACCCGGTCGGCGTCGTCACCGGGGTGCTCGGCGCGCCGTACCTCGTCTACCTGATTGTCCGCACCCATCGGGCTGGAGGCTCGATATGACCACGTCCCACTCCCTCACTGCCGAGCGGCTGACGCTCGGCTACGGCGACCGCGTGGTCGTCGAGTCCCTCGATCTGACGGTGCCGCCCGGCGAGGTCACGGCCATCGTCGGTGCCAACGCCTGTGGGAAGTCGACACTGCTGCGCTCGATGTCCAGGCTGCTCGCACCCCGCCAGGGACAGGTGCTCCTGGACGGCCGGCAGGTGCACCGGATGCCCGCCAAGGAACTCGCCCGCACACTCGGACTGTTGCCGCAGTCACCGATCGCCCCCGAAGGCATCACGGTGCTGGACCTGGTCGGCCGTGGGCGCCACCCCCATCAGGGAGTCTTCACCCGCTGGAGCGAGAAGGACGACGCCGCCGTGGCGTCCGCCCTGGAGGCCACACAGACCGTGGAACTCGCCGACCGCGCCGTGGACGAGCTCTCCGGCGGCCAGCGGCAACGGGTCTGGATCGCCATGGCGCTGGCCCAGCAGACGGATCTGCTGCTGCTCGACGAGCCCACCACGTTCCTCGACGCCAGTCATCAGATCGAGGTGCTCGACCTGCTGACCGACCTGAACCGGACGCGGGGGACGACCGTGGTGATGGTTCTGCACGACCTCAATCTGGCGGCCAGGTACGCCGATCACCTCATCGCCCTCGCGGCGGGGCGCATCCACGCCGCCGGCCGCCCCGTCGAGGTGCTGACGGAGGAGACGGTGGAGACGGTGTTCGGCCTCCGGAGCCGCATCATCGAGGACCCGGTCTCCGGCAGGCCGCTGATGCTGCCCATCGGCCGGCACCACGTACGGGAGGAGACCGGCGTGGCCGGGGCGGGTTCACATCAGCCGTAGGGTCCCGGACCCGGTCCGCTCCCTGATGATCTCGACCAGCTGATCGAAAAGCGTCGGGCCCCGGCCCGCCCGGGCCTCGGCCAGCTCACGCTCGACACGCGCCCTGTTGGTGGGATGGATTCGGGGGAGCATGCCCGCCAGCCGGCGGGCGGTCTCCTCGTGGCCCAGTGCGTCGGCGGAGAGGGCGTGGTCGTGCCACTCGATGACGAAGGACCCGTCCTCCGGCGTGCCGAAACCGCCGCCGAGGCAGTCCGCGAAGGCGTCCAGATTACGGCCGAACCGGCCGCCCGGGCCGTTCACCGCCTCGCCGACCACATCCCAGAAACTGTCCAGGCCGGTGATCCGGGAGCCGTCGATCACATAGGTCACGGTCATGCGTGGAGCGTACAAGCGCGTGTTCTCCCGACGCCGGTCCGGTGGTCCGCGCCGCAGGTGGGGACTGCGGCGCGGACCGGTCCGTGGGGTGCGGCTCAGCAGCCGTGGTCGACCAGGTCGAAGGACTCGTAGTGGTCCGCGGTGTAGTAGTCCTCCTCGGCCTCTTCACCCGTCACGATCCGGCGGGCGCCGCGGTCCGAGGAGCCGGGCGTGATGACGGTGTACTCGTGGTAGTAACCCGAGCTCCGACTGGGCAGCAGGGCCTCCCGGTTCTGGAAGACGGTGCCGTCCTGCTCGTACGGGAACGGGCCGCCCGCGTCGATGAGGTCGAGCGTGTCGTGGGCCTGGGACGGCAGCGCGGAGTAGCAGATGCTGCCGACCGCGGCGATCGAGGGAGCCGTCGCGGCCGATGCCGTGACCGGCCCGCCGACGAAGAGGACGGACAGGAGGGCGGCGATGCCGCCGAGCGTGGTGATCCGTGGGGGGATTCGCATGTCCACCATGATGACGCGCGTAGATCCCCATCCGTCAACGCCAACACGAGTGAATTTTTGGGAAGTTAACGGTGAGTACGAAAAACGTGACGCGCCGGCCGCCGGCCGGGGGTTGCGCGGCCGCCCGTTCATATGTTGATGCCTCGGGACGCGTGACCGCTGCTCTGTGGGGCATGCATCCCGGGACGGTGTTCGAGACATGACGTCATGGAACGGAAGTCGGGGAGGCCGATTCAGCGTGCTTGCGGGGGACATGACGAAGCGACAGGAGAGCCCGCCCGTGCGGCTGCACCGCAGAGTCGGCCATGCCGATCTGTCGGCCGTGGGGGAGATACGCGGGGCGCTGCGGGAGTTCCTGCGCAGCCGAAGACGGCCGGAGGAGACGGAGGTGGCGGAACTCCTGCTCAGCGAGCTGGTGACGAACGCCCTCATCCACACGAGGAACGGCGCCGTGGTCACGGTGACCTCCGCGCCCGCGCGGGTGCGGGTGGAGGTGCGCGACTTCATGACCGGACAGGAGCCCGCGCCGTACGTACCGAACGCCGACGACGGTACGCACGGCAGGGGACTGATCCTCGTCCGGAGTCTGGCCGACTCCTGGGGAGTCACGACACAGGCCCTGGGCAAGGTGGTCTGGTTCGAGCTGAACGCAGGGAAGGCCTGACGCTCAGCCGAACTGCTGCTCCAGATCCTTCAGTTTCTGCTCCAGCGAGTCGAGCCGGGGCAGGGCCTGGGTGTCGTCCTCGGCTGTGAGGTCGACGGTCGCGGTCTCACCGCTGGTGCTCTGTGCCGAAGTACTCCTGGAGTTCGAGCCGTTCACGGCTTGGAGGGATGGCCGGGGGCGCAGTGGCAGCTGTCCCGGTTCTGTTAAGGCAGGCTCCACGACGGCCGGTGGGCCGCCGCCCGGCGCCGGGGCGATCGCCTGGACGTCCACCTGGCGGCCGGTCCGGCTGCCACGGCTCCAGACCCGGTTCTGCCGGTTCAGGGCCTTGATGTGGGCGCGGTCCAGCTTCGCCTGGTCCCTCCTGCGGTGCCGGTCCTGTTCCTTCTCCCGGCGGTCCTCGCGCACCTCGTCGACCGCCTCGTCCAGGGTGCGTACGCCCTCGAGGAGCATCAGCGACCAGGCGCCGAAGGTCTCCCTGGGCGCGCGCAGCCACCGGACGATCCGGATCTGCGGCAGCGGGCGGGGCACCAGGCCCTGCTCGCGCAGCGCCGCACGGCGGGTCTGCTTCAGCGCGCGGTCGAACAGCACCGCCGCCGAGAGCGACATCCCCGCGAAGAAGTGCGGGGCGCCCGCGTGGTCCATCCCGCGCGGCGCGTGCACCCAGTTGAACCAGGCGGCGGCGCCGGCGAACGTCCACACCAGCAGCCGGGAGCCGAGCGCGGCGTCACCGTGGCTGGCCTCGCGCACCGCGAGCACGGAACAGAACATCGCGGCCCCGTCGAGACCGAACGGCACGAGGTACTCCCAGCCCCCGGAGAGGCTGAGGTTCTGCCGGCCGAAGCCGACGAGCCCGTGGAAGGAGAGGGCGGCGGCGACAGCGGCACAGCAGAACAGCAGGACGTACGAGGCGGTGGCGTAGAGCGCCTCCTTGCGCCTGCGGCGCTCCTCGCTGCGTTCCCAGCTGTCGTCGGCCGCGGCCTTCCCAGCGGCGCGCTTGCCGCGCGCGACCACCGTCACCGCCGCCATGACCCCCACGAGCAGCACGGCGCCCGGAAGCAGCCAGTCGAGCGATATGTCGGTCAGTCTCATGCGCGGTCCCTTGCGTCACGTAGGGCGTTTCGGGCGCCATCGTGGCGGAAATACTGCCGCGCTCAGGGGGTTTCGGGGCAAGTAAACGCGATTGGGGTGACCGGCTTCATCATTGGGCGGAATCTTCTCGAACGCGCTCTCGGCGAGGTTGAGTTGCATTCGAATTTCGGTCGCCCGTCAGGGGGATTCGGTTCGCGGCACGTCTCAGACGGCCGGCGTCAGCTTCCGGACGCGGTCGGCGTCGCAGGTGCGCGGGCAGGTCACGCACGTGTCCTCGGGCCGCAGCGTGTAGAAGAGGCAGCAGCTGGCGCGGTCGCGCGTCGGCAGCGATTCGCCGTCGGGGCCGGTCAGTTCACGGAAGCCGGCCGTGCCCACGTACGGCTCGGTCGTGCCCGGCAGCAGCAGCTCCAGCTCCTCCATCGCCCTGCTCTCCTCGCCGAGCAGATGGGCGATGTACCAGAGACCCTCGACGATCTCGTCGGTCGCCATGCCCCACAGGGCCCGCTTCCCGCGCCGCATGCGTGGCCGGAAGCCGTCCAGCACCGGGCCGAGGTGCTGGGCCACGGAGTCGAGGACCTCGGCCCGGAGCGCAGCCTCGTCGGGAACGACCCGGGCGCCGGGCAGTCCGGCCGCCGGGTCGTCGGGCAGGCACGCGAACTCGCTCACGCGCAGGGTCAGATGGCCCAGGCCCCGGTGGAAGGAGACGTCATCGACGGGGATCCTCGGCACCCGGCGGTGCGTGAACCACGGCATGGTCACCAGGAGACAGGCAGGCCAGGCGTAGCGGTGGAGTCCGAAGCTCGCGATCACGTCGGGGCGGGCCCGGGTGCCGTAGTCCCGCAGCACCTGCGCCTCGTCCCAGGCCAGGAAGGCGTCCAGCGCGGCACCGCCCGCCGCGAGCTCCCCGGCGCCGACCCAGCCGTTGTCCGAAGGGGCCGCGACACCGTCGGCGAGCACCTCGGCGCGCAGCCCCGGGAAGACCTCGGCCAGACGTTCGTACGCCGCCGTCAGCGGGGACGGGGCGGTGGCGGCGAGCAGAGCGGGCACGGTCATTCAGGGACCACCGAATCACGATCTTTTTGCAGGTAAGCCTTACCTTACCCGAACTGATCGGTGTTTGAACTGAGGCCCGCTCCGCCTATCGTGCACAAGGGGCCGGACGTACGCGAGTCGGCCCGTCAGGCGGAGGAGGGACCGGTGGAGCAGGGCAGAGCGCGTGAGAACGCGCGGCCGTACGCGTCCGCGGGCACCCCGCAGGACGTGCGCGTGCCCGAGCAGGCGCGCGGCGAGCACACCCACAGCGAGCCGCCCGCGCCCCGCGTGGTCCAGCGGCACTCCGTGCGCGGCCAGATCCTGGACGCCCTGCGCGCCGCGCTGGTCGGCGGGGAGCTGGCCCCCGGGGAGGTCTACTCGGCCCCGGCGCTCGGCGCCCGCTTCGGCGTGTCCGCCACCCCGGTGCGCGAGGCGATGCAGCAGCTGGCCGTCGAGGGCGCCGTCGAGGTCGTGCCGAACCGCGGTTTCCGGGTCAGCGAGCGTGGCCCCCGTGAGCTGGCGGAGCTCGCCGAGGTGCGCGCCCTGATCGAGGTGCCCGTCATGCTGCGGCTCGCCCGCGCCGTCCCCGCGTCCGGCTGGTGCGCGCTGCGGCCGCTGGCCGACGCCACGGTCGCGGCGGCCGCCGTCGGTGACCGCGCGGCGTACGCGGAGAGCGACCGCGCCTTCCACGGCGCCGTGCTCGCCCTGTCGGGCAACCAGCAGCTCGTCGCGGTCGCCGACGACCTGCACCGCCGGTCCCAGTGGCCGCTGGTCGACAGCCCCGCGGGCCGCCGGGCCGACCTGCTCGCCGACGCCTCGGAGCACACCGCGCTGCTGGACGCGCTCATCGCCCGGGACCTCACGGTGGTGCAGTCCCTCGTACGTGAACACTTCACCGGCGCGGACGTCTGAGGCTCGCACGTCTGAGGCTCGGACGTCTGAGGCTGCCCGGACTGCGTCCGGAACGGCGTGGACGTCCGGACGCTGCGGACGTCCGGAACGGCGCGGCGCTCAGTTCGCCTCGACGGTCTCCGGGGACGGCGGCTCCAGCCGGGGCGCGAGCCAGGTCGGTACGCCGCCGAGCAGCCGGAACAGCCGGCCCGCCTCGGCGCGCAGCCGGGCCGCCGCCTCGGGCTCCGGCTCCGCGTCCGCGAGGGAGATGAGTGCCGGAGCCGTGCCCACCAGATAGCCCAGCTCCTCCCTTATCCGCAGCGACTCCGCGAAGCCGTGCCGCGCCTCCGCCAGCTCACCCTCGCCCAGGGCGAGCGAGGCGAGGTGCCGCCAGGTGAAGGAGAGCAGGAGTTCGTCGCCCCGGGCCGTGGCACCGGCGTGCGCCCTGCGGTAGGCGGCGCGGGCGGACTGGGGGGAGTCGGCGATGTTCTGGGCGATCAGGCCCCTCCGGAAGTCCAGCAGGGGGCGGCCCGCGGCGGAGGGGGAGAGCAGGGCCGCGGCTCTGCTGAGCGCCACACTGGCCTCGTCGGCCCGGTCACGTGCCCCCAGCAGGGTCGAGGCGTAGGCGAGATAGCCGCGCTCACAGGCGGCCGCCCCGCGCTCGGAGTCGTCCTGGGCGAGCGCCTCGGCGGTGCGCAGCGCGTCCTCGGCGTCCGTCCATCCGACGCCGGTGTAGAGGCACCGCTCCGTCAGCAGCGAGGTCCGCTGGAGGGCTGCCGCGGGATCGGTGGCCGCCCGGGGTTCGAGCAGCGCGGCCGCGTCCGTCCAGCAGGCTCGTGAGCGCAGCCGCCATACCGCGGTCTGGAGCGGCGGATCGTCATCTGCGGTCGTTCCGGAACCAGACATGGCGGTATGCGCCACATTGCCCTCCCCGAGCGCGCCATCGAGCTGTGGAGGCCGGCCGGCGAGCGCCGGGGTCGGCCAGGGTCTGCGCGCATCTCAGCACGGAATGGCACGCCGAGCCAAGGGGTGGGATCAATGTCAGGTGAAAGTTTTCACAATCGCCCGCAGCCGGGGAGGGCGGTGATACGCCCGCGAAGTCAGCTCATACGCAGGGCGAGGAAGAAGTCGAGCTTGTCCTCCAGGCGCGAAAGGTCACGCCCCGTCAACTGCTCGATACGTCCGACGCGGTAGCGCAGTGTGTTGACGTGCAGGTGCAGCCGGGCCGCGCAGCGGGTCCAGGACCCGTCGCAGTCCAGGAAGGCCTCCAGCGTCTCCATCAGCTCCGCGCGGTGCCGCCGGTCGTAGTCGCGCAGCGGGTCGAGGAGCCGGGCGGTGAAGGCGCGTCGCACGTCGTCCGGGACGAAGGGCAGCAGCAGGACGTGCGAGGCGAGCTCGTGATGGCCCGCCGCGCAGACCGGGCCCGGCCGGGCCGCGGCGACCCGGCGGGCGTGCCGCGCCTCCTCCAGCGCTCCGCGCAGCCCCTCGGCGGAATGCACGGCGGCGCTGACACCCAGTGTCAGGCGCCCGTCGTCCGCGAGGCCGGCCGAGAGCGGCCCGCGGACGGTGTCGAGCAGGGCGTCGGCGTGGAGCGCGGTGTCGTGGTGCTCCGGGTTTTCGGCGCTCCCTGCCGCGTCGGTCCCGTCGGTCCCCGCCGGGGGGAGCGCGGTCAGCGGTACGAGGGCGATGGCCTCCTCGCCGGTGTGCGCGACGGCGATCCGGTCCGCCGAGTCGGGGCCCGTCACCGCCGGGTCGACCAGGATCTCCTCCAGCAGAGCCTGCGCGGCCTGACCGCCCGGCAGGCCCGTACCCTCGGCCGACCACTCGACCCTGGCCACCACGACCTGCCAGTGCGGCGCCGTGCCGAGGCCCGGCAGCAGGACCGGGGCGGCCACCCGCAGCCTGGCCGCGATCTCGGCCGGGGCGGCGCCCGTCTGGACCAGCTCCAGGACCTCCTGGGCGAGCCTGCGGCGTACCGCGCGGGCGGCGTCGCGGCGGTCCCGCTCGACGGCGATCAGCTGGGTCACGCCCTGGAGCAGGTCCAGGCGGGCCGCAGGCCAGTCGCCGGAGTCCGCCGCCACGGCCAGCAGCCAGTCCGAGAGTACGGACTCGCGCACATCGCGGGCCGGTGCGGGCAGCGCTCCCCGGCCGGTGTTCCGGATCGGGAACAGCGAGTAGGCGGTGCCGTCCACCTCGGCACGGTGCGGCCCGGGGCGCCCGGTGCGGGTCGCCGCGAGATGCCGGCCCGCCAGCTCCGCGCCGACGCGCGGGGGAAGCGGCTCACCTGCCCCGGCGATCTGCCGGCCCGTCGGGGACAGGACCCAGGCGCGAAGGTCCAGGTCGGAGGTGAGCAGGTCGAGGACCACCTCGGGGCCGCCGCCCGCGGGGCCCGATGTCATGAGCCTGCGGTGACGGTCGACGACCGCGGCGAGGTCCCCGGCACGCTCGCCGGAGACCTGGCGCACCACATGCTCGGTGATCGTCGCGAACGCAACGGTCTCGTCGACCGCGAAGAGGGGGAGCCGGTGCCGCAGACACGCCTCGACCAGATCGTCGGGGACGGCCCCGAGCTCCGCCTCACCCGCGGCCAGGCCGGCCACACCCGCGTTCGCCAGGATCCGTACGAACGGTTCCGTGTCCGACGCGTCCCGGCGCCACGCCAGACCCGTGAGGACCAGCTCACCGCCGGAGAGATAGCGGCTGGGGTCGCGCAGGTCGGTCGTCATCACGCCCCGGACCGAACGGTCCAGCTCGTCCTCGCCGCCGAGCAGCCGCAGGCCCAGTCCCTCGGTGTCCAGCAGTGCGCGCAGCCGCATCGTCGATTGCCGCCGATCTCTTCGTTGGTGCGGGGGAGGGCGGAGGGTCACCTGTGAATTGCGGTGAGGTTACCGGTACCCGCCATTCGTTCGAATCTACAAGACCGGGACGGGGACCAGCCAATTCCTTCATGGTTTCGGTGACTGCACCGAGTGGAGCAAGGCTTGTGTACTGGGCCACACACCGCGTGAACAACACATGAACGACCTTTCCAGGGCCGGCCGTCCCCAGCCCAGCCGAACGACCCGATTGAGAAGAAGAGAGCCACTCATGGACTTCCTTCGCCCCGCCAGCTGGGAGGAGGCGCTCGCCGCCAAGGCCGAGCACCCGACGGCTGTGCCCATCGCGGGTGGCACCGACGTGATGGTCGAGATCAACTTCGACCACCGGCGGCCCGAGTACCTCATGGACCTCAACCGCATCGGTGAGCTGTCCGAGTGGCAGGTGGGCCCCGACGCCGTGCGCCTCGGCGCCTCCGTGCCGTACAGCGCCGTCATGGACCACCTGCGGGCCGAGCTGCCCGGTCTCGCCCTCGCCTCGCACACCGTCGCCTCGCCGCAGATCCGCAACCGAGGCGGTGTCGGAGGCAACCTGGGCACCGCCTCGCCCGCCGGCGACGCCCACCCGGCGCTGCTCGCCGCTGGCGCCGAGGTCGAGGCCGCGTCCGTACGGGGGACGCGGATGATCCCGATCGACGACTTCTACACCGGCGTCAAGCGCAACGCCCTCGCCCCGGACGAGCTGATCCGGGCCGTGCACATCAAGAAGGCCGACGGCCCGCAGCAGTACTCCAAGGTCGGCACCCGCAACGCGATGGTCATCGCTGTCTGCGCCTTCGGCCTCGCGCTTCACCCGGAGACCCGCACCGTGCGCACCGGCATCGGCTCCGCGGCCCCGACCCCGGTCCGGGCGAAGGACGCGGAGGCGTTCCTGAACGCCGCACTGGAGGAGGGCGGGTTCTGGGAGAGCGGGAAGATCATCACCCCCTCCGTGGCCAAGCAGTTCGCCCAGCTCGCCGCCGGCGCCTGCAACCCCATCGACGACGTACGGGGCACCGCCGCCTACCGCAGGCACGCCGTCGGCATCATGGCCCGCCGCACGCTGGGCTGGACCTGGGAGCAGTACCGCGGAGCGGGACGCACCCTCGAAGGAGCTGCTTAACCATGCGAGTGAATTTCACGGTCAACGGCCGGAAGCAGGAAGCCGACGACGTCTGGGAGGGCGAGTCCCTCCTGTACGTCCTGCGCGAGCGCATGGGCCTCCCCGGCTCCAAGAACGCCTGCGAACAGGGCGAGTGCGGCTCCTGCACGGTGCGCCTCGACGGTGTGCCGGTCTGCTCCTGTCTCGTCGCCGCCGGCCAGGCGGAGGGCCGCGAGGTCGTCACCGTCGAGGGCCTGGCGGACTACGCCAGGCACCGCGACGACGCCCACCCCGGCACCGGCTGCGCCACCGGCAGCTGCGGAACCTCTCTGGACGCCGCACAGCGCTGGCAGGCCAGGCCCACCGACGGACAGAGCGCCGAGGCGGAGGAACTCTCCCCGGTCCAGCAGGCGTTCATCGACGCGGGCGCCGTGCAGTGCGGTTTCTGCACCCCCGGTCTGCTGGTCGCCGCCGACGAGCTGCTGGAGAAGCAGCCCTCCCCGTCCGACCAGGACATCCGCGAGGCGCTCTCCGGGAACCTCTGCCGATGCACCGGTTACGAGAAGATCCTCGACGCGGTCCGCCTCGCGGCCGCCCGTCAGGAAGAGGCGGTCCGATAGCCATGACGCTGCACCCACGAGCCGCGTCCGTACCGGCCGGCACCCCCACCAGGATCACCCAGGGCTCCGAGACCCGGGGCGGCATCGGTGAGTCCACCCTGCGCCCCGACGGCACGCTCAAGGTCACCGGGGAGTTCGCGTACTCCTCCGACATGTGGCACGAGGACATGCTGTGGGGCCACACGCTCCGCTCCACCGTCGCGCACGCCGAGATCCGCTCCATCGACATCGGTGAGGCCGTCGCCACCCCCGGCGTGTACGCCGTCCTCACCTACGACGACCTGCCCGCGGCGATGAAGAACTACGGGCTGGAGATCCAGGACACCCCCGTGCTCGCCCACGGCAAGGTCCGCCACCACGGCGAGCCCGTGGCGCTCGTCGCCGCCGACCACCCCGAGACCGCGCGCCGCGCCGCCGCCAAGATCAGGATCGACTACGCCGAACTCCCCGTGATCACGGACGAGGCGTCCGCGACCGCCCCCGGCGCGATCCTGGTCCACGAGGGCCGCGAGGACCACCACATCGGGCACGTCCCGCACCCCAACATCGTCCACCGCCAGCCCATCGTCCGCGGTGACGCGGACGCGGCCGCCGCGCGGGCCGACGTGATCGTCACCGGCGACTACGTCTTCGGCATGCAGGACCAGGCCTTCCTCGGCCCGGAGTCCGGCCTCGCCGTGCCGTCCGAGGACGGCGGCGTCGAGCTGTACGTCGCCACCCAGTGGCTGCACTCCGACCTCAAGCAGATCGCCCCCGTCCTCGGCCTCCCCGAGGACAAGGTCCGCATGACGCTCTCCGGAGTCGGCGGCGCCTTCGGCGGACGCGAGGACCTGTCGATGCAGATCCACGCCTGCCTGCTGGCGCTGCGCACCGGCAAGCCCGTCAAGATGGTCTACAACCGCTTCGAGTCCTTCTTCGGCCACGTCCACCGCCACCCCGCGAAGCTCCACTACGAGCACGGGGCCACGAAGGACGGCAAGCTCACTCACATGAAGTGCCGGATCGTGCTGGACGGCGGCGCCTACGCCTCCGCCTCCCCGGCCGTCGTCGGCAACGCCTCCTCGCTCGCGGTCGGACCGTACGTCGTCGAGGACGTCGACATCGAGGCGATCGCCCTCTACTCCAACAACCCTCCCTGCGGTGCCATGCGAGGCTTCGGCGCGGTCCAGGCCTGCTTCGCCTACGAGGCGCAGATGGACAAACTGGCCGCCGCCCTGGACATGGACCCGGTCGAACTGCGGCAGCTGAACGCCATGGAGCAGGGCACCCTGCTCCCCACCGGCCAGCGCGTCGACTCGCCGGCTCCGGTCGCCGAACTGCTCCGCCGCGTCAAGGCGAGGCCCCTGCCGCCCGAGCAGCAGTGGCTCTCGGCCGACGCGGACGGCAGCTCCGTCGACGTACGCGCCCTGCCCGGCGGACTGTCCAACACGACCCACGGCGAGGGCGTGGTGCGCGGCGTCGGTTACGCCGTCGGGCTGAAGAACGTCGGCTTCTCCGAGGGCTTCGACGACTACTCCACCGCCCGGGTGCGGATGGAGGTCATCAACGGCGAACCGGTCGCCACCGTGCACACCGCGATGGCCGAGGTCGGGCAGGGCGGGGTCACCGTCCACGCCCAGATCGCCCGTACCGAACTGGGCGTCAACCAGGTGACCATCCACCCGGCGGACACCCAGGTCGGCTCGGCCGGCTCCACCTCCGCCTCACGGCAGACGTACGTCACCGGCGGCGCGGTGAAGAACTCCTGCGAGGCCGTCCGGGAACAGGTCCTGGAGATCGGCCGCCGCAGGTTCGGCACGTACCACCCCGCCTGGGCCACCGCCGAACTCCTCCTCGAAGGCGGCAAGGTCGTCACCGATGGCGGCGAGGTGCTCGCCTCGCTGGCCGACGTGCTGGAGGACGAGGCGGTCGACGTCGAGCTGGAGTGGCGCCACCGGCCCACCGAACCCTTCGACCTGCGCACCGGACAGGGCAACGGCCACGTCCAGTACTCCTTCGCCGCGCACCGCGCGGTCGTGGAGGTCGACACCGAACTCGGCCTGGTCAAGGTCATCGAGCTCGCGTGCGCCCAGGACGTCGGCAAGGCGCTCAACCCGCTGTCGGTCGTCGGCCAGATCCAGGGCGGCACCACCCAGGGGCTGGGTGTCGCCGTCATGGAGGAGATCATCGTCGACCCGAAGACGGCGAAGGTGCGCAACCCGTCCTTCACCGACTACCTGATCCCCACCATCCTCGACACCCCGACCATCCCGGTCGACGTGCTCGAACTCGCCGACGACCACGCCCCGTACGGGCTGCGCGGCATCGGCGAGGCCCCCACCCTGTCGTCCACCCCGGCCGTCCTCGCGGCGATCCGGAACGCGACGGGACTGGAGCTGAACAGGACACCGGTGCGCCCCGAGCACATCACCGGCAGCTGACTGCTTCCTCAAGACCCTCCGGGCGGTGCGTGCCTGCCGTGAACGTCACACTTCCCCGCGCCGCGCACCGTCCGGAGCCACCGCACCACCGCACCACCGCTCCATCTGCACGAAGAGTTCGTCTCGGGCCGTCCCCCGGGTCGTGCGCCTCGCAGTCATCCCAAATCCCGCAGTCTCCAGAGCTCCACGCGGGTGCCCCTGTGAACCTTGGGAGTCAGGCAACATGACCCAGCAGTCCGTGGAACCCAGGACGAGCGCGGAGGACGCGGGCCCCGGCTCGCGTGTCCCCGCCGGACGGTCCTGGCTCGACCGGTACTTCCACATATCCGAACGGGGATCGACCGTCGCGCGTGAGGTGCGCGGCGGCGTCACGACCTTCATGGCCATGGCGTACATCCTCCTCCTCAATCCGCTCATCCTGGGCGGCAAGGACGTCGACGGCCAGCTGCTCGGCCAGTCCGGGCTGATCACCGCCACCGCGCTCGCGGCGGCGGCCACCACCCTGCTGATGGGCTTCGTCGGCAAGGTCCCCCTCGCGCTCGCGGCGGGACTGAGCGTCTCCGGGGTGCTCGCCTCGCAGGTCGCACCGGCCATGACCTGGCCGCAGGCCATGGGCATGTGTGTGATCTACGGGGTGATCATCTGCCTCCTGGTGGTCACCGGGCTCCGCGAGATGATCATGAACGCCATCCCGCTCGCCCTGAAGCACGGCATCACCATCGGGATCGGCCTCTTCATCGCGCTCATCGGCCTCGTCAAGGCCGGGTTCGTCCACCAGGGAGTGGCGACCCCGCTGTCGCTCGGTCCCACCGGAGCGCTCACCGGGTGGCCGGTGCTCATCTTCGCCGCGACCCTGCTGCTCATCTTCATGCTGCAGGCCCGGAACATCCCCGGGGCGATCCTCATCGGCATCGTGGTCGGCACCGTCATCGCGATCGTCGTCAACGCCGTCGGTGACATCGACCCCAAGGCCTGGAGCAGCGGCCCGCCCGAGCTGAGCGGGAGTGCCGTCTCCTCACCGGACTTCTCGCTCTTCGGCGACGTCGAGTTCGGCGGCTGGGGTGACGTCGGGGTGCTGACGGTCGGCATGATCGTCTTCACCCTGGTCCTGGCGGGCTTCTTCGACGCCATGGCCACCATCATCGGGGTCGGCACGGAGGCGAACCTCGCCGACGACAAGGGCCGGATGCCCGGTCTGTCCAAGGCGCTGTTCATCGACGGCGCGGGCGGGGCGATCGGCGGTGTCGCCGGAGGCTCCGGCCAGACCGTGTTCGTCGAGTCGGCGACCGGGGTCGGCGAGGGTGCCCGTACCGGTCTCGCCTCCGTCGTCACGGGGCTCTTCTTCGCGGCCTGCCTCTTCTTCACCCCGCTCACGGCGATCGTGCCGGCCGAGGTGGCCGCCGCCGCCCTGGTCGTCATCGGCGCCATGATGATGCAGAATGCCCGGCACGTGGACTGGTCGGACCGCTCCGTGGCCGTCCCGGTCTTCCTCACCGTGGTCCTGATGCCGT
This sequence comes from Streptomyces sp. NPDC079167, assembly GCF_040686735.1. Taxonomy (NCBI): domain Bacteria; kingdom Bacillati; phylum Actinomycetota; class Actinomycetes; order Kitasatosporales; family Streptomycetaceae; genus Streptomyces; species Streptomyces sp. NPDC079167. Next base: position 586,838 of record NZ_JBFBLO010000002.1, on the reverse strand, counting down.
TCACTTACACCATCACCACCGGTGTCGCGGCGGGCGTCATCTCGTACTCCGCCATCAAGCTCGCCCAGGGCAGGGCCCGCGAGGTCGGCGTCTTCATGTGGGTCCTGACGCTGGTCTTCATCGTGTACTTCGCCCTGCACCCCATCGAGAGCTGGCTGGGCGTCAGCTGACCCGCCCCGCCCTCCGCACATCCGTCAGAAGGAGACACGCCATGCTGGACATCGCCGAAGAGCTCCACCGGTGGGTCGAGCAGGGACGCGCCTTCGCCGTGGCCACCGTGGTGGCCGTCGGCGGCAGCGCGCCCCGGCAGCCGGGCGCCGCCCTCGCCGTGGACAGCGACGGCACGGCCATCGGATCGGTCTCCGGCGGGTGTGTGGAGGGCGCGGTGTACGAGCTGTGCCGGCAGGCGCTCGAGGACGGCACCACGGTGCGCGAGCGCTTCGGCTACAGCGACGACGACGCCTTCGCGGTCGGCCTGACCTGCGGCGGCGTCATCGACATCCTGGTGACACCGGTGCGCGCGGACGACCCCGCGCGCCCGGTGTTCGCCGCCGCGTTCGCCGCCGCGGCACAGGGCCGGGCGGCCGCGGTCGCCCGCGTCACCGACGGCCCGGACGACCTCCTCGGCCGCCCCCTGCTCGTCCACTCCGACGGCAGCCGCGAGGGCGGGCTCGGCGGACATCCCGAGCTGGACCGCACGGCCGGCGCCGAGGCCCGCGCGATGCTCGACACGGGCCGTACGGGAGAGATCGTCATCGGAGCCGAGGGGTCCCGCTGCGGCAGCCCCCTCACCCTGCTCGTCGAATCGAGCGTCCCGCCGCCCCGGATGATCGTCTTCGGGGCCATCGACTTCGCCGCCGCCCTGGTGCGGGCCGGGCGCTTCCTCGGGTACCGCGTCACCGTCTGCGACGCCCGCCCCGTCTTCGCCACGGCCGCCCGCTTCCCGGACGCCGACGAGATCGTCGTCGACTGGCCGCACCGCTATCTGGCCACCACCGAGGTGGACGCGCGCACCGTGCTCTGCGTCCTCACGCACGACGCCAAGTTCGACATCCCGCTGCTGGAACTGGCGTTGCGTCTGCCGGTCGCGTACGTCGGCGCGATGGGCTCGCGCCGCACCCACCTGGAGCGCAACGAGCGGCTGCGCGAGGCCGGCGTCAGCGAGCGCCGGCTGGCCGCGCTCCACTCGCCGATCGGGCTCGACCTCGGAGCCCGTACGCCGGAGGAGACGGCCCTGTCCATCGCCGCCGAGATCGTCGCGGTGCGGCGGGGCGGCAGCGGCCTGCCGCTGAAGGGCGCCCACACCCCGATCCACCACGAGAGCGACACCTCGCTGGCCTCGGTGGCCTGATCCCGACCATCGGCGGCTGATCACGGCGGGCGGGTTGCCGCCACGGCGGTTTCACGCCAGGGGCGAAGCCGTCCGCAGCCCCGGATTTACCGGTAGATCAGCTGCATGACATTTTCCCTCTCCTCCGTTTCCGGCCGGGCGAGACCCGCTCGCGCGGGACGCAGGGCTCTGCTCATAGCGACCTCGGTCGCCCTCGTGAGCGGCGTCATGCTTCCCGCGGCGGGTTCCGCCACCGCCGCCCCGAAACCGTCGACCGCCGAGGACCGCCGTCAGGGGTCCGAGGGCCGCGACTACGACATCACGCTGGTCACCGGCGATGTCGTCCACTACACGGACGGCGCGGGCCGCCAGGACACCGTCACCGTCGACCGCCCCGACGGTGCGCAGGGCGGCGTGCACGTGCGGCAGGCCGGGGACGACATCTTCGTCATCCCCGACGAGGCGAGCGCCCTCATCGCCGCCGACAAGCTGGACCGCCGGCTGTTCAACATCTCGACGCTGGTCGGGATGGGTTACGACGACGCCCGTTCCGGCGGCATCCCGCTGATCGCCACCTACCCCGCGAGCACGGCGCGTTCGCTGCCCGCGGCACCGCGCGGCAGCGAGACGGTCCGCCGGCTCGAGTCCGTGAACGGCGCTGCGCTGAAGACCGACAAGGACGACGCCCGCGCCTTCTGGAGCGACATCTCCCGTACGGCGAAGAGCCGTTCGCTGGACAACGGCATCGCCAAGCTGTGGCTCGACGGCAAGGCCGAGGCGGCGCTCAAGGACTCCGTGCCGCAGGTCAACGCCCCGCAGGCCTGGGCCGCCGGATACGACGGCAAGGGCACCACGGTCGCCGTTCTCGACACCGGTGTCGACGCGACGCATCCGGACGTCAAGGACCGCGTCACGCAGTCCAAGAGCTTCATCCCGGGTGAGGAGGTGGATGACAAGAACGGCCACGGAACGCACGTCGCCTCCACCATCGCGGGCTCGGGCGCGGCCTCCGACGGGGCCAACAAGGGCGTCGCCCCGGGCGCCGACCTGATCGTCGGCAAGGTCCTGAGCGACGAGGGGTCCGGCGCCGACTCCGGCATCATCGAGGCCATGGAGTGGGCGAAGGCCGAGGGCGCCGACGTCGTCTCCATGAGCCTCGGATCCAGCATCCCCGACGACGGCACCGACCCGATGGCACAGGCCGTGAACGCGCTGTCCGCCGACGGCGGCCCGCTGTTCGTGATCGCCGCGGGCAACGCGTACGGCGCGGGCACCATCGGGTCGCCCGGTTCCGCCGCGAGCGCGCTCACCGTCGCGGCCGTCGACAAGAGCGACAACCGCGCCGACTTCTCCTCCATGGGCCCGCTCGTCCGCTCCTACGGCCTGAAGCCGGACCTGTCCGCGCCCGGCGTCGGCATCAACGCCGCCGCCTCCCAGTCGGTGCCCGGCATCGAGGGCATGTACCAGTCCATGGACGGTACGTCGATGGCCACCCCGCACGTCGCGGGCGCCGCCGCCATCCTGAAGCAGCGTCACCCGGAGTGGTCCGGCGAGCGCGTCAAGAACGCCCTGATGAGCTCCTCCAAGGAGCTGGCCGGCTACACACCGTACGAGCAGGGCACCGGACGGCTCGACGTGAAGGCCGCGATGGACACGACCATCGAGGCCACGGGCTCCGTCGAGGTCGCGGCCTACGAATGGCCGCACGCCGCGTCCGACCCGGTCGCCGAGCGTACGATCACCTACCGCAACACGGGTGACGACGACGTCACGCTGAACCTGGCGACCGGCACGGACTCCGAGGCGTACACGCTCTCCACGTCCACGCTGACCGTCCCGGCGGGTTCCACGGCCCAGGCGGTGCTGTCCCTGGACCCGTCCGAGGTCCCGAACGACACCCAGTTCTCCGGCCAGGTCGTCGCCACCGACGCCTCCGGTGCGACCGTCGCGCACACCGGCTTCGCACTGAACAAGGAGCAGGAGCTCTACGACCTGAAGCTCCGGCTCCGCGACCGGTCCGGTGAGCCGATGGACGGCAACGTCGTCATCGCCCGGCTCGGCGACCCCGACCTGGGCGTCGTGGCGGTCCCGGGTGACACCACCCTGCGGCTGCCCCCGGGCAACTACACCGCCTGGTCCTCCGCGGACGTCGACGGGGACCGCGCCGACTCGAAGGCCGTCGCCTTCCTCGCCGCACCCGAGACGGTCCTCGACAAGGCCACGACCGTCACCCTCGACGCGTCCAAGGCCCGCAAGGTCAGCGTGCGCACCCCGAAGGAGACCGAGACCCGTCAGCTGCGGTACGACATGGCACGCACCGCCCCGGACGGCACCGTCCAGCGCGACGCGTACCAGATCCCGCTCACCTACGACCAGCTGTGGGCGAGCCCCACGAAGAAGGTCACCCAGGGCAGCTTCAGCTTCCTGACCCGCTGGCGCCAGGGCGAGGAACTGCTCGACCTGACGGCCGACGGCCACGACATCCCCGTCACCGTCCAGAACGGCTCGGTCGTCGCCGAGGACAGCGAGCAGAGGCTCACCGGCGTCTACGCCGGTGACGGTTCCGCTGCGGACTACAAGGGCCGCAGCGTCAAGGGCAAGGCCGTCGTCGTCACGCGCAGCGACGCCGTTCCGCCCGCCGAGCGGCTGGCCAACGCACTCGCGGCGGGCGCGAAGGCGCTCTTCGTCGTCAACGACGGCCGCGGAGTCGCCATGGAGAGCTACGCGCCGTACGGCGAGGAGACCGCCATCCCGGTCGCCTCGGTGCGGAAGATCGCGGGCGCGACCCTGGTCAAGGCGGCCCAGCGGGGCAAGAAGCTCTCCGTCGACCAGCGGAAGTTCGCCTCGTACGTCTACGACCTGGTGGACCGTCACGACGGCGCCGTCCCGGACCGCTCGCTGGCCTTCACCCCGTCGACCCGTCAGCTCGCGAAGGTCGAGAACACCTTCCACGGCCACAAGGCGACCCTCGGTGCCGGATACCGTTACGACATCCCGGACTACGGACCGGGCCTCGGCTTCGAGGAGTACGAGAAGTTCCCGGGCACCCGCACGGAGTGGGTCACCCCGCTGCCCGGTGACTCCTACTGGTACGAGAACCACTCGGTGCTGGGCGCCGGCGGCTCCGGCACGGCGATGGAGATGCGCAGTGCCGAGCAGGACTACTCGGCGGGCAGGAACTACCACGACGAGTGGTTCGCCCCGGTGACGGCACCCCGGCTGGGCACCGGCTACTGGGGACCGTTCCGTACGTCGTACAACGACATCCAGTTCAACATCACCCCGTGGACCGACTCGGGCGAAGGCCACTCCGGCGCGATGCCCGACGACGAGTACGACACCACCACCTACGCCTTCTCCCAGGGCGGCACCGTGATCAAGAAGGGGGCGGGCCGGGCAGGTTACGCCTGGGACCTGTCGGCGGAGGCGCTGCCGTACAGCCTGGTCATCGACTCGGCCCGTGACGAGGCCACCTGGAAGACCTCCACACGGACGCACACCGAGTGGGACTTCGTCTCGGGCGCCCTGCCCGAGGGCACGCAGCAGGCCGACATCCCGCTGCTCCAGCTCGACTACGACGTCGAGACGGACCTGGCGGGCGACGTGAAGGCCGGCAGGAAGACCGAGGTCGGCCTGACCGCCGGCACCCAGGCATGGCTGGACGGTGCCGTGAAGGCGACGAAGGCATCGCTGTCGGTCAGCTACGACGAGGGCGCCACCTGGGACGAGGTGGCGCTGCGCAGGGGCTCGGCAGGGGAGTGGACGGCGAAGTTCAGGACGCCGAAGCACGCGGACTCCGTCTCGCTCAAGGCCCGCGCCGAGGGCCCCGGCGGGCTCGCCGTGGAGCAGGAGATCATCAAGGCCTTCGGCCTGAGGTGAACCGCTGAAACACCTGGTCGAGGTGGTCCCGTGCCCTGATGAGGGGCGCGGGGCCACCTCTTCTTTACGTGGTTTTGAAGATCAAAATATGTCGGCTTCACCCGTATATGGCAGGCGATAACGCCAGAAAGGGACTTTTTGCGGTGCGCAGCGAGTTGCCACGGGCGTATCCGGAGGCTTATAAGAGGAGGGTGGTCCAGGCGCTTCCGGGAATTCCGGGAAATGCCGCCATGGAGGTTTCACATGTTTCTCACTCCGTCCGACACGGAGAAATTGCTGCTGAGTGTCGCGGGAATGATCGCCCGCGACCGGCGGGAGCGCGGCGTACTTCTGAATTACCCGGAGACCGTCGCCCTGCTGTCCTGCTGGGTTCTGGAACGTGCGCGTGAAGGCGCCGGGGTCCATGAGCTGATGACCACGGGACGTGCCGTGCTCACCCGCTCCGACGTGCTCGAAGGTGTGCCCGAGATGCTGCACGACGTCCAGGTCGAGGCGACCTTCCCCGACGGGCGCAAGCTCGTCACGATCACCTCGCCGATTCCGTGATCCCCGGCGAGATCCGGACGGGATCCGGAGTCCTGGAGATCAACGCGGGCCGGGAGATCCGGAATCTCACCATAATCAATGACGGTGACCGGCCCATTCAGATCGGCTCGCACCTGCATCTGCCCGACGCGAATCCGGCGCTTTCCTTCGACCGTGCTCACGGACAAGGTTTTCGTCTCGATATTCCGTCCGGTACTTCCCTGCGCTTCGAACCCGGGGTCGGCGCCGACGTCTCGCTCGTCGCACTCGGCGGCCGGCGGGTGGTGCCGGGGCTCGTCGTGCGGGCCGGCCGAAGGGACGAATCACGTACGGAAGAGGCGGAGGAGAGCTGATGGCACAACTGACCCGCGCCGCCTACGCGGCGCTGTACGGCCCGACCGCGGGCGACCGCGTACGGCTCGCCGACACCGGTCTCTGGATCGAGGTGGAGGAGGACCGCTGCTTCGGCGGGGACGAGGCGGTCTTCGGCGGCGGCAAGTCCATCCGCGAGTCGATGGCCCAGTCCACCATGCCGAGCGCCGCGGGGGCCCTGGACCTCGTCATCACCAACGTCGTGGTCCTCGACCACTGGGGCGTCGTCAAGACCGACGTCGGCGTGCGGGGCGGCCGCATCGTGGCCCTCGGGCGTTCCGGCAACCCCGACATCAGCGACGGTGTCCACCCGGACCTGGTCATCGGCCCCGGGACCGACGTCGTCTCCGGCGAAGGGCGCGTGCTCACCGCGGGAGCCGTCGACACCCACGTCCACTTCCTGATGCCGGAGACCCTCCACGAGGCGCTGGCCACCGGAACCACCACCGTCATCGGCGGCGGCACCGGGGCCTCCGAGGGCTCCAAGGCCACCACCGTCACCCCCGGTGCCCGGAACCTGGCGATGATGCACCGCTCCCTGGACCGCGTCCCGCTCAACGTCATGCTCTTCGGCAAGGGTTCCACCGTCGGGGAGGAAGGGCTGCGAGAGGCCGCGCTCGGCGGTGCCGGCGGCTACAAGGTCCACGAGGACTGGGGTGCCACCCCCGCCGCCATCGACGCCGCCCTGCGCGCCGCCGACACCTTCGGCCTCCAGGTCGCCCTGCACGCGGACAGCCTCAACGAGGCGGGCTACGTCGAGGGCACCCTCGACGCGATCGCCGGACGCGGCATCCACGTGTTCCACGCCGAAGGCGCCGGCGGCGGCCACGCGCCCGACATCATCTCCGTCGCCTCGCACCCCCACATCCTCCCGGCGTCCACCAACCCGACGCTCCCGCACACCGTCAACACCGTCGCCGAGCACCTCGACATGCTGATGGTCTGTCACCACCTCAACCCGCGCGTCCCCGAGGACCTGGCCTTCGCCGAGTCCAGGATCCGCGCCACCACCATCGCCGCCGAGGACGTCCTGCACGACATCGGCGCCCTCTCCATCACCTCCTCCGACGCCCAGGCCATGGGGCGGATCGGTGAGGTCATCTGCCGCACCTGGCAGGTGGCGCACGTCATGAAGGAGCGCTTCGGCACCGCCCTCCCCGGCGTCCCGGCCCTCCCCGCCGACAACGCGCGCGCCCGTCGCTATGTCGCCAAATACACCATCTGCCCGGCCGTCGCCCATGGCATCGACCATGTCGTCGGCTCCGTCGAACCCGGCAAGCTCGCCGACCTGGTGCTCTGGGATCCCGCGTTCTTCGGGATCCGGCCGGCCGCGGTCATCAAGGGCGGCACGGTCGTGCTCGCGCCGCTCGGTGACGCCAACGCGGCCATCCCCACCACCCAGCCGGTCCTGCTGCGCCCCACCGCCGCCGCCGGAGCGGCCGCCCACCTGTCGGTGAGCTTCGTCGCCCCGGCCGCGCTGGAGGACGGCCTGGCCGAACGGCTCGGCCTGGAACGCGAACTGGTCGCCGTGCGCCCCACCCGCCACCTGGCCAAGGCCGACCTGCCGAACAACACGGCGCTGCCCGCCATCGACGTGGACCCCGAGACCTTCGCGATCCACATCGACGGGGAGCTCGTCGAACCCGCCCCGGCCACCGAACTGCCGCTCGCCCAGCGGTACAGCATGTTCTGATGGGCGCGCTCGCACCCCTGCTCCTGGCGGACGGCCGGCTCCCCGTCGGCGCGTACACGTACAGCGCCGGGCTGGAACCCGCCGTCGCGGCGGGCCTGACCCGGGACCGGATCCCCGCACTGCTGCGGGCCCGGCTGCTCACCACCGCCCTCACCGAGGCCGCCGCCACCGTGCTCGCCCTGAGGGCCGCCGGACAGGACCGGGTGGACTACGGCAGCGTCCAGCAGGCCCTGGAGGCCCGTACCCCCGCGGCGCCGCTGCGGGCGGCGTCCATGACGCTCGGCCGGGGCGTCCACCGGCTGGCCCGGCGCCTCGCCCCGGACCACCCCGCGGTCCTCGCCCTGCCGGGCGTCCGGCCGAGGCCTCTGCGGCCGGTGGCACTCGGCGCCCTCGGAGCCGCACTCGGAGTGGGGGAGGAGGAGATGGCGTACGCCGTCGTCTACGACGAGCTGCAGACCATCACCTCCGCGGCGCTGAAGCTGCTGCCCGGCGACCCGCTGGACTCGGTCGCCTGGATCCTCGGCGCCGAATCCGGCGCCGCGGCCGCGGTGTCCGCCGCCCTCGCGGTGCGAACCCCGGCCGACCTGCCGGCCCGTACCGCCCCGCTCACCGAGCAGTGGGCACTCGACCACGAACGAAGCGAACGGAGACTCTTCCTTGCCTGAGCACCACAACCAGCACTTCCATGAGCCCCTCAACCAGCCCCGCGCCCTGCGGATCGGGGTCGCCGGGCCCGTCGGCACCGGCAAGAGCTCGATCCTCGCGACCCTCTGCCGCCGGCTGGCCGGTGAGCTCTCCATGGCGGTCGTCACCAACGACATCTACACCGACGAGGACGCCCGCTTCCTGCGCTCCGCCGGGGTCCTGCCCACCGAACGCATCCGCGCGGTGGAGACCGGGGCCTGCCCGCACACCGCGATCCGCGACGACGTGAGCGCCAACCTGGACGCCGTCGAGGATCTGGAGGAAGCCTACGGGCCGCTGGACCTGGTCCTCGTGGAGAGCGGCGGCGACAACCTCACCGCCACCTTCAGCCCGGCACTGGCCGACGCCCAGATCTTCACCATCGACGTCGCGGGCGGGGGCGACGTGGCCCGCAAGGGCGGCCCCGGGATCACCCGTGCCGACCTGCTCGTCATCAACAAGACCGACCTCGCCCCGTACGTCGAGGTCGACGTGGAGCAGATGGTCGCCGACGCCTCCTCCGTGCGCGACGGTCTGCCCGTGCTCGCCCTGTCCAAGCACGACGAGGCCTCCGTCGCCCGGCTCGCCGACTGGGTACGGTCGGTGCTCGCGCGCCACCGGGCGGGCAGCCATGTGCCCAGCGACCCCGGGCCGATGGCCCCGCACAGCCACCCCCACCCGTGACCCGGCCCGGCGAACCGACCGTCGTCGCCGTCCACCGCGACGCCGGCGGCCGGGACGTCGCGGGTGACCTGCGCCCCGGCACCTTCCTCGCCCCGCGCCCCCTGCGCCCCTCGGGGGACGGCCTGCACCTCGCCCTGGTCGGCACGACGGCGGGCCTGCTCGCCGGCGACGAGCTGTGCGTCCAGGTCACCGTCGGCCCGGGAGCCCGGCTGCACCTCATGGAACCCGCCGGCCTGGTCGCCTACGACCACCGGGGCGGCCGCTCGTCCTGGCGGGCCGTGGTCGAGATCGCCGCGGGCGGTGAACTCACCTGGGACTCGAAGCCGTTCGTGGTCTCCGCCGGGGCCGATGTCACGCGGGACATGGACGTGACGCTGGCCCCCGGGGCCCGGATGCTGTGGCGCGACACCCTGGTCCTCGGCCGCTCCGGCGAACGCGGCGGCCGGATCAGGGCGAGGACCAGAGCCGTCCACGACGGCCGCGAACTGCTCGTGGAGGACCTCGACCTCACCGACCCGGACGTACGCGAACTCCCCGGCGTGCTGGGCCCGCACCGGGTCATCGGCGCCGTCACCGCCCTCGGAGCCGACCCCGGCGGCCCCCCGCACCCGTCCCGCATGGACCTCGCGGGCCCTGGCGCGCAGATACGGCTGCTCGCCACCGGGGCTCCCGCCGTGGAGCGGGAACTGACGGCTGTCTGGGAGAGCTGGCGACGATGACCGGCCGACGGGGCCTCACCGGCCGAAGCGTGCCAGCAGGTGCCACACCCGTTTGAGGTCCTGAGCATCGTGCGCACCGGTACGGGCGGCCTCGCCGAGGACCAGAGGATCGATGAACCCGCCGACGGCGAGAGCGCGGCCCAACTCGACGTACTCGGGACCCCGGTACTCCGCACTCCTCTCTCCCAGCGCCACCGGTCACCGCCCGGGTACGCGGTGAGACCGCCGTTGCTCGTGCCCGTGACGAACTGGGAGACGTACACACCGTCCTCGGCCAGCCGTTCGAGGACGGTGCGTCCACCGGCGGAGCGGTCGGGGTGGAAATTCAGCGTCACGCGCAGGGAAGGGTCCAGGGGCTGCCCGGCCGACAGGGACGCCACATGTCGCAGGGCGCGCGCCCAGGGCCGCGGGTCGTCGGCGCTCATCGGCCCATTCTGCACGGCCGCCGGCCATGGGTGCGGGCGAATTCACCGGCGGCGGGCCGCCCCCTACCGCCCCTTGCGCCGGGCCACGGTGTAGTTCGACCAGTCGCCCCGGTGCCGGTCGCACCGGGAGGCGCCCTTCATCGCCAGCCGCTGGCAGCGCGTGCCCTTCTGGGTGAGTGCCCCGCATTTCGACTGCGTACGAGCCATGTCCGATTGCCCTCCGGGTCCCGTCGGCCGGGCGCCGACAGAGCCCAGATTCGCCCGTGGGCGTGGTGCGGGGGAAGGCGCACCCGTGCCGTCCGGGTGCGCTCCGGAGCGCACGGGCGGCCGGTGCGGCGTCAGTGCGCTGCGTCTCCCACACCGGCGGCGTCCGTCTCCCGCTGTTCCTCGATGCGCCGCTTGGCCTCGTCCCACGTGATCGGCAGCTGTCCGACCGGTGCCTCCCAGAAGGTGAACGTCGAGGAACGCATCGTGGGCTTGAGGCCCGTCATGATGGAGCGGTGCGGCTCCGTCCTGGCGAAGGCGTAGAGCGCGTCGCGGCTCTCCCATGCCGAGAGGGTGAAGAACACCCGCTTGCCCGGCTGGGCGACGAGCGAGGCGCCGAAGGCGCCCGGTGCGGACCGCACCTGCTTCCACGCGGCCATCGACTTCAGGAAGAAGCGCGGCACGTCGAGCAGGGAGCGGACCTCGAAGCGCGAGGCCATGACCACGGTCGTGCCTTCGGACGGAGGCGGCTGGGGGGTGACCCACGGCAGAGTCGGCATCGCACTACTCACCTTCGGTATAGATAGTGGTGCTGTCTGCTCCCCATGTTAGGGAGGGGTACTCTCCGACGCCACCGGAATGCCTGAACGCGCGCCGTACCCGGGATCAGCGTCCGGACTGCAGTGCCTCCCAGGTGTCCGGGCCGACGCTCCCGTCCACCGACAGCTTCCGGGTGCTCTGGTAGTCGCGGACGGCCTTGTCCGTGTTCGCGCCGAAGGCCCCGTCGACGGCCACGGTTCTGCCCAGCGCGGCGGTCAGCGCCCGCTGGAGCCGCTTCACCGGCTCACCCGAGGCGCCCGCGCCGAGCGTCGGCGTCGTGCCGGCCGAGAGCAGCGCGGTCCAGGTCTTCGGGCCGACCGCTCCGTCGGAGCCGAGATCACGGGCGGTCTGGAACAGCCGTACGGCGCTCTCCGTCTTCGCCCCGAAGACGCCGTCCTCGGTGCCCGCCTCGTAACCCTGCTTGTTGAGCAGTGTCTGCACGGCCTTGACCTGCGTGCCCGTCGAACCCGTCCGCTGGGTCGTGTACGACGGGAAGCTCAGCCCGTCGGCCCCGGTGCCGGAGCCGCCGACGAGCTGCATGTAGTAGGTCCAGTTCCAGTTGGCGCCCGGGTCGGTGTGGTCGTTGCCCGGAGCCTCGCTGTGCCCGATGACGTGAGACCGGTCCTTGGGGATGCCGTACCGGTCGCACAGGTACGCCGTCAGAGCGGCCGATGAGCGGTACATCGTGTCGGTGAACCACGTCGGGTCGTCGACGAACCCCTCGTGCTCGATGCCGAGTGACGAGGCGTTGGCGCTCTTCGCGTGGTACGCGGTGTCCGAGTCGCGCACCATCTGGGTGATCTGGCCGTCCGAGGAGCGGACCACGTAGTGCGAGCTGACCTTCGACGTCGCGTTCTGGAACCAGCTGATCGTCCCGGCGTACGAGCCCTGCGCGACGTGGATGACGACCTTGTCCACCGTCGCCGTACGGCCCGCCGCGAAGTTGGCCGAGTTGGCGGCGACCCAGAGCGCCGCCGGGTAGTCCGGGCTCTTGGCCGTGACGTCGGCCTTCGCGAGGGGGCCCTTCTCGGGGGAGACGGGACGGGAGGTGACCGTGACCAGCTCGCCCCCGGCCACGGCGGCCCGCAGACCCTGGGCGAGGAGGGTGTAGACGGTGTCCGCGTAGAGCGCGGCGACGGCGCCGTCGGCGCCGCTGTAGCGGGCCACGGCCGGGTACCAGGCATCGATGTCGGCCCGTTCGGCCGTGTCCAGCCCGAGCGCGTCGGCGTGGCTCCGCAGCACGGCCGCGCCGCCCAGGATGTTGGTCCCGGTGTCCTCGCGCAGCTCGGCCGTGGACTCGCCCGTCAGCGCGGCGGCCTGCTCCAGGGAGTGGTTGACGGGGTTGCTCACGAGGTGCATGACGCCGTAGCCGTTGTCCTGGCTGGGGCGCCCGGAGTGCCCGTTCAGGTGCGTCTCGCCGTAGCCGACGGCGGCGAGCAGGTCACGCGGTACGCCGTACTCCTCGGCGGCCTGCTCGAAGGCCCGGTTCATCGGGTCCGTGTCCGTGGGCGCGGCGCCCGCCGGGTGGCCCGTGACGACGAGTGCGGTGACGGTGAGAGAGGCCAGAACGGCTGCGCGGCCACGGGTGTGGCCGGCGGGACGTCGGGGCATACCTGCTCCAGGTCTGTGGGGGAGAGAGGGCCGCCGGTCCCGACGGGGTGGGCCGGGGGCCGCAGAGTCCGCACAGGCTATCTATCTGCCCAGGGCATGACAATGACGCCGCCGTGTGTTCAAATCCCGTTCACTCCAATGGAGTTGTGGCAACGGTGGAGGGTGTCCGGTCGGCCGTCACCCCCGTCGGAGGGTGACGGCGCGCGGGGGCCGCTACCAGCGGTTCCGGTGGATCACGTCGGCCACCGGGCGGCGGCGGACAGGCCCGAAGTTGCCCTGCGGCCACCCCACCGGAATGGCGGCGAAGGTGTGCGTGTCCGACGGGATGCCGAGCGCCTTCTTCCACTCCTGCTCCAGCATCAGGTGCCAGATGGTGAGGTTGGCCGCGAGCCCCAGCGCCCGCGCCGCGAGCAGGATGTTCTGGACACCGGGATAGACGCAGGAGCCCTCCGCCAGCGCCTGGAAGCGCGTCTGCGTGTTCCCCATGTGCTCGAGCCCCGCCGGGCCGAGCGACTCGGCGTAGACCCCCAGGCCCTCATCGTCGAACTCCGGCTCCGGGAATCTGTAGCAGGGGATGATCAGCGCCGGGGTGTCCGCGAAGTGGTCGCGCTGGTACTCGATCGCCGCGACCATCCGTCCGTACGCCGCGTCGTCCATGCCCTTCGGCGCGTGCTTGCCGGTCGTGGCGAGGTAGGCGTCCACGCACCGCTTCCAGAGCGGGGCCAGCTCGGCCATCACCGCGCGGTCGGTGACGACCACGTACTCGTAACACTGCATGTTGCCGCCGCTCGGCCCCCAGACGGCGGCCTGTACGAGCTGGCCGATCGTCTCGTCCGGGACGGCGTCCGGCTTGAGGCGGCGCATGGCGCGCATGGTGGACATGGTCGGGAAGAGGGCGGGCCCGTCGGGGGCGGGCGCGTCGGCGTACACCGTTTCGAAGGTCATGATCGCGGAGTGTACGGCTCAAGCTCCGGCGCGGGCAGCCCTGTTGGAGCCCCGCCCCTCCCGGCACCACGCAGGTCAGTGCCGCCGCAGCCGGACCACGGGAATGTCGCGGGAGGTCTTCGCCCGGTACTCGGCGTACCGGGGGAAGACCTCCACCAGACGGGGCCACACCCGCTCCTTCTCCTCGGGGGAGAGGGTCTCGGCGAGGGCCGGGAAGCGTTCGGTGCCCACCCGTACGTCGACTGCGGGCTCGGCCAGCAGATTCAGGTACCAGAGGGGGTGGCGGTCCGAGCCGCCGTTCGAACCGACGATCAGCCAGTCGTCCCCGTCCCGCCCGTACATCAGCACCGTCCGCCGCACGGCACCACTGCGCCGACCCACGTAATCCAGCAGCAGACAGTCCACGCCGAGTTGCGTGGTCCCCTTGGTGCCGCCCGACGACTCGTACAACTCCGCCTGCGCCGCCACCCATTTGGCCGGGCTGGGCATGACCGCCCCGTCGTTCCGCTCCGTCGCCACCACTGCCTCGTCCTCCACCGGGTCCACACGTCCGTACGTCCGTGCCCATCGTGTCATCCGCCGCCGCGGCGCGCCGGAATCGCACACCTGGCCGTCCCCCCTCCTCACGGGGGAACGGGGTCGGGAACACCGGCCGCGAAGGCGTATAAAGGGTCCCTCCGAGCAGCCGGCGTCCCCGATGGCCATCTCACCCCCCACGCGGCCGGCGTCACCGCGTACCGAGAGCGGAGGAGCGTCCCATGAGCACCTCGGAAGAGATCAGCGCCTTGCTCGTCACCAGATTCGGGACCGATCCGGATGCCATCCGGCCCGAGGTGCCGCTCAGGCAGCTGCGGATGGACTCGCTTGCTTTGGAGGAGCTCCGGCTCCTCATCGAGGACCGGATGGACATCGACCTGGAGGACGTCGTCCTGTCATCGCGCGACACCGTGGGAAGTCTGGTCGCGGCCGTGTGCACCAAGGCCGGCGCGTGACGGGCCGGAGGCCGTTCGCACGCAGGTCCGCCCGGCCGGGCATCGAGCCGTTCGGCGCCGCCGTCACCGGCGTCGGCCTGGTCACCGCCGCGGGTGTGGGGGCCGAGGACGCCTGGCGCGGTGTGTGCGACACGGGGCTCGCCCCCTCCGTACCGCACCTGCCGGAACTCGACGGACTGCCCTGCGACTTCATGTACACCGTCGACGCCCTGGACACGAAGGCCGCACTGGGCGTGGCCGCGCAGCGGCTGATGGACCGCTTCTCGCAGCTCGCCGTCGTCGCCGCCCGTGAGGCCGTCGCGGACGCGGGACTCGACCCCTCGGTCTGGGACAGCGGCCGGGTCGCCGTCGTCATCGGCTCCGCCCACGGCGGCCTGCCCTTCTACGACGAGCAGCACACCATCCTGACCGAGCGCGGCGCGCGCCGTGTCTCCCCGAAGCTCGCCCCGCTGACCGTCGTCAACGGCGCCGCCAGCAGCGTCGCCATGGACCTGGGCGTGCACGGCCCGAGCCAGGCGGTCTCCACGGCCTGCTCCTCCGGCACCGTGGCCATCGGCACGGCCCACCAGATGCTCCGCACCGGGGCCTGCGACATCGTCGTCGCGGGCGGCGCCGAATCCGTCCGCTCACGGCTGCTGATCGCCAGCGCCTGCCAGATGCGGGCCGTCTCCACCCGCCGCGACGACCCCCAGGCCGCCTGCCGCCCCTTCGACACCCACCGCGACGGCTTCGTCGTCGGCGAGGGCGCCGGCCTCCTCGTCATGGAGCACCCGGAGCACGCCAGGGCCCGGGGCGCCACCGTCCGCGCCCGTGTCGCCGGCTACGGGGCCTCCAGCGACGCCCACTCCGCCGTCGCCCCCGACCCCGGCGGCCTCGGCATCGAGCGGGCCCTGCGGACCGCACTCGCCGACGCCGGCGTCGACGCCCTCGACGTCGGCCATGTCAACGCCCACGGGACGTCGACGGTCGCCAACGACCTCATCGAGGCGACCATGCTGCGCCGCGTCCTCGGCGACCACCCCCTCGTCACCTCGACGAAGGCCATGACCGGGCACACCCTCGGCGCCGCGGGCGGCATCGAGACCGCGCTGACCGTCCTGGCGCTCCAGCACCAGCTCGTCCCGCCGACCGGCAACCTCGACGCCCCCGATCCGGCGATCCCCGTCGAGGTGGTGAGCAAGGAGGCCCGGCGCGCCGTGTTCGAGTGCGCCGTCAAGACGTCGCTCGGCTTCGGCGGTCACAACGCGGCACTCGTGCTCACCAGGGCCTGACGGAAAACGAGGAGCGACATGCCCGAGGAGATCATCAGGTCCCTCACCGTGGACGGACTGCGTTACGGCTACCGCCTCCTGCCCCGTGATCCGGCCGCGGGCGGAGACCGTGTCACCGAACCGGTCCTGGTGATCGGCGGCGCGCTGCAGGGCATGTTCGGCTGGCCGCAGATGGACGACCACCTGGGCCCGGTGGCCGACGTGGTGACGGCCGACCTGCCGGGCATGGGCTCCGCCGACCCCCTGCCGCCAGGCCCCAGCGCCCCCGTCCTGCGCGCGGCGGTCACCGGGATCATCGACGACCTCGGCGCCTCCCGGATCAACCTCTTCGGCTTCTCCTACGGCTCCGCCATCGCCTTCGGCTGCGCGCGGCACGACCCGGGCCGTATCGCCCGGCTGGTCCTCGGCGGCGTCCCCACCCACATCGGTGAGGACCGGCGGATCTACTGGCAGCGGGCGACGCGGGCCCTGGCCGAAGGGGACGCGGAGGGCTTCGCGACACTGGCCGCCGACGGGCTGATGTGCCTGGACCCGGACCGCCCCGTGCACCGCGGGGAACTCGCCCGGCGCTATGTGCGGCGCTCCTTCCTGCACGCGCTCGCCCACTCGGAGCACGCCGCCGACTCGCTGCGGCGGGCGCTGGGCGACCTGCCGGACTTCTCCGGCGGACTGTCGGGCGTACCGGCCCTGGTCTTCGCGGGGGAGCACGACACGGTGACCTCGCCCGAGCTCCAGCGGGAGTTCGCCGGGACCATCGAGGGGAGCCGCTTCCTCACCCTCCCGGAATCCGACCACTGGGTCGTGCTGGAGCGGTCCGACGAGGTCGCCGCCCTGGTGACCCGGTTCTTCACGGACCAGCCGCTCGAACCGGTGACGGCCCGCCTCCCGCACCAGGCACGCGCCGCCGGGACCGTACCGGCCGCATCGACACCCGTGCCCCCTCCGGAGTCCGGTTCGTACGCCCCACGGTGAGCCCCCGGTGGTGGCGGCCCGCACGGGGCCGCCACCCGGGCCGGTCAGTGCCGGTGGCCCTGTCCCTTCACGTCGATCCGCACGATCTGCGGGTCGTGGTCGCTCGCCTGGTCGGCGAACTCGGCGTTGATGTGCACCACGTCGTAGTCGAAGCGGCGGATCGCGGGGCTGGTCAGGATGTGGTCCAGCGTCTGCGAGTTGCCGTCGTAGACGTAGCTGTACTGCTCGCTCGCGGGGAGCGTCGTGATGAGCGGCTTGAGCACCTTGCCCACCGTCAGCGCCTTCATCGTGGGGGAGAAGGCGAAGTCGTTGAGATCACCGAGGGTGACGACCTTCGCCGACCGGTCCGCCTTCAGCAGCGAGGTGACGAAGGTGTTGACCTCCGTCGCCTGCCGCACGCGCTGCGTCTCCGAGCCGCGCACCGGCTCCTGGTAACGGCCGTGCAGGGACTGGTCGCCGCCCTTGGAGGCGAAGTGGTTGGCGATGACGAAGACCGGCTCGCCACGGAAGCGGAACTCGCCCACCAGCGGCTTGCGGCTGCTCTCCCAGGCCGTGCTCGCCGGGTTGATCCGGCCGGGCGAGACGGAGAGGGTGGCGCCCTTCCTCGTCTTCACCGCCTTCACGGCCGTGGTCGCGTCGCCGCCGGGGCGGTCCACGAAATCGACCCGGTCGGGGTTGAAGAGGAAGACGTTACGGATGTTGCCGCCGGGCTCGCCGCCGTCCTGGCCGTCGGCGGGCGCCACATAGCGCCACGCGTAACGGGGGCCGCCCGCCGCGACGATCGCGTCCGTGAAGCGCTTCAGCGTCGCCTCGGAGCCCACCGTGCCGTCGTTCACCGCGCCGTTGTCGTCCTGGATCTCCTCCAGAGACACGATGTCCGGGGACGAGAGGCTGACCGCCACGCCCCGGGCGAGTGTGTCGAACTTGGACTGCTCGTCCACCGCGTCGAGGTTCTCCACGTTGTACGTGGCGACGGCGAGCTCCTTGCGCTTCTGCTTCCGCGTCACCTCACGCTCCAGGCCGTTGTCCTTCAGCGTGCCCAGCTCGGTGGCCTGCACGTTGTAGCCGCCGTACGACGCGTAGTCGACGACGCCCGTGGTGGAGCCGGACAGCACGTCACCCACGTCCGCCACCGGGACGGGCCGCCCGGCGTCCAGCGACATCACCTTGAGCCGGCCGGTGTTCTGGTCCTCGTACGAGGCGTACAGCGTGCCGCCGCGCCGGGTGGGGTTCTCCCGCGGCTTCACCGTCACCCAGACCTCGTCGTACGCGGTCGTCGCGCCGGTCACGCGGGTGTCCGCCATCGTGACGCGGGCGCCCTCCAGCGACTCGTACAGATCGAGGGCGTACGCCGCCGGGTCCAGGGCGAGGGCCTCGATCGAACCACCGCCGGCCGACGGCACGTACGCGTCCGGCACCGAGGAGGCGTCGAGGACGACCGCCTCCGGCAGGGGGTTGCCCGAGGACAGGACCGTGATCAGCGGGGCGGTGATCTGGGTGAGCGACTGGGCGCCGGTGGCCGGGTAGTACTCGGTGACCTTGCCGCTGACCAGGACCGAGTCGCCGACGGCGACGGCGGGGGCCGAGGACCCGGTGTAGACGAACAGGCCCTCGCTGGTACGGGAGTCGGCGTCCGGGGCCGTGTCCTGGATCCAGAAGCCGCGGGAGCCCGAGGTCCGTACGCCGGTGACGACGCCCGGCACGCCGGAGACGGTCTGCCCGGCGAGCGGGGAGAGACGTGTCGTGCCCTGGATGTCGTGCACCCGCGCCGGCCCGGGCTCGGTCGGTCCGCCGGGCTCGCCGGGTCCGGAGCCGCCGGAGGTCTCGCCGGCGGCGTTGACCGGGGTCGGGGCGCCGGCGGTCAGGTCGGCCGCGTTGTCGTCGGTGTCCGCCAGGGAGGCGCCGCGCGCCACGGAGGCGGTCGCGGAGGCGCCTGCCACCGGGCCGCTGCCCTCGCGCACGACCGCCGATCCGTAGCCGACGAGGTCGACGATCCGGCTGTCGGCGGCGCAGTCCGCGGCGGTCCTGCAGGTGAGCGGGGTGGTGCCGGAGACGAGCGCGACGGTGCCGCTGCCCGCGGACATCGCGGTCGTCCCGGTCGCGTCGGGGGCCGGCAGCGCCACCGTGCCGCCGGTGCCCGTGGCCTGCGCGACGAGGTAGCGGCCGCCGGGCGCGACGGCGCCGGACAGCGCGGAGACCTGCCACAGCGATCCGGCGGAGGGCGTCCCCGGAAGGTACTGGACGCTGAAGCCGGACAGCGCGAAGGAGGTCCCGCCGGCGTTGGCCAGCTCGATGTAGTCACGGGTGAGCGTCGCGCCGGAGTTGCCCCCGCCGCCGTACACCTCGGAGATGACGGCCGACGACGACGGTGCCGCGAAGGCGGCGGGCAGCGCGGTCACCGACAGGGTCACGGCGACGGCGGTGGCCAGCAGGGCGGAGCCGGGTCTGGCTATGTGCACGGGAACTGCCCCCAGTTGAGTAGTGAGGGGCCAAAAACTATGCGCGTAGAACGACCGTGGCAAGAGACCGGAGGTTAATTCCGGGCGTCATCACCGCCGTGCACCGCTCGGTGCCGCGACGCGGGTACGGCGCCGGGGGTCCCGCTACGGGCCGCCACCGCTCTCCGCCAGCAGCCGGTGCGGGAGTCCACCATGCGGTCAGGTGTTTGACCGCCTCCTGGCGTTCCGGATACGTTGCGTGACATGCAGCGATCCGCACATCTGACGACGCGAGGTCATGTCGACCTGAAGCGCGTGTGCTCCGCGGCGTGTCACCGGGCCTGAACACCCCCTGGTCCACGCGCCCCTGGAGGATCCTTCTCCCCCGGCTCGCGCGGGACGCCCCGTAACGGCTCAGCGGGACGCCGGCCGGCACGACGCCGCCGGGTTCCGTCAGGAGGCCCCCGTTCCGGGGCACTCACCTCCACGCCCGCTGCCATCGAGGACCTGGAAGACCTGTGACACGTCTGCCTTCTCCCACCCGCCGGACCCGGCCCCCGCGCCGCTCCGAGATCCCCCCGTCCGTACCCGCCCGCCGTGCCCCCGGCACGGGTTCCGTGCTGGGCGCGATCCTCGACCACGGCCCGGTGGCTCGCTCCACGGTCGCCCGGCTCACCGGCCTCTCACCCGCCTCGGTGACGGGCCACGTGGCACGGCTCCTCTCCCCGCCAACCGTCTGTTCGACACCGTCGACATCGGCGAGGGCCGCCACACCGGCATCGGCCTGGCCGCACTGACGGCCTAGCGGTTCTCCGCCCGTCGGGCCGGATACACGGCCAGCGAGAACGAGTGCCCCGCCGGATCGTTGTAGACGCGGACATCACGGGGGCCGCTGTTGCTGTCCCCGGTGTCCACGGGCCGGGCGCCGAGGCCTATCGCCTCGCGCTCGGCCTCGTCCATGTCCCCCGGGTCCACCAGGATGCGCAGATGCGCCTGCTGGGAGTCCTCGGGACGCGGCCAGCTCGGCGGCGCGTATCCGTGGTCCCGGCGGACGGCCAGGTGCACACCGGTGTTGCCGACGATCTCCACGAAGTCGGGATCGCTTCCGATCCGTGTCTCCGCGCCGAGGAGGTTCGCATAGAAGTCCGCGAGCTCGACCGGCTCGCCGCAGTCCAGGACCAGAACGCTCGTTTTCCCCACAGTCATGCCCCACGGCTACCCCCGATGGGGGATGACAAGCGTGCTCCGGGGCAGGCGAGGGCTCGCCCCCCCCGCCGCACGGCGCGCCCGGGATGATGACCGGTCGGAGGCGAACTAAGGTGCGGGACATGGCAGAGAGTACGGAGCACCGGCCCACGGGCACGCCCGGCCCCGGCCCTTCCGACCCCCGTCGCTGGCGTGCCCTCGCCGTCTGTCTGGTGGCGGGCTTCATGACGCTGCTGGACGTCTCCATCGTCAATGTGGCGCTGCCGTCCATCAAGGAGGGCCTCGACACCCCGGAGTCCGATCTCCAGTGGGTGCTGTCCGGCTACGCGCTCGCCTTCGGCCTCGTCCTCGTCCCCGGCGGACGCCTCGGCGACGCACGGGGGCGGCGCGCGGTCTTCATGGCGGGGCTGGCCCTCTTCACCCTGGCCTCTGCGGCCTGCGGTGCCGCCCAGTCCAGTCTCTGGCTGGTCATCGCCCGGCTCCTCCAGGGCGCGGCCGGCGGGCTGCTCTCACCCCAGATCTCCGCGTTGATCCAGCAGATGTTCTCCGGCCGCGAGCGGGGCCGCGCCTTCGGCATGTTCGGCACCGTCGTCGGTATCTCCACCGCGGTCGGCCCCCTCCTGGGCGGCCTCCTGATCCAGGTGGCCGGAGCACAGGAGGGCTGGCGCTGGGTGTTCTACGTCAACCTGCCGATCGGCGTCGTCTGCCTCCTGCTGGCGCGGCGGCTGCTCCCCGACACCCCGTCGGCCGGCCGCGTACGCCCGCGCGACCTGGACCCCGTCGGCGTGCTGCTGCTCGGGGCCGGGGTCATCGCCCTGCTGCTGCCGTTCGTCCAGGCCCAGCAGTGGCCGGGCAACGGCAAGTGGCTGCTGGTGGTGGTGGCCGCCGTCCTCCTCGCGGCGTTCGTCGCCTGGGAGTCCCGCTGTGCGCGACGCGACGTCCAGCCGGTGCTGAATCTGTCCCTCTTCCGGCTCCGGTCCTTCTGGCTCGGCTGCCTGATGATCCTGCTGTACTTCGCGGGCTTCACCTCGATCTTCTTCATCAGCACGCTCTACCTGCAGTCCGGGCTGCATTACAGCGCACTGGAGGCCGGCCTCGCGATCACACCGTTCGCCCTGGGCGCCGGCGCGTCGGCGAGCATCGGCGGCCGGCTCGTCGGCCGCTTCGGACGGCCCCTGATCGTCGTGGGCCTCACCATGGTGGCCGTCGGGCTCGGGCTCACCGCGCTGGCCGCGCACCTGGTGCCCGGCAGGGGAGCCGGGCTCGCGATGGCGGCCCCGCTGCTGCTGGCCGGCCTGGGCAGCGGACTCGTCATCGCACCCAACCAGACCCTCACCCTCTCCGAGGTGCCGGTGGAGAACGGGGGCAGCGCCGGCGGCACCCTCCAGACCAGCCAGCGTGTCGGCTCCGCCATCGGGATCGCCGCGGTCGGCTCGCTCTTCTTCGCCCAGCTGGGCGACGGTGACTGGGCAGCGGCCTACGACCACGGACTCCTCGTCTCGGTCGCGTTCGTCCTCGCGGGGCTGATCGTGGCTCTGGCCGATGTCGCGGCGGGCAGACGGGGAAGGAGACGTGACCGGACGTCCGACGCCACCGATGCCACGAGAGGAACACCATGAGCGGCACCGAGGAACGGGAGCAGGGCGGGAACACCGCGTACGGTCACAAGCCGTTCAAGCGCTCCCGCAGCCACTTCGCCGACCGCATCACCGCAGACGGCCGTGACGGCTGGCCCGTCGAGGCCGGTCGCTACCGCCTGGTCGTCAGCCGGGCCTGCCCCTGGGCGAGCCGGGCACTGGTCTCGCGACGGCTGCTCGGGCTGGAGCGGGCCCTCTCGGTGGCCGTCGCCGACCCCATCCAGGACGACCGCAGCTGGCGCTTCACCCTCGACGAGGCCGGCAAGGACCCGGTGCTCGGCATCGGCTACCTGAGCGAGGCCTACGACGCACGGGAGCGCGGCTACCCGGGCGGGGTCAGCGTGCCCGCGATCGTCGACGTACCGACCAAGGCCCTGGTCACCAACGACTACCAGCAGATCACCCTGGACCTGGCCACCGAATGGACCGGCCTGCACCGCCCCGGCGCCCCCGACCTCTACCCGGAGCGGCTCCGCGACGAGATCGACGAGGTGATGGACGGTATCTACCGGGACGTCAACAACGGCGTCTACCGTGCCGGATTCGCCTCCGGGCAGGGGGAGTACGAGTCGGCGTACGTCGATGTGTTCCGCCGCCTGGACCTGGTCTCCGAACGCCTCGCCGGGCAGCGCTACCTGGTCGGCGACACGATCACCGAGGCCGACATCCGGCTGTTCACCACCCTGGTGCGCTTCGACGCCGTCTACCACGGCCACTTCAAGTGCAACCGCTCGAAGCTCGCCGAGGACCCCGTCCTGTGGGCGTACGTCCGTGACCTCTACCAGACCCCGGGCTTCGGGGACACCGTCGACTTCGACCACATCAAACGGCACTACTACCAGGTGCACACCGGCATCAACCCGACCGGGATCGTGCCGCTCGGCCCCGACCTGTCGGGCTGGCTGACCCCGCACCACCGGGAGCAGCTGGGCGGCCGGCCGTTCGGCGACGGCACCCCGCCCGGACCCGTGCCGCCGGGCGAGGAGGTCCCGGCGCGAGGACGGCCCTGACCCGGCCGGTCACTTCACGCGCGGTGGCGGCGCCGGTTTCGCGGTCGCCAGCGGGGAGCGCGCGAGGACGACACAGCCGACGGTGATCAGCGCCACCCCGATCAGCTGGGGCAGCAGCCACCACCCGGACCGCAGCTCCTCCCCGAAGAGGGTGACCCCGTAGGTGACGCTGATCAGCGCGTCGCCGAGCGTCAGCATCGGCTGCACCGCCACCAGTGAGCCGGCCTGGAGCGCGTTCTGCAGGAGGAACAGCGCGCCCACGCCGGCCGCCGCGGTGGCGTACAGCTGCCACGCGGTCAGCAGCCCTGCCACGCCGTCGGCGTCCAGCCGTGACATGGCGTCCTTCATCAGCGCGGCGGTGAGCGCGTACCCGCACGCCGAGGCCAGCCCCAGCAGTGCGGCCCGGGTGTTGCCCGAGGTACCGAGCGCCGAGGCGACGAGCGCCGCCTCGAAGATCCCGGTGGCCACCAGGGCCGGGATCCAGGCCGCACCCTGCACGGACTCGCTGCCACCGACCGGCGCGGCGGCCGCCATGCCGAGGGCCAGGCCCACGGTCACGGCGGCCACCCCCAGCCAGACCTGACGCCGCACCCCGACCCTCATCACGAACCCGGCGACGAGCAGCGTGGCGGGCAGCTCGATCACGAAGATCGGCTGGACCACGGCGATGGGGCCCGTGGCCAGAGCCACCGCCTGGCAGACGGCGGCGACGAGCACGAGGCCGATCCCGGCCAGCCACACCCTCTGCCGCAGCAGATGCCCGATCAGCGACAGGCGCATCGCCTCGCTGTCGGGCACCTCGATGGCGGCGCGGCGCTGCAGTACCGATGCGGTGCCGTTGCTTAGCGCGGTCAGAACGGCGAACAGGACGCTGATCACCGCCCCATCATGAGGGCCGGTGCCTTCCCGGCGGCGGTGCCCCGCCCCTGTGCGAGTGTCGCCGGTCAGGGGCCGGTGTCACAGGCCACGCGTAGTCTGCGCACCATGGCCGCCAGACACGCTCCCGTGCTCTCCACCCGCGCGCTCAACAGAGCGACGATGGACCGTCAGTTGCTGCTCCGCCGCACCGCCGTGCCGGTGAAGGAGGCGGTCGGCCGCCTGGTCGGCCTGCAGGCACAGAACACCAGGCCGCCGTACTTCCAGCTCTGCTCCCGGCTGGAGGGCTTCGCCCCGGCCGCGCTCTCGGAACTGATGGAGTCCCGTGAGGTCGTCAGGATCGTCAGCCTGCGCTCCACCCTCCACACCCACACCGCCGAGGACGCCCTCACACTGCGCCCCCTGGTCCAGCCCGCGCGCGACCGCGAGCTGAACATCTTCCGGAGCGGGCTCACGGGAGTGGACCTGGACCGGCTCTCCTCGCTCGCCAGGGAGCTCGTCGAGGAACGGCCCCGCACCATGAAGGAGCTGCGGGAGGAACTCCTCCTCCACTGGCCGGACGCCGACCCCCGGGCACTCGCGGTCGCCGCCCGCTGCCGGCTGCCGCTGGTCCAGGTGACCCCGCGTGGCCTGTGGGGGCGCAGCGGCCAGGTCGCCCTGACGACCGCCGAGCACTGGCTCGGCACACCGTCGCAGCCGGCCGCCTCACCCGACGGGACCGTGCTGCGCTACCTCGGCGCCTTCGGCCCGGCCTCGGTGAAGGACATGCAGACGTGGGCCGGGCTCACCCGGATGCGCGAGGTCTTCGAACGCCTGCGGCCCCGGCTCGTCACCTTCCGCGACGAGAACGGCGTCGAGCTCTTCGACCTGCCCGACGCCCCGCGCCCCGACCCCGACACCCCGGCCCCGCCCCGTTTCCTCCCCGAGTTCGACAACGTCCTGCTCGGCCACGCCGACCGGACCCGGGTGATCCCGCCCGCGTACAAGGGCCGCAACGGCATGGGCAACCAGGCATACGGGACCGTCCTGGCCGACGGCTTCCTCGCCGCGATCTGGCGCCTGGACGAGACCCCGGACACCGCGACCGTCACGGTGCAGGCTCTGGGCACGCTCGACCGGGCCACCCGCGAGGACATCACCCAGGAGGCCGTGGAGATGCTGACGGTGATGTCCCCGGCGCCCGCCCACGACATCCGTTTCGCCACGTTCGTCGACTTCGGGGACTGAGCCGCCCGGTCCGCACGGCCCCACTCACGGCAGCAGCCCCGCTCGCCGGGCCGCCACCACCGCCTCCAGCCGGGTGTGCGCGCCCAGCTTCCGCATCGCGGACCGCAGATAGCTCTTCACCGTCTCCGGCCGCAGCCCCAGCCGCTCGGCCGCCACCGCGTTCGTCGCGCCCGACGCGACGCAGGCGATCACATCGGCCTCGCGGGGCGCCAGCCGTACCCGCCCCGCCGCCGGTGGCCGGTCCGCGCCCGCGGCCGACGCGAGCCGTCCGCACACCGCGAGCAGTTCGCCGCGCAGCGCCGGGTCCACGATCTTCGGTGCGAGGGCGCGCAGCTCGCGGTGCGCCTCACGTACGTCCTCCCAGGAGCGGGGGTCCACGCCCGGATCGGCGATCTGCTCCCGGGTGGCCGCCAGCAGCTGCTGCACCTCGTCCCGTACGGCCAGGGACTGCTCCACGTCGCGGGCCGCCGACGCCGCCGCGTCGAACGTACGGTCCCCGAGCGTGAGCGGCTCGCGCAGTGCCCCGTACAGCACACCGCGCACCGTCCGGCGTACGACGACGGGCACCGCGACGACGGAGCGCAGGCCCTCGGCCGCGACGGCCGCGTCGTACTCGTGGCTGATGTGGCGCGACGACGGGTAGTCCGTGACCGCGCATGGCCGCGACAGGGCGATCGCCTTTCCGCCGAGCCCGCTGCCCGCCGAGATGACGAGCCCGCGCAGCGCGGGGGTCTGCGCCCCGCTCAGCTCGGCGATCCGGGCGTGGCGGGCGTCGGACAGCAGCCCGCCGAAGACCACGGGCAGCCCGCTCGTCCGGCGCAGCCTGAGCATGGCCGCCCGCAGCTCCGTCGCCTCGCCCGGTTCCGGTACGCCCATGACTCTCCGTCCCCTCGGAGCCCTGTCGGACCACCCCCGTCCGGGGGTGGTGAGACCTGGGTCACTGTTTACATGATGTTACGGCCGAAGAACGGGTTCGCGACGAGGAGAGCACATGCCGGCAACGAATGCGACGGAGACGTTCCGGGCGGCCCGGGACTTCCTCATCGAGCACCGTGAGGACTACACCACGGCGTACGAGGGCTTCCGCTGGCCCCGCCCCGACCAGTTCAACTGGGCGCTCGACTGGTTCGACGTCATCGCCGAGGACAACGACCGCACCGCCCTGCACATCGTCGAGGAGGACGGCGGCCGCACCGAGGTCTCCTTCGCCCGGATGGCCGCCCGCTCCAACCGGGCTGCCAACTGGCTGAGGGACCAGGGCGTGGCCGCCGGCGACCGCATCCTCGTCATGCTCGGCAACCAGACCGAGCTGTGGGAGACGGCGCTGGCCGCGATGAAGCTGCGCGCCGTCGTCATCCCCGCCACCCCCCTGCTGGGGCCGGCCGATCTGCGTGACCGGGTCGAACGCGGCAGGGTCCGCCACGTCCTCGTACGGTCCGCGGACACCGCCAAGTTCGCGGAGGTGCCCGGCGACTACACCCGGATCTCGGTCGGCACCGACGTCGAGGGCTGGATCTCCTACGGCGGCGCCGACGAGGCACCCGAAACCTTCACCGCGGACCGCGGCACAGACGCCGACGAACCCCTGATGCTCTACTTCACCTCGGGCACCACGGCCAGCCCCAAGCTCGTGGAGCACACCCATGTCTCGTACCCCGTGGGCCACTTGTCGACGATGTACTGGATCGGGCTCAAGCCCGGTGACGTCCATCTGAACATCTCCTCGCCCGGCTGGGCGAAGCACGCCTGGTCGAACCTCTTCGCGCCGTGGAGCGCCGAGGCCACCGTATTCATCTTCAACTACACCCGGTTCGACGCCGCCCGGCTGATGGCGGAGATGGAACGCTCCGCGATCACCAGCTTCTGCGCCCCGCCGACGGTCTGGCGGATGCTCATCCAGGCCGACCTCGCGCAGCTCAGGACGCCGCCGCGTGAGGTCGTCGCGGCCGGCGAGCCGCTCAACCCCGAGGTCATCGAGAGCGTCAGGCGCGCCTGGGGCGTCACCATCCGCGACGGCTTCGGTCAGACGGAGACCGCGGTGCAGGTGGCCAACACCCCCGGGCAGCGGCTCAAGACCGGCTCCATGGGACGGCCCAGCCCCGGATTCAAGGTCGAGCTGCTGGACCCGGTCACCGGCGAACCGGGCGTGGCGGAGGGCGAGATCTCCCTCGACCTGTCCGCGGCCCCCGTCGGCCTGATGACGGGCTACCACGGAGACCCGGAGCGCACGGCCGAGGCCATGGCGGGCGGCTACTACCGCACGGGGGACATCGGTTCACGGGACGAGGACGGCTACATCACCTATGTGGGCCGGTCCGACGACGTGTTCAAGGCCTCCGACTACAAGATCTCGCCGTTCGAGCTGGAGAGCGCCCTGCTGGAGCACGAGGCGGTCGCCGAGGCGGCGGTCGTCCCCGCCCCCGACCCGGTGCGGCTCTCCGTCCCGAAGGCGTACGTCGTGCTCGCCGCGGGCTGGGAGCCCGGCCCCGCCACCGCCAAGGTGCTGTTCGAGCACTCCAGGGCGGTCCTCGCCCCGTACAAGCGGATCCGCCGGCTGGAGTTCGCCGAGCTGCCCAAGACCGTCTCCGGGAAGATCCGCAGGATCGAGCTGCGGGAGCGCACCGCGCAGGGCGGCGGCACCGAGTTCGACGAGGGGGACCTGCGATGAGCGGCCTTTCCTACGCCCACGGAACCAGCTCCACGGAGCTGCTCGGCGACACCGTCGGACGAAACCTGGACCGGGCGGTCGAGGCGTACGGGGACCGGGAGGCCCTGGTCGACGTGGTGTCCGGACGCCGGTGGACGTACGCCGAGTTCGGGGCCGCCGTCGAGGAGCTGGCCCGCGGACTGATGGGCTCCGGGGTGGCCAAGGGCGACCGGGTCGGGATCTGGGCGGTCAACTGCCCGGAATGGGTCCTCGTCCAGTACGCCACGGCCCGCATCGGCGCGGTCATGGTCAACATCAATCCGTCCTACCGCGCGCACGAGCTGGAGTACGTGCTGAAGCAGGCCGGGATCTCCGTCCTGGTGGCCTCGCTCGCCCACCGCACCAGCGACTACCGCGCGCTCGTCGGCCAGGTGCGCCCGGCCTGCCCCGCACTGCGGTCCGTCCACTACATCGGCGACCCGTCCTGGGACGAGCTGACCGCCGCGTCGGAGTCCGTGACGGCCGGGCAGCTGGCGGGTCGTGAGGCGGAACTGTCGTGCGACGACCCGGTCAACATCCAGTACACCTCCGGCACCACCGGATTCCCCAAGGGCGCCACGCTCTCGCACCACAACATCCTCAACAACGGCTACTTCGTGGGGGAGCTGGTCGCCTACACCGAACAGGACCGGGTCTGTCTGCCCGTGCCGTTCTACCACTGCTTCGGCATGGTCATGGGGAACCTCGGCATCACCTCGCACGGCGCCTGCATCGTGATCCCGTCGCCCTCATTCGACCCCGCCGCCGTGCTGGCCGCCGTCCAGCAGGAGCGCTGCACCTCGCTCTACGGGGTGCCCACCATGTTCATCGCGGAGCTCGGCCTGCCCGACTTCGCCTCGTACGACCTGTCCTCGCTGCGGACCGGGATCATGGCCGGATCGCCCTGCCCGGTCGAGGTGATGAAACGGGTCGTCGCCCAGATGCACATGGACGAGGTGTCCATCTGTTACGGGATGACCGAGACCTCACCGGTCTCCACCCAGACCCGGCGGGAGGACGACCTGGAGCGCCGTACCGGGACGGTCGGCCGGGTGATGCCGCACGTCGAGGTGAAGGTCGTCGACCCGGTGACGGGGGTGACCCTCCCGCGCGGTGAGGCCGGTGAGCTGTGCACCCGGGGGTACAGCGTGATGCTCGGCTACTGGGACCAGCCGGAGCGGACCGCCGAAGTCATCGACGCGGGACGCTGGATGCACACCGGGGACCTCGCGACGATGCGGGAGGACGGCTACGTCCAGGTCGTCGGCCGGATCAAGGACATGATCATCCGCGGGGGAGAGAACGTGTATCCGCGTGAGATCGAGGAGTTCCTCTACGGACACCCGAAGATCGCCGACGTCCAGGTGGTCGGAGTGCCCGACGAGAGGTACGGCGAGGAGATCCTGGCCTGTGTCATTCCGCGGGACCCGGCCGACCCGCCGACGCTCGACGAGGTGACGGCGTACTGCCGGGATCAGCTGGCGCACTACAAGATCCCGCGCGGTCTGCGCGTTCTGGACGCGTTCCCCATGACCGTCAGCGGCAAGGTCCGGAAGGTCGAACTGCGGGAGGGGTACGGCGCGTAGCCCGCGCCGGGGGGCCGCGGGGTCAGGCGGCCTCTATGACGCCGGAGCCTATGCCCTGGGTCGCCGCCGCCCACTCGATGAGCAGTATCTCGTACTCCGCGGCCTCCACCGGCGTCCAGTCCTGACCGGCCCGTGAGTCGACGAGTGCGCGGATGGCGTCGTTGGCCTCGACGACGGACGGGTGGACGGGCTGGGTCAGGAAGACGGGGGCGGAGTGGGTGGGAAGCCGAGGAGTTAAGACCATGCCTTCACTCTACGTCCTCATTCTGACAACAGCTCGAACATATGCGGTCGGCACGGCACAGGTGACCGAAATCATTCGGCGGGAGCCGGGCCGACGCTGATCAGTTCGTCGGCGGGGCCGTTCACCGGCTGCGGTGTGCCGGTGAGATCCAGGACGAACAGCGGGATGGCGAGACCGTCTGCACGTGAGCGGGCCTCGTCCGTGTAACCGGCGAGGGAGAACAGCACGCCGGACACCGAGGTGTTGAGGGCGTTCAGCCACAGGCACTCGACGTCACGCAGGGCGGTCGGGCGCGTGGTCGCGTCGACCTGGGCGATGAGACCGGCAGCCCTGAGGTCGATCCGGGAGCTGGGCCGCACCTCGGGCTGGACGACGTCGCGGAAGCCCAGCCATCTCAGGTAGAGCGCCGCGGTGTTCACCGCGTCGCGGGCCGTCCGTATCACCAGGGGTCTGAACGACGGACGCGGATGTGCGGCCGTGCGCGGCAGCGGTATGTGGGCCGGGCCGGACGGACCCCCCGCCGTGGGCGGCGGCGTGGTGCCCCGCGTGGCCACCGGGCGCACGGGGATCCGCAGCACCGCGCCGCACGGGCAGCAGAGTTCGGGGTGCGGCCACTGGTCGCGGCGTCCGCAGGAGTGGCACCGCACGCTCACCCAGTCGTCGTTCCAGGTGCGGTGGGTGATGAGCACGGCCGGAGCGCCGCGCATCAGCGGCGGGGCGGTCGGGGAGCCGCAGGGGCAGGGGTACACCGGCGTGATGTACGCGTGGTCCCGGCGGCAGACCGGGCAGCGCACCGGTACGGACTCCATGTGCTGCCCCCCTTCTTCCGCCCCTGGGGCGGCGACTGCGTTCCGTACCTCCATCGTCCACGAGCAGCGACGCTCCGGGGAGTGATTCGCGCACTTCGGACCGATGCTCTCGGCCGCTTTGCCTGCCCTCCCTTGACGGCCGTCCCGGACCGCCCTAAATTGATTTCACATAGCAGAAAGAAGTTTCCGTAATGTGGAATTAGTGCTCTCAGGTGGCGCGACAGAGCCCGACTCCACCAGGTCCGAGCAGGAGCACTCATGCCTCGTATGACCGCTGCCCGAGCGGCAGTTGAGATCCTCAAGCGCGAAGGCGTCAGCAACGCGTTCGGTGTGCCGGGTGCGGCGATCAACCCGTTCTACGCGGCTCTCAAGGCCTCCGGCGGGGTGCAGCACACCCTCGCCCGCCATGTCGAGGGCGCCTCCCACATGGCGGAGGGCTACACCCGCGCCAAGGCCGGGAACATCGGCGTCTGCATCGGGACGTCGGGGCCCGCCGGCACCGACATGATCACCGGCCTCTACTCGGCCATCGCCGACTCCGTCCCGATCCTCTGCATCACCGGCCAGGCGCCGACCGCCGTGCTCCACAAGGAGGACTTCCAGGCCGTCGACATCGCGTCCATCGCCAAGCCGGTGACGAAGGCCGCAACCACCGTCCTGGAGGCCGCGCAGGTCCCGGGCGTCTTCCAGCAGGCCTTCCACCTGATGCGCACGGGCCGGCCCGGTCCTGTCCTCATCGACCTGCCGATCGATGTGCAGCTCACCGAGATCGAGTTCGACCCGGAGCTGTACGAGCCGCTGCCCGTCCACAAGCCGGCCGCGAGCCGCAGGCAGATCGAGCGGGCCGTCGAGATGCTCGACGCGTCGGAGCGGCCGCTCCTCGTCGCGGGCGGCGGCATCATCAACGCCGACGCGTCGGAACTCCTGGTGGAGTTCGCCGAGCTGACCGGCGTCCCGGTCGTCCCGACCCTGATGGGCTGGGGCATCCTCCCCGACGACCACGAGCTGAACGCGGGCATGGTCGGCCTGCAGACCTCGCACCGCTACGGCAACGCGAACTTCCTGGAGTCCGACTTCGTCCTCGGCATCGGCAACCGCTGGGCCAACCGCCACACCGGCAAGCTGGACGTCTACACCGAGGGACGCACCTTCGTCCACGTCGACATCGAGCCCACCCAGCTGGGCAAGATCTTCGCCCCGGACCTCGGGATCGCCTCGGACGCGAAGGCGGCACTGGAGCTCTTCGTCGAGGTGGCGCGTGAGCTGAAGGCCGCGGGCAAGCTGAAGGACCGTACGCGGTGGGCGGCGTCCACGCAGGAACGCCGTGCGACCCTGCAGCGCCGCACGCACTTCGACAACGTGCCGCTGAAGCCGCAGCGGGTGTACGAGGAGATGAACCGGGCGTTCGGCCCGGAGACCCGCTACGTCTCCACCATCGGCCTCTCCCAGATCGCGGGCGCGCAGATGCTGCACGTCTACCGGCCGCGCCACTGGATCAACTGCGGCCAGGCCGGGCCGCTGGGCTGGACGATCCCCGCAGCGCTGGGCGTCGCCACCGCCGACCCGGACGGCTCCGTGGTCGCCCTCTCCGGCGACTACGACTTCCAGTTCATGCTGGAGGAGCTCGCCGTCGGCGCGCAGCACCGCATCCCGTACGTCCATGTGCTGGTGAACAACTCCTACCTGGGGCTCATCCGGCAGGCGCAGCGCAACTTCGACATCGACTTCCAGGTCAACCTGGAGTTCGAGAACCTCAACTCACCGGAGCTGGGCGTCTACGGCGTGGACCACGTCAAGGTCGTCGAGGGCCTGGGCTGCAAGGCGATCCGCGTGACCGAGCCGGACCAGCTGCTGCCGGCCTTCGAGGAGGCCAAGAAGCTCGCGGCGGAGCACCGGGTCCCGGTCGTCGTCGAGGCGATCCTGGAGCGGGTCACGAACATCTCGATGAGCGGCACCGACATCGCGTCGGTCAACGAGTTCGAGGACGTGGCCTCCGAGCCGGGCCACGCACCGACTGCGGTCCGCCCGCTGACGGTGTCCTGACCGGAACCGGCGCCGGCCCCCACGACCGCAGTGGTCGTGGGGGCCGCTGTCGTGTGCCCGGGGCCGTCATCGCCCGGCCAGGCGGTGCGGGCCGGACGCGTCCTGGTGTGCCTCATGGGGCGTTCCATGGCACGTGTGCAGTTCCCGCACCGTCCTGCGCGGCCGGATCTCGCCCTACCCGCACCGCCGGTGCGCCCGGATCATGGGTCCATGGGGGACCCCGAGAACACCTCGCCCGGCCCGGACCCGCCCGACCGCATCTCCGACGCCTTCCAGGCGCTGCTCGAAGGCGCCACCGCTCCAGGGCCGCCGGATCCGCCCGACTGCCCGTTCTGCGACCTCCCGCAGGACAGGTACGCCACCGAGTACGCCGGACACTGGGTCCTTCTCGAACGCCGCATCCTCGTCCCGGCCCACACGGTCCCTCCGCGACGGCGCTGGGTCATCACCTCCACCGGAACCGCGCTGAACCTGTGGGACGCCGAACCTCTCCCCGGCGCCAGGTGCCGCATCCCGCACCGCATCGCCTGCCCCTACCTCGCGCGCGAAGACCACTGGCCGTGGATGACGGCCCTGCGTGAGCACAACAGGCAGCGGATGCAGCGTTTGTTCGAACTGCCCGACGAGGGGCTCCCGGACGCGGGGTGACCGCGCCGGGCCGTGCGACCGCGGCGAACGACGACAAGGGTGCGGTGCACGCCCCACGCGTGCACCGCACCCCTGCGATCCGATCCGTTCACAGCGACCGCGGCGGCGGCGAGCGGGCCCGCCGGAACCGGTTCCCTCAGGTCTGGAACCGGGCCACCGGACCCTTCGCCACCGCACTGGCGTCGTCCGCCGCCGCGGCCTCGTCCTGGCCGTACCGTGTGCTACCCCTCATCCGGGCGCGCGGCACGGGCAGGGCCTCGGGGAGGCTCAGTCCTCGCGCAGGGCGCGGACCGCCTCCTCCACGCGCTTGCCGTAGTCGGCGTCGGCGGCGTGGAAGTGGGCGAGGTTCTTCTCGATCACGTCGTCGCGGGTGACCTGGGAGAGTCCGCCGGCGATGTTGGCGACCAGACGGTCCTTCTCGTCCGCCGACATCAGCCGGTAGAGCTCACCCGCCTGGAAGAAGTCGTCGTCCTTCGCGTGCAGGGGCGCCTCGTGCGTGCCCGTCCAGCCGTGCACCGCGAGCGGGGAGGCGAGGGCGTCTCCGGTCTGCGCGGGGCCGGCGTACGAGTTGGGCTCGTAGTTCTTGTCCTGGCGCGAGCCGTACCGGGTGGCGTGCAGCCCGTCGCGGCCGTAGTTGTCGACGGTCGCGGCCTTCGGCGCGTTGACCGGGAGCTGGGTGTGGTTGATGCCCAGCCGGTAGCGCTGCGCGTCGGCGTACGCGAACAGCCGGCCCTGCAGCATCTTGTCCGGCGAGGGACCGATGCCGGGCACGAAGTTGTTCGGGGAGAACGCGGCCTGCTCCACCTCGGCGAAGACGTTGTCCGGGTTGCGGTCCAGCACCAGCCGGCCGACGCGCTGGAGCGGGTAGTCGGCGTGCGGCCACACCTTCGTCACGTCGAACGGGTTGAAGCGGTAGTCCGCCGCCTCGGCGGCCGGCATCAGCTGCACGTGCAGCGTCCAGGACGGGTTGACTCCGCGCTCGATGGCCTGGAGCAGGTCCGTCTGGTGCGAGTTGGCGTCCTTGCCGACCTGCTCGGCGGCCTGCTCGGCCGAGAGGGAGCGCACACCCTGGTTGGTCTTGAAGTGGTACTTGACGAAGAAGGCCTCGCCCTTCGCGTTCGTCCACTGGTACGTGTGCGAGCCGAACCCGTGCATGTGACGGTAGGAGGCGGGGATGCCCCGGTCG
Organism: Streptomyces sp. NPDC079167; assembly: GCF_040686735.1. Taxonomy (NCBI): domain Bacteria; kingdom Bacillati; phylum Actinomycetota; class Actinomycetes; order Kitasatosporales; family Streptomycetaceae; genus Streptomyces; species Streptomyces sp. NPDC079167. The sequence goes on along the minus strand of NZ_JBFBLO010000002.1, from coordinate 552,336 downwards.
CCCATCAGCCAGGTGATCTGGTGCGTCGCCTCGGGGGAGTTCGCCCAGAAGTCCCAGACGTTGTCCGGCTCCTGGCGGCCCGTGAACGGGTCACGCTTCTGCGAGTGGATGAAGTCGGGGAACTTCACCGGGTCCTTGATGAAGAACACCGGGGTGTTGTTGCCGACGAGGTCGTAGTTGCCCTCGTTCGTGTAGAACTTCAGGGCGAAGCCGCGCGGGTCACGGACGGCGTCCGCGCCGCCCAGCGAGTCGGCGACGGTCGAGAAGCGGATGAACGTCTCGGTGCGGCGGCCCACCTCGGAGAGGAAGTCGGCGCGGGTGAAGCCGGTGACGTCGTCCGTCACCTCGAAGTAGCCGTACGCGCCGGAACCGCGGGCGTGGACGACGCGCTCCGGGATGCGCTCACGGTTGAAGCGGGCGAGCTTCTCGAGCAGGTGCTGGTCCTGTACGAGGATCGGCCCGCCGGCGCCGGCCGTGGCGGAGTTCTGGTTGTCGGCGACCGGGGCGCCTGACTCGGTCGTGAGCACACGCTGGGACATGGAGGCCTTCCGTACGGGGCTGCTGACGGCCTCAGGAGCGTAGATTCGCCGGTATCGAAGCGTCAACAGTTTGTTGAAATTGGAGGAGGAGGTTCCGGGCCGCGGCAGCGCCTGGGCGCGACAGGACAGGTGTCAGCGCCACCGCGACCCGGAGTTCATGGGGCCCCTGTGGAGGGCCGGGAGTGTCAGACCTGGGAGCCGGAGAGCCGCTCGACCGAGCGCAGCAGCGCGGAGTGGTCCAGGCCGCCGTCGCCCTGCGCGCGCAGGGACGCCACGAGCTGGGCCACGACCCCGCCGACGGGCAGTGCCGCGCCGACGTTGCGGGCGGCGTCCGTGACGATGCCCATGTCCTTGTGGTGCAGGTCGATCCGGAAGCCGGGAGCGAAGTCCCGCTTCAGGAAGTTGTCCTTCTTGCGGGTCAGGACGGTCGAGCCGGCGAGGCCGCCGTTCAGCACGTCGAGCGCCGCGGCGAGGTCGACCCCGGACTTCTCCAGGAAGACGACGGCCTCGGCGCAGGCCTGGATGTTGACCGCGACGATCAGCTGGTTGGCCGCCTTCACCGTCTGGCCGGAGCCGTGCGGGCCGCACAGCACGATCGTCCTGCCGAGCGCGTCCAGCAGCGGCTTCGCGGCGTCGAAGTCGCTCTGCTCGCCGCCGACCATGATGGACAGGACGGCCTCGATCGCTCCGGCCTCACCGCCGGAGACCGGGGCGTCCAGAACGCGGATGCCCTTGTCCTTCGCGCTCGAAGCCAGGTCCACGGAGGTCTGCGGGGTGATCGACGACATGTCGATCAGCAGGGCGCCCCGCCTGGCGTTCTCCAGGATGCCGTCGGGGCCGTACGCGACGGCCTCGACCTGCGGGGAGGCGGGGACCATGGTGATCACGACATCGGCGTCGCGGACCGCCTCCGCGATCGAGGCGGCGCCCTTGCCGCCCGCCGCGACCAGCCGGTCGATCTTGTCCTGCTCGAGGGTGTAGCCGGTCACCTGGTATCCGGCCTTGATCAGGTTCTCCGACATGGGCGAGCCCATGATGCCGAGCCCGATCCAGGCGACCTTGGGGAGGTTGCTGCTCATGAGGGTTGCCTTCCGGTAAGCGTGTGTGCGGGAGGGGACGGGCCTCAGCGGGCCGGCCGGTGCTCGGCCGGGAGCCAGGTGAACGCCTCCGCGCTCGGCCGGTCGCCCGGCTTGTACTCCAGGCCGACCCAGCCGTCGTAACCGGCCTCGGTCAGCTCGTCGAGGAGACGCTCCAGCGGGAGCGAGCCGGTGCCGGGCGCGCCGCGCCCCGGGTTGTCGGCGATCTGGACGTGGCCGGTCTTCGCGGCGTACGTCTTGATCACCTGGCTGAGGTCCTCGCCGTTCATCGACAGGTGGTAAAGGTCCAGCAGGAACGTGGCGTTGCCCAGTCCCGTCGCCTCGTTGACACGGTCGACGATCTCGACGCCCGCCGGTGCGCTGACCAGGGGGTAGAGCGGCGACTCGGTGTCGTTGAGCGTCTCGATCAGCAGCGTCGCCCCGATCCGGTGGGCCGCACGGGCGGCCAGGACCAGGTTCTCCAGGGCGAGTTCGTCCTGGACGGCCGGGTCCACGCCCTCGACGCGGTTGCCGTAGAGCGCGTTGAGCGCCTTGCAGCCGGCCGAGGCCGCGAAGTCCGCCGCCACGTCGATGTTGGCGCGGAAGCGGTCCGACTCCTCGCCGGGCAGCGAGAGCGCCCCGCGGTCGGGGCCGGGGAGGCGGCCCGCGTAGAAGTTCAGCCCCACCAGCTGTGTGCCCGCGTCGTCGAGCGCCTTCTTCAGGGCGTCGAGCTCGGCCTGCGCGGGGGTGGGGGTCTCGATCCAGGGCCACCAGAGCTCGACCGCCGTGAAGCCCGCGGCGGCGGCCGCCGCGGGGCGCTCCAGGAGCGGGAGTTCGGTGAAGAGGATCGAGAGGTTCACATCGAAGCGCTGGTCCGAGTAACCCATCATGCGCTCCTTCCGTATCGCGGAAGTTAGTTTCTGCTTAACGGAAGATTGCCTGGCGTGTGGTGAGGCTGTCAAGAGGGAAACCGAATTCCGGACACACGGAAGCGGGGTGGGGGCCGTCCTGCCCTCCACCCCGCGACCGCTCATCCGTGCCTGGTCAGACGGCCGGCACCGTGTCCTGGAACGTCGTGCCCGCCGCCCGGTAACCGCTCACCAGAGCCGATACCTGGGCGGGGGAGAGGACCTGGTCCTTCACGTGCAGGACGTAGTCCACCTGCTGGTCGTACGAGCGCGGAGTCGTGCTGCTCTGCCCGGCCAGATCGATCAGCCACTGGTTGAAGTTGATCGACATCGGGCGCTCCGGGAGATAGGCCGCCCCGTGCGTGCCGAAGGGCTGACCGTCGACGTAGTACGTGATGGCGCTGTCGTCGATGGTGACCACCAGGTCGTGCCATCCCGCGTAGCTCTGCCGTGCCTCGCTGTGCTGGTTGACGGCCTCCCACGGGTCGGGCCGGTAGGTCTCCCAGGACGTGGTGTAGAGGATGTTCGACGGCTCGCCCCAGCCGCCGTTGGGCAGGTACTCGAAGTCGTACTCCGCGTAGTCGTCCGCCATCGGCGCCTTGAGGTCGTTGATGGTGAAGAAGGTCTGGACGAGGTGGTCGCCGTCGGGGCCCGACCTCGGCGCGTCGCTGAACTTCACCCGGGCCGCGTAGGTGCCGTTGCGGAACTTCGAGGACTTCGTGAGGATCTCCGTGTGCTCCGTCGAGGCACCCGTGCCCCCTGTGGACGTCTCCAGGTTCATCACCGAATTGCCCGCCTGGCTGCTGAAGGTGACGTTCTCCGGAGCCCAGACGGCGCCCGGCACCCCGGGACCGCCGGAGTTCGAGCGGACGCTCCAGCCGTTCGCCGCGATCCTCGGGTCGGTGTGCCCGGTGTAGTCGAAGTCGTCGAACAGCCTCGGCCCGTCGGCCGGCGGGTCGGTGGGGGGATCCGTCGGGTCGGTGGGTCCGTTGCCCCCGGGGGCCTCGCCCCAGGCCGTGACCGACCCCAGCTGCGCGGTGATCCTGGCCCAGTCGCCGTACGTGTTCCGCTCGGCGCCGAAGGAGTAGTCGTCGCTCTGCCCCAGCGGCTGCCAGTCCGCGCGGTGGAAGCGCAGCTGCATGTCACCGGTGTCCGCCCCGGGGGCCAGGGCGCCCGCGCCGGCGGTGAAGCCGATCTCCAGGTAGCGGTCGGCGGTGGCGGTCGGATTCGGCAGGGTCTTGAAGGTGCCGGTGATGTTCGCGCAGCCCTTCACCGCCCACGAGCAGGCGAAACGGTAGGCCGCGGACGCAGAGTCGCCCTTGAAGTAGTACCGGACCTTGACATCGGAGAGCGGCACACTCGCACTCCCCGTGTTGCGTACCTTCAGCCACGGTTCGCTCTGGTCGGCCGTCGCGCCCGACGCGCTCGTGCGGTACTGGACGACGAGCCCGCCGGCCGCCGCTGCACCGGCGGTCGTGGGCAGGGCGGCGAGGGCCGTGCAGCCCAGGGCCAGGGTGACGGCGGCGGCCGCCGCCGCGCGGATACGGCTCCTGCGGAATGTCCTCATGGCGTGTTCCTCTCCGGAACGGTGGGGGATGGGCTACCGAGGGGGTCGCGCTGTACCTGCGGACGCGGCCGCCAGGGACCGCGTGGTGAGGGGCCGGTAGCGGACGCCCAGGGCGTCCAGCCGGGCGGTGTGGTGGCGCAGCCGCTCGACGAACCCGGCCCAGTCGCCGCGCCCGCCGGACCAGGCACGGTCCGCCAGGGCGCACAGCCGGGGGTAGGTGAGGTACTCGATCCGGTCCGGCGTCGTCACGTACTCGGTCCACAGCTGCGCCTGGGTGCCCAGGACACGGGAGGCCTCGTCCGGCCCCCAGCCCCGCGGCACCGGGTCGTTCGTGTGGACCGCGTGGAGCGGCACCGGGTCACCGTCCTGGGCGGGGAGCTCGTCCGGATCCGTGGACTGGGCGTAGTCCAGGTAGGTGGCCCGGTGGTGCGCGGTGACCACCTGGTGCCCCCGCCGGGCGGCGGTGCGGGCGTGCTCCGGATCGCGCCAGGTCATCACGGTGAATTCGGGGGGCAGTTCGCCGCCGGTCTCGGCCCAGCCGGTGGGTCGCCGGCCGTGCTCCACGAGGAACGAGCCGATCCGCCCCATGAACCAGCCGTGCAGATCCCCCGGGGCGTCGAGCCCCTCGGCGGCCGCACGGGACCGCGCCGCCGGGCTTTCCTCCCACTCGGTGGTCGGGCACTCGTCGCCGCCGACATGGATGTACGGGGACGGGAAGAGGTCCATGACCTCCTCCAGCACGGTCCGGCAGAAGTCGAGGACCTCCTCGTGGACACCGAACACGGTGTCGCAGACGCCCCAGCGGGTCCACACGTCGAGCCTCCGCTCCGGGTGGTTCCCCAGGCCCGGGTAGGCCGCGAGGGCCGCGCGCACATGGCCGGGCATCTCGATCTCCGGCATGACGGTCACCCCCCGCTCCCGTGCGTGGCGGACCAGGCCGCGCAGCTCCGCCTTGGTGTACGCACCCGAGTGCGGCACCCCGTCGGAGAGGGACTGGGCCCGGTGCCCGCCCACCGAGGTCAGCCGGGGGTAGGCGTCGACCGGCATGCGCCAGCCCTGGTCGTCGGTGAGGTGCAGATGCAGGACGTTCAGCTTGTGCAGCGCCATCAGGTCCACGTAGCGGTGGAGGTAGGAGACGGGCTGGAAGTGCCGGGCGACGTCGAGCATCGCGCCGCGCCAGGGATGGGCCGGCACATCGCTGATCTCGACACACGGCAGTTCCCAGGAGATGCCCCGCGCACCGCCCGACAGGGCTTCGGGCGGCAGGAGCTGCCGGATCGTCTGGACGCCGCGGAGCAGCCCGTCCGGGCGGGCCGCGCGCAGCAGGAGCGCCTGCGGCCCGACGGTCAGGCCGTACCCCTCGTCACCCAGTCCGCCGAGCTGCGGATCGAGCGCCAGGACGACACGGCCGTCCGGCGAGGGCGACAGCGGCAGGCCGGTGGTCGGGCCGAGGAGCGTGCGTAACAGATCCGCCGCCCCTTCCGCACCCGGCAGGGCGCGTACGGCGGTGTCCTGGCCGAGGACGAAGCGGCCCGGGCGCGGCGAGACCTTGCCGGGGCGGGGGAGGAGGGAGAACTCGGGGCGTGATGCGGGCACGGAGGGCCTCCGGGACAGGGGTTTCGGACGGTTCACGAGTACGCCGACGGGCTCATCCCTTGACGGCGCCGGCCGCGAAGCCGGAGGTCACATGGCGCTGGAGCAGCAGGAAGATCACGAGCGCGGGCAGCGCGAAGAGTGTCGAGGCGGCCATGGTGGCGCCCCAGTCGGTGCCGAAGGTGTTCTGGAAGGAGGAGAGCCAGACCGGCAGGGTGCGGTTGTCCTGCTGCTTGATGATCAGGAAGTTGGCGTACGCGAACTCGTTCCACGCCGTGATGAATCCGAAGAGCGAGGTCGCCATCAGGCCGGGGGCCAGCAGCGGCAGCGCCACCCTGAGGAAGGCGCCGGTCCGGGTGCAGCCGTCGACCTGGGCGGCCTCCTCCAGCTCCGGCGGGATGGTCGCGAGGAACCCCCGCAGCACCACGATCGTGAACGGCAGCGTGATCATGAAGTAGACGAGGGTCAGGGTCGGCAGCCGGTCGAGCATGTCCGTGTCGCGGGAGATGATGTAGATCGGGATGACCAAGGACTCCCAGGGCGCCATCTGGGCGACGAAGACCAGCAGCATGAACTGCCGCCGGCCCTTCCACCGCAGGCGCGCCACGGCGAACGACGCCCCGAGCGCCACGACGAGGGAGAGCAGTACGGCCCCCAGCGTGACCAGGACGCTGTTGCGCCAGAACAGTTCGAAGCCGTCCGCCTGCACGGCCCGGCGGAAGTGGTCCAGGGTCCAGGTGTAGGGCACGAGCCGGGGCTCGGCGGACTGGATGTCCCGGGACGGCTTGAACGCGGTGGAGATCATCCAGTACACCGGGAACAGGCAGACCACGACGGTCACGACGGCGGCGGCGTTCAGCGGGATCCGCCGGACGCGGGGGCGCAGCAGGGTCATCGGAGCTCGTCCTCCTGACGGAACATCTGGCGGAAGTAGAGGACCAGCACCCCGGACATCAGGACCACGGTGATCATCGACGCGGCGGAACCCAGGTCGTAGCGCTGGCTGGAGAGCGCCGTCTGGACCGCGTACACGGGCAGGATGGTGGTGGCGTCGCCCGGGCCGCCGCGCGTCATCACCCAGATCTGGACGAACGCCTTGAAGGTCCAGATCACCTCCAGGGAGAGGACCAGCATGAAGATCGGCCGCAGGATCGGGAAGGTGAGCGAGCGGAAGACGCGGGAGGCGGACGCGCCGTCCAGGCGTGCCGACTCGTACAGCTCGGCGGGGACGGTCGTCAGCGCGGAGTAGAGGGTGACCGCCGCGAACGGCACGGACTGCCAGACGATCAGCAGGACCAGGATCGTGAACGACGCCGTGCCGTTCGCGAACCACGGGTAGCGGTCGAAGGAACCGAAGCCGAGCGCGGTCAGCGACTGGTTGACGATGCCGAACTCGGAGTGGAAGAGCCACTGGAAGACCGTCGTGGCCGCGACCACCGGCATGGCCCAGGCGAGCACCAGCGAACAGAGCACGACCGTACGGCCGGCCCGGCGCAGCCGCTCCGTCATCAGCGCGACCAGCGTCGAGATGACCATGATCAGTACGACGTTGACGGCCATGAAGACGAAGGTGCGGCCGGTCACCTCCCAGAAGCGCGGGTCGGACAGCAGCGTCCGGTAGTTGCGCAGGCCCACGAACTCGGCGTCACCGCTGATCAGCTGGCGGAGCCCGAAGTCCTGGAGGGAGATCACCACCGCCCGCACCAGCGGGTACACCAGCAGATAGAGCGTGCCGCCGATCGCCGGTGCGATCAGGGCGTACGGCCACAGGTCGCGCGGGGGCCGCCCCGGCCGCCGCCCCGGTGGCGCCTTCGGGGGACGGCGGACGTGGGGAGCGGGCCGTTCACGCACATCCGGCACGGCGGGCCTCCTCTCGGTGACGGGAAACGGACGGACCGGATCAGGAACCGGCGTTCAGGGCACGGGTGATGTCCGCGGAGGCCCTGGCCGCCTCCTCGGAGGCGTCACCGCCGGTGAGGACGGCCGTCATGTAGTCCTTGACGGGGTTCTCGGCCTCCACGGCCGCCCAGCCCGGGGTGTTCGGCGTCGCGTGTCCGTTCGCCGCACCGACGGCCATCGCCGAGGCACCCGGGTCGCCCGCCACGGCCGAGGCGAGGGTGGTCCGGTTGGGCACGTAGCTCATGGCCACCGCGAGCTTCTTCTGCCAGACGTCGCCCGTGAGCTCCTTGATGAAGGTCACGGCCGCCTCGGGGTGACCGGAGGCGGCGGGGACGACCAGGTCGGAGCCACCGGTGAACACCGCACCCGGAGTGCCGGCCGTCTTCCCCGGGATCGGGAAGAAGCCCAGCTTCCCCTTGAGCTCCGGATTGTTCTCGACGACCACATTGGCCCCGCCGGGAGTGGAGATGACCTGCGCCACCTGCCCCTGCGCCATCACCTCTGCCTGCGGCGGATCGTCCTCGTCGGAGTCCTTGGGGCCCTTGCCGAGCGCCTGGAGCTCCGCGTAGAAGGCCATGCCCCGCTGCGCCTCGGGTGTGTCGAGCGCGCCCTTCCACGTGCCGCCGGACTCGGTCGCCAGGTCCCCGCCCTCGTCCCAGACGAAGCCGGCCAGCGCGTACCAGAGCTGGCCCGGCAGATAGATGCCCTGCGTGCCGCCCTTGTTCAGCTTCGTGGTGGCATCGATCCACGCGTCGCGGGTGGTGATCTCCGTGGCGTCGAGACCGGCCTTCTCGAAGAGGTCCTTGCGGTAGATCACGACCCGGTTGGCGGCGTAGTACGGGATGCCGTACTGCTTCCCCTCGTACGCACCGGGCTCGGCCAGCCCTTTCAGCCAGTCCGCGCCGTTCAGCTCGTCCTTCCTGTCGCTGAGGTCCAGGAGTCCGCCGCTCTCCGCGAACTGGGCGACCTGGGTGTTGCCAGCCTCGATGACGTCCGGGGCGTCGTTGCTCGCCAGGGCGGCGGTGATCTTCTGGCCGATGCCGTCCCACTCCTGGATCTGGATCCTGACGTCGATGTCGGGGTGGGCGGCCTCGAACCCCTCGGTGAACTCCTTCTGGAACGCGGCCGAGACGCTGTCGCGCATCAGCCAGACGTCGACCGTCGTCACGCCCCCGGCCTCGTCGGTGTTGTCCCCACCAGAACTGCAGGCACTGAGAGCGGCGGCCGTCACGAGCGCGGACACACCGGCAAGCAAGCGGTACTTCACGGTTCACCTCAACGGGAGCAGAGACCTGACCACCTGACCAGTGAAGTCCACTGGACAGCTCACCTCTTGATGGGGGATGAAGGTGGCATAGACCAATGGGGTCGTCAACCCCTCCTGTATAAAGGGATTTTGGGGAATCTGATCGAGATCCGCCTCTGTTCATGCCGACGAGGGTGGCTAGACTCTCCCTGACCAGTGGCCATCGTTCGCCCAACTGGTAAAGGGAGCGGGACGCGCGAAGGGGAACGCATGAAAGCCGACGTACCGGGGACGGTGCTCAAACGGGAACGGGTGCGCGACGCGGTCCTCGAGCTGATCGAGAGCCGCAGTCCCGGCGACGCCATCCCGTCCGAGCGGGCTCTGTGCGCCCTGCTCGGCGTCTCCCGGCCCACCCTGCGGGCCGCCGTCGACGAGCTGGTGGCCGCCGGTCTGCTCGTCCGTGAACACGGACGCGGGATGTTCGTCGCCCCGGCGAAGATCACCCAGGAGCTGGTCTCCGCCGACCTCTCGCTGAGCGTGCCGCAGGCGGCCGGGGCCTGGTCGAGCAGGCTGCTGGAGTTCACCACCCTCCAGGCCGGCGCCCGGGTCGGCCGCAAGCTCCGGATGTCGCCCGCCGACGAGATCGTGTACGTCGCACGGCTGAGACTGGTCGACGGTGCCCCGATGGCGATCGAGCACCTGCACATCAGGGCGGCGCTGGTGCCCGGCCTGTCCGCCCAGGAGCTGGAGGACGGCGATCTCTACGAGCATCTGCGCCACACTCACGGGGTGCACGTCCGCGAGGCGGTCCAGGCCATCGAGCCCACGGTCGTCACGCGTGCGGAGGCCCAGCTCCTGGAGGTCCCCGAGCTCTCCCCCGCCCTGCTCTTCGAGCGCCTGACCTCGGACACCGCCGGGCTGCCCGTGGAGTACGTCCACTCGCTCTACCGGGGTGACCGTTACCGGATCGTCTCCCGGCTCGCGCTCGGCCCGGCCGCCGCCACCGCCCCGCTGGTCAGGGACGGGCACCATCCGGGGATCCCGCCCGGGGACTTCACGCACGGCGACCCGATCGCCTCGTCCACCCGGGGGGACATCCAGGCCGGGCCGTGAGGCGCGGTCCCGCCTGGAGGGACCCGTTCGCGCCCTCCGGGCCCGCCGCCCCGTGCCTTAGGGTCGGGACGAGCCGTGCGAGCCGAGGGACGCGGCGGGACATGAGGGAGGCACCGTGCGCTTGAGGGTGGAATTCACCACCGAGCCCTTCGATCTCGACGAGGCACCCGCCCACGCGGTGGTGGCCCGCGAGGTCGTCCAGACCGCAGACCTGGACGCCGTGGACGTGGGCCCCTTCGGGAACACGGCCGAAGGAGGCGCGGACGAGGTGCTCACCGCCGTGGACTCCCTGCTGCGCAGGGCCCTGGCCTCGGGCGCCACCCGGGTCTCCCTCCAGCTCAACGTGATCGGGGAGGACACCCCGTGACCGAACCGGCCGACCACCCGCTGGTCACCGCCGTGAAGCCGCTCGTCGACGCCATGGGGGCGGAGCTGCTCGCCCCGGAGCAGGCCACCACCGAGGACGTACTCCTCGCGTGGGAGGGGGCCGACGTCATAGCCGTACGGCTCCCGCAGCTCTCAGAATCGCTCGACCACATCCTGTCCGCGATGGAACGGCGGCACGGGATGCCGCTGGCCGAACTGGACCGGAAGGCCAAGCAGGGCGTCGTACGCACCCTTGAGGCACGCGGTGCCTTCTCCGTGCGGCACGGTGTGGAGACCGTGGCGGGCGCGCTCGGCGTCTCCCGCTTCACCGTCTACAACTATCTGAACCGGGACAATGCCACCAAGGGTGAGTAGCGACGCGTAATGCGGTGCAATGCCGTCGTCCGGGAACTCGGGCGGCGGCATCTCTTGTTCGCGGAATTTCAACAAACTGTTGACGTGGTGTTGCGGAGGGCGTTAGCTATCCGCAGCCCGACAACGCACAGCGAAAAAAGCCACGGAGGCTCCCGTGACTACGAGCTCCACACCGGGCCTCGCCCGGTTCAACACCCTGGCGGCCGAAGAGGCCGCAGCCGCCCTGCACGAGGTGTGTGCGAGTGCGGCGTGGGGAAGCTCCGTCCTTGCCCACCGGCCCTACGCCGGTACGGAAGCCCTGTTCTCCGCGAGTGACGCCGCCCTGGCCGAGCTCTCACCGGAGGACCTGGCCGAGGCCATGGCCGGCCACCCGCCGATCGGCCGCCCCAAGCCGGGAGACCCGGCCTCCGCCCGCGAACAGCGGGGGATGGCCGGTGCGTCCGAGGAGCTCAAGGAGGAGATGCTCGAACTCAACCTGGCCTACCAGGAGCGGTTCGGACATGTCTTCCTGATCTGCGCCACCGGAGCCACCGGTGAACAGATGCGCGACGCGGTGAAGGCCCGGATCGGCAACTCGCCCGAGCGGGAACGCGAGATCGTCCGCGCCGAACTGGGCAAGATCAACCGAATCCGCCTGACCCGCCTCGTGCAGGACTCCTGAGGGGCCAGGCACCCCGTACAGCACTCTTCAGAGCAAGGAGCGTGACGGTCTTGAGCACCGACACCACCGCATCGGTGTCCACCCACATCCTGGACACCAGCGTCGGCCGTCCCGCCGAAGCCGTCACCGTCTCCCTCGCCGCCCGCAGCGGCGGCGACGCGCAGTATGTGACGCTCGGCGGATCCGCGACCGACGCGGACGGGCGCTGCAAAAACCTGCCGGCCCTGCCGGAAGGAACCACCCACGTACGGCTCGTCTTCGACACCGAGTCGTACTTCACCGCGAAGAAGCAAGCCGAGGCGCAGCAGGACGCCCCCCGCGTAAGGGACAGCGGCGCGTTCTTCCCGGAGGTGGCGATCGCATTCGCCGTCACCCCGGGCGAGCACTATCACGTACCGCTGCTGCTCAACCCGTTCGGCTACTCCGTTTACCGAGGGAGCTAGCAGACAATGCCCACGATTCTCGGCCAGAACCAGTACGGCAAAGCAGAGAACCGCGTCGTCAAGATCACGCGGGACGGCGACACCCACCACATCAAGGACCTCAACGTCTCCGTCGCCCTCTCCGGCGACATGGACGACGTCCACTACTCCGGCTCCAACGCCAACGTCCTGCCGACCGACACCACCAAGAACACGGTGTTCGCGTTCGCCAAGGAGCACGGCATCGAGTCCGCCGAGCAGTTCGGCATCCACCTCGCGCGGCACTTCGTGTCCTCGCAGGAGCCGATCAAGGTCGCCCGGATCCGGGTCGAGGAGTACTCCTGGGAGCGCATCGCGACCTCCGACGGCAACTCGAAGTTCATCGGCGCCGACGAGGTCAAGCACTCCTTCGTCCGCAAGGGCCAGGAGACGCGCACCACGCAGATCACCTTCGACGGTGAGAAGTGGGAGGTCATCTCCGGCCTCAAGGACCTCTCCGTCATGAACTCCACCAACTCGGAGTTCTGGGGCTACGTCAAGGACAAGTACACGACGCTGAAGGAGGCGTACGACCGCATCCTCGCGACCGACGTCTCCGCCAAGTGGCGCTACAACTGGACCAGCGACCAGGAGCGCATGCCGAACTGGGAGAAGTCCTACGAGCAGACGCGCAAGCACATGCTCCAGGCCTTCGCGGAGACCTACTCCCTCTCGCTCCAGCAGACCCTCTACCAGATGGGTTCGCGCATCATCAACAACCGCAGCGAGATCGACGAGATCCGCTTCTCGCTGCCGAACAACCACCACTTCCTCGTCGACCTGGAGCCCTTCGGCCTCAAGAACGACAACGAGGTGTACTTCGCCGCCGACCGTCCCTACGGCCTCATCGAGGCGACGGTGCTCCGGGACGGCGTCGAGCCGAAGATCCCGGTCGACATGACCAACCTCTGACGCGGTGCTGAACCGGCCGCCGCCCCGCTGCGGGCGGTGGCCGGTCATCCCGGAGGGAAATTCCATGGCACAGCCTGCAACGGGGCCGGCGAAAGGCCCGTGTAAAGCACCACCGACCTCTGCCGGCACGGCAGTTCACCCGGTGGACGAGAAGCTTCCACCCTCGCGGCTCGTCCCCGCCGCGCTCCAGCACATCGCCGCCATGTACGCGGGCGTCGTCACCCCTCCGCTCATCATCGGGCAGGCCGTCGGACTCGACGCGGCCGGCATGACCCGGCTGATCGCGGCGAGTCTCCTGATCGCCGGACTGGCCACCCTCCTGCAGACCCTCGGCGCCGGACGCTTCGCCGGCAACCGGCTGCCCTTCGTCAACGCGGCGTCCTCGGCGGGGATCGCGCCGATGCTCGCCATCGCGGAGACCAGCGCCCCCGGCCGCCAACTCCCCGCGATCTACGGGGCGGTGCTCGTCGCCGGTGTCTTCTGCCTGGCCGTCGGCCCGTTCTTCGGACGGCTGCTGCGCTTCTTCCCGCCGCTCGTCACCGGGGTCGTCATCACCCTCATCGGCGTCACGCTGATGCCGGTGCCCGTCGGGTGGGCCCAGGGAGGCGACGCCACCGCCGGCGACTTCGGCGCCATGAAGTATCTGGCGCTGGCCGCCTTCACCCTCGTCGTCATCCTGCTGATCCAGCGCTTCGGACGCGGCTTCGTCAAGCAAGTGGCCCTGCTCGCGGGCATGTTCATCGGCACACTGGCCGCCATCCCGTTCGGACTCGCCGACTTCTCCGCGCTCGGCTCCGCACCCGTCGCCGCGCTGCCCACACCCTTCGCCTTCGGACCGCCCGAGTTCCAGCCCGCCGCGATCCTCTCCCTGTGCATCGTGATGCTGGTGCTGATGACGGAGTCGTCCGCCGGCATGCTGGCGCTGGGTGAGATCTGCGACCGGCGCACCGACGGCCCCACCATCACCCGGGGTCTGCGCACCGACGGCATCGCCACCCTCCTCGGCCCGGTCTTCGGAGGCTTCCCGACCAGCGCCTTCGCCCAGAACGTCGGTGTCGTGTCGCTGACGCGGGTACGCAGCCGGTACGTGGTCGCCGCCGCGGGCGGCGCCCTGATCGTCCTGGGCGCCTTCCCCGTCCTCGGGGCGGTCGTCTCCCTCGTCCCGATGCCCGTGCTCGGCGGCGCCGGCATCGTCCTGTTCGGCTCGATCGCGGTGAGCGGCATCCGGACCCTGTCCGAGGCGGGGCTCGACGACAGCTCCAACATCATCCTCGTGGCCGTGGCACTCGGCGCGGGCATCATCCCCCTCGCCGCACCCGGCTTCTACGCGGGATTCCCGTCCTGGGCGCAGACCGTGCTCGGCTCCGGGATCAGTGCGGGAGCGCTCGTGGCGGTCCTGCTCAATCTGTTCTTCCACCATCTCGGCACCCACAGCCGTAACGCTGTGGCACTCAAATCCTCCTAGGGTCCTGCCGTGCCCGTACATCCCCGGAAAGAAGAAGGAAGCGCCATGGCAGCATCGGCAGACCCGCAGCGCATCGTCATCGAGAACTGTTCCATCGCCACGGTCGACGCCCACGACACCGAATACGCGTCCGGGCACGTCGTCGTGGCGGGCAACCGCATCGAGTCCGTCGGCGCGGGCAAGGCCCCGGAGGGCCTCACGAGCGTCGTACGGCGCGTCGACGGCACCGGTCACCTGGTCACGCCGGGCCTGGTCAACACCCATCACCACTTCTACCAGTGGATCACCCGCGGCCTGGCGACCGACCACAACCTCTTCGACTGGCTGGTCGCGCTGTACCCGACGTGGGCGCGCCTCGACGAGCCGATGGCACGCGCGGCCGCCCAGGGTTCTCTCGCGATGATGGCCCGCGGCGGGGTGACCACCGCGATGGACCACCACTACGTCTACCCGCGCGACTCCGGCGACCTCTCCGGCGCGATCATCGGCGCCGCCCGCGACATGGGCGTACGCTTCACCCTCGCCCGTGGCTCCATGGACCGCAGCAAGAAGGACGGCGGGCTGCCGCCGGACTTCGCCGTGGAGAGCCTCGACGGAGCGCTCGCCGCCACCGAGGCCACCATCGACGCCCACCACGACACCTCGTTCGGCGCGATGACGCAGATCGCTGTCGCCCCCTGCTCGCCCTTCTCCGTCTCCACCGAACTGATGCGTCAGGGCGCCGAGTTGGCCCGCCGTCGCGGAGTGCGCCTGCACACCCACGGTTCGGAGACCGTCGAGGAGGAGCAGTTCTGCAAGGAGCTGTTCGGGATGGGGCCGACCGACTACTTCGAGTCGACGGGCTGGCTCGGTGACGACGTGTGGATGGCGCACTGCGTCCACATGAACGACTCCGACATCGCCGCCTTCGCCCGCACCGGCACCGGCGTCGCGCACTGCCCGTCCTCCAACGCCCGCCTCGCCGCCGGCATCGCCCGCGTCCCCGACATGCTGGCCGCCGGTGTCCCGGTCGGGCTCGGCGTCGACGGAACCGCGTCCAACGAGTCCGGCGAACTCCACACCGAACTGCGCAACGCCCTCCTCATCAACCGGCTCGGCGCCCACCGCGAGAAGGCGCTCGACGCGCGCCAGGCGCTGCGCCTGGGGACGTACGGGGGCGCCCAGGTCCTCGGCCGGGCCGAGGAGATCGGTTCGCTGGAACCGGGCAAGCTCGCCGACCTCGTGCTCTGGAAGCTGGACACCCTGGCGCACGCCTCCATCGCCGACCCCGTGACCGCCCTGGTCTTCGGCGCCGCGGCCCCCGTCACCCTCTCCCTCGTCAACGGCAGCACCGTCGTCGAGGACAACCACCTCACCACCGAGGACGAGGACACCATCGCCCGCGCGACCCGCGACGAGGCAAGGCGACTGGCGCAGATCGCCGCAGGAGCCTGATGCCGCGTACCCCCTGACAGGCCGGCCGAGGGGGACGGCCCTCGGCCGGCCGCCGTGGACCCCTCAGGTCCACGGCAGCCTGTGCGGGTGCGCGTACGCCATGTACGCGCACCCGCACAGGTGAGCTCCAAGCTGCCCGCACCAGCTGCACGACCTGCACCAACGCACCACTCAGCACCACCTCCCTGATACCCACGTCGCCCGACGTGTACCCGACCGGAGGAAGCCGTGGCAGCTACGCCCAGGTTTCGCAAGAACGCAGTCGAAGCAGACGCAGTCCCACCCGCAGTAGGTCCAGGAGAAGGAGAACCCGACCGGAAGCACCCGGTCGACGAGACGCTTCCGCCCCTCAGGATGTTCACCAGCGGCCTTCAGCACGTCGCCGCGATGTACGCGGGTGTGGTGGCCCCGCCCATGATCGTGGGGCCCGCCGTGGGTCTCAGCGCCAAGGAGACCGCCTTCCTCATGGGGGCGAGCCTCTTCACCGCGGGGATAGCCACCCTGCTCCAGACCCTCGGCTTCTGGCGAATAGGTGCCAAACTGCCGTTCGTCAACGGCGTCTCCTTCGCCGGGGTCACCCCGATGATCGCGATCGGCAAGGACCGGGGGCACGACGGCATCGCCGTCATCTTCGGAGCGATCATCGTCGCCGGCCTCCTCGGCTTCGTCCTCGCCCCGTACTTCTGCAAACTCGTGCGGTTCTTCCCACCCGTCGTCACCGGTACCGTCATCACACTGATCGGCGTCTCCCTGCTCCCGGTGGCCTTCAACTGGTCGCAGGGCGGCAACGCGACGGCCGACGACTACGGCTCGATGACGAACATCACGATGGCCGCCGTCACCCTCGTGATCGTGCTGGCTCTGCGCAAGCTGCTGCGGGGCTTCCTCCAGCAGATCGCCATCCTGCTCGGCCTGGTCATCGGCACCCTGATCGCGATCCCCGCCGGCATCACCGACTTCGGGGCACTGGGCGAGGCCGACGTGGTCGGCTTCCCGACGCCGTTCCACTTCGGCGCACCGCAGTTCGAGATCGCAGCCATCATCTCGATGTGCATCGTGATGCTGGTCTGCATGACCGAGTCGACCGCCGACATGCTGGCCCTCGGCAAGATCGTCGGCCGTCCGGCGGACGAGCGGACCATCGAGGGCGGACTGCGCGCCGACACCCTTGGCAGCGCCGTCAGCCCGCTCTTCAACGGCTTCATGTGCAGTGCGTTCGCCCAGAACATCGGGCTGGTCGCCATGACGAAGGTCCGCAGCCGGTTCGTCGTCGCGGCGGGCGGGGTCATCCTGGTGCTGCTCGGGCTCGTCCCCGTGGCCGCGTCCGTCATCGCCCTCGTGCCGCTCCCGGTCCTCGGCGGTGCCGGCATCGTGCTCTTCGGGTCGGTCGCCGCGAGCGGTGTCCAGACGCTGGCCACCGCCGCCCTGGAGAAGGGCGAGAACGCCCTGATCGTCGCGGCGGCCGTCGGCGTCGGCCTCATCCCGATCGCCGCGCCGGGCTTCTACCACGCCTTCCCCGAGGACCTGCTCGTCGTCCTGGACTCGGGCATCTCCACCGGCTGCGTGGTGGCGATCGTGCTGAACCTGGCCTTCAACCACTGGGGCCGCACGCCGGACGAGGAACCGGAGGCGGAAGCCGCGGACGCCGAACAGCCGAAGGATCCGATGGCCCTGCCCGTCGCCCCCTGACACACCGGTGCGCGTACGGGAACCTCCGAGGAGGCCCGTACGCGCACCACGTGCGGCCGGTGTCAGCCGATGTGGAAGCTGTCGCCGTAGACCTGCCAGTCCAGCGGCGGATCGAGATCCAGGTTGCCGTTCCGCAGGAACACCCGCTGGGCCGTGTCCACCCGGCTGGTGTCCGAGTGGGCCTCCTCCTGCTTCATCGCCCGGACCCGGGCGTCCAGGAACGCGTCGAGGTAGGCCACCTCGTCGCCGCCCTGCGACGGCGGGCTCGCCTGGGCCAGTGCCGCCTCCCGGATCGAGCCGAAGCTCGCGCTGTCGTTGCCGCCGCCGTGCATCACGAGGGCGTCGTAGTACGCGAACTGGCCGAGCGTGCCGAGCCCGTCGGCCTTGCCCTGGCGCACCGCCGGGTCGAAGTAGACCCGGTCGCGTTCGTCGTTCTGCGCCTGCTGGAAGGCTGGGTCCGACGCGGCCTCGGCCCAGTGGCCGGTGAAGCCGGGGTCCAGCCCCTCGTGCGAGTCCGTGCCGTCCACCGCACGCAGGGCCGGCAGGTACGCGGCCAGGACGTTGCCCGGCTTCCGCTCGGTGTACAGCTCCACCAGGTCGAGCATGTCCCCGGTGCCGGAGCAGAATCCGATGATGCCGGCGGTGTAGCCGCGGCCGTCGCCGATGTCCTCGATGTAGCCGTACTGCCCCTTCCAGTCCAGCGTGGAGTTCTCCGCGCTGGAGACCAGTTGCATCGCGATGTCCTTCTTCGCGGGGTCGTCGAGTCCGGTCGCGGCTGCCTCCAGGTGTGCGGCCGGCGGCGTGGGGGCGCCGGCGTGAGCGGTGGCCGGGACCGCCGTGAAGGCCAGCCCGAGGGCCAGCACGGCGAGTCCGGCGGTGCGGATGGTTCGGGTGGTGCGACGTGAGGTGCTGTTGTGGGGGTGGGGCACCGGTCCTCCCAAGGGAGTTCGTCGTTCCGATGTTCTGTTAGGAAGCTTTCCTATCAGCATTCGGGGCGCGCGGTAAGTCCCCGTGTGCGCCCGGTTCAGCCGTCGATGTGGAAGCTCTCCCCGTAGACCTTCCATGCCAGCGGGGTCTCCAGCTGGAGCTTCCCCTCGCGTACGAAGACGCGTTGGGCGGTCTCCACCCGGCTGGTGTCGCTGTGGGAGGGCTCCTTGCGGATCGCTGCCACCCGGGCGTCCAGGAAGGCGTGGAGATAGGACTCCTCGTCGCCGCCCTCGGAGGGCGGGTCCTTCTCGGCGAGGGCCTGGGCGCGTATCGTCCGGAAGCCGACCGTGCCGTCGGTGTCGGCGTACCCGTGCATCACATACGCGTCGTAGTAGATGAACTGCCCCAGGGCGCTGAGCCCGTCGCCCTCGGCGCGCTCCACCGCCGGGTCGAAGTACGAGCTGTCCCGCTCCGCGTCCTGCGCAGACCGGAAAGCCGGGTCGGCCGCGGCCTCCGACCAGGCCCCGGTGAAGGCGTCGCCGAGTCCCTCGTGCGAATCGCTGCCGTTCACCGCGCGCAGCGCCGGCAGGAAGTCCTGGAGCGCGTTTTCCGGACGCTTCGCCGTGTAGCGCTCGACGACCTTCAGCAGATCGCCCGTGCCGGAGCAGAATCCGATGATGCCGGCGGTGTAGCCGCGGCCGTCGCCGATGTCCTCGACGTAGCCGTACTGCCCCTTCCAGTCCAGCGTGGAGTTCTCCGCGCTGGACACGAGCCGCATCGCGATGTCCTTCTGCGCCGGGTCGTCGAGCCCCTTCTCGGGGGAGCCGGAACCGGACCCGGAGCAGCCGGTCAGTACGAGGGCCGCGACGGCGGCGAGGGCGAGACGTCTGTGCTTCACGCACCAAGCGTGCCAGGCCGGGGGGTGGCGCAGGCGGGGGCGGGGCGCCTGTAGCGTTCGCGATATGGAAGATCAGTCTGTTGTGGACGTCGGCGAAGTACGGCTGGCGTACCGGACGTGGGGTGACCCCTTCGGGTCGCCCGTCGTCCTCCTGCACGGCCTCGGCGGCTCGTCCCTGAGCTGGGAGGCCGTCGGCACCCTGCTCGGCGAGGAGTGGCGGGTGTACGCCATCGATCTGCGCGGCCACGGCGAGAGCGACTGGCCCGACGAGTACGGCTTCGAGCAGATGCGGGACGACGTCCTGGAGTTCCTCGACGCCTGCGAGCTCGACCGGGTCGGGCTCGTCGGCCACTCGATGGGCGGAGTGGTCGCCTATCTGCTCGCCGAGGAGCACGCGGACCGGGTGGAGCGCCTGGTGCTGGTCGAGACCCCGCCGCCGTTCCCGGGACAGCTGGTGGCCGACAACCGTCCCGGGGACCCGGTCGACTACGACGAGAACGTCGTGCCGGCCGTCCGGGCCCAGGTGGCCGAGCCGGACCCCCGGTGGGAGCAGGAGCTGGGGCAGATCGTCGCTCCGACCCTGATGATCGCCGGGGGCCCGGAGAGCAGCATGCCGCAGGGGCGACTGGCCGACATGGCCTCGCTCATCCCCGACTGCCGGCTGCTCACCCTGGGCGGCGGCCACCATGTGCACAAGAAGCACGCGGACCAGGTGGCCCAGCAGATCACCGAGTTCTTCACCAGCTGAGCCGCCCGGCCCTCCGGCCGCCGGCCCGGCGGCGACTCCACCGCCGGGCCCCGCGCGCGACGCCGTCAGTCGCCGGGCCGCCAGTCGGGCCGGCGCCCGCTCAGCGCGATCACCCGGTCGGCCGGCGGCGCGTCGGCCGGGACCGGAACCGGCGGGCCGAAGATCGCGTCAGGGCCGGTCCTGTCGTCGTCCCCGGGGGCCAGCATCGCCTCCGAGGAGCGCAGGCTGGCCTCGTCGGCCCGGAACTCCTGCCCCGTCGCCCTGGCCAGATCCCAGCCGTGCACGACCAGCTCGTTGAGCGCGACCATCCCGGCGACCTGCCCGGGAAGATCCACGCCGCCCGCCCGGGTCATGCCCTCCAGCGCGGCCGGGGAGCGCCAGGCATCGACCAGCTCGTCCAGCAGGGGCGGCAGCGCCGTACGCCAGTCGTCGGGCAGCACCGGCAGGGCCGAGGTCGGCGGGGTACCGGTCGTCGGGCCGGACTTCTTGTGTGCCGCGTCGCGGAACGCGACGGTCAGGCCCAGCAGGTGCCCGAGCAGCTCCCGTACCGCGTAGTCGGGGCAGGGGGTGGGGCCGTCCAGCTGACGGTCGTCGACGGCGCGGATCAGCTCCTGGATCAGCCGCGCCGCCGGTCCGAGATCGATGCCGGGCGCGGTCACGTTGTTCGTTTCCATACTCTTCGGACCGTCTCCGCGCCCGGAACTCATCGGGACATCGCGGAACGTTCCGGTCCGCCCCCTTGTCGGCGGCCCCGTCCGCATGGCATATAGGTCTGGACCATTGCTGTCGGATGGAAGGCATCACCGTGCAACGCCCCCACGCACGCACCGCGTTGGCCTGTTCCGCCGCGCTGCTCCTCGCCGGCCTCACCGCCTGCGGTGGACCCGCGGAAGCGGACACCAAGAACCCGACGGCCCCCAGGGGTGTCACCGCGCAGGCCGGCAGCGCCTCCTCCGCACACGTCATGTGGGAGCGGGCCTCCGACAACGAGGGGATCACCGGCTACGACGTCTACCGCGAGGGGAAGAAGGCCGCCTCGGTGGACGCGACGAAGCTGATGACCGACATCGACGGTCTGACCGCTTCCACCGCCTACACCTTCACCGTCAGGGCCCGGGACGCCGCCGGGAACCTCTCCGCGCCGAGCGCCGCGGCCGTCGTCACCACGCCCGCCGCCGCGCCCGCCGACGAGGAGGCGCCGACCGGACCGACGGAGCTGCGCGGCAAGGCGGACAGCGGCCGGACGGTCACCCTGTCCTGGGGCGGCTCCACGGACGACGTGGGCGTCACCTCGTACGACATCTACCAGGAGGACTCCAGGATCCACAGCGTCCCGGGCACCCGGACCACGGCCCGGATCACCGGGCTGCGCCCCGGCACCGTCTACACCTTCACCGTCCGCGCCCGCGACGCCGCCGACCGCTCCTCGCCGGACAGTGACGCGCTGGATCTCACCACCCCGTCCGCCCCGGGAGCGCCGGCGAGCACGGCACCCACCGGACTGCGGACGGCGACGACGGCGCGGGGCGAGGAGTACCTCGTCGACCTCTCCTGGGACCAGCCGGACACCGGCGGTACGATTCCCGCCTACCAGCTCTTCCTGGACGGAAAGCTGACCACCACGATCGTCTGGGGCGGCACGCCGCCCAAGGGCCGGGCGACGTACCGGCTCACCCTGACCGACCCGCCCGGCACCCGGTACTCGCTCAAGCTCCGGCCCAAGCTCCCCGACGGGACGTGGGGCGACTTCTCGGCCCAGCGCACGGTGGTGCTGCGCGGCTGACCGGAGGCCGGGCGCTCACGGACCCCGCCAGAGGTTGGCGAAGGCCGCGTTCTCGATGGTCCGCCGCTGGCGTACGGCCTCCAGCTCCATCACCGCGTCGTGAACCGCTGCCACCACGGTCGTCACCGCCTCGTCGTCGAGGCCCGGTTCGTCATCGGTCCCGCCGCCGTCGATGCCCACGGCGGAGGCGAGGGCGGCCAGCACGGGTTCCCCGGCGTCCCGGCGGCCGGCCGCGCGGCGGCGGCCGGGCGTATCGGCCGGCTCGACGTGTTCCGAGCCGAAGGGCGACCGGCCGCTCCGCTTCCGCGTCAGCTCGCCGTCCTTCTCCAGGCCGGCCTGGTACGCGGCCGAGAGGTCCTGCCCCCGGCGCCACAGCCAGTCGTCGATCCGCTCGTAAGGCGGCTGCCGGGTGAGCCGTGCCGCGGCGTCTCCGAGGAGCGCGTCGTCCGGCGTCCGAGGCTCACCCGGCACGATGCGGTCACCGTCCACGGTGACGGCCCCCGTGCCGATGAGATCGATCAGCTCGGCTCCCGCGAGCGCGAGCGACAGGTCGCCCTGCCCCACGGCGTGCTCCGGCCGCGGGTCCATGGTGATGATGAACAGGTCCTTCGCCGTGGTCATGTACGGCTCCCCTCGGAGGCATCGACTGAAGTGCGTCCCCGCCGGCCCGCCCCCTGTCCGGAGCCGGTTCGCGGCGAGGGCGACCGTCACGATCAGTATGGCTCCGACCGGGCGGCTTCCGGCCAGGCCCGAGCCGATTCGCCTCACCGGACGGTGTCATGGTGCCGGTGATCGCCTGATGCCCCGGCGGCAGCCGCGTATTATTTCCCCCATCGGGGTAATTGCCCGATTCCGGGTGCCCGGAGCCGACGCCCCGGGCGCCCTCGGCGAAGGGGATGGCCACATGCAGTACGAGGAGCTGATCGGGAAGGTCCAGGCCCGGGCGCGGCTGTCCGGCCGGGGCGGTGCCGAGCGGGTGACCGGTGCGGTGCTCCGGACACTGGCCGAACGGCTGCCCGACGGGCTTACCGGGCACCTGCTCGCGCAGTTGCCCTCGGCGCTGGCCGCTTCGGTGACCGACGAGGCCGGAGAGACCGGGGCGCCCGCCCATGAGCCGGAGCGCAGCGGATCGGGCGAGCGCTTCGACCTCACGGCGTTCGCGGGGCGGGTCGCCTGGCGAGCCGGGGTCTCCGAGGACGTCGCCCTGGAGCAGACCGCGGCCGTCCTCGAGGTCCTGGACGCGGCAGTCGCGCCGGAGCTGATGGAGAAGCTGACAGCCGCCCTGCCCGCGGACATCGGCGGGCTGCTGCCCACGGCGCGGGCCCGCGAGGCCGGGGAGTAGGGAACCACCGCTCGTCCCCTCCGGCGCCCGCGCGCTAAGGTACCGGCCCCCGGTGGTGGTGGGGCCGGCGGAGGAGGCGGGCGGCATGCGAGGTGCGCGGGCTTCCCGGCGTGTGGTGACCCGGGGCCACGTCGTGCGGAGGGCCTGCGGGTCCTTCCTGCGGCACGGCACGGTGGACATGGACGCGCTTGCCCAGGACCTCGCGGTCAGCCGGGCCACCCTCTACCGCGTGGTCGGCAGCCGGGACGCGCTCCTGGCCGACGTGCTATGGGAGCTGGCCGAAGAGCTCCTGGACCGGGCACGGCGTAGGCGTACCCGGACGGGTGTGGACGGCGTCCTGGAGATCACCCGCTACTTCGTCACGGCTCTGCGCGGCTCCGCCCCCTTCACCGGCTTCCTGCGCGCGGAACCCGAGACGGCGCGGCGCCTGCTGACCGGCGGCTGTGTCCACCGGCGGGCCGTCCTGGCCCAGCGGGGCATCCTCCTGGAGGCGGGGGAGAGGGACCGGCTCTGGCCCCGTTCGGGCATCGACGACCTGGCGTACCTCTACGTCAGGGTCGTCGAATCCGCCCTGTACGCCGAGTTGCTGAGCAGCCGCCGTCCGGACCTCGCCCTGGCCGAACGCACTGCCCGCGCCGTACTCCAGCAAACCCGCCGAGCGTCACCGGGCACGATCTGAGACCGCTGTCTCACCCTCGGGCCGGCCACTGGTGGGCCCGACGGCACCGGCCGTAGTTTCCGACTCCGACGACGGCAACCCGGAGGACACGATGACCCGCTCCCAGCCGGCCCGGACGGGCCGGGCGACCTTACTCGCGGTGCTTCTCGCACTCGTCGCAACCCTCACCGCCCTGACGCCCCCGACGCGGGCCGCGACCGCCCCGCGCGCCACGGTCAACCCCGTGATCTTCGTACACGGCCAGGAGGGATCGGCCCAGCAGTGGCAGTCCCAGGCCAAGCGGTTCGCCGGCAACGGCTACCGCGACGACCTGCTGTACGTCCACGAGTACGACACCTCCGTGGCGACCGACGACCACGCGGTCGCCGGGCTGGAGGACCTGGTCGACTCGGTCCTGGCGCGCACCGGCGCGCGGAAGGTCGACATCCTGGCCCACTCGCGCGGGACACGGGTGGCGCACGCCTACCTCTCCGTGCCGGAGAGGGCGGCGGAAGTCGCCAAGTACGTGAACCTGGACGGCCGTACGGCCGCCGCCCAGCCCGGCGGGGTGCCCACCCTCGCCGTCTGGAGCAGCCTCCAGCCCAACGGATCGATCGGCGGGGCGCTCAACGTCCACGAGCCGGAGGCGAGCCACACGGAGAGCGCCACCTCCGCCGAGAGCTTCGCCCACATCTACGCGTTCCTCCGCGGCAGGCAACCGCTCACCACCCGGGTCCTGCCCGAGCCGCACGCCTCCGTGGAGATCGCCGGGCGCGCCGTGCACTTCCCGCAGAACAAGGGGCTCGCGGGCCGCCTCGAAGTGTGGCGGCTCGACCCCGCCACCGGCGCCCGGGCCGGCCTCCTCCCCCAGCACGTCGTACGGACCGGCGCGGACGGAGCCTTCGGCCCGCTGGGAGTGAACGGACGCGGACACTACGAGCTGGCGTTCATCCGCTCCGGCGAACGCACCGCCCACTTCTACTTCGAGCCCTTCGAGCGCAGCGACCGCTTCGTGCGCCTGCTCGTCTCCCCGCCGGGCGGTGTCGCGGACTCCATCGACGTCTGCCCCGCGCACACGGCGCTCACCATCGTCCGCGCGCGTGAGTGGCGGGCCGGGACGGCCGAGGACGACCGGCTCCGCATCGCCGGGACCGATGTCCTCAACGCGGCGGTCTCCCCACAACTACGGCAGATCCTGGGCCTGTTCGCGTTCGACAAGGGATGCGACGGGATCAGCCGGCTCGACGCGGCGCTGCCGCCCTTCGACCGGATCCCGTTCCTGACGGCCACCGACCTCTCCCTCCCGGCCGACACGCGGGCCCGTGGAACGATCCCCGTGACGGAGACGATGCGCGGGACCGGTGTGGACGAGACCATCGCCGTGCCCAACTGGCCCTCCGACCGCCACACCGTGTCGCTGCTCTTCAAGGACTACGTGGACATCCCGTCCGGCGGGTGAGCCGGCCGGCTGCACGGCAGCCGCTCAAGCGGCGAGCGCGGCGGGCTCTCCGAGCCGGGCGGCGGCCGTGCGCCAGGCGGCCGTCACCGCTGTACGGGCCTGCTCGGTCCTGGCGGCACCGTCCGCCGTCAACTCGAGGGGCGCTCCCACGTGTACGTGCAACTCCGGGCGGCGCAGCGGTGCGGTGAACAGGCCCGCGAGCTGCTTGGCCGTGGACCCCGAGGTGACCCGGCGTGCGCCGGCCTGGCCCACGGGCACCACCGGGGCCCCGCTGCGCCGGACCAGCCGGGACAGTCCGCTTCTGAAGGCTTCGGGAGCGGCTTCCGCGGCGTCCGTCCGGCGCGGCAGGCCGCCCTCGGCGTAGATCAGGACCAGCCGCCCGCGCCCCAGCGCCTCGACGGCTCCGTCCAGGGCGTCCGCCGCGCGCGGGCCGCCCCGGTGGACCGGGATGTGCCCTTCGAGGGCGAGAGCGCGGCCGAGCAGCGGGACGCGCCACAGTCCGGCAGCCGCCATGACGACCGGCCGGACCCCGAGGCGGTACAGCGCGGCGAGCACGACGGCGGGGTCGGCGAGCGAGGTGTGGTTGGCGACGACGATGCTGCCGGGGGCGAGTTCGGCGTCCGCGTCGGTGGTGACCGTGAGGCGGCCGACGGCGGGCACCAGGGCGTCGGCGAGGCGGCTGAGCATGTCGGATCTCCTGAGCTCGGCGATGTCGCTCCCCATCGTCGGCGGCGGCAGCGCCCGGAGCCTGAGTAGCCGCACTCATCTTCCGCGGCCCGGCGCCAGGAGCGGACGGCCACGGACCGGCACGGTCCCGGCCCCTGGTCGACGGCGTCTACGACTTCGTCGTCGGCATCGGCGAATCCAGGTACGTCGTGCCGCCCGACGAGATACTGCGGATGCTCACCGCGGAGGTGCTCCCGATCGACCGCACCTGGACACCTGCCGGGGAGAGCGTTGTCCTGGATGTACGCCTTCCCTGTGTACTGCTGTTCTGCTCCTGCGGCGGCCGTCCACGGCCGGGCAGTCGGTCCGCTGACGCGCACCGTGCCTCTACCGGTGGTGCGGCCGTCGGTCACGCCGGCGGCCGCACCCACGGAGCGAAGCGCTGGCCAGGGGCCGCGTCGTTCCGCCAGTACCTCAGGACGGACTCGTGCACGATCTCCAGCCGCTCCGCGGCGATCAGACAGGAGACGGGCTCCCGGCCGCCCGCGTCGGCTTCGAAAGCGACGAGGACCGGCGGTTCCTCACCGAACTGACGCGCAGCTCGTTCCCGCTCTTCGCTCGTCGGCGCCCGGAACTCCGGATCGCTGAACATCGCCGGGCAGCCGGCGAAGACGAGATCGCCGAAGACCAGCTCCAAGCCGTGGTGGTAGCTGAGGTCGTACCCGGCCGCCAGACGGAGCTCACCGGCGTCCCAGGCGATGACGTCCCAGTCCCACCACGACCCCTCGGGCAGCTGGATGCCTGGGTGCGCCTGCTTCCAGCTCATTCTCAGCCCCTCGCGCCGTTCGAACGGATCGTCAAACTACACCGGGCTCAGCCCGTCGGGCCGGCCGACGGGGAGTGCCCCTTCGCCGCCGACGCAACCGGAACGGGGGATGACGGTCCCAGGCTCGGGCGCTGATGCGGCGCGCCGCACCCCGCGCGGTGATCGCGGGGTGCGGCGCTTCGCGGGGTGCGGTCAGCCCAGCTGCTCGTACGCCGGCAGCGTCAGGAAGTCCGCGTAGTCCTGGTCCAGCGAGACCGTGAGCAGCAGGTCGTGGGCCTGCTGCCACTTGCCGGACTCGAAGGTCTCCTCGCCGACCTCCGCGCGGATCACGGCCAGTTCCTCGGCGGCGACCTTGCGGGCCAGGTCGGCGGTGGCGTGCTCGCCGTTCTCGAAGACCACGTCCGCGTTGATCCACTGCCAGATCTGCGAGCGCGAGATCTCGGCGGTGGCCGCGTCCTCCATCAGGTTGAAGATGGCGACCGCGCCCATGCCCCGCAGCCACGCCTCGATGTAGCGGATGCCGACCGCGACCGCGTTGCGCAGGCCGTCGTACGAGGGCTTCGCGTCCAGCGTGTCGATGGCGATCAGGTCGCCGGCCGCCACCGAGACGTCCTCGCGCAGGCGGTCCTTCTGGTTCGGCTTGTCGCCGAGGACCGCGTCGAAGGAGGCCATCGCGATCGGGACCAGGTCCGGGTGCGCCACCCAGGAGCCGTCGAAGCCGTCGTTCGCCTCGCGGTCCTTGTCCGCCTTGACCTTCTCGAAGGCCACCTTGTTGACCTCGGCGTCACGCCTGGACGGGATGAACGCCGCCATGCCGCCGATGGCGTGCGCGCCGCGCTTGTGGCAGGTGCGGACCAGGAGTTCGGTGTACGCCCGCATGAACGGGGCGGTCATCGTGACCAGGTTGCGGTCCGGCAGGACGAACTTCGAGCCGCCGTCGCGGAAGTTCTTGACGATCGAGAAGAGGTAGTCCCAGCGGCCCGCGTTCAGCCCGGAGGCGTGGTCGCGGAGCTCGTAGAGGATCTCCTCCATCTCGTACGCCGCGGTGATCGTCTCGATCAGGACGGTCGCGCGGACCGTTCCCTGCGGGATGCCGACGTAGTCCTGGGCGAAGACGAAGATCTCGTTCCAGAGGCGTGCCTCGAGGTGCGACTCCGTCTTCGGCAGGTAGAAGTACGGGCCCTTGCCGAGGTCGATCAGGCGCTGGGCGTTGTGGAAGAAGTAGAGGCCGAAGTCGACCAGCGCGCCGGGCACCGGGGTGCCGTCGAGCTGGAGGTGGCGCTCGTTCAGGTGCCAGCCGCGCGGGCGCGTGACGACGGTCGCGAGCTCCTCGGCAGGCTTGAGGGCGTACGACTTGCCGGATTTCGGGTCGGTGAAGTCGATGTTCCGGGTGTACGCGTCGATCAGGTTGAGCTGGCCGGTGATCACGTTCTCCCACGTGGGGGCGGACGCGTCCTCGAAGTCGGCGAGCCAGACCCTGGCGCCCGAGTTCAGGGCGTTGATGGTCATCTTGCGGTCGGTCGGACCGGTGATCTCCACCCGGCGGTCGTCCAGTGCGGCCGGAGCCGGGGCGACCTTCCAGGTGTCGTCCACACGGACCGCTTCCGTCTCCGGCAGGAAGTCCAGCGTGGAGGTGCGGGCGATCTCGGCGCGGCGCTCGGCCCGGCGGGCGAGCAGTTCGTCACGCCGGGGCGTGAACCGCCGGTGGAGCTCGGCCACGAACGCGAGGGCCGCATCGGTCAGGACCTCGTCCTGCCTCGGCAGGGGCTCGGCGTCGACGATGGCCAGCGGGGACGGCGCTGGTGCGGACATGAGCTGTCACTCCTTCAGCGGGTGGTGCGGCGGCATCCCACGGCCGCCGGGTCGCCCGGGACGGCACGGGGTGCCAGGGCTCCGAGATACGGCCATGGGTACCGCCGAGGAACCGGAAGCGGAACCATGGGCTTCTGATCAGTGGATATTAGTTTCCTCATGGTGGAAGTTCAATGGTTTGTTGATATCGAGATTCTCCGGGTCGACAGACGTGCCGCTCCGGTGGCGCCCCGTGCCAGGTCCGGCACGGTCCGTTCACTCCAGGCGCGTCAGGTCCTCCACCGTGTCGATGTCGTACGCCTGAGCCACATCGGAACACTCGACGAGCGTGATCGCATCGCGATGCGCCCGCAGGTACGCCCGCGCCCCCTGGTCGCCGGCCGCCGCCGCGGAGATGTCCGCCCACCGGCCGGCCCCGAACAGCACGGGATGGCCGCGCTCCCCGTCGTACGCGGCAGCCGCCAGCGACTCCCGGGAGCGGTAGGCCGAGCGCACACGCGCCACCGCCTCCGCCCCGATGCCCGGCTGGTCGACCAGGAGCACGAGAGCCGCGTCCGCGTCCGAACCGGCGAGGGCGCCCAGGCCCGCCCGCAGGGAGGTGCCCATGCCCTCCTCCCACGCCGGGTTCACCGTCACCTCGCATGCCGAGAGGTCCGCCAGGGCCTGGACCTCCTCGGCCGCCGCACCCAGGACGACGCGGACGGGTCCGCACCCGCCGTTGCGCAGTGACCGGACCGCGTGCTCGACCAGGGGACGGCCGCGGTGTTCCAGCAGGGCCTTCGGCCGGCCGCCGAGGCGACGGCCGCCACCGGCGGCGAGCAGCACTCCGGCGATGACGGGGATCGGTTGTGTGTGAGCCATGTGCCCTGGATACCACTCCGCCGTGCGTACCGGAGGAGTGGCTGTCAGACCCCGGAGGTACGCTGCTTCCTTGTCCGCACAGTGGCGCACGCCACCTCCGGTGGCGTTAACTTGCGGACGGGCCCGGGCACTTGACCGCCGCCCGGGAGCAGGTCGACACACCGGCACAATGACGTGCGAGGGGGAGTGCTTTGTTGCGAAGCGTGGGGCAGGAGCGGTTGACGGGGAGCGGCGAGGACCCGAGGGTGACGGAGCTGCGTACGGCCGTCTCCCGGCTCCGCCGCGAACTCGCCGGACACCCCGCCGAGTTCCCGGACCGGGGTATCGCCGAGGACGAGCTGGCCGCGCTGGACGCCATGGCGGTCAGCGGGAGGCCCGAGATACCCAGGCTGCGCCGTTCGCTGCTGCTGGTCGCGGGGGCGATCGGTTCGGTCAGCGCGCTGGCCCCGGGCCTCCGGGACGTGCGGGTCGCAATCGAGCTCTTCGGGGAGCCGCCGAGCCGTCGCCCGTGACGTCGGAGCTGACGGCGGCGCCTGCGGCGTCAGCGCCGCTGACGTCAGCGGCGGATCAGCCGCCGCGCCGCCGCCGCGACCACGGCCGAGGTGCGTGAGTCGACGCCGAGCTTCCCGTAGATGTGCACCAGGTGCGACTTCACCGTCGCCTGGCTGAGGAAGAGCCTCTTGCTGATCTGCTGGTTCGACAGGCCCTCGCCGACCAGCTGGAGCACCTCCAGCTCACGCCTGGTCAGAGCCTGAGCCGGGGTCCGCATGCGGTCCATCAGCCGGTGGGCGACCGCCGGCGCCAGTGCGGAGCGGCCGGCCGCAGCCGTCCGCACGGCGGCGGCCAGCTCCTCCGGCGGGGCGTCCTTCAGCAGATAGCCGCCGGCGCCCGCCTCGACGGCGGCCAGGATGTCGGCGTCCGAGTCGTACGTCGTGAGGATCAGCACGCGGGGCGCGTCCGGGGCGGCGGTGATCGCCGCGGTGGCCTCCGCCCCGTGCATGCCCGAGCCGAACTGCAGGTCCATCAGGACCACGTCGCAGACGCCGGTCGCGGCCAGGGCGACGGCCCGTTCGGCGGTGGCGGCCTCCGCGACCACCTGGAAGTCCGGCTCGGTGTCCAGGACCGCGCGCAGCCCCGCGCGGACCACCGGGTGGTCGTCGGCGAGCAGCAGCCTGACCGGGCCCGTCACGCCGCCCTGCCTTCCGTGGTTCCGGTGCCCTCCGCGGGCCCGCCGGCCGACGGGAGCGGCAGGGTGACGGCGACGGCCGTCCCCTGTCCGGGGCCCGACTCCACACTCAGCGTCCCGCCCAGCGAACGGGCCCGTGCGCGCATCGCGGGCAGTCCGAAGCCCCCGCCGCTGCTCGTCACCGGCTCGGCGGCCGTGTCAAAACCCCGTCCGTCGTCCACCACGTCCAGGGCCACCGAGGTCTCCATGAAGCTGAGGGTGATCTCCGCCCGTCGCGCACCCGAGTGCCGCACCGTGTTGGCCAGCGCCGACTGCGCGGTCCGCAACAGCGCCACCTCGTACGGGGTGGGCAGCTCGGCCGGGGTGCCGCTGACCGCGAACCGCACCGTGAGGTCAGTTGCCGAGCTGCGCGACGAGAGACGGGACAGCGCCGCCGCCAGGGAACCCCGCTGCAGGTCCGGAGGGGTCAGGGCCCGGACGAAGCGGCGGGCCTCGGCCAGGTTGTCCTGGGCGGCCTCGCGGGCCCGCCGGACGTGCGCGGTCGCCGGGGAGTCCCCGGGAAGCGAACGCTCGGCGGCCCGCAGCAGGAGCTGGATGCTCGACAGCCCCTGGGCGAGGGTGTCGTGGATCTCCCGGGCCAGTCGTTCCCGCTCGGCCAGCGTGCCCGCGGCGCGCTCCGCGTCGGCGAGCTCCGCCCGGGTGGAGACGAGCTCGTCGATGAGCTCGCGGCGCCGCTCGCTCTCGCGGAACAGGGCGTCGTAGCCGAACACGGTCGCGACGGCCACCGCCGCGCCCAGCAGCGGGCCGATGAAGGTGCCCGGCGTGACCTGCTGCCCGTGCAGCACGAAACTGGCGATCGCCGCCGCGGCCGTGCCCGCCACGGCGGGCAGGGCCCACCGGGCCGGCAGCAGGTGCAGCTGGAGGAAGTAGAGCGGGAAGGCCACCCACAGCGCGTCGGACGACAGGACGAGCAACGCCAGCCACACGGCGCCCAGCGCGGCGAGCCAGACGGCGGCGGCCCGGGTGTGCGGCCGGACGACGGGGGCGAGCGCGCCCGCCGCGTACAACGCGGCCATCACACCCGCCAGTGCGACGAC
This sequence comes from Streptomyces sp. NPDC079167, assembly GCF_040686735.1. NCBI lineage: Bacteria > Bacillati > Actinomycetota > Actinomycetes > Kitasatosporales > Streptomycetaceae > Streptomyces > Streptomyces sp. NPDC079167. The sequence continues at coordinate 520,769 of NZ_JBFBLO010000002.1, read as the reverse complement.
GGCCGTGGCGTGCGGAGCGCCGTCCCCGGTGGCGCGGAGCGCGGCGAGCAGCAGCAGCCCCACCAGCAGCGCGTGCAGACAGAGCCGCAGGGCGGTGGTGACGGAGGTGGGTGCGCGCGAATCCATGACCGTTCCAGCGTAGACGCGCCGGGCGCCGGGCCGGTCAATCGAAAGGTTGATGTCGGCCCCGTCCGGCGCACGATGTTTCCGCAGGTCCGGGGCGTGAGCCTGGAGTCATGTTCGTCGCATGGAGAGATCTACGGTTCGCCAGAGGCAGGTTCGCCCTCATGGGCACGGTCGTCGTGCTGATCACGCTGCTCGTCGGGTTGCTGTCCGGCCTCACGGCCGGCCTGGGAAGGGAGAACACCTCGGCCGTCACCGGTCTGGACGCCGACCGCGTCGCGTTCGCCGAGCCACCGGACGGCCGGTCGGTGTCCTTCTCCGACTCGGCCGTGAAGGAGAGCGCCTGGCGCGTCTGGGCCCAGCAGCCGGGTGTCACCGCCGCCCGGCCGCTGGGCATCCGGACGCTGAACGCCGCCGCCGGAGACGGGGAGCGTACGGCCGCGGTGTCGGCCTTCGGTGCCCGGCCGGCCGGCGGGCTCGCGCCCGCCGGCGTGGGAGAGGGCCGGGTCGTGCTCTCCGGGAAGGCGGCCGACGAGCTCGGCGCCACGGCCGGGGACCCCCTCGTCCTGGGTGGTTCCCGGATGACCGTGTCGGCGGTCGGCGGTGACGCCTCGTACAGCCACACACCGGTGGTGTGGACCTCGCTCGCCGACTGGCAGCGCATCGGCGGGACGGGGCGGCAGGCCACCGTGATCGCCCTGACCACGACCGGCGGGGCCGACATCCCCGCCGGCGACAGGGCGGCGGGCACCAGCACACTGACCCTGGAGGACTCCCTCACGGCGATCGGTTCCTACCAGGCGGAGAACGGCTCGCTCCAGCTGATGCGCGGCTTCCTCTTCGTCATCTCCGCGCTCGTCATCGGCGCCTTCTTCACGGTCTGGACCATTCAGCGCAGCGGCGACGTGGCCGTGCTCAAGGCGCTGGGCGCCTCCACCCCGTATCTGCTGAAGGACGCGCTCGGGCAGGCCGTGGTGATGCTGGCCGTCGGCACGGGCGTGGGCACCGCGCTCGCCGCGGGGATCGGCACGCTGGTCGGCGGGGACGGTGGCGCGGTGCCGTTCGTCCTCGACGCGTCGACCGTGCTTTTCCCGGCCGGCGTGATGATCGTCCTCGGCGCGCTCGGGGCCGCCCTGTCCATCCGGCGGATCACCGCCGTCGACCCTCTCACCGCACTCGGGAGCGCCCGATGACCCTCACCCTCACCGATGTCACCCTCACCTACCCCGACGGCGACGCCCGGCTCACCGCACTCGACCGGGTCTCCCTGGAGGTGCCGGCGGGCACGCTCACTGCGGTCGTCGGACCGTCGGGTTCGGGCAAGTCCAGCCTTCTCGCGGTGGCGGCCACGCTCGTCACCCCGGACCGCGGACGCGTCGTCGTCGCCGGTACGGAGACCGCCGGGATCGGCCGAGCCGACAAGGCCGCACTGCGCCGCGACCGCATCGGCATCGTCTTCCAGCAGCCCCATCTGCTTCCGTCACTCACGGCCCTGGAGCAGCTCCAGGTGATGGCGCATCTGTCGCACGGCTCGGTGCGCGCGGCCCGGGGCCGCGCGCTGGAACTCCTGGATTCGGTGGGCCTGGCCGACCGGGCCGGCCGCAGACCGCACCAGCTGTCCGGCGGTCAGCGCCAGCGGATCAACATCGCCCGCGCCCTGATGAACGAACCCGCGGTGCTGCTCGTCGACGAGCCGACCAGCGCGCTCGACCACGAACGCGGCGCGGCGGTCCTCGACCTGCTGCTCGGGCTGACCCGGGAGCGCTCGACGGCCACGGTCATGGTCACCCACGACCGGGCGCACCTGGACCGGGTGGACACCACGGTGAGCATGGAGGACGGACGCCTCTCGGCGCTCGCCCCGGCCTGAGGGGCCGCCGCTCTGAGAAGCTCAGCCCGTCGGGCCGCCCCGGTAGGTTCAGCCCGCCGCGCCGCCGCTGCTGGCCAGTGCCTCCGAGAGCTCCTTCGCGATCTGCTGCAGGATCGGCACGATCCGCTCGGTCGCCGTCTCCGTCACCCGGCCCGCGGGCCCTGAGATGGAGATGGCGGCCGAGGTGGGGGAGTCCGGCACCGAGACCGCGAGGCAGCGGACCCCGATCTCCTGCTCGTTGTCGTCCACCGCGTAGCCCGCCCTCCGCACCTGTTCGAGCGCGTCGAGGAAGCCGTCGGGAGTGGTGATCGTCTTCTCGGTGGCCGCCGGCATGCCCGTACGGGCCAGCAGGGCCCGCACCTCGTCCGCCGGGGTGTCCGCGAGGAGGGCCTTGCCCACACCGGTGGAGTGGGGGAGCACCCGTCGGCCGACCTCCGTGAACATCCGCATCGAGTGCTTCGAGGGCACCTGCGCGACGTACACGATCTCGTCCCCGTCGAGCAGCGCCATGTTCGCCGTCTCGCCGGTCTCCTCGACCAGCCGCTGGAGGTAGGGCCGCGCCCAGGTGCCCAGCAGGCGGGCCGAGGACTCGCCGAGGCGGATCAGGCGGGGGCCGAGCGCGTAACGCCGGTTCGGCTGCTGGCGCACGTAGCCGCAGACGACCAGGGTGCGCATCAGCCGGTGGATGGTCGGGAGGGGGAGTCCGCTGCTCGCGGAGAGCTCGCTGAGCCCGACCTCGCCCCCGGCGTCCGCCATGCGCTCCAGGAGATCGAAGGCGCGCTCGAGGGACTGCACGCCGCCGCTGGGACCGGCGGGCTTGGAGTCGGATGTGCTGGCGTGGGACGGCGGCACGTCAACGGTCCTTTCGAAGCGGAGGCAAGGCAGCAGCCTACCGGGCTGTTCCCGATCGGCCCACTGCTCCCGGTGCGGCGTCCTTGCCGGTCAGGACCTGTTTTGTCCTGGTGTCGGCGGTCCGGGCCGCGTTCGGCACGAAGCGCGGTGGTGCCGCTCATGGCCTATCCTACGTTTCGCCTGTCGAAAAAGAACTTCTACTTCGTGGAAATATCCAATCGATGCCAGGGACGCTCCACCAGCCCGCCGGCAGGCGAGGAGGGGTCTTGACGGGCCGCTGTCCCGAGTGAAGACTCCTTCAACAAATCGTTGAAGTCTGCGTGAGGAGCACAGGTGTCCGGAGTGGACAAGAAGCAGGTACTCCGCTCGACGCGCGTGGTCACCCCCGAGGGAACCCGCGCGGCGGCGGTCCTCGTCGCCGGCGGCGAGATCGAGGCGGTCCTGCCGTACGACACCGAGGTGCCCGGCGGTGCCCGCGTCGAGGACTTCGGGGACGACGTCCTGCTGCCCGGCCTCGTCGACACCCACGTCCATGTGAACGACCCCGGCCGCACCGAGTGGGAGGGCTTCTGGACCGCCACCCGCGCCGCGGCGGCGGGCGGCATCACGACCCTCCTCGACATGCCGCTCAACTCCCTCCCCCCGACCACCACGGTCGAGCACCTGCGCGTCAAGCAGGGCGTGGCCGGCCCCAAGGCGCATGTCGACACCGGATTCTGGGGCGGTGCGATCCCCTCCAACACGAAGGACCTGCGCCCGCTGTACGAGGCCGGGGTCTTCGGCTTCAAGTGCTTCCTCTCGCCCTCGGGCGTCGAGGAGTTCCCCGAGCTGGACCAGGAGCAGCTGGCCCGCTCGATGGCCGAGATCGCGGGCTTCGGGGGACTCCTGATCGTGCACGCGGAGGACCCCCACCACCTGGCCGAGGCCCCGCAGCGGAGCGGGGAGAAGTACGCCGACTTCCTCGCCTCCCGCCCCCGCGACGCGGAGAACACCGCCATCGAGGGCCTCATCGCCCACGCCAAGCGACTGAACGCCCGCGTACACGTCCTGCACCTCTCCTCCAGCGACGCCCTGCCGCTGATCGCCGCAGCCAAGCGCGAGGGCGTACGCGTCACCGTCGAGTCGTGCCCGCACTTCCTCACCCTGACCGCCGAGGAAGTCCCCGACGGGGCCACCGAGTTCAAGTGCTGCCCGCCCATCCGGGAGGCCGCGAACCAGGACGCGCTCTGGGCCGGCCTCGCCGACGGCACGATCGACTGCGTCGTCTCCGACCACTCGCCCTGCACCACGGACCTCAAGACCCCGGACTTCGCCTCCGCCTGGGGAGGGATCTCCTCGCTGCAGCTGGGCCTGCCCGCCATCTGGACCGAGGCACGCCGGCGCGGCCACACCCTCGACGACGTGGCCCGCTGGATGTCCGCCGCCCCCGCAGACCTCGCCGGGCTCACCCGTAAGGGCGCCATCGAGGCCGGGCGGGACGCGGACTTCGCGGTTCTCGCCCCCGACGAGACCTTCACCGTCGATCCGGCCGGACTCTTCCACCGCAACCAGGTCACCGCCTACGCGGGAAAGACCCTGCACGGCGTCGTCCGGTCCACCTGGCTGCGCGGCACGCGGATCGCGGCCGACGGCGTACTCGCCGAACCCACCGGCCGCCTCCTCGAAAGGAACCGCTGACCCATGACGGCGACACCGCGCTTCACCGGCGACGCGAGCCCGTACGGGGGAGGCGACCCGTACGCCGACTACCGCACCGCCGACTTCCCCTTCAGCCACCTCGTGGACCTCGCCGACCGGCGTCTCGGCGCAGGGGTCATCGCCGCCAACGACGAGTTCTTCGCCGAGCGCGAGAACCTGCTGAAGCCGGGGCCCGCGGAGTTCGACCCCGAGCGCTTCGGACACAAGGGCAAGATCATGGACGGCTGGGAGACCCGCCGCCGGCGCGGTACGGGCGCCGCCGAGCCGCACCCCACCGACGAGGACCACGACTGGGCCCTCGTGCGCCTCGGCGCTCCCGGGGTGGTGCGAGGGCTGATCGTCGACACCGCTCACTTCCGCGGCAACTACCCGCAGTCGGTCTCCGTCGAGGCGGCCTCGATGCCCGGCTCCCCGTCCCCCGAGGACCTTCTCGCGCCCGGCGTGAGGTGGACGACACTCGTTCCCCGTACGCCCGTCGGCGGTCACGCGGCCAACGGCTTCGCCGTCGACGCGGGGCAGCGGTTCACCCACCTCCGGGTGAACCAGCACCCCGACGGAGGCATAGCCCGCCTGCGCGTCCACGGCGAGGTGGCCCCCGACCCGGCCTGGCTCACCGCGCTCGGTACGTTCGACCTGGCGGCCCTGGAGAACGGCGGCCAGGTCGAGGACGCCTCGGACCGCTTCTACTCCCCGGCCACCAACACCATCGCGCCGGGCCGCTCCCGCAAGATGGACGACGGCTGGGAGACCCGCCGCCGGCGCGACAAGGGCAACGACTGGATCCGCTACCGGCTGGCGGAGCAGTCGGAGATCCGGGCGGTCGAGATCGACACGGCGTACCTCAAGGGCAACGCGGCGGGCTGGGCGGAGATCTCGGTCAGGGACGGCGAGGACGGCGAGTGGTCGGAGATCCTGCCCCGCACCCGGCTCCAGCCCGACACGAACCACCGCTTCGTCCTGCCGGAGCCCGCGCGCTCCACGCACGTCCGGATCGACATCTTCCCGGACGGCGGGATCTCCCGGCTGCGGCTCTTCGGCTCGCTCACCGAGGAGGGGGCGGCGCGGCTGACCGCCCGTCACGAGGCGCTCGGCGGCTGACGGCCCGGGGCTGGTGTGCCGGTTCATGCCCGGCCGTACGGATATGGGACCCTGGTCGGGACGCCGTCGCCCCGACCAGGAGTCGCCATGATCTTCATCGCCGTCAAGTTCACCGTGCGTACCGCCGAGCGTGACAACTGGCTCCCGGCCGTCGAGGACTTCACCCTCGCCACCCGCCAGGAGCCGGGCAACCTCTTCTTCGACTGGTCCTACAGCGTCGAGAACCCGGACCAGTTCGTCCTGCTCGAAGCGTTCGCCTCGCAGGAGGCGGGTGCGGCGCATGTGAACTCCGCGCACTTCAAGAAGGCGATCGACACCATGTCGGAGCTCGTCAGCGAGGTGCCGGAGATCATCAACGTCGAGATCCCCGGGGACGACTGGTCCCGCATGTCGGAGGTCACCCCGCGCAACCGGTGACCGAGGTCAGAACTCCTCGTGCGTGTCGGGGTCCCCGCCGAAGCGGTGAGGCGGCCGGGCCCCGATCAGATCCAGCTCCCGCCGGGTCAGCTCGAAGCCGAACAGGTCGAGGTTCTCCCGCTGCCGCCCGGGATCCGCGGACTTCGGGATCGGCACCGCCCCCAGCTGCGTGTGCCACCGCAGCACGACCTGGCCCGGCGTCACACCATGGGCCGCGGCGGTGGCGACCACCTCGGGCGCCTCGAGCACCTGGCGCCCCCGGGCCAGCGGACTCCAGCTCTCCGTGACGATGCCCTTCGCGTCGTGCACCGCCCGCAGCTCCGCCTGCGGCAGCAGCGGATGCATCTCGATCTGGTTCACCACGGGAAGCACACCCGTCTCCCGCTCCAGCCGGTCCAGGTGCTCCGCAGTGAAGTTGGAGACGCCGATGGAGCGTACGAGGCCGTCCTCACGGAGCTTGATCATCGCCTTCCAGGTGTCGACGTACCTGTCCACCCGGGGCAGCGGCCAGTGGATCAGATACAGATCGACGTACTCCAGGCCGAGCTTGCCGCGAGACTCCTCGAAGGAGGCCAGCGTCTCCTCGTAGCCGTGGTGACGGCCGGGCACCTTGGTCGTGACGAAGACGTCCTGCCGCGGCACTCCGGAGCTCGCGATGCCGCGGCCGGTGCCGGTCTCGTTCCCGTAGTTCAGCGCGGTGTCCACGAGGCGGTAGCCGAGCTGCAGCGCCCCGGCGACGGCCTGCTCGGCCGCGGCGTCGTCCAGTGGCCAGGTGCCGAGGCCCACCGCGGGCACGGTGCTGCCGTCGTGGAGGTTGCGGACCGGGGTCGGTGTCGGGCTCATGGTCTCCCTCTTCGTTCGCGTACCGTCCCGGCCAGCGTAGGACGGGCCGCCGGCCCCGGCGCGCGAGGTGCCCTCAGCAGGTGTCGTTGTGCCAGACGCCGTCCTCCCGGGCCCAGGTCGACCTCTCGTCGTACTTCGGGTCGCCGACGCCGTAGGTCACCACCGCGTTCTCCGGATGGACGTCGTCCAGGGAGAGCCGCTGGAGGGTGTACGTCTTCCCGATCTGCTCGGCCGTCTGCGTCGCCCGGTCGACGAGCGCCTCGAACTGCGCCTCGGACACGTCCTTGCGGCAGCGCGTGGAGAGAAGCGCGTAGGCGGCGTCGGCGTCGGGCGCGTAGTAGGCCGTCACATACGCGCGTACGGACGACTCCAGTGCCCCCGTGTCCACCGGTGCGGTGGGGGAGGCGGCGGGCGGGGACGAGGACGGTACGGCTTCGGACCTCGCCTCCGGCTCCTGGGTGCAGGCAGTCAGTGCGGCCAGGGCGACGAGCGCGGAGAGTACGGCACGAGAGATGTGTGGGGTGCGCATGCGCTCTGTGTATCGAAGGCGTGTGCGAGATGTCGGCGATGTAGTCGATCTGTGACCGTGGGATCGCGACGGGGCCTCGCCGGGCGTACCGATGAATTTCGCCCGAAAGTGGTGTCAGAACAGGTGGAAGCAGAGGGACCGCCGGGGCCCACGACCCCTGGCGCGAGGCGAAGGAGCGGGACCATGGCGAAACTGATTCTCAACGTGTTCGTGTCGCTCGACGGCGTGATGCAGGCGCCCGGAGGTACGGCCGAGGACACCAGCGGCGGGTTCGGGTACGGCGGCTGGCAGGTGCCCTTCTTCGCGGACGAGGAGATGGGGACCTTCATCACCGAGGTCTTCGACCGGTCGGGCGCCTACCTTCTCGGACGGCGCACGTACGAGATCTTCGCGGGGTACTGGCCCCGGGTCACCGATCCGGAGGATCCGATCGCCGCACGGCTCAACACCCTGCCCAAGTACGTCGTCTCCACCACCCTGACCGAGCCGGAGTGGGAGAACACCACGGTGATCTCCCATGACGTACCGGCCGAGGTCGCCCGGCTCAAGGAGCGGACGGCGGAGGGCGAACTGCAGATCCACGGCAGCGGGACCCTCGCGCAGTCGCTCATGGCGCACGACCTCGTCGACGAGATGAACCTGCTCGTCCACCCCGTCTACCTGGGCGGCGGCAGGCGGCTCTTCGCGGAGGGCGGGCAGCCGACGGCGTTCGAGCTGACCGCTGCCCGGACCACCGGAAGCGGCATCGCGATCCACACCTACCGGCCCGCCGGGCCTGCCCGGTTCGGGGACTTCGACCCGCCCGGTGTGTGACACGGCCCGACGTGCGGCGGCTACGTCGTCACGGGGGCAGCCGGCAGCGCGGAAGGGTCGGTGGCGACCGTGTGGAGCCGCCCCAGGATGGCCCGCGTCGCCTTGGTGTAGCCCGGGTTGTTGTTGTGCAGCACGGACTCTGCGTTGGCCAGTTCCATGAACGCGATGAGCTCGAAGGCCAGCTGCGAGACGTCCGTGTCCGCGACGAGTTCCCCCCGCACCCTGGCCTCCTCGAGGGTCTCCTCCACGAAGGTGACCCACCCCGTCTGCGTGGAGGCCAGCGCGTCGTGCACCTTGCCCTCCCGGGAGTCGAACTCCGCGATGGTCGCGTAGAAGAAGCAACCGCCGCTGAACACCCGGCGCTGCGAATAGGAGAGCCAGCTCTCGCACATCCGCCAGACACGGCCCAGCCCGGGCGGAACCGCCCTGGTCGGGGTCAGCACATGCTCGACGAAGACGGTCACCGCGGCGCGCACCGTGGCGAGCTGCAACTCCTCCTTGGAGCCGAAGAGGGCGAACACCCCGCTCTTGCTCAGCTTCAGCTCCGTGGCCAGCCGGCCGAGCGACAGGCCCTCCAGGCCCTCGGTCGAGGCGACGTGGACCGCGCGCCCCAGCACCAGCTGCCTGGTCTGGTTCCCCCGCTCGACCCGTCCGTCCAGCCGCGCTCCACCCATGTGCCAACTCCGTGTGTCCGAGCGTCCCAAGACCGACATTCTAGGAGGAGCCGGCACTTCCGGGGGACCGCTTCCAGCGGTGACGACTCCTGCGAACAGGTGGCCGAGTCACCCTGTGGACAGAGGTTCCCGAGCACCGTGGCGTTCGGTACGGTGATCGCTCCCCGTGTGAGCCGGCGAGGTCTCCACATCGTTCCCGTTGTGGAGAACCAGGAGAACCAGGTGTCCGCTGCCGCCCTGCCCGCACTCGCCCCGCCCCGCCGCGCGTGGGTCACCGATCTGCCGCTCCTGCTCGTCGCCGCCGTCTGGGGGGCCAGCTACCTCGCGGCCAAGGGCATCACCACGACACACACCGTGATCGCCGTCCTCGTGCTCCGCTTCGCGATCGTGCTGCCCGCCCTGGCCGTCGCCGGATGGCGCGGGCTGCGGGCGCTGAGCGCCGCGCAGTGGCGGGGCGCCGGCCTGCTGGGGCTGGTGCTCAGCGGGATCTTCCTCCTGGAGACGTACGGGGTCGTGCACACGTCGGCGACCAACGCGGGGCTCATCATCAGCCTCACCATGGTCTTCACCCCGCTCGCCGAGGCCGCCGTCACCCGGGTCAGGCCGCCGGCCGCCTTCCTGGCCGCGGCGGGCCTCTCCGTAACGGGCGTGGTGCTGCTGACCCAGGGCGCCGGCTTCACCAGCCCCTCGGGGGGAGACCTGCTGATGCTGCTCGCGGCCGTCGCCCGTACGGTCCACGTCCTCGCGATGGCGCGCATCAAGGCGGTCCAGAACGCCGACTCGCTCTCCCTGACCACGGTGCAACTCGGCAGCGCGGTCGCCGTCTTCGCCGTCCTGGCCGCCGTGCCCGGGACCGGGCCGGCGCCCTGGACGGTGGCGGCGGACTTCGGCGCCGCCGAGTGGGCCGGGCTGCTCTTCCTGTCCGTGTTCTGCACGCTGTTCGCGTTCTTCCTACAGATGTGGTCGGTACGCCGCACCTCTCCGTCCCGCGTCAGCCTCCTCCTCGGCACGGAGCCGCTCTGGGCCGCCGCGGCCGGCATCGCGATCGGCGGCGAGCGCCTCGGCGTGCTCGGGGCGCTGGGCGCGGTGCTCGTGCTGACGGGCACCGCGTGGGGGCGCCGCCGCGCGGACGTCACGTCCTGACGACGCTCCCGAGCCACATACCCCGGCACCTCCCGCGTCACGTCCTGATCGAGTCCGCCGCGATCATCACGGCTCCGCCCGTCACCACCAGCACGATGTTGACGAAGAGCCCGTAGTCGTCGAGGAAGTCGAGCTTCGCCACCACGGCCCACAGCCGGAACCAGCCCGTCCACTCGTACAGCAGTCCCGCGGCGCCCTGCGCGAACACGATGAACCCCACCGACTCCACGAATTTCTTCATGGCCCGAGCCTCGCGTGGGCCGCCCCGGGCCCGCGTCGGCCACCGGTATGCGGCCCACCGACGGAAGTCTCGGATCGTGCGACTTCGGTATCTCCCTGGCACGGACAGACGTCTCCGGGCCCTCCACGTGCGTAGCTTTGTCGACATGACACGTACGGAGTACCGCTGGCTGCTGCCCTCCGCCCTGGCCGACGACGCACTGTCCGGCGACCGGCGCGGCTCGCGGCGGACCGTGCGGGACTGGGCCGTCGACCTCACGGCCTTCCTCTGCGCCGCGGGCTTCGGGATGGCCGCCCTCGCGGCGATCGAGGCCGACCCGACGACACCGGACGCTGTCGTTCTCGCCGACTCACTCATCGGGGCGGCGTCGTGCTGCGTGCTCTGGGTCCGGCGGAGGTGGCCCGTCGGAGTCGCCGTGGGCCTGACGGTGCTCAGCCTGGTGGAGCCCGTCGCGGCCGGAGCCATGCTGATCGGGCTGTTCAGCCTGGCCGTGCACCGTCCGTACAAGCAGGTCGCCCTCGTCGGCGCGGGCGCCCTCGTCGTCGCCCCCGTGCAGCCGCTGCTGCGCCCCGATCCGGAGGCGTCGCTCTTCGTCTCCACCGTCATCGGGGTGCTGCTCGTCCTCCTCGTGCTCAGCTGGGGCATGGTCGTACGCTCACGGCGGCAGCTGGTCGTCACCCTGCGCGAACGCGCGCGCCGGGCGGAGGCCGAGGCCGCGCTCCGGGCCGAGCAGGCGCAGCGGCTGGCGCGGGAGGCCATCGCCCGCGAGATGCACGACGTCCTCGCCCACCGGCTGACCCTGCTCAGCGTCCACGCCGGTGCCCTCGAATTCCGGCCCGACGCGCCCACCGCCGAGGTCGCACGGGCGGCCGGCGTCATCCGGGACAGCGCCCACGAGGCCCTCCAGGACCTCCGCGAGATCATCGGCGTACTGCGTGCCCCGGGCGACGGCGATGAGGGCAACAGGCCGCAGCCCACCCTCGTCACCCTGGACGCCCTGATCGACGAGTCCCGCTCGGCGGGCATGGACGTCACGCTGGCCAACAGCGTCGCCGACCCGGCCCGGGCGCCCGCGGCCACCGGACGCACGGTCTACCGCATCGCCCAGGAAGCGCTGACCAACGCCCGTAAACACGCCCCCGGCGCCCCCGTCCATGTCGGCGTGGCCGGCGGGCCGGGCGACGGGCTGACCATCGAGGTCCGCAACCCGGCCCCCACCGAGCCCTTCGAGCCGGTCCCCGGATCCGGCCAGGGCCTCATCGGCCTCACCGAACGGGCAGGCCTGGCCGGCGGCAGTCTGGAGCACGGACCGCGCCCGGACGGAGGATTCACGGTCGAGGCCCGGCTACCGTGGCCGGCATGAGAACTCCGACAGCGCGGCTGCCGTGGCCGGCATGAGCACTCCCCCGTCTCCGGAAACGCCACCGGTCCGGCTGGCCGTCATCGACGACGACCCGCTCGTGCGTGCCGGACTCGCCCTGATGCTCGGCGGCGCCGAGCGCATCGACCTCGTGGGGGAGGGCGCCGACGGCACCGAGGCCGCAGCCCTCGTCGCCCGGACCCGGCCCGACGTCCTGCTCATGGACATCCGTATGCCGGGCATGGACGGGCTCGCCGCGACCGAGGAGCTCCGGCGCCGGCCCGGCGCGCCCGAGGTCATCGTCCTGACCACGTTCCACGCCGATGAGCAGGTGCTGCGGGCCATCCGGGCGGGGGCGGCGGGCTTCGTCCTGAAGGACACCCCGCCGGCGCAGATCGTCGAGGCGGTCCTGCGCGTCGCGGCCGGTGAGCCCGTCCTCTCGCCCGCCGTCACCCGCAGACTCATGGCCCGTGCGGCGGGCGACCCGGCGGACGACCGCCAGGACCGCAGGACACGCGCCAGGCAGCGGTTCGCCAAGCTCGGGGAGCGCGAGCGGGATGTCGCTTCGGCCGTCGGGCGGGGCAGCTCCAACGCCGAGATCGCCGCCGCGCTGCATCTGAGCGTCGCGACGGTCAAGGCGCACGTCTCCCGGATCCTGGCCAGGCTCGAACTCAACAACCGTGTTCAGATCGCGCTGTTGGTGCACGACGCGGGTCTCCTCCATGAGGACGAGGACGGGGCGCCGGACGGCCGCCTAGGCTGAACCGGTCAGACCGGATGAGGGGGCGGGACGATGACAGTGATCGATCTGCGCGGGGCGGCGGACTTCAGCGCGAATCCGTATCCGTACTACGCGAAACTGCGCGCCGAGGGGCCGGTCCACCTGGTCCGTACCGACGACTTCGAGCGCGTCTGGATGATCGTCGGTTACGAGGAGGCCCGGGCGGCCCTCGCGGACCAGCGGTACAGCAAGGACTGGCGTACGACGGCGAGTTTCTCGGGGACGAGCAACCCGATCAACGCCAACATGCTGGAGATGGACGCCCCGCACCACACCAGGCTGCGGAAGCTCGTCGCCCGCGAATTCACCGCCCGGCGGATCGAGGCGCTGCGCCCGCGCGTCGAGCAGATCACCGGGGACCTCCTCGACGCGATGGTCCCCGCCGGGAGCGCCGACCTCGTCGACGCGTTCGCCTTCCCGCTGCCGATGACCGTGATCTGCGAGCTACTCGGCGTCCCCGACATCGACCGGGACGCCTTCCGCGCACTGTCCAACGCCGTCGTCACGCCCGTCTCACCGGAGAAGGAGAACGAGGCGGTCGACGCCATGGGCGCCTACCTGGACAAGCTGATCGAGGACAAACGCCGGGCGCCGGGCGACGACCTGATGAGCGCCCTGATCCAGGCACACGACGACGAGGGCGACCGCCTGTCACCGGACGAACTGATCGGCATGGCCTTCCTGCTTCTGGTCGCGGGGCACGAGACGACCGTGAACCTGATCTCCAACGGCGTACGCGCACTGCTCGACCACCCGGACCAGCTTGCGCTGCTCCGTGCCGAGCCGGAGCTGATCGACGGGGCGGTCGAGGAGATGCTCCGCTACGACGGACCCGTGGAGACGGCCACCTTCCGCTTCACCCGCGAACCCGTCGCCATCGGCCCGGTCGTCATACCGCAGGGCGAGCCCGTGCTGGTCGCCCTGGGTTCCGGGGACCGGGACCCAGGCCGCTACCCGGACCCGGACACCTTCGACATCCGGCGCGAGGCCCAGGGGCACCTGGCCTTCGGGCACGGCATCCACTTCTGCCTGGGCGCTCCACTGGCCCGGATGGAGGGCCGCATCGCGATCCGCGCCCTGCTGGAGCGCTGCCCCGGCCTCGCCCGCGACCCGGAAGGCGGGGAACTCGACTGGCTGCCCGGGCTGCTGCTGCGGGGCGTCCGCCGCCTTCCGGTGCGCTGGTGAGGTGGGATGGCTTCCATGACCGGACTCACCCTGGACACGGCACAGCAGGTCCTCGACAGCCAGCCGTTCAGCGGGCTCGTCGGCGCACGGATCACGGCGTTCGGGGACGGCGCGGCCGTTCTCGAGGTCGGCGTACGCAAGGAACTCACCCAGCAGAACGGGTTCCTGCACGGCGGGGTGCTCTCCTACGCGGCCGACAACGCGCTGACCTTCGCCGCCGGGACGACGCTGGGAGCGGCTGTCCTGACCGGCGGTTTCTCGATCCAGTACGTCCGGCCGGCGAGTGGCCGCACCCTGAGCGCCCGCGCCGAGGTGGTCCACACCGGCCGCCGACAGGCCGTCGTGCGCTGCGACCTGTACACCGTGGACGACGAGGGGGCGGAAACGCTCTGCGCGGTCGCGCAGGGCACCGTCCTCTCCGCCCGCCCCGTCTGAAGGGAGACGCGTTGACCACCCAGGCCCTGCTCGATCTCGGCGCCCTCGGCGACGACTTCATCCGCGACCCGTATCCCGTCTACGCGCGCTTACGCGCCAGTGGTCCGGTGCACCGGGTCCGCATCCCGGAGGGCGCCGAGGCCTGGCTGGTCGTCGGGTACGAGGCGGGACGCGCCCTCCTCGCCGACCAGCGGCTCTCCAAGGACTGGGGCAAGGCGTCGCCCTCGCTGGGCGTCGGCAAGGTGTCCGCGGGCACGTCCATGCTGGGCAGCGACGCGCCGGTCCACACCCGGCTGCGCCGGCTCGTGGCCCGGGAGTTCACCCCGCGCCGTATGGAACGGCTCGCCCCGCGCGTCCAGGAGATGACGGACGGGTTCCTCGACTCCATGACCGGTGGCCCCGGCCGCTCCGCCGACCTGGTCGAAGCGCTGTCCGTCCCCCTGCCGATGGCCGTCATCTGCGAGCTGCTGGGCGTACCGTCCCTGGACCGGCAGGCCTTCCGCGCATGGTCCGACACCGCGGTCTCGTCCCTCGACGCCGAGGCGCGCGGCCGGGCGAAGGCCGCCATGACCGCGTATCTCACCGGGCTGATCGAGGAGAAGCGCGCGGCCCCCGGGGACGACCTGATGAGCGCGCTGATCCACACCTCGGACGGCGACGGCGACCAGCTCTCCGCCGACGAACTCCTGGGCATGGCCTGGCTGCTGCTCGTCGCCGGCCACGAGACCACGGTCAACCTCATCTCCAACGGCGTCCTCAGCCTGCTGACGCATCCCGGGCAACTCGCGGCGCTGCGCGCGGATCTCAGCCTGATCGACAACGCGGTCGAGGAGACCCTCCGCTACGAGGGTCCCGTCGAGACGCCCACCTACCGCTTCACCACCGAGCCGCTCGACGTCTCGGGCACGGTGATCCCCGGCGGTGGCGAACTCGTCCTGGTCGCGATGGCCGACTGCGACCGCGATCCCGCCCGCTACCCGGACGCCGACCGCTTCGACATCACACGGGACGCCCGAGGTCACGTCGCCTTCGGCCACGGCATCCACTACTGCCTGGGCGCTCCGCTGGCCCGCATCGAGGCCCGCATCGCCATCCGGTCGCTCCTCGAACGCTGCCCGGAGCTGAGGCTCGACGCGGACCCGGCCGGCCTGTCCTGGCGTACGGGCATGCTGATACGGGGCCCGCTGAGCCTGCCGGTGGCCTGGTAGCGGGGCCGGGCCTCAGGCCTCGGCGATCTCCGCCATCCGTACGGGGCGGCGCTCCCGGCGCGACAACTCGCACGCCTCGGCGACGCGCAGCGCGTGCAGCGCCTCCCGGCCGTCGCACGGGTTCGGAAGCTCTCCGCGTACGACGGCGAGGAACGCGTCCAGCTCCGCCTCGTACGCCGGGGCGAAGCGCTCCAGGAAGCCCGGCCACGGCTTGGCGGGAGCGGGCGGCCCCTGCGGCTCGGCGGACGTGAGCGGCGTACGGTCGTCGAGGCCGACCGCGATCTGGTCCCGCTCGCCCGCCAGCTCCATGCGCACGTCGTAACCGGCTCCGTTGCACCGGGTGGCCGTCGCCGTGGCGAGCGTGCCGTCGTCCAGGGTCAGCAGCGCCGCCGCCGTGTCCACGTCATCGGCCTCCCGGAACATCGCCGGGCCGCCGTCGGAGCCGGTCGCGTACACCTCGGTCACCTCGCGGCCCGTCACCCAGCGCAGGATGTCGAAGTCGTGCACCAGACAGTCCCTGAACAGGCCGCCGGAGAGCGGCAGATAGGCGGCGGGCGGGGGAGCGGGGTCGGAGGTCGTCGCCCGTACGGTGTGCAGCCGGCCCAGGGTCCCGCCGCGCACGGCGGCGCGCGCCGCGGCGTAGCCCGCGTCGAACCGGCGCATGAAGCCGAGCTGGAGGACACTGCCGGCCCGCTCGACCTCGCGCAGCGCGCCCAGTGTGCCCGCCAGGTCCAGGGCGACGGGCTTCTCGCAGAAGGCGGGCAGACCGGCCCGGGCGGCCCGGCCGATGAGATCCGCGTGCGCCGAGGTGGCCGAGGTGATCACGAGCGCGTCGACCCCCGCACCGAGGACCTCCTGGGCGGACGCGAGAGCCGTGGCCCCCGTCCGCGCTGCGGTCTCCGAGGCGCGGGCGGTGTCCGGATCCGTCACCACGAGCGAGGCGACCGCGGGATGGCGTGCCAGCACGCCCGCGTGGAAGGAACCGATCCGGCCCGTGCCGATGAGTCCGATGCGCATGGACCCAACGTGCCGCCCCCCGGACGCACTGTCAACTATATGTCCTGACAAATTGAGGGGTGTGGCGAGGCGGCAGGAGGTACGCTCCGTGCCGTGCCCAAACCCGCCGCCGACTCCGCCGCCCTGGGGCTGGGCGTGGACCGCACCAGCCCCGTCCCGCTCTACTACCAGCTGGCCCAGCAGCTGGAGGCGGCCATCGAGCAGGGCCGGCTCGCGCCCGGCAGCCTCCTCGGCAACGAACTGGAGCTCGCCGCACGGCTCGGACTCTCCCGGCCCACCGTCCGCCAGGCCATCCAGTCGCTCGTCGACAAGGGGCTGATGGTGCGACGGCGCGGTGTCGGCACCCAGGTCGTGCACAGTCGCATCAAGCGCCCGCTCGAACTGAGCAGCCTCTACGACGACCTGGACACGGCCGGCCGGAGCCCGGCGACCCGCGTGCTGCGCAACACGGTCGAGCCGGCGGCACCCGAGGTCGCCGCCGCGCTCGGGGTCGAGGAGGGCGCGCACGTCCATCTCGTCGAGCGGGTGCGGTACGCGCACGACGAACCGGTGGCGCTCCTGCGCAACCACCTGCCGCCGCAGCTGCTCGACCTCTCCACAGAGCGGCTGGAGTCGACGGGCCTGTACCGGATGATGCGTGCCGCGGGCATCACGCTGCACAGCGCCCGGCAGACGGTGGGCGCCCGCGCCGCCACCGCCGAGGAGGGCGAGCTGCTCACGGAGCCCGCCGGCGCCCCGCTGCTGACCATGGAACGCACCACCTTCGACGACGGCGGGCGGGCGGTCGAATTCGGCTCGCACGTCTACCGGGCCTCGCGGTACGCCTTCGAGTTCCAGCTGCTCGTCCGGCCCTGAATCCCCGGCGGGCGGTCGCCGGTAAGGATGTTCGGACAAAAGCGTTGACGCGGTCATGCAAGGTCGCTAGAACGACGGGAGGGCGCGGCCCGCGCCCCTGCCGGTCCACGCCGGTCCGGGCTCGGGGATACTTGGCCCGCCGGGCGGCGAGTCCGCCCTCCCCGGCTTCACCAGGCAGCACAGCGAGCAGCACAAGAAGGGCACGGCGTCGTGGCAAGGGTTCGGACAGGGGTACGCGCGATGGGCGCCGTGCTGGCAGCGGTACTGGCAGCCTCCCTCGCGGGATGCAGCAGCACCGGCGGCAAGCGGGCGGAGGAGCGCGCCGCTCAGGCCGCCGAAGGCCGGTCCGCGGTGAACACGCCCCGCTGGACGTTCGCCATGGTCACCCACTCGGGTGATGGCGACACCTTCTGGGACATCGTCCAGAAGGGCGCCAAGCAGGCGGCCGTCAAGGACAACATCAACTTCCTCTACTCGCACAGCGACGAGGGCCAGCAGCAGGCGGAGCTCGTCCAGACCGCGATCGACAAGAAGGTCGACGGCCTGATCGTCTCGCTGGCCAAGCCCGACTCGATGAAGACCGTCGTGGCCAAGGCGGTCAAGGCGGGCATCCCCGTGATCACCGTGAACTCCGGCTCGGCCGAGTCCAAGGCCTTCGGCGCGCTCACCCACATCGGCCAGGACGAGTCCATCGCGGGCGAGGCCGTCGGGGGTGAACTGAACGAGCGTAAGCGCAAGAAGGTGCTCTGCGTCCTGCACGAGCAGGGCAACGTCGGCCACGAGCAGCGCTGCGCCGGGGCGAAGAAGACCTTCGACGGAACGATGCAGAACCTCTACGTCGACGGCACCAACATGCCCGACGTCCAGGCGTCCATCGAGGCGAAGCTCGACTCCGACCAGGACATCGACGCGGTCGTCACCCTCGGCGCTCCCTTCGCCGCCGCGGCCGTCAAGGCGAAGCAGACGGCAGGCAGCAAGGCCGAGATCGACACCTTCGACCTCAACGCGAGCGTCGCGACCGGCCTCCAGAACAAGACGCTCGGCTTCGCGGTCGACCAGCAGCCCTACCTCCAGGGGTACGAGGCCGTCGACCTGCTCTGGCTCTACCGCTACAACCAGAACGTGCTCGGCGGCGGCCTGCCCGTCCTTACCGGCCCGCAGGTCATCACCTCCAAGGACGCCGACGCGCTCGCCGAGTACACGAATCGGGGCACGCGATGACAGCGACCGGGCAACCGGCGGCGCCCCACACCGACGAACGCCTGCTGCGTACCTCCCCGCTGCGCAAGCTCCTCGGCCGGCCCGAGCTCGGCTCGGTCGTCGGGGCAGCGGCCGTCTTCCTCTTCTTCGCGATCGTCGCCGACAGTTTCCTGCAGGCATCCAGCCTCGGCACGGTGCTGTACGCGGCCTCCACCATCGGGATCATGGCCGCGCCCGTGGCGCTCCTGATGATCGGCGGAGAGTTCGACCTCTCCGCCGGTGTGATGGTGACCAGCTCGGCGCTGATCTCCTCGATGTTCAGCTACCAGATGACCGCCAACGTCTGGGTCGGCGTCTTCGTGTCGCTGCTGGTCACCCTGGGCTTCGGCGCGTTCAACGGCTTCATGCTGACCCGCACCAAGCTCCCGAGCTTCATCATCACGCTCGGCACCTTCCTCATGCTGACGGGCCTGAACCTCGGCTTCACCAAGCTGATCAGCGGCACCGTCTCGACCAAGGCCATCGGGAACATGGAGGGCTTCGACTCCGCCCGCAAGGTCTTCGCGTCCCACCTCTCCATCGGCGACGTCGAGCTGAAGGTCACCATCCTGTGGTGGGCGGCGCTCGTGGCGATCGCCACCTGGATCCTGATCCGCACCCGCTTCGGCAACTGGATCTTCGCCGTCGGAGGCGAGGCCGACGCCGCACGCGCGGTCGGCGTCCCGGTGATCCGCACACGGATCGGGCTCTACCTCGGGGTCGCCTTCGCCGCATGGGTCTCCGGGCAGCACCTGCTCTTCTCGTACGACGTGGTCCAGTCCGGCGAGGGCGTCGGCAACGAGCTGATCTACATCATCGCGGCCGTCATCGGCGGCTGTCTGATCACCGGCGGCTACGGCTCCGCGATCGGGTCGGCCATCGGCGCGATCATCTTCGGAATGACCAGCAAGGGCATCGTCTACGCGGAGTGGAACCCCGACTGGTTCAAGTTCTTCCTGGGAGCGATGCTGCTCCTGGCCACCCTGCTCAACGCATGGGTACGCAAGCGCGCGGAGGCGACGAAATGACGGCCACCCAGGCTCCGGCCCCCCGGGACACGGCCGGCCCGGCGCTCGTCGAGCTCGACGGCGTCAGCAAGTACTACGGCAACATCAAGGCCCTGGAGAACGTCTCGCTGGAGGTGCACGCGGGGGAGATCTCCTGTGTCCTCGGCGACAACGGCGCCGGCAAGTCCACCCTCATCAAGATCATCGCGGGGCTGCACCGTCACGACGCCGGGACCTTCCTGATCGAGGGCGAGGAGACCACGCTCGCCAACCCGCGCGACGCCCTGGACCGGGGCATCGCCACCGTCTACCAGGACCTGGCCGTCGTTCCGCTGATGCCGGTCTGGCGCAACTTCTTCCTCGGCTCCGAGCCGACGAAGGGAGCCGGTCCCTTCAACCGCCTCGACGTACGGCGGATGCGCGAGACGACCCGCGCGGAGCTGCTGCGCATGGGCATCGACCTGCGTGACGTCGATCAACCCATCGGCACCCTGTCAGGCGGTGAACGCCAGTGCGTGGCCATCGCCCGGGCCGTGTACTTCGGCGCCAAGGTCCTCGTCCTCGACGAGCCGACCGCGGCGCTGGGCGTCAAGCAGTCGGGGGTCGTGCTCAAGTACGTCGCGGCCGCCAGGGACGCCGGGCTCGGCGTGGTCCTCATCACGCACAATCCTCACCACGCGTACCTCGTGGGTGACCGGTTCGTGCTGCTCAAGCGTGGAGCGATGTCCGGAAGCCACACGAAGGACGGCGTCACACTGGACGAACTGACCCGTCAGATGGCCGGTGGGAGCGAGCTCGACGAGCTCAGCCACGAGCTCGGACGAGCCCCCTCACCGGACCACCTCGGCGGCCGGCCCGCCGGTGACAGCACCCCGTGAACCGCGTTCCCGTACCCCCCGCCCGGGGCCGGAGACCGGTTCCGGGGGCGGGGGAATGGCAGAATCGTGTGCGGCGGGCGCCGTCCGCCGCCGGACGGATCACCGACCGGCCCCCCGACCTGCGCAGGGACGATGAGCACGTACCGCGACTTCACACACCGCGGCTCCGCCCGCGCCACCGTCCTGCGGACTGTCGGCACCAAGGAGCGGCGCTCGCACCTCACGGCACCCAGGGTTCCCACCGTCGGCATCGACATCGGCGGGACGAAGGTGATGGCCGGGGTCGTCGACGCCGACGGCAACATCCTGGAGACCCTGCGCACCGAGACGCCGGACAAGTCCAAGAGCCCCAAGGTCGTCGAGGACACCATCGTCGAGCTGGTCCTGGACCTCTCCGACCGGCACGATGTGCACGCCGTCGGGATCGGCGCCGCGGGCTGGGTCGACGCGGACCGGTCCAAGGTGCTGTTCGCCCCGCACCTGGCATGGCGCGACGAACCCCTCCGTGACGCCATCGCCTCCCGGCTGGTCGTCCCCGTGATGGTCGACAACGACGCCAACACGGCCGCCTGGGCGGAGTGGCGCTTCGGCGCCGGCCGCGGCGAGGACCACCTGGTCATGATCACGCTGGGCACCGGCATCGGCGGGGCGATCCTCGAGGACGGGCACGTCAAGCGCGGCAAGTACGGCGTCGCGGGTGAGTTCGGCCATATGCAGGTGGTGCCCGGCGGGCACCGCTGCCCGTGCGGCAACCGCGGCTGCTGGGAGCAGTACAGCTCGGGCAACGCCCTCGTGCGCGAGGCCAGGGAGCTGGCCGCCGCGGACTCCCCGGTGGCGCACGGCATCATCGAGCGGGTCAAGGGCAACATCCCGGACATCACCGGGCCGCTCATCACCGAACTGGCCCGCGAGGGCGACGCCATGTGCGTCGAGCTCCTCCAGGACATCGGCCAGTGGCTCGGCGTCGGCATCGCCAATCTCGCCGCCGCCCTGGACCCGTCCTGCTTCGTCATCGGCGGCGGCGTCAGCGCCGCCGACGACCTGCTGATCGGCCCGGCCAGGGACGCCTTCAAACGCCACCTCACCGGCCGCGGCTACCGCCCGGAGGCCCGCATCGCGAAGGCCCAGCTCGGCCCCGAGGCGGGCATGGTCGGCGCCGCGGACCTCGCCCGTCTGGTCGCCCGCAGGTTCCGGCGGACCAACCGCCGCCGGGTCGAGCGCTACGAGCGGTACGCGCAGTTCTACGACCAGGCCGCGAGCACCATCCGGAACACGCGCAGCACCCGCCCCGTCGAGTGACCCGGGGCCGCGCGAGCCGCGGCTCCCGGCCATCCGTACTCCGCTCCGCACCGCAGCTTCGAGGGATCACCGACCATGACCGCAGCCGAACACCACATCGTGCCGCGCCAGCCCCCCACGTCCGGCTCTTCGGGGTCCTCCGGATCGTCCGGTTCCTCCGGTGCCTCGGCGGGCGGCGACGGTATGCCTCCGGAGGACCGGCGCAGGGTGGTCAGACGGCGCCTGATCACGCTGACCATCATCGTGCTGCTCATCGGCATCCCGGCCGGCTACCTGGTGATCTCCGCGGGCCAGAGCCGCCGCTCCGGCAAGGACAAGGAAGCCGAGGCCGCCGCCCAGGGGCTGCGCGAGGACTGGCCGTCCGGCATGCAGCGCCGGATCTTCGAGCTGCCCATTCCGGGCAACGCGCAGGGAGTCCAGTACTACGAGACGAACAACTGGAAAGCCAGCCGGATGTACGTGAAGTTCCGTACGACCTCCGCCGGCCTCGACCGCTTCCTGAGCGGTGTCGGCACCGGCCGTGCCGCACTGGAGACCGGCAAGGTCACCATCGCGGAACGGGACATCAAGATCACCGGCTGGTACTTCGGCCCGGGAGTCGACTGGGCGGGCACGGTCCACAAGAACAAGGACCCGCGCCCCACCCAGGACATCACCGTCAACATGACGGATCCGGCGGCCCCGGTCGTCTACGTGGTCTCCGCGTCGACCCCCTGACGGGAAGCCCCCTGACGGGAAGCCCCCTGACGGGAAGCCGGGCGCGCCTCACTCCGCGTGCCCTTGAGGCCGGCGCGGACGATGCCGGCGACCGCGTCCCGGTGGTCGTCGAGGAAGAAGTGGCCTCCGGAAAAGGTCTCCAGGGCGAAGTCCCCACGGGTGTGGGCCGCCCAGCCTGCCGCCTCCTGGACGGAGACCCGGTCGTCGCTCTCCCCGGTGAGCACCGTGACCGGACACGAGACCACGTCGTCCACTCCGCCCCGGTGGGTCTCGATCGCCCGGTAGTCGCTGCGGAGCATCGGCAGCACCATGTCGAGGATCTCCTGGTTCTCCAGGAGCTCGGGGGCCGTTCCGCTGAGTGCCGCCAGCTCGGCGACGATGCCCGCGTCGTCGCGGGTGTGGACGAAGTCGGCCTCGGCCCGGAAGTGGGCGGGCGCCCGGCGCCCCGAGAGGAAGAGGGCGGACGGAGACCTCCCGAGACGCTTCTCCATGCGTACGGCCAGCTCGAAGGCGAGCGTCGCTCCCATGCTGTGACCGAACAGAGCCAGGGACTCGCCGGCCAGGGGTGCGAGTGCGTCGAAGATCGCGTCCGCGAGTTCGGGGATGCTCTCGACGCAGGGCTCCCTGATGCGGTCCTGCCGCCCCGGGTACTGAACGGCGAAGGTGCTCACGTCCGGCGACAGCGCCGCTGACATCGGACGGTAGAAAGCCGCACTGCCGCCGGCATGGGGGAGGCATACGAGGCGGACGCTGTCGTCGGCGCGGTGAAAACGCCTCACCCAGGCGCCGTCGGCCGATGGATTGCTGACGTCGGGATTCATGACCGTCACGCTCTCATCCGCCGCCCGGTTCCTGCCACGGATCGCGGGAACCGGGCCCCTCCCCGGCCCCCGGCGAAAGCCCTGCGGCAACGGCCTTCGCCGCGTACGGAGAAGTGCGCGGCGCTTCCGCCGGGTCAGACGACCGCGGATCCGGGCTCCTCCACGGCCTCGCCCGGCGCGCCGCTTCGGTGACCCGTCAACCGTTCACTCGGACGGAAGTGCGGTGAGGCCGAGGGCGAAGTCCAGGTTCCCCGCCCCGTGGTTGGCGAGGCCGACCGTGACCAGGCCCGCTCCTTCCAGCCAGTGCGCCATTTTCAGGCCACCGACGTCCAGCGGGCGCATCCCGAGGCTCTCGATGAACGCTTCCACCCGTGCTTTGGCCTGTGCGTCGTCGCCGGCGATGAAGACGTCGGGCCGGCCCTTCTCCAGGACGTGGCGGAAGACGGTGTTGAACGCCTTCACCACGCCGGCGCCGGCCGGGGCCGCCTTGGCGACTTCCTGCGCGATCGAGGTCTCCTCACGGTGGGCCAGCCCGTCGAACGTGGAGTTGAAGGGATTGCTGATGTCGACGATGACCTTGCCCGCGAGAGCGGCTCCGTACCGGGTGACGACCGGCACGACGCCGTCGTGCAGCAGGGCCACGATGACGATGTCCCCGGCCGGTGCGGTGCCCCACTCTCCCGTCGTGGCGCCGCCGCCGAGAGCCTCGGCCAGGTCAGCGGCCTTGGACTGATCGCGGCCCATGACCTCGACGGTGTTGCCGCCCGCTATGGCCCGCGCTCCGATGGTGCGGGCCATGTTCCCGGTGCCGATGATGCTGATGTCGCTCATGAGATGTCCTGCCCAGGTTGAGGGTGTGGTCGTCCGGTTCAGACGGCGGTGGTGCCGCCGTCGGCGACGAGTTCCATGCCGTTGACGTAGCTGGAGTCGTCGGAGGCGAGGAAGAGGGCGGCGGTGGCGATTTCGTCGGGGCGGCCCATATGGCCGCGGGGGATGAGGGACTCGAACTGGCGCCTGGTGGCCTCGTCGAAGAGTTCCTCCTGCTTGGCGGTGGCGACCTGGCCGGGGGTCAGGACGTTGACGCGGATGCGCCGGTCCTTGAGCTCGTTGAGCCAGATTCGGGCCCATGCCTGCTGGACGGCCTTGCTGCCGGCGTAGACGCTCCAGCCGGGGAAGGCGCCCAGAGAGGCGTTGGAGCCGGTCATGAGGATGGAACCGCCGTCGTTGAGGAGCGGGAGGGCCTTCTGGACGGTGAACAGGGTGCCGCGGGCGTTGAGCCCGAACCAGGTGTCGAACTGGGCCTCGGTGATCTCGCCGAGCGGGGCGGGCTCGCCCCCTCCGGCGCTGGCCCACAGCACGTCGAGGCTTCCCTTCTCCCGCTTGACGGTGTCGTACAGGCGGTCCAGGTCGTCCAGGTCGGCGGCGTCGCCCTGCACGCCGGTGACGTTGCGGCCGATCTGCCGCACGGCCTCGTCCAGGGCCTCCTGGCGCCGGCCGGTGATGAAGACGTGGGCTCCCTCGTCGACGAACAGCCTCGCGCCGGCCAACGCCATGCCGGTGGTGCCGCCGGTGATGACCGCGACCTTGCCGTCGAGCTTTCCCATGGTCGTTCCCTCGCGTCGGTGGTGCCGTGTGTACCTGGAGTGACGGCGTTAAGTACACCGCTCTGTGTGCTTACGCTACTGGGCGGACGACGAGGGCGCAACTATGTACACCGGGCGTTACCCGGCTGCGGTACGGTGGACCCATGACGGAGATGGAGAAGGGCCCCACGGGCGTCCGCCGCGGCCGGGGCGCTCGTGAGCGCATCCTCGGCGCGTCCCGGCAACTGTTCCGCGAGCAGGGCATCAATCGCACCGGCATGGATCAGCTCTGCGCGGCGGCGCAGGTGTCCAAGCGCACGGCCTACCAGCACTTCGCCGGCAAGGATGAACTCGTCGCCGAGTACCTGCGCACGTTCGACCCCTCCGTTCTGTCCGATGTGTTCGACCGCCCCGACCTCGCGCCCCGTGAACGGCTCCTCGCCGCCTTCGACATCCCTCCCACCACGCCCCTGTGCCCCTACATCGCCGCCGCCGTCGAACTCCACGACCCCCAGCACTCCGCATCCCGGTACGCACGCGACTACAAGAAGGCCGTCGCCGCGCGGCTCGCCGACACCGCCCGCGAAGCCGGGGCCGCCGACCCCGAACAACTCGGCGAGCAGCTCGCGCTGCTCATCGACGGCGCCGCTGCCCGTACCCGGGTCCTGGACGCCGACGCCTTTCCCACCGCCGCGGCCATCGCCGCCGTCCTCATCGACAAGGCGATCCCCGCCGCGGCCGACGATGACCGGCGACCGGGAGAAGCGTCGAGTTGACGTGGCACTCCGCGGCCGGAGTGGACACGCTGCCGGTCGGGCGGCGGAATGACCTTCCGTCTCAGGATCGCCGCCCCGGCTACTGCCGGATGGCGACGAGGACGTAGCTGTTGCCCACCTGCCAGACCGGACTGGCATGTCCGAAGCCCGCTTCGGCCAGCAGCTCGACGTGCCGGCCGAGCGTGACGGCGCAGTCGGCGTGGACGAACCCTGGCTTACGGCGCTCGGCGCACAGCTGCGTCAGCTCGGGCTCGTTCTCGACGGCGGACCACCATGTCTCCCAGTCCTCGTGGTCGAAGGCATGACGGCGTTCGGCCCGGCGGACACCGACGAACTCCGCGATCTCCGCGAACCCGGCCCCGTCCTGCGACAGGTGGTCGGCGTTGATCAGTACGCCGCCGGGCCGCAGGAGGGATCTCAGCTCGGCGTAGGTGCTCCGCAGTATTCCGTCGGGGAGGTAGTGGAGCGCGGTGGTGGACACGACCGCGTCGATCGGCCCCTGGAGTCCGAGGGCGCCCGTCCAGCCCTCCTCGCCGATCACCGCTTCGACATACCGTGCGGCGTCCGGATGGCGGGCGCGGGCCAGTGCCAGCAGCAGCGGGTCCATGTCGACGGCGACGATCTCGGCCTGCGGCAGCCGTTCGATCAGCCGTGCGGGCAGCGAGCCGGGGCCGCACCCCAGATCGAGAACACGCGGCACCTCATGACCGGTGGTCACGTGTTCCACGACATCCGCGACCACCGTGAAGCGCTCCTCACGGTCGATCGCGTATCTCTGCTGCTGTTGCTCCCAGCGGTCCACCCATCGCTGGGCCGTCGACATGCTCACGCTCATCTTCCCGTACCACCTCTACGTGCTCGGTTCCGTCCTGTGACCCCGAATCTACAGCTGAAAACGATTGTCATCGGCATCAGGCGCTAGGTCAGTCCGGCGAGTACCTCCAGCAACCGGTCTATCTCGTGCCGGCTGTTGTAGGCATGCAGACTGACCCGTACGGAGCTGCGGTTCTCACCGCCCCGGCCCTGGCAGAGGCCGTCCGCCCGCACCATGAAACCGTGGCTGAACAGGATGAACCCCAGGTCGGCCGCATCGATGTCCCGGTGCCTGAACGTCACGATGCCGTGCCGCTGCTGCACCGGGGAGTCCACGGCCAGACTCTGCTGGCACCCCACCACCTCGTACGGCGCCGGCGTCCGCAGCCCGTCCGTCAGCCGGGCGGCCAGCTCCACGGTCCAGCGTTCGATCCGCTCCGTTCCGACCCGGTCGAGCCAGTCCAGGGCGGCGCCCAGGCTGACGATGCCCACGGTGTTCGGTGTGCCGCTCCAGCCGCGCGGCGTGAACGGCGCCCCGCGTACGCCGCGGGACCAGACCGCGCCGGTGCCGGGCAGCGCCAGGGCCTTGTGCCCGGAGAAGACCGCGAAGTCGACGTCCAGCGCCTTCATCGAGACGGGGAGATGGCCGACGCTCTGGGCGGCGTCCAGGCAGATCACCGGATCGGGTCCCACCGCCCGGCGGATCCGGTGCACGTTCATGTCACCGCCGTAGACGTGGTGGACGTGGGTCAGCGCCACGAACCGCGTCCGGGGGGATACGAGGCCGGTGAGCCGGTCCGTGTCGTAATCACCGGAGGACGGTTGACAGGGCATCTCCTTGACCGTGACGCGCGTGCCCTGGCGGGCCAGTGACTCGACCGCCTCCAGCCAGGGCGAGAGGTTCGCCTCGTGATCCGCGAACGGGACGATGATCTCGTCCCCGTCGCGGAGTTCACGGGCCAGCCAGTCCAGGGCCACCAGGCGCAGCCCTTCGGTGGTACCGCTGACGAAGTGGACTGCGGAGGTATCCGGATCCGGGTCGTCGAGGAAGACCTTGACCCGCTCCCGGACCTCCTCGATCAGGTTCGTCGTCCTGTTGGCCCACGGGTAGGTCCCGCGCCCCGCGTTCGCGTTGGAGGTCGTCAGATACTCCTGGACCGCGTCCAGCACGGCCTGCGGCTTCTGCGCGGTGGCGGCGCTGTCCAGATAGGCCAGACCGGCGTTGCCCGCCACGATCGGGAACTGCGCGCGGACGTCGTCGCTCCAGGCGGCCAGATCCTCCGCCTCCCGCTTCGCCGCTCCGCCGGGCACGGGCCTCACTCCCGCACCAACGGCGCGCCGGCATCCCGCCAGGCGATGATGCCTCCGGCGAGGCTGCGCACATCCGGATGGCCCATACGGGCCAGGAGGGCCGCGTACCGCAGCGATCTCTCGCCGACAGGACACGCGAGCAGCACCGGCCGGGACTTGCTGAACGGCAGCCCTCCGTGAACGAGGTCCTCGAACAGCTCGTCGACGATGTTGATCGATCCCTCGATGTGCAGGGCCGCATAGGCATAAGGGCTGCGCATGTCCACGACCAGGGGCTTCTCCGAGGCGATCCACTTCTGCGCCTCGGAGACTCCTACGGCGGCGGTCGTGAGCAGCTCCTCGGCGGCCACCGAGGCGACGGAGTTATGCCGCTGCCGCTGACCGAGGAGTTCGGGCCGACGCTTCCTGATGTAGCTCAGATAACTCTCGACACGGTCGCACACGATGAAGACGGCTGTCGCGGGCTCGGTGAGCTGCGGCCCGATGTCCCGGAGGTGCCGGACCGCTCCGTAGTACGCGGCCCCGCCGGTCGGTCCTGCCAGGATTCCGCACCGGCGGACGAGCGTCAGCATTCCGTCGATGGCCTCGGAGGAGGTGACCTTCTCGATGGTGTCGTAGGTGAGGGGATCGAAGATCCCGACCTCCTGGACC
The DNA here is from genome assembly GCF_040686735.1 of Streptomyces sp. NPDC079167. Lineage (NCBI taxonomy): Bacteria > Bacillati > Actinomycetota > Actinomycetes > Kitasatosporales > Streptomycetaceae > Streptomyces > Streptomyces sp. NPDC079167. The sequence goes on along the minus strand of NZ_JBFBLO010000002.1, from coordinate 492,532 downwards.
TCGTCGATGTTCCTGATGCCCGGAATGAAGTCCGACTTGTCCGCGACGAGCCCGACCACTCCGACCTTCGGGTTGTGGTCCCGTAACGCCCGCGCCACACCGGTGGAGGAACCGGCCGTGCCGACACCGGAGATGAACCAGTCGGGCGCCCGGCCGTCGAGGTCGGCCACGATCTCGGGGCCGGTGCCGTGCTCGTGGGCCTCCGGGTTGCGCGCGTTGTAGTACTGATCGGTGTGGAGGTAGGTGCTTCCGGGATCGCCGAGACTGCGGTGGAACAGGGTCAGAGGATCTTCCGAGTTCGTGGGATCGAGACACTCGGTCTGCCCCGGCAGTTCCTCGATCTCGGCGCCCAGCAGGAGGAGCATCTCCTTGATCTCCGGGATTCTCATTCGATTGGTGACGCTCTTGAACCCGATCCCGTGCATCCCGGCTATGGCGGCAAGCGCCTTGGCGGTGTTCCCGCTGGACAACTCGACTATCCGGCTGTCCTGTTCGACTGCCGCGGCCAGGCCGGGGCGGACCATGTTCCACGCTGCCCGGTCCTTCAGAGAACCGAAGGGATTGCAGAACTCGAGTTTCGCGTAGAGGTCGATGTTCCGCAGACCGTGGACGTGAGGGTCGATACGCACCAAGGGCGTGTTGCCGACGGTTTCGATGATGCTGTCATACCTCATGCGCGTCCTCTGCGGAATGTAAGGGCCAGTACTGGTCGTCGAGACGCCACTGCCAGCCGTCGGGTCCTCGGAAGGCCGCCACCTTGCGGGCGAGCGGGCGTCGCTGGGCGTGGTGGGCGTTGAAATCCATGCAGTATCCGGCTGTGTTGGGGAACGCCAGAAGGTCACCCGGAGCCGGCAGAAGGGGGAGGGAGACCAGCCTGCGCGTGATGAGATCGGATTCGAGGCACAGATTCCCGAACAGGTGGACCCCGAAGGAGTCCCCGGAGCCGTCCGCCGCCTCCCAGGGCTTGTGCCGACGGAGGACGACCGGGTCCATGAGGATGCCGTGCTCCTCGAGAGCGCAGTCGTCGGCGTTCATCGACAGGCGTACGGAGTGTGTGCCGTCCGTCTCGCGCCGTGTCTCCAGCACGCGGGCCAAGGTCAGCCCGCACTGGTCCAGCAGGGCCCGGCCCGGCTCGACGCACAGGTCGTACAGGTTCTCCAGGAGCAACGTCGCCAGCGGGCGGCCGAGCGTGGGGGCGGGACTGCGCAGGAGTTCGTCCAGATAGTCGGCCCCGGCGACCGGGCGATGAGAAGGGTAGAGATCCAGGCTTCCGCGGAGGGTGCCCCCTTCGCTGCTCAGCCCGTACGTGTGGTTGCGCCAGGCGAGAGCCTCGCGCCGGCCCATCGCCGCCAGGGTCATCTGGCTGGTGTAGCGCTCCCACTGTGCTCCGTCGGCGAGATAGCTGACACCGAATCCGCCGCCGATGTCGATGACCCGGGGACGCATCCCCCGCTCCCTGCAGGCGTCCATGGCCCGCACGCAGCCCTCCAGCGCGAGGGCCTTCTCCTCGATGCTGGTGGTGTCGAGGTGGTAGGAGACGCCGATGACCTCCACGGTCTCCTGGTGCCGCTCGCAAGCGTCCAGCAGGACGGCCAACTCCGAGGCGGGGACGCCGAATCGGCTGCGGCGGCTCAGCACCTTCACCGGGGTGCCGGAGAAGTCCGACAGTCTCAGCAGCACCCGCACCCGGGGCAGCGCGTGGTGGCGCACCAGCGCGGCGAGTGAGTGCAGCTCGGCCTGTTCCTCGATGTTCACCGTGATGCCGGTTCGTGCGGCCAGCCAGAGGAATTCCGGTTCCTTGGGTCCCGTCGCGCTGATGCGGTCAGGGGTGAATCCGCAGGCCAGCGCGTGCTGCAGTTCGCCGAGAGAGGCCACATCCATGGCCGAGTCGGTGGTGGCGAGCCGGCGTACCAGTGCGCTCGACCGGTTGGCCTTGTGGGCGAAGCTGATCTCCCCCCTCAGACGGTGGCGGTGGTACACGGACCGAAACCGTGTGACGTTCTCGGCGATCCGGTCCGGAAGCACCACGTTGAGGGGCGATCCCAGCCCGTCCACGAGGTCGTGCAGGAAGCGGGAGGAGGCCAGCAGGGAAGTGAGGGGTGGTTCGAGCTTCGCGTCCAGGAACAAGGGGACAGCCAACAGCGGCACTCGCCTCTCAGTGGGGCAGCGGCAGCTCGACTGCCATGGCACTGGTCGGCACGCCGCCGCAGGTGATGGATCAACTCAGCGGGATGATTGTCGTATTCATAATGTCCAGGCCGAACGGCCTCTATGCCTGCCCCATGCATGAACGTCAACAGCGACAGGCGCCGGTGCGGGACTCCGCACCGGCGCCTGTCATATGCGCCTGTCTCCCGACGCCGACGGGCGGCAGTGACCGATCAGTGGTCGTCCCAATGCCCGTCGTGCGAGGCGTGCCTGTGGCCGTCATGGACGTAGTCGACATGGTCGTCGTGCGGCACGGCGACGTGGCCGCAGTCCTGTCCGTGCCGGTGCTCGTGCCCTTCGTGCACCGCGTGGGCCGGATTCACGCACTCGTCCACATGGTCCTCGTGGGCGCGGTGCAGGTGGCTGTCGTGCGCGTAGTCGATGTGGTCGTTGTGCGGGATCGCCACGTGGCCGCACCCCGGGGCGTGCTGGTGCGCGTGCGCGGGGTGGGGGTGGTGCGCCGTGGTCGTGGACATCTCGCTGACTCCTTCGTCGGTCGCGGTTCCGGGACACGCCGGACGCGCCCGCAAGAGGGAAGAGATGGACATGTCCGGCATATCTGGCAGCGTAAGCCCGTCCGGGTGCGGGCACCTCCGGGCCCGCTGCCGCAGCCCGGTTCAGCACCCGGAGCATTCGAGCGTCACCCTTCGTCACGACCGGTGCGGGTCGGTCAGTGGACCGGGTCGAGAAGCGCGTCGAAGGCGGCCGGCAGGCTCTTCCACGCCGTGCGGCCCGCTTCGTACTCGGCATCGGTCAGCAGGCAGGAATCGAGCAGGGTGGTCAGCCCGTCCCGGTCGAGGCCGGGGGAGACGAAGACCAGGTGCTGGCAGCAGTCGCCGTGTTCGGGGTGCCAGTCCAGTGCGGCGGCGGCCCGCCGGACCGGCGGAATCATGTCCCAGGCGGCGTCCGGCAGGGACGCGAGCCAGGGGCCATTGTTCTCGACGCAGAGCGCACCGCCCGCGGCGTCCCAGGACAGGAGGGTGTCAGGGCGGTCGGCGAGCCAGAACCGGCCCCTGCTGCGTGCGGCCGCACAACTCAGCTCCTCCAGCGCTTCGTACAGGCGCTCGGGATGGAACGGCCGGTGCTTGCGCCACACGAGAGTGCTGACACCTGCCTCGTCGGCCTCCTGGGGCAGCAGCGCGCAGGCCGGATGCTGGCCCGCGCGGGCCGCTTCCACGTCGAATCCCGCGAGAGCCAGCCTTGTCAGCTCCTTCGAACCGGCCGCCGCCCGGGGAGCCGTCGGGTGCAACTGGCCGATCAGCGCCAGGTCCTCCTCACCGGCCTGGCCGTCGTCCACGAGGGCGACCGCCGACGCGTACTCGAGCTGTCGTGCCCACGTGTCGCCGACGGTGCGCCGATCGGTGGCCGCGGCTGCCAGACCCACCTCGGCGAGGTCGTCCCCGTTGACGAGGTAAGGCAGTACGAGGGCGGGATCCACGGCGGTGATCACGCCGGTCACCTCGACCAGGCCCTCACCGTGCGCGGCGACGACCTCGGCCATCGCCCTGGGCTCGACGGAGTCCCACAGCTCGACGACGGCCATCCGGGTCGTACCGTCGGCTGCCAGGCGCTCCAGCTCCGGCATCAGGTCCTCGCGCAGGGCGCAGCAGGCGCAGTCGTTCACCAAGGGGGCCTCGCCGCTGGACAGCGTCCCGGAGGAGTCGCGCACGGTCCGGTGCACCGCGCCCTTCTCCGCCGTCGCCAGGTCGTGGTGCAGGGCGACGCCGTGGGACACGTCCCTCAGCAGCCCCTCCACGACCGTGCGGCGTGCGTCCGAGTGCAGTCCGCCGACGATGACGACGGGGAGCCTGTGACCGCCTGCCATCACCGGCCCTCCTTGCGGCCGTAGCGTCGCTCGAAGCGCTCGACGCGTCCCGCGGTGTCCAGGACGCGGGCGGTCCCGGTGTAGAAGGGGTGGCTCGCGGAGGAGATCTCGACGTCGACGACCGGGTAGGTGTGGCCGTCCTCCCATTCGACCGTCCGGTCGCTGGTCAGGGTGGAGCGGGTCAGGAAGGCGTAGTCGGCGGCCTTGTCGCGGAAGACGACGGGGCGGTAGGCGGGGTGGATCCCGGGCTTCATGGCGGTGTCCTGGAGGTCGGAGTCGGGCAGGGGAGGGGCGGTGTCAGCGCTCTTCGCGGAAGTCGACGTGGCGGCGGACGAGCGGGTCGAACTTCCGCAGGACCAGCCGGTCGGGGTCGTTCCGCCGGTTCTTGCGGGTGACGTAGGTGTAGCCCGTCCCCGCGGTGGAGCGGAGCTTGATGATCGGGCGTAGTTCGTTGCGAGCCATGCCGCTACTATATGGCAATGGTTTCCATTTTCAATATGGAACCGACTCGACGAGAGGCAGGTAACCCCGTGTCCGCCCACTGTCAACTGACCGGCGCGCAGCCGGGCTTCGGCAACAGGATTTCCCACTCGCACCGGCGCACGTCGCGCCGGTTCGACCCGAACATCCAGCGCAAGCGCTACTGGCTGCCCAGCGAGGGGCGGCATGTGCGCCTGGTGCTGAGCGCCAGGGCGATCAAGGTGATCGACACCATCGGTATCGAGGCGGCGGTCGCCCGCATCCGGGCCCGGGGGGTGAAGGTCTGATGGCCAAGCAGAGCAAGATCGCCCGGAACGAGAAGCGCAAGGCGACCGTCGAGCGGTACGCCGCCCGGCGCGCGGAGCTGAAGGAGATCATCCGCAGGCCGGGCACCCCGGAGTCCGAGCGGATCGCCGCCGTGGGGGAGTTGCGCCGTCAGCCGCGCGACGCCAGTGCCACCCGGGTGCGCAACCGGGACAGTGTGGACGGCCGTCCGCGCGGTCACCTGCGGAAGTTCGGACTGTCCCGGGTCCGGATGCGCGAACAGGCGCACGCCGGGTTCCTCCCCGGAGTGACCAAGTCCTCCTGGTGACAGTTCTGGTGCTCCGCCGGCTCCGGCGATGCTTCATCCAATTAATTGGAAATGATTACCATCTCGGTTAGAGTGCGGGGCGGGGCATCTGACGGAGCGCCAGGCGGTCCATCAGAAGCCCAGGCGCTCTCCGTGGGCCGGTGCCGGGCCCCTCCTCCCCGGCACCGGCCCTCCTCGGCGGCAGCCCGTGCGCGGGCCGGCTCCGGAGGGCCGACGTGACCAGCAGTTGCACCTGCCCGCCCGTAAGGAGGCGACGATGACCACCGTCTCGTCGGCCGCAGTCCCCGATCGGCCCCGGCGTCCTCGAGCGGCGGACCGCCGGCCTGAGGTGATCGCTGCCCTCCGTGAGAACGGTGGGTTCTTGAGCGCCCAGGGACTCCACGCGTCGATGAGGCGGCAGGGAATCCGCATCGGCCTCACCACGGTGTACCGGGCGCTGACCGCCGCGGACGCGGAGGGACGGCTCGAAGCGGTCTACACGCGCCGGGGGGCGAAGGCGTACCGGTACCTGCCGCCGGTCCACGAGCACCACCTGACGTGCAGGGTCTGCGGGGCCGGCGTCGCGTTCTTCTGGCAGGGGCTGGAGGGCTGGGTCGCGCGGCTCGGGCCCCGTCACGGGTTCGCGGACGTGCGGCACTCTGTCGCGGCGACGGGCACCTGCCCCGGTTGCGCGTCCGACGGTACGGGCTGAGAAACGCTCATGCGTGCCCGCCCGGCCGGTTCCTGCTGCCCTTTCGAGGGACGACGGCCTGCCGTCGCCCCGCTGCGCGGGTAGCGGCCCCCAGGGCGGGAGGTTCTTGAGCCGCGCAAGGGGGCCCCGTCGGCCGATGCCTCGACGGGGCCCTGCCGGTCACGGGTACGAACCGGACCGGACGATGCCGTGGCTGCGACCATCGTCCGGTCCGGAGTTCAGAGGTGGGACGCCACGGCGGCCGGGTGCTCGCGCTCGCACACGTCGTCGGTCACGATGCGGGCCGCAGGGTCCGGACGGCCGGGCGCGGCGTCGAGCTGCTCACGCTCTCGCTCGTACTGGTCGAGCCCACGCCCGGCAAGACCGGCGGCGGGCAGCAGGCCCTACGCCGTGAAGGATCAGTCCTCGGGGTGCAGGAGGCCGCGCTCGTACGCCTTCACCAGCCGCTGCGGCACCTGGTGGACGGAGCCGTCGACAGTGACCGGCACGAGCTGAACCGTCGTGGCCTTCCACTGGGCGCGGCGGTGGCGGGTGTTGCTGCGGGACATCTTCCGCTTCGGGACTGCCATGGAGATCACCGTTCTCTTGTCGTCGGCATCGAGGCTACATGGAAACGATAGTCATTATCAATTTGGCGGTCTCCGCTCGAACCGTTGACCTCCTGACCCGAGACGTTTACGTTGCCGGACTAACAGCATGTTAATAGACAAGCTGTTCAGTTACGCGTCAAGGGAGTCCCGTGCCACGCTCCATCGACACCGCGCCCGTAGAATCCTCATCCCGCCCCGAGCGCGTTCCGCGCCGCACCGGCCGCCGGGCGTGGGTGATCCTCGTGATGATCGTGGTCTTCATGATGATCAGCTACGCCGACAAGGCCGTCCTCGGTCTGGCGGCGGTGCCGCTGATGGAGGAACTGGGCATCGGCAAGAGCACGTACGGGCTGATCTCCAGTTCCTTCTACCTGTTGTTCAGCCTGTCCGGACTGGTCGTCGGCTTCTTCTCGGCCAGGATCTCCAGCCGCGCCCTGCTCCTCGCCATGGCGGCGCTCTGGGCCGTCGCCCAGCTGCCGGTCCTGCTGGTGGCCGCCGTGCCCTCGCTGATCGCCGGACGGGTTCTGCTCGGCCTCGCGGAGGGCCCTGCCGCCTCCATGTCCATGCACGCGCTGTACAAGTGGTTCCCGGCCGGCCGGCGGGGGCTGCCGTCCGCGCTGCAGATCGGTGGCGCCGCGCTCGGAACGGCCGTCTCCGCTCCGCTGCTGACCTGGCTCATCGTGGACCACGGCTGGCGTTCGGCTTTCGTGGCTCTCATGCTCGTCAGCGTCGCGTGGTGCCTTGTCTGGCCTTTCGTCGGGCATGACGGGCCGTTCGGCGCGGAGCGGAAGCCGGTCGCAGTCACGGGCCGTCCGGTGCGTGCGGAAGGCCCGCCGCTGAAGGCCCTGCTGACGAACGGCACCGTGATGGGCGGCATCCTCAGCGCCTTCGGGTCCCACTGGGCGCTGGCCCTGTCCAGCGCGTGGCTGCCGGTCTACCTGCAGACGCAGATGGACATGACCGCGACCGGCGCCTCCACCGTCGTCAGCGGGGTCTCGGTGGTGAGCCTGGTGCTCCTGCTGTCCGTGCCCGCCTATGTGGACCGCCTCAAGCGCCGGGGTGTGCCCAGCAGGCGTGCGGACGGCATCCCGCAGGGGGCGGCGGTCCTGGTCGCGGGCTGCGCGCTGGCCCTGCTGCCCTTCGCCGGCGGAGGGCCGGTGCAACTCCTGCTGATCGCGATGGCGTTCGGCTGCCACGCGGTGGCCCTCCCGCTGCACTACGTCACCACGGCCACGGTCGTTCCCGACGGCCGCCGTGGCGCCGTATTCGGGGTCGTGGCCGCCTCGGGAACCCTGCCGGGCCTGTTCGTCCCCTACCTGACCGGTCATCTTGTCGACAGTGCGGCCACGGAGACGGCCGGTTACACCGTGGCGTTCCTGCTGTCCGCAGGTGTCATGGCCGTGTGCGGGCTGCTGGCGATCGCCACCATCCGCCCCGAGCGGGACGCCCGGCGGCTGAATCCCGCGGGGGCTCCCGGCCCGACACCTCAGGCGGGTGTGTCGAAGCCCGTGGCCCAGTAGCGACCGCGCAGAGCGAGGTCGAGCAGCATGCGCACGACCTCCTCGGGCGGCATGGGGGGCACGTCCTGCTCCACCCACCACTGCAGGACTCCGACCTGCTCGCCCACCCAGGCCCTGGCCAGCACCTCGGGGTCGATCCTCGGTTCGACCGCGTTGCGCTCGGAGCGGCCGCGGAACTCCTGGGCGGCGACGCGGGCGCAGGCATCCGTGAACATCCGCAGCGGTTTGCCGTCCCCCTCCCCGCGCAGCACGATCCGGTAGAGGTCACGCTCGTCGTGCGCGTGGCGCAGCATCTGCAGGATCGGTCTGCCCGTGAAGCCCACCGCGCTGTCCCGCACCACGGGGCGCAGCCGTTCGTCGAGCTCGGCCAGGAGGTCTGCGGTCACCCGGGCGAAGAGCTCGTCCTTGTCGCGGAAGTGGCTGTAGAAGGTCGCGCGGCCCACGTCCGCCCGCTGGGTGATGTCTTCGACGCTCAGGGCGGTGAACCCCCGCTCCAGCACGAGTTCCACCAAAGCGTCACGCAGTGCCTTGCGCGTCTTGCGGACGCGTCTGTCCTCGGCCAACGCCGTCCCTCTTTCCCTTGCCGCGCCCGGGCCCCCTGCCGTGGGTGCGACGGCCCAGTGTACGGAAGCCTTGACAGTCCACCTGTTACTGAACAGACTGTCCGGAAATTTGCATCACGTCGATTTAACCCAGCCGATGTGTGTCACTCCCGCATGTGACCGGTCTCAGGAGCCGCCCGATGAACCTCGGTACGTACCTCACGCGCAGCGCCCGCCACTGGCCCGCTCACCCCGCGCTGGTGTGCGGGGACCAGACCTGGTCGTACAGCCGGCTGGAGGCCGCCACCAATCGGCTGGCCTCCGCACTGCGGGGGCGCGGGCTGCGTCCCGGCGACGCCGTGGCGTCACTCGCGTGGAACCGCGCCGAACTCGTGGAGGTCGAATTCGCCCTGTACAAGGCGGGGTTGACCCGGGTCCCGGTCAATGCCCGGCTGGGCCGCGCCGAGATCGAGCACATCCTGCGGGACGCTCCCGTCCGCGTGCTGGTGTTCGACGCGGCGCACCGGGAGGACGCCTTGGCCGCCGTCGAGGCGGCGGGCACCGGCTGCCTGCCCGTGCTGCTCGACCCCACTGCCGACGACAGGCCGGGAGCGGGGCCCGCGACGGTCTCGTACGCCGGCCTGCTGGCCGAGGGGGAAGACGGCGTGACGGCCGTGGAGACCGCTGAACACGACCCGGCGGTACTCAACTTCACCTCCGGTTCGACCGGTGCTCTCAAGGCGGCGGTGCAGACGTTCGGCAACCGCCTCGCGAACATGCGGAAGACCTTGATGAGCGAGGAGTCCCGGCCCGGCCCCGCCACCCGTTACCTGGCCTGCGGGCCCATCACCCACGCCACCGGCATGGTGCTGCTCGCGGGTGTGTTCGGCGGTGCGACCACGCACATCCTGCCGACGTGGAGCGCGGAGGGCTTCCTCGACACCGTCGAGCGGGAGCGGATCACCTCGACATTCCTCGTACCCGCCATGCTCAACATGGTGCTGGCCCACCCGGGCGCCGCGGAGCGCGATCTGTCGAGCCTCACGAGCGTCCGTATCGGTGGAGCCCCGGTGTCCCCCCAGCGGCTGCGCGACGCGGTCGCCCTGTTCGGGCCGGTCGTGGCCCAGGGCTACGGGCTCGCGGAGACCACCAGCGTGGTGGCCGGCCTTTCGAGCGCGGACATCCTGCGGGCAGTGACCGAGGACGAGGAACTCCTCAGGTCGTGCGGGCGCCCCGCGTACGACTCCGAGGTCCGTGTCGTCGACGAGCGCGGTGACGAACTCCCGCCTCGCGAGATCGGTGAGGTCATCGTGCGCGGTCCCGACTGCGTACGCGAGTACTGGCGCGCTCCCGAACTGTCGGCAGAGACCTTCCGTGACGGCTGGGTACACACCGGTGACCTGGCCTGGATGCGCGAGGACGGCTATCTGTTCCTCGTCGACCGCAAGAAGGACATGATCATCTCCGGCGGTTTCAACATCTACAGCACCGAGGTCGAGACCGCCCTGTACGAGCACCCCGCCGTGCAGGAGGCATGTGTGGTCGGGGTGCCCGACGAGAAGTGGGGCGAGGCGGTCAAGGCCGTCGTCGTGACCCGCCCCGGACAGCACGTCGGTGAGCAGGAACTGGCCGACTTCTGCGGCACCCGCCTCGACCGGTTCAAGAAGCCCCGCTCGGTCGAGTTCGTGGCCGCGCTTCCTCACAACCGTAACGGCAAGCTCGACCGCAAGGCCGTGCGTGAGCCCTACTGGGCCGGCGCCGACCGACGCGTGCACTGAACACCCTCAGGAGAGACCGCACATGACCTTCTCGTTCCGCCCCACCTACGACGACCCGCACCTCGCCGGCCTCGTCGACCGTCTGCGTACCTACCTGGACGGTGAACTCGCCGACTACGAGCGGGACCGGGGCATCACGCGTGACACCCGGCTCACCCGTGCCGACCTCGAACCCGTCTGGCGGCGCAGTCGCGAACTCGGCTTCTACGGCATCCACCTGCCCGAGGAGTACGGGGGCCAGGCCCTCAGCAACGTACGGCTCGCCGCGCTCAAGGAGGAGATCGGAGCCTGCGGCCGAGTCCTCGGACACTCGGTACTCGGCGACATGGGCGGACCGCTCCGGGCCGGGGACATCCTGAAGCACGCCACGGAGCACCAGCTCACCACCTACCTTCTTCCTCTTGTACGCGGTGAACGGGCCTGCTGTTTCTCCCTCACGGAGGCCGACGCGGGCTCCGACGTACGGTCCATGACCACCACCGCCACACCGGACGGTGACGGATACCGGCTGACCGGCCACAAGGTGTTCAGCTCGGCGGGCCCCTTCGCCGACTTCGCGATCGTCGTGGCGAGGACGGCCGGCACGGAGAACTCCTTCTCCGCGTTCCTGGTCGACCTCGACAGCCCCGGTTGCGAAGTGGCGGAGGGGGCCACTCCGATGTCCGGCGAGCACATCGAGAGCGACATCATCCTGACGGACTGCCACGTCCCGGCGGCCAACCTGCTGGGGGAAGAGGGCCAGGGCCTGAAGATCGCGCTGGGCCGCGTGACGAGCAACCGGCTGCTGCACTGCCCCACCGCCATCGGCGCCACCCGCCGCGCACTCCAGCTCACCCGCGACCGGGCACTGACCCGCAAGGGCGCAGGCGGCCGCCCCCTCATGGAACTGCAGTCGATCCAGCACAAGCTGGCCGACATGGCGACGGATCTCTACGCGGCCCGCTCGATGACCTACGCCGCCCTCGTCGCCCTGGACAGCGGAGCCGACGTCCGCGCGGAAGCGTTCATGTGCAAGCTGTTCGTCGCCGAATCAGCCTTCCGCGTCCTCGACCAGGCCGTCCAGATCCACGGCAAGGACGGGCTCACCCAGGGCAACGAGATCGAGTACCTCTTCCGCAAGATGCGCATGTTCCGCGTCCTGACCGGAACCTCCGAGATCCAGCGCAACGGCATCGCCAAGTCGCTGGTCACGCTTGCCTGAGGACGCGCTCAGCCCCCGTACCCGAGAGGAGACCGCACGCATGATCCACACCCCGCGGGCACACACGCCCCCTCCCTGCGAGCCCGACGACGGTGAGGACTTCGCGGACGCCGCCCGCGGCTTCGTCGCCCGCCTCGAACCGGGCACCGTTCACGACGCCGCCGGCCGCCTTGTCTGGGACGCCGACGCCTATGCCTTCCTGGACGAGGACTGCCCGAGCACGGCGCACCCGTCGCTGTGGAGGCAGAGCCGGCTGGTGGCCCGGCAGGGCCTGTTCGAGGTGGTACCGGGCGTCTACCAGGTGCGCGGCCTGGACCTCTCCAACATCACCTTCATCGAGGGCCGGCGCGGGGTCATCGTCGTCGACCCGCTGATCAGCACGGAAGTGGCCGCGGCCGCCCTCTCCCTGTACCGGGCCCACCGGGGCGAACGCCCGGTGACTGGCGTCGTCTACACGCACTGCCACGTGGACCACTTCGGCGGGGTGCGCGGCATCATCGACCCCGCCGAAGCCGGCTCCGGCCGGGTGCCGGTGATCGCTCCCGTCGGGTTCCTGGAGCACGCGGCCGGCGAGAACGTGATGACCGGCCCGGCCATGGGCCGCCGGTCCGGTTACATGTACGGAGCCGCTCTGCCCAAGGGGCCCGCGGGGCAGATCGGCTGCGGGCTGGGGCAGACCACCTCGCTCGGCAGCATCTCGCTGGTCGCCCCCACCCTCGACATCACCACCACCGGACAGACGGAGACCGTCGACGGCGTACGCCTCGTCTTCCAGCTCACCCCCGGCACCGAGGCCCCGGCCGAGATGAACTTCCACCTGCCGGAGCTGCGCGTCCTGTGCGTGGCCGAGAACGCCTGCCACACACTGCACAACGTGCTGACCCTGCGCGGCGCCCTGGTCCGCGACCCCAGCGCCTGGGCCCGCTACCTGACCGAGACGCTCGGCCTGTTCGCCGACGACACCGACGTGGTGTTCGCCTCCCACCACTGGCCCACCTGGGGACAGGACCGCGTGGTGCGTTTCCTGGAGGAACAACGCGACGCCTACGCCTTCCTCCATGACCAGTGCGTACGGCTGATCAACGCGGGCCGCACGGGCGCGGAGATAGCGGAGGAACTGCGCTTCCCGCCCGCGCTGGAGCACGCCTGGCACGTCCGCGGCTACTACGGCTCACTCAGCTACAACGCCAAAGCGGTCTACCAGAGGTACATGGGCTGGTTCGACGGCAACCCCGCGCACCTGTGGCAGCATCCCCCGCAGGAGGCGGCGGAGCGGTACGTCGCGTTCATGGGCGGGGCGGACGCCGTGGTCGACAAGGCCCGTGCGTCGTTCGAAGCCGGTGATCTGCGCTGGACCGCGGAGGTGCTCAGCCATGTACTGCTCGCCCGGCCGGAGCACGCGGAGGCCCGCACCCTGCAGGCCTCGGCCTTCGAACGGCTGGGCCACGGGGCTGAGTGCGGCCCGTGGCGCAACTTCTATCTCATGGGCGCCGCGGAGCTACGTGACGGCGTACTCGGTACCCCGGCCCGGGGCGCCCCCGACATCATCGCCGCGCTGACGGTCGAGCAGATCTTCCGGTCCATGGCCGTCCGCATCAACGGACCCCGTGCGGCGGCGGCCGGCCGGATGCTCCTGCGCTGGGAGATCACCGCACCGGACCCCGCGCCGCCGGGGAGCTCCGGCACGACCGAGACCTGGACCGTTCTCCTGTCCAACGGCGCGCTCACACCGATGCGAGGCGGCGCCCCGCGCGGGGAGGATCCGGATGTGACGCTGCGGCTCCCGCGTACCGTCCTCGATGCCGTGATGAGCAGGGCCACCACCCTCGCCGACGCCATCGCCGGGGGCGACGCCGCGGTCGAAGGCGACACACGGACCCTGCTCACCTTCGGCACACTCACCGACCGGCCCGACCCCCGCTTCCCGATCGTCACGGGGTAGGGAGGGACGTGACCGCACGGATCCGCGTCCTTCGTTCCTCGCTCCGGCACGGAGTACCGGGCGGAACGGAGTTGCCGTGGCCGCCGGCAGCGCCGACGATGCCGGGGACGAAGTCGCGCGCCCCCGATCTCGTCCGGCCGGCGCACGGGGACGCAGGGAGAACGGCCTTCCGGGTGTTGGGCTGGAACACCCTTTCGGCCCTGAGTGGGAGGTCTACAAGGTGCGTGGCAAGGTTTTCATGCTGATGACCGGGGTGACCGGCGAGCCGATAGTGATCCTCAAGTCGGCCCCCGACGAATCGGCGGCCCTGCGTGAGCAGTACGCCGAGATCACTCCCGGCTGTCACATGAACAAGAAGCACTGGGTCACGCTCGAAGGCGGAGACTCGGTCGACCGTGAGCTGGTCGAGGAGCTGGCGACCGAGTCGTACCGGTTGGTGGTCGGCAAGCTGCCCCGTCGTGAGCGGCCGGTCGACCCGCGCACGTACGCCCGTACGGCCTGATCGGCGGTTGTGTCATGCCCTTCGGCGGTGAGGACCTCCAGGAGACGGCGCGCACCACGGCCGGTGCGCTGCCCGGTGTCACGCGCGGCCGGCCGTTCACCGAGCACCTGGACGTGTACAAGGTGGCGGGCAAGGTCTTCCTGATCGTCACCGAGGACCCGGACGAGTTGATCGTGACGGTCAAGGCGGAGCCGGAGTACGGTCGGCTGCTGCGGGGGAACCATCCGTCGATCGCGCCGGGCCGGTACCTGGACAAGCGGCACTGGATCTCCGTGGGGGAGGGCCGGGGCGTCGATCCGGACCTGGTCGCCGACCTCGTCGACCACTCGTACCGGTTGGTGCTGGACACAGTCCCTCGCGGCCGTCGGCCCCCGTGACCGCCCGGGACAACCGAGGAGGCTGCTGTGCGGCGCGGTGGCCGTGACGGTCCACCGCCGGGAACGCCTGGCTTTGCGCGTCACTCCGGCCGGTCACACCTCGGCGGCCCGGTGTGTGGTCCGTCCGTCGAGGACCGTGAGCAGGACGGGCAGATCCGGTAGTTCGGTGGGGGCGGTGGTGAGCGGGTTGTCGGCGTAGGCGGTCAGGTCGGCTCGGTGGCCGACGGCGATTCGGCCCGCCTCGTGCTCCTCACCCGCGGCCCGTGCCGCGTTGACGGTCATGCCCTGCAGGGCTTCCAGCGGTGTGAGTGCCTGCTCGGGGCCGTGCGGCGGCAGCGTGACGTCGCGGGACGGGCGTCGGTGGCGGGCCCCGGCCATGACACCGAGCGGCGGGTAGGGGGCGATGGGCCAGTCGGAGCCGAGGACGACGGTGGTGCCGGAGTCCCACAGGTCGCGGCAGCGCCAGGCGCGCGCCGCGCGCTCCTGGCCCAGGCGGCGGGACCAGTTGTCGGTGTGGTCGGCGCGGGTGAAGTCGCAGCAGTGAGTGGGCTGCATCGAGGCGATGACCCCCAGTTCGGCGAAGCGGCGCACGGTGTCGTCGGGGACGGTCTCGATGTGCTCGACACGGTGTCGTACCTCGCGGCCCCCCTCGGCCTGGGCCTTCTCGACGGAGTCGAGGACATGCCGGACGGCCGCGTCGCCGATCGCGTGGGTGGCGGTGGGCACACCGGCCCGGTGGAGCTCTCCGATGATCCTCGTGTACACGGCGGGGTCGGGCCAGAAGGCACGCGTGGATTCGCCGTGCAGGTCCGGGTCCTCCAGCCAAGCGGTCCCGTTGTCGATCGTGCCGTCCATGAAGATTTTGACGCCGTCGGTGCGCCACAGTTTCCCGCCGGTGCCCTGCTGCTCGACGAGGGCACGCAGTTCGTCGGTGCCGGCGCCGGGCTGGCACCAGGGTGCGACGCGGAGCCGGAGGGGGAGTTCGCCGGCGGCGTCGAGCTCGGAGTAGAAGGCGAGGCTGTCGCCGTTCGCGTCCATGACGTGGCCGCCGGTGAGGCCGGCGGCGGCCATGGACCGCAGGGCGGCGGCGAGCCGGTCGCGGCGTTCCGCCCGTGTGGGCCGGGGCGCCACACGCTCCACGACCTCACAGGCAGCGTCCTCCAGCAGGAGACCGGTCGGCCGGCCCCGGTCGTCGCAGACGATGTGGGCGGAGGCCTGGGCGAAGGTGCGCGGCCCGTCGACCCCGGCGAGTTCCAGGGCACGCCGGCTGGCGAGCATGGAGTGGGCGTCGAAGAGCAGCAGGAGGGCCGGGACACCGTCGAGGACGGTGTCGAAGGGGGCGATGCCGACGGGCAGGTCCCCGAAGACGTTGGGGTCCAGCCCCCAGCCGTGCAGCCAAGCCCCCGGCCTGAGCGAGCGCACCCCGCGTGCGAGTGCCTCGCGGACGTCCTCGATCCCGGTGCAGTGCGACAGGTCGAGACCGTGGGTGAGTTCGGCGCCGGACACCGGGTGGAGGTGTCCGTCGACCAGTCCCGGGGTGACCACGGCTCCATCGAGGTCGATCACCGTGGTCGAGGCGTCCGCGAGCGCGCGGATTTGCTGGTTGTCGCCGAGTGCCGTGATCCGCCCTCCGGCCGCGGCGAGGGCGGTCTGTGGAAGGAGGGCTCCCGAGCCGGGGTCCAGCAGACCGGCCGACAGCAGGACGAGAGAGGTACGCACAGAGAACTCCTTGGAACGTCAGGTCAGTTGGGGACGGTGGCGTCGGTCAGGGCGCCAGGAGGCAGGCCCAGGCCGCGTTCTGCGGTGAGGGCGGCCATCCGTGCGAGCTCGGGGGGACGGCCCGCGGTGGCGGTGTTGGCGTGGGCCCCGAGACCGTCGATGACGACAAGGATCTGGACGGCGGTCACGAGGGCGTCATCCGTGCGGAATTCGCCCTGCTCGACGCCTTCGCGGATGACCCCTTCGAGCCGGCCGCGCCATGCGCTCTCCTGGGCGACGACGCGGTCACGCAACAGGGGGCGGTAGCGGCTGAGGTGCCGGGCGTTGAGCCAGAGCCGGCTGATGTCGTCGTACGCCTCGCCTGCCGCCCGGGCGAAGAACCGCGCCAGGTGCTGTGTCGGGGTGGCGCCGGCCCGGTCGGCCGGAAGGAGGCTGTCGAGCTCGCTCCCGGCGGCGTCGCCGTAAGCCTCCGCGACGAGGTCCTCGACGGCCGGGAAGTAGTGGCTGATCAGTCCTGGCCGCACGCCGAGCTCTTCGGCGATGCGCCGGAGGGTGATGCATTCCAGACCCTCCGTCAGTGCGACCACCGAGGCCGCTGCAACGATTTCCGCACGTCTGGCGGCGGGAGATCTGCGGATTCGCTTGTGCGGGACGCTTGACGGCATGGAATCGATGCTATTGAGTTTGCGACCAATAAACAACCAGGTGGGTACGCAGCATCCGGAGGAGCCCGATGGCAGCGACGATTCCCGACCCGCAACCCGGCACACACCCCGCCGATGAGGCAGGGCGGCCCCCCTCGGACCGGGCGAGCCGCGTCGAGGCCCACGGCATCGACCACATCGGCGACGAGGAGCGCCACGGTCACCCGCGGCAGTTGTTCTCCATCTGGGCGGCGGCGAACGTCAACTACCTCAGCCTGGTCACCGGCGGCGCCCTGGTACTCATGGGTCTGAGCCTGTGGCAGGCCCTCGCGGTCATCGTCGTGGGCAACCTGTTCTGGCTGCTCACAGGGCTTCTCTCCATCTCGGGCCCGGCGGCGGGCGCGCCGAGCGAGGTGATCACCCGGGCGATCTACGGCGTGCTCGGGAACCGGGTGAACAACGCGATCGTCGGCTGGATGATCTCCGTCTGCTACTTCGCCCTCAATCTGGCCGCCGCCGCGACCGCCGCCTTCTCCCTCGTCGAGAAAGCCGGCATCACCGCGAACACCGGCGTCCAGATCACCGTCGTCGTGGTCATCGCCGCCCTCACCCTGGCCATCGGCGTCTACGGCCACGCCATGATCACCAGGCTGTATCTCCCGATCACGCTCGTCCTGTCGGCAGTCTTCGCCGTGGTCGCCGTCCCGGTGCTCAGGCACACCGACTTCGGCCACACCCCGGCCGAGCCCCTGAGCGGCATCGGTCTCTGGTCGGTCCTCATCGCAGGTGTGACCCTCATCGGCTCCGGCCCGCTGTCCTACACCACCAGTGCCGACTTCTCGCGCTACCTGCCCCGCACGACCTCCTCGAAGGCCGTCGTCGGCTGGACCACCCTGGGCGGGTTCGTACCTGGTGTCATCGTCTGCTCCCTCGGAGCCTGCGCCGCGACCGCGGTCGACATGAGCGACCCGCAGACCGGCCTCGAACAGATCCTGCCCGTCTGGTTCACCCCGGTCTTCCTGCTGGCCCTGGTCCTCGGCACGATCGCCATCAACGCGCTGACCTCCTACAGCGCCGGCCTCGCCCTCCAGGCCGTCGGCATCCGCATCCGCCGCACCCGCAGTGTGCTCGTCGACGGGACCGCCGCCGTCTCCCTCACCCTGTACGGGCTGCTCATATCCGATTTCCTCGACACCGTCAGCAACGTCCTCCAGCTCACCGTCGTCCTTCTCGGACCCGCCATGGCCGTGTACGCCACGGACATCCTGCTTCGCCGCAACCGCTACGACGGCCCCGCGCTCATGGACGAGTCCCCGGGCAGCCGCTTCTGGTACACCGCCGGATTCAATCCCGCCGGGACCATCGCACTCGCGGGTGGCGTCACCGCGGCCGCCCTGTGCGTGAACACCCTGTACACCGGCCCGGTCGCCCAGGCGCTGGGAGGTGTGGACGTGGCGCTGCCCGTCGGCATCGTCGTCGCCTCGGTCCTGTACACCGCCCTGACGCGAGTCTCCGGCCGTGTGCTGGTGCGCTCGTGAACGAGAACCGCTCAGGCTCCGACCGCTGGTGCCGGAACGACGCGCCGTGGGGGAGCCAGTCCGTCGGAGCCGCCCCCCTGCCTTTCCAGGCTCCTCTCAGGGCACGGCGAGGGGTATCTCGCACCACACGGTCTTGCCGTTGCCGCGGGGATCGATTCCCCAGGTGTCAGCGAGCTCTTCGACGAGCATCAGGCCCCGGCCGGATGTGTGCAGTTCCGTCGCGGCACGGCGTCGCGGGGAGGCCGGTGACGTGTCGCTGACGGCCAGACGCAGGGCCCGCCCGCCGTTCCGTACGGGCCTGGCCGTCAGAGTGGTGGCGCCGCCCGTGTACAGGAGGGCGTTGGTGACGAGTTCGCAGGCGAGCAGCTCAGCGGTGTCGCTGATGGCCTCCAGTGACCAGTTGCTCAGCGCTGTACGCAGCCCGAGCCGTGCTGCCCGCAGCGCGTCGGGGTCATGGGGTGCGATGTCGGTCTCCCACTTCGGGGCCGGGACGGGCCTTCCCCGGGGCCGCCGCAGGATCAGGAGCGCCACATCGTCCTCCTCCCCTGTGTGATCGGCCATGCTGCGCAGCAGATGGTCGGCGAGCTCGTCGGGTTGCTGCGGCCCGGTGTGCAGGGCCCGGAGGAGCCGGCCGCGCCCCACGTCGATGTCCTCGGCGCGGGCCTCGACGAGTCCGTCCGTACACAGCACGAGCGTCGACCCCGGCTCCAGGACCGTCTCCGAGGCCGGGTACACGGGCTGGGTGCCCTGAGTCGAGAGACCGAGCGGGAGCCCACCAGGGATGCCGAGCCACGCGGCGCCACCGTCCGGGCTCCGCAGCAGGGGTTCCGGGTGCCCCGCGCGCACGATCGAGGTCATCCCCGTGCGTGGGTCGAGCAGGGCGATGAGACAGGTGGCGAAGCGGTCGGTGGCGAGTTCCGTCAGAAAGACTGAGGTGCGTGCCATGACGGTGGCCGGTGGATGGCCCTCGGCGGCGTACGCCCGGAGGGCGACGCGGAGCTGCCCCATGACGGCAGCGGCTGTCACGTCGTGGCCCTGCACGTCGCCGATGACTGCGGCGATCCGGCCGTCGGGCAGCGTGAGGGCGTCGTACCAGTCGCCGCCGATGCCTCCCCGGGCGCGGGTGGGCCGGTACCGGGTCGCGAGGGTCAGGCCGGGGGCGTCGGGGAGGACCCCGGGGAGCATCGCCGTCTGCAGTCCGGCGGCGAGCTCGTGCTCCTGGTCGTAGAGCAGGGCCCGTTGCAGCGACTGGGCGATGACTTTGCCCAGCGCGGTCAGTACGGTCCGCTCGTCCTGCGGGAAGCCGGCCCTGCCCTCGTAGGTGAGCCCGACTGCGCCGATCGGGGTGTCGTGGGCGATCAGCGGGAGGAAGACCGCTGCTGCGGCCCGCGGGAACTTCGTCAGATAGGGCTCGACAGCCGGGTACCGCTCGACGAAGTCCGTCCGGTCGGTCAGGAAGACCGCCTCCCGGGTTCGGGCCGCATCGGTGAGCGGAAGGGGTTCGTCCAGACGGGACAGGTGGAAGTCGCGGACGATCTCGTCGGCCACGCCGTTCGCTCCGACCAGTCCCATACGGCCGTTGTCGACCAGGCCGAGGACGATGCTGGAGGCGCCGATCTGCTCCAGGAGCCGGGTGGTGGTCAGCGCCTCGGCGACGTCCTCGACGGTGAGGGTCGGGACGAGGGCGTCGCTGACGTGTCCGACGATGTCGGCCTGGCGGCGTCGGTCGTTCCTGGCGATGCGCAGTTGCTCGGTCTGGTCGACGGCACGCAGTTCCTGGGTGGCGTCACGGATGATCCCGATGACGCGGACCGGGCGCCCCGACGGGTCGCAGACGACGTGGCCCTGGGTGTGGGTCCATCGCAGCGCGCCGCCCCGGTGCCGGCGGATCCGGAAGTAGAGGCTGAAGCCGGAACGTTCCCGCAGCGCACGTTCCACCTGCTCCTCGATCGCGGGCAGCTCCACCGGGAGCATCCGCTCACCGAGCGTGCTGAGACGTCCGTCGAACTCACCCTGCCGGAACCCCATCACGGCAAGGCCGCCGCGGTCATAGCGCATCTCGCCACTGGCCAGGTCCCAGGTGAAGCTGCCCATGCCGTTGACCGCCAGAGCGACACGGGCCGCGGCCTGAGGACGGCCCCGCGGGCCGAGTCCGCCGTTCGGTTCCAAGGAGTGGCTCATGAACCTCCTACTGACCGGCTCCGCTGAGTGCTCGACGGGCCGGGACGACGGGCCACGCACCAGGGGCGGTCGATATCACCATTCTGCGCGGAACCGCCTCCGAACGCGTCCTCGGGAGCACCCCGGCCACGGTCAGGCGTCCTGGACGGGGAAGGCCCGTGCCCCGGGCCACCTGGGGAAGGGCCGCCAGGATGTCGCCGGACACGAATACAAGCCGGTGATGCACCTGGTTTCCTGAGGGTCCCGGAGCCGGAGGTGGCATCGTGAGGGAGCCGAGACCGGCCAGGGGCTGACCCGTAATCCACCACGGATTGCGCGACAGCCCTTTTGACGCACGGCGTCGGCGTCACCACGCTCATGGTTGCAGGCCGCGCCCCAGCAACCCGGTGGCGCCTGCCTCAGCGCGGACGACGCACTCCTCACAAGGCGCCGGGAGGCGCAGGTTCTCGTACTTCGGGCCGGGTTCCCCGCGCACCGCGTTCGCGACCTCCCCCGGGCACCCCTGCGGCGGGTGGCCTGGGACGTCGCGGGCCTTGTAGTAGACGCAGACCGCCGGAGGCCGAGCACGGCCGTGCTGCCACGCCGTGGATCCGTCACCGGTCCACCCGGGCCGACGCGGCAGCCCACTATCGCGAGCTTGCCGAGAACCACGTGCCGGAGCATGGGGCGACCGAGATCGAGCGCATCCTGATCGACGGAAGCGAAGCGGTCGTGCTGGGCGAGATCCGGCAGACCGCGCTGCCCACCGGACGTGCCCACCAGGCGCGGTTGGCTCTGCATCTCACCGTCGAAGGCGGCCTGGTCACCCCGCACCATGTCTACGAGGACAGCCTGGCTGTCGCCCAGGCATTCGAAGCGAAAGATCAGTGCCGGCTGCTGGGGGCAGTCGGACACACGGCGCTGCGCGGGCCGTGCTCGGTGGTCGCATTCGGTTCGGGCGAACCGCGGCCGTGGTCCGGTGCACAGTGCCCGGGTGTTCAAGCTTGCCAAGGACTCCGCGATCAGGGGCCTGCACCCCGGCGGTCAGCACCTGGTCCTCCGACCAGCTGTGCGCAACAGGGCCCTCATCGAGGTGCGCAGCCGGTTCCTCCGGGCAGCGCCGGGGACAGTTGGCACGGTGCCGCGTAATCTCGGTGGCGGGCGTTGTCGCGCCGATGCCACACTGCGCGGGTGATCGACGGTCTTCCAGCTTCCCTCTCTGTCCGACACCCGACCCCGGATGACCACCCACGGGTGCTTGCCGTACTCGACCAGTGGTGGGGCGGGATGAAGGGGGAGGCGGGAGCGCTGGAGCGGGCATTGCTGCTGCCCCGGTTGTACTTTCAGCATTTCAGCTCGACCAGTTTCCTGGTCGAGTACCCCGACGGAGAGCTGGCCGCGTTCCTCGTCGGCTTCCTGTCGCAGACGGAGCCGGACACCGCCTACGTACACTTCGCCGGCGTGGACCCCGCACTGCACGGGCAGGGCATCGGAAGAGCTCTTTACCGGGCGTTCTTTGCGCTCGTCCGGTCGCAGGGCCGCCGGTACGTGCGCTGTGTCACCAGTCCCGAGAACACCGTTTCGCGTAACTTCCACACCCGCCTCGGTTTCGCCGCCTCCAACCCCCTCAAGGACTACGACGGACCCGGCCTCGCCCGCGTGGCCTTCAGCATCGGCCTGACTGACGAGCCGACCCGTCCGACGCGACGGCTCCGGGTGCTGGACGGGGCCCTTTCCCTCGAACACCACCCGGAGCTGCGCGAGCCGAACGACGACCACTGGCTGGCTCTGGTCCGTGCTCCGGAGGGGCTGACGGTGATCCGCACCGCCGGTTCCTCCGTTCCGGTCCAAGACCGCTGGGTCGCGTTGTACGACGCCGACCCGTACCACGGTCTCGACGAACCGGGCTTGCTGGCCGCCGTCCTCGCACCGCTGGCCCGCGCCGCAGTTCCGGTATTCACTGCCTCGACCTACCACGCCGACCTCGTGCTGGTTCCCGAGCCACGCCGTTGTCCGGCACTGGACGCCCTGCGTTCGGCTGGGTTCGACATCTGCTGATCCCTGCACCCGATCGGCTGTGTGACTCCGGAGTCACACACGCACGCGAAGATCCGGCGGTTGAGCGCACGGCCAACCACTGGTCGGTGATCACTGAAGACGGCGGGCTCCAGCGACCGGGACCAACCTGACGGGGTCTCTGCGCGCAGCTCTGAGACGACGATGCCGCGCCGTGCGGTCCGCGCCTCACGAAGTCTGTGATCCGGTGAGGCACGAGGGCCGCGTTTGGGCGGTCACCTGCTTACCCGCAATGATCCTGCTGCGGTCCCGGCGCCCGGTCGGCGCGTAGCCCGCAGACAGGCCGCCGGGCGCGAGTCGGGCCTCTGCATGCGCCCGAGAACCTGCTGAAGCGGCTTCGCTGACCGTGTGCTGGCCGACTGGGTTGCATCCCGCCGCAGGAGTCCCCGTTTCACGGCAGTTGGTGATCCCCGCTCCTCGGCGCGGGGCGCGGCTTCGGCCGCATGTCTCCGCCGTAGGTGGTGTGGTAGTCCGGGACAACGATCCGGCTCGTCGGGGACTCCTGGTGGACCAGCGCGACGAACGCGTCGAGGTCCATCGCCGGGTCGCGGCGCGGTGGTTCGCTCAGGGGTTCTTCGAAGTTGTCCCAGTGGACGGGTACGACGACGCCGGGCTGCCCGAGCGCTCGCAACAGCCGGGGCACATACAGGGACGTCGCGGCGCTGGACGGCACCGCGATCATCGCGAGTTCGGGGCTGAGCCCGTGGACCGCACGCTCGGAGAAGTCGCTTGCGCCCATCAGGAATGCCGAGGGCGCGCCGCTGCCGGCCGTCACCTGGAAAGCGAGCGTGTCGCCCTCCGGCAGGTCGGAGATGGTACGGGGGACAGCCGACGGTGTCGCGTTCAACGTTCCCGGCGCGAAGTAGGTGTGCCGCTTGTTGCGGCTGTGCAGGCTCGGCACCACCTGAACCGTGATTCCGTCGAAGTCCAGCACCTCGCCACCTTTGACCACCGAGATCTGCCCGGGGTCGACGCCGAACGCGACCAGCAGATGAAACGTCGTCTCCGTGCCGACGATCCGGGCACCGGTGGCCTTGGCGATGTACGGGACGTCGGCGATGTGGTCCCAGTGGGAGTGGCTGACCAGGACGATCTCGGGGCGGCCGATGTGCTTTCGTACCCGCTGAGGATCGGACCTCAGCTTCGTACCCGGTTCCAGACCACCGTCGAACAGGCCGGTTCTGAACCGGGTGAGGTACGGGTCGAAGAGCACTGTCCGCCCCTCGACGTCGATGCGCCAGCCGGACGTGCCCAGCCAGCGGAAGGACGTCGAACCAGGTGGCGCGGCCGTGCGCGTCATGGCGGTGGCGGTGGTGTGGGCAGGGGAGGCGAGAAGCGGGGCGGCCGCGCCGAACGCGGCGCCGCGCAGCACGGTGCGCCGGCCGAAACCCTGAATGCGCCGCTTCGGACGGAGGGCGTCTGTGTCGTCGCTCATACGGCCAGGAGATCAGGAAACACGCGCCACAGTCCAAGATCGGTTTTCACGCGGTCTCATACGTATACCCGTATGAGACCAGGTCACCGGCTATGGCGGCGGAGGAAGTCCACAGCGATTCGAGCCGCTGTACCGATCGCCGCGTCGACGGCCGTACGTGATGCGGCGAATTCCCTCGTGCGGGCGAAGACGGAGACCGCGTAGCGGCCGCCGTCGGGATACCGGACGACCCCCGCCTCCATGTGAAGGCCGGGAAGGGTTCCGGTCTTCGCCGCGACCGTCGCCTCGTCGGGGAATCCCGACACCAGCCTGTGCCGGAAGAGCTGGCGGGACATCAGTTCTCTCACCAGCGAGCAGGCTTGTGGGGAGCCGGCCTCGTCACGCCAGATGAGACGCAGCAGCCGGGTGATCTCGCGGGGCGTGCTGGCGTTGGTCCGCGAGGGATCCAGCACGCTCATCCGTCTCTTGCGCTCGTCCGGGAGCGTTGGGTAGCGGAGGGCGAACTCGTCTTCGTCGCGTGCGCCGACCTCGCTGAGCATCGACTGCAACACGTCGCGAGGGCCGCCCACGATTCTGGTCCGGTCGAGGCGGAGCTCTTCGACCAGGATCCGTACCGTGTCCAGACCGACCTGCGCCAGCAGCAGGTCCGCCGCCGAGTTGTCGCTCACCGAGATCGCGAAGAGAGCCAGGTCGCGCAAGGACAGCTCGACATCGTCCGCACAACCGGCCGTACCCCAGCCCCCGAGCCGGTCCGCGCCCGTGACCCGGACCCGCGCACGCGGGTCGAGCTGACCGGCGGCGACCTGGCGCGCGAACTCCAGGACCAGCAACACCTTGAAGATCGAGGCGATCACGACGGGCTCGTCAGCGCCCACGGCAACCTCGTCGGCTGACGCCCACTCGCCCACGGCCACCGTGTCGTCTGCCGAACACCTGCCGCTCGTCACCTCCTCACAGCCCAGCACCCCATCGATGGGGACCGCGTGCAACAACCCCTCGGCCCCCGCCCCCGCGAAGACCTCACGGATCTGATCCTCGACCATTTCTCAGCCCCTCACGTAAGGTCCCTGACTGTGGATCTCTTGCGCCACCTGCGCATCTTTGTCGCCGTCGCCGAAGAGCTGCATTTCAGCCGGGCCGCCGACCAGCTCGGTATGGCTCAGCCGCCCCTCAGCCAGGCGGTACGCAGGCTGGAAAAGGATCTCGGCGCCGAGCTGTTCGACCGGTCGCGCCGACAGGTCGAACTGACACCTGCGGGCACAGTACTGCTGGACGAAGCCCGTGAACTGCTACTGGGGGAGCAACGGTTGCGGACGCTGGCCCGCCGCGCCGGCGAGGGTGATGCGAATACCTTGCGCGCGGGCGTGCCCCCCGGCACGACGGTTGCCACGCTGTCGCTGCTGCTCGGCGGATGTGCGGAACACTATCCGGGCATGTCCGTCGATCTCCAGGAGATCACCACCGACGAGCAACTGCGGCTGATCGCGTCCGGCGAACTCGACGTCGGCCTCGTCCACCAGCCCGTGGACGTCACCGGCCTCCGCCTCGGTCCGGAGGCGCGCGTGGAACTCGGCGTCGTCCTGCCCCGCGCCTCACCACTGGCCAGGCTGCCGGAGGTCGCGCTGGCCGAGCTGGCCGGTCACGACCTCGTGCTCCCTCCACGTGCGCAGGCCCCTGGCTGGTACGACCGGATTCTGGACGCATGCCGGGCCGGGGACTTCGTTCCCACCGGACTGCGGCATGCCTCGCGCCCCGAGCTCCTGCTGGCCCTTGTTACCGCGGGGCACGGCATTGCCTTCGACCAGGGGCCGGTGGCCGGCAAGGAGCCCCGCGTCGTATGGCGGCCACTGGCAGGCCGCCCCCTCACCCAGCGAACCGGCGGAGTCTGGCCCGCCGACCGATCCTCTCACCCGGCCGCCCCACACTTCGCCGAACTCGCAGCCGACGTACTCGCCCGCGATCGCCCGGCGCCCCTGCACCGGCAGGACGGCGCGCCCGCAGATACCGAGCCGCCCCGCCCATGGGCGGTGGTGTACGACGAAACAGCATCGCGTTGGTAGGCGGTCTCGACCCGGCGGACGACCGGTGGCCGCCTTCCTGGGGTTCGTGTCGGGGAGCTGAGGCCGAGGGAATTGTCCTGGCTGCACGATGTGAAGCCCGGTCCGATTCGGGAGGAGGCGAGGAAGGGGGCTGGGACTCCGGTCGACCCCCAGTCGCTCGTGGTCACCAGCGTGCTGCGCAGCCCGCACCATGGCGACTCGGGCGTTCCCTGGCCGGCGGAAGCGTGCAGTCGACGGATCACCGCCGAACTCCGCGAGAGGGCGTCCAGCGGTGCGGCAATAAGGCGGTTCAACGTTTCCCGGCCCGATGACCAAGCACCTAGACGAACCCGCGCACGGCCGGACGCGGCTCCGCGTCCCCCTCGCGCACAGGGCGGTCCACCCAGCGGACTGGCCTAGTGCAAAGCGGCTCGGGATCCTCTTCAGTATCTGGAAAGTATTAATCCGTCGCTATCAAGTATTTGTGTTGTATGGGACGGACTTCTTACGCTGGGGCGACATCGAGGGCCTCGGTCAACGAAAGGGCATTCGATGGAACTGAGGAATCTTCGATACTTCGTGGCCGTCGCCGAGACGCGTCACTTCGGCAGGGCCGCCGAGCAACTGCACATGGCTCAGCCGCCGCTTTCCCAGGCGGTCCGTCGCCTGGAGGCCGAGCTGGGTGTGGAGCTCTTCACCCGTACGACTCGACAGGTGGCCCTGACCCGGGCGGGCGAGGTTTTCCGCACGGATGTGGAGCACATCCTCAAGGCCGTTGACGAGGCGGTCTCGCGGGTGGCGCGCTTCGCGGCCGGCGTGGAAGGAGTACTGAGAGTCGGCTTGACGGGTTCCGCTTCGTATCGACAACTACCAGCACTTGCAAGGCTGTTGAAGCGCGAGATGTCACACGTGATGTTGGAGGTGCACACCGAGATGTTGACTCCTGCCCAGGAGAAGGCGCTCATCGAGCGTCGCATCGATGTAGGTGTGCTGCGTCCCCCGGTACGCCAGGAGGGCATCCTCCACCGTCCCATCGCCGACGATCCCTTGGTCGTTGCCATGCCTGAACAGCATGAACTGGCACGAGCCGAATCGGTACGAGCGGATCAGCTCAAGCACGAAAGCTTCATCATGTACGGCGCCTCGCTCGGGTCGGTTCTCAACGACGCCGTTGTTCGTACGTGCCTGGGCGCGGGTTACTACCCGCAACTCGCGTACGAGGTCAGCGAGACATCCGCGGCTCTGGCACTGGTTGCCGCCGGCCTGGGGATCGCTGTCCTGCCGGACTCCATCCGCTCCGCTCCTCGCGAAGGCGTTGTGTGCAAGGAACTGGTGGACGCCCACTCCGTGCGACTGGACCTGGCGTGGAGGAGGGACGACGACTCAGTGCTGGTGCGCAACCTCCTTGAGGTGCTGGAGCGAAACGACGTCTTCCTCGAAGGAGTGGAATGAAGATCATCAAGGTGGAGGCGATTCCGTTCGCCATCCCGTACGCCAAGCCGTTGCGCTTCGCCAGCGGCGAGGTGCACACCGCCGACCACGTCCTGGTCCGGGTGCACACCGACGAGGGTCTCGTCGGCACCGCCGAGGCCCCGCCCCGCCCCTACACCTACGGCGAGACACAGGAGTCGATCGTCACGGTCGTCGACAAGCTCTTCACCCCGCAGATCCTGGGACTGACGCCCCTGGAACGGGAGTCGGTCCACGAGCGCCTGGACCGGACGGTCGGCAATCCGACCGCGAAGGCCGCGATCGACATGGCGCTGTGGGACATCATCGGGCAGGCCGCGGGGATGCCGGTGTCCGGGCTGCTCGGCGGATACACCGACCGAATGCGGGTGAGCCACATGGTTGGTTTCGCCCCTGCGGAGAGGATGGTCGCGGAGGCGGAGCGTATCCGGGACACGCACGGCGTCACCACCTTCAAGGTGAAGGTCGGCCGCCGCCCGTACACCGAGGACGTGGCCGCCTGCCGTGCACTGCGCGAGGCCCTCGGCGACGACGTGGAGTTGTACATCGACGGCAACCGCGGCTGGACCGCCCCGGAGTCCGCCCGGGTTCTGCGCGAACTCGCCGACCTCAACCTGGCCTTCGCCGAGGAACTGTGCCCCGCCGACGACGTGCTCGGCCGACGGTGGCTGGTCGAGCGGTGCCCGGTGCCGTTCATCGCCGACGAGAGCGCCACCCGCGCCGGTGAGGTGACCCGGGAACTGCTCGGCGGCTCCGCCACCGCCATCAGTGTCAAGACCGCCCGCACCGGCTTCACCGCCTCCCAGCGGGTGCTGCACGAGTGCGAGGGACTCGGGGTGGAGGTGGTCATGGGCAACCAGATCGACGGCCAGGTGGGCACTCTGTGCTCGGTCGCCTTCGGAGCCGCGCACCGCCACAGCGCCCGCTACCCGGGTGAACTGTCGAACTTCCTCGACATGACCGACGACCTCCTCACCGAGCCTCTGACCATCGAGAACGGCACCTTGCGAGTCCGTGAAGGCGCCGGACTCGGTATCGACATCGACCCCGACAAGCTGGCCCGCTACCGCCAGGACGCCTGACCCGGCACGAGCCGCACCACGAAGGAGAGGGACGGACACCATGACCGACACCACCACCGAGCAGGCCACCGCAGCCGCTTCGGGAGCCGCCGCCACCGAGCAGTTCCGCAACCGCATCGCTCCCGCGGCCGCCGGGTCCGACACCGAGCGCGTCGACACCCTGGTCACCGCACTGCTCACCGCGACGCACGACATCATCCGTCGCCACAAGGTGACCTACGAGGAGTACAACGCGCTCAAGGCATGGCTGATCCAGGTCGGCCAGGACGGCGAATGGCCGCTCTTTCTTGACGTCTGGGTCGAGCACGTGGTCGAGGAGGTCGCCGGCGAGAGCCGTGAGGGCAGCAAGGGAACCATCGAGGGCCCGTACTACGTGCCGGACGCGCCCGCCCTGCCCGCCGAGGCGACGCTGCCCATGCGGGAGGACGAGGCCGGCACGCCGCTTCTCTTCAAGGGCCAGGTCACCGCTGTGGACGGCACGCCGCTGCCGGTCGCGAAGGTGGAGATCTGGCAGGCCGACGACGACGGCTTCTACTCCCAGTTCGCGCCGAACCTGCCCGAGTGGAACCTGCGCGGGACCGTGACCGCCGACGAGACGGGTCACTTCAAGATTCACACGATCCAGCCCGCGCCGTACCAGATCCCGACCGACGGTGCCTGCGGCAGCCTGATCTCGGCGGCGGGCTGGCACCCGTGGCGCCCCGCTCACCTGCATCTGAAGGTCTCGGCGCCCGGATACCAGCTCGTCACCACACAGCTCTACTTCACCGGTGGGGAGTACGTGGACAACGACATCGCCTCCGCGGTCAAGCCCGAGCTGATTCTGGATCCGACCCCGACCGGCAACGGCAATGACCACGAGGTCACCTACGACTTCGTTCTCGACAGGGCGTGATCGCACATGCTCTTCGCCGTACGCATGGACGTCGACATCCCGCGTGACCTCGCCCCCGAGGTCCGCGCGGACCTGGTGGCCCGTGAGAAGGCCTACTGCCAGGAACTGCAGAAGTCCGGAGAGTGGCTGCACATCTGGCGCTGTGTCGGCCAGTACGCCAACATCAGTGTCTTCGACGTCGCCGACAACGAAACGATGCACCGCATCCTCTGGAGCCTCCCTCTCTTCCCGTACATGACGGTTGAGGTGACGCCTCTGGCGCAGCACCCTTCGCATCTGGCGGCCGGCTGATGGACAAGGTGGTGGCCGGCGCTGCGGAGGCGGTGGCTGATGTGCCGGAGGGCGCGTCGCTGGCGGTCGGGGGATTCGGCCTGAGCGGTGTGCCGAACGTGCTGATCCAAGCGCTGTACGAGCGTGGGGTCGGTTCTCTCGCGGTGGTGTCGAACAACTGCGGGGCGACGGAGTCGGGGCTCGCGGTGCTGCTGGCCGCGGGCCGGATCGCCCGGGTGACGGCTCCTACATCGGGGCGAACAAGGAGTTCGCGAGGCAGTACCTGGCCGGTGAGCTGGAGGTCGGGATGATCCCCCAGGGCACGCTGGCCGAGCGGCTGAGGGCCGGCGGCGCGGGCGTCCCCGCGTTCTACACCCCCGCCGGGGTGGGCACGCAGGTAGCCGACGGCGGGCCCCTGCTGGCCGGCCTGCCCACCTCCGTGCCCGGCGTGACCGTGAACCAGCTGTGCGCCTCCGGTCTGGAGGCGGTCATTCAGGCCGCCCGTGCCGTCGCGGTCGGGGACGCCTCGATCGTGCTCGCGGGCGGCGTGGAGTCGATGACCCGGGCCCCGTACGTGCTGCCCAAGTCGGACCGGCCGTTCCCGGCCGGGCACGCCGAGCTGTACTCGACCACCCTGGGCTGGCGGATGGTCAACCCGAGGATGGACCCGCAATGGACCATCCCCCTCGGCGAGTCGGCGGAGCTGATCGCCGACAAGCACAAGATCGGGCGGGATCAGCAGGACGAGTTCGCCCTCGCCTCCCACCGCAAAGCCGCGCAGGCGCAGGCGGACGGCCTGTTCGACGTCGAGCTCGTGCCGGTGCCGGTGCCGCAGCGCCAGAACGATCCGGTCGACTTCGCCGCCGACGAGTGCGTCCGCCCGGACGCGTCCCTGGAAGCGATGGTGAAGCTCAAGCCGTCCTTCCGTAACCCGAAGGCACGGTGACAGCGGGGAACGCCTCGCCGCTCAACGACGGCGCCGCCGCGCTGCTGCTGGTCGACGAGGAGGGACTGAAGGCCACCGGCCGTGAGCCGCTGGCGCGGACCTCCGCGACCGGGGCGTCCGCGCTCGACCCCCACTACATCGGACTCGCCCCCGTCGAGGCGGTCAACCGGGCGCTGGCCAGGGCCGGCAAGACCTCCGCCGACCTGGACGTGCTGGAGCTGAACGAGGCGTTCGCCGCGCAGGTCCTCGGCTGTGTCGCCGAGTGGCCCGAGTTCGACCCGGCGGTCCTCAACCCGCAGGGCGGGGCCATCGCCCTCGGCCACCCCCTGGGCGCCTCGGGCGCCCGGCTCGCCGGGACCGTCGCCCACCAGCTCGCCCGCCAGGGTTCCGGCACCGGCGTCGCCACCCTCTGCATCGGAGTCGGCCAGGGCCGCGCCCTCGTCCTCGAACGCTGATCGTTCCCGACATCAGGAGCTCGCTTTGACCACTGACCGACCCCTACTCGACCACGACGTCTGCGGACCGCCGGGCGCACCCCTGCTGGTGCTCGGTCCCTCGCTGGGCACCTCACGCACCTTGTGGGAGCCGTACGTCGGCGACCTCGCCGACAGATATCGCGTACTCCGTTTCGATCTGCCGGGTCACGGCGCTTCACCGGCCCGGGAACTGGTGGATACGCGCCCCGGACGCACGACGCTGGCGGCCCTCGCCGACCTTGTCCTCGCGTTGGCGGACGAGCAGGGCCGGGAAACCTTCTGCTACGCGGGCATCTCCCTGGGCGGGGCGGTCGGCACCTGGCTCGCGGCCAGACATCCCGACCGGATCAGCGCACTGGCCCTGATCTGCACCTCCGCCCACTTCGGTGGCCCGGAGCCCTGGCTCGACCGGGCCGAGCTGGTGCGCCGCGAAGGAATGAAGCCGCTGGTAAAGAGCAGTCCCGCCCGTTGGTTCGGGGACGCCGGGACGGCCGAGTCCGAGTTCGGGCGCTCGCTGGTGCGTGGCCTCGCGACGGTGGACCCGGCCGGCTACGCGGCCTGCTGCGACGCCCTCGCGACGTTCGACTTGCGTGCTGAGCTGCCGAACATCCAGGCGCCCACCTGGGTTGTCGGCGGTGAGCGGGACGTGGCCACACCGGTCGAGCACGCTCGTGAACTCACCGGTGGCATCCCCGGTGCCGTCCTGAGGACCGCTGACTGTGCTCACCTGGCCCTGGAGGACCCGGCCGCGGTTCGGGGCGTACTGGACGCCGTCCACGCACCGGCCGGCTGAACCGCCGCCCACTCAGGTGAAGTCCGTCGCCCCGATCGACCGGGTGAACCGGTGACTCACCTCCCGAAGCAGCGCCGCGTATCTCGCAGGAGCAGCGCGGTGCAGCGGTGCGGTCACCGACATGGCGGCGATGACGGAGCCCGTGGCGCCGTGCAAGGGGATCGCCACGCTGACGTGCCCGAGCCGGGCCTGCTCACTCTCCACGACGTAGCCGAGGCTCCGTGCCCGCTCGAGTTCCGCGGCCAGGGCCCCGGGCGTGCTCACCGTGCGCGGCGTGATCCTTATCAAGGGCGCGGCCAGGACCTCGTCGAGCAGGGACGCGGGACCGAAGGCGAGGAACACCTTTCCGGTCGCCGGGCCGTGCAGGGGCATCCGGCCGGCCACCCGTGACGGCCAGGCCACCACCCCGTGCCCGTACACCTTCTCCAGATAGAGGACGTCGAGGCCGTCGGGGATCGAGAGATGGACCGTCTCCCTGGTCGCCTGATGCAGATCCTCCATGTACGGGCGGGCGGTGTCGCGCAGGATGTGTTGCCGGGGGACGCGCTGCCCCAGCTCGAACAGGGGCAGCCCGAGTCGGTAGTCCTGACCGTGGCGTTCCAGGACGCCCCAGTCCAGCAGCTCCTGGGCCAGCCGGTGGACGGACGCCTTGGCGACGCCCGAGCGGCGTGCGATCTCCGAGAGACTGAGACGCTGGTCGTCGTGGGAGAAGGACTCCAGGATCAGCTGGACCTTGCCGAGCACACTGTTCCGCGCCGGCTGGGGGTTCACTTCGTGTCCCACTTGGTCCCCTCACGTGTCTGATGTGCTCCGCCGGCCCGGGCATCCGGTATCGCCATGCCACCCGTCACCCGCCCTCATCCTCCCGCGCACGCCGGAACGCGCCTCACGGAAGAGCGCACCACGCGCAGGAGCACGACCGAGACGAGCACGCCCACTGCGGTCTCCACCACCCGGTCGCCGAGAAGCGACCGCAGCGGCGCCGGGGAGGCCAGATGGACGGTCAGCAAGGCGGTCGGGGTGATGCCGATGACGGCGATGCCGTAGTGGCGGGCGATGAACAGCTCGGCCAGCAGCATGGAGGCCACGACGGCGATCCACAGCACCCACGTCGGTGGTCCGGGTGCGAGCAGCAGATAGGTCACGGCGATGCCGGCCAGCGTGCCCACGAAACGCAGCGTGGCCCGGGCGGCCTGCACGACCACGGTGGCACCGGCCAGGGGGATCGTGGCCGCCACTCCCGCCCACGACGGGTGGCCGAAGCCCGCCAGGACGGCCAGCACCGTGGCGAGGAACGGACCGGCCGCGTAGCAGAAGACGTCCCGGGCCGCCATCGGGTCGCGCCACAGGGCCAGGTAGGCCGTGGGCAGCCGGCCGGTCCGCTCCCGGTCGTCCGTGGGGAAGAGCCGCCCCAGCTGACCGATGGCCACACCCAGCGCGGCGGAACCGGCGGTGACGCACGCGGCGGGTACGAGATCGGCCGCGGTGACCGGCATCGAGGCGGTCGCGCCGGCGGCGAAGACCAGGAAGACGGACGGGGCCGGCGCCCACCCGTGGCGTCTGGCCAGGAGCAGACCCGTACCGGAGACGAACATGAGGAGGAAGGCGGTCAGGACCCCGCCGGGGCGGGCGAGACCGACGGCGGTACCGAGCACCGCGGTGGCGGTCAGTGTGATGCCGACGCCCACCTGGGTCTCCAGGCGGGCCCGCCAGGTGGCGTGCCGGCCGTAGACGGCGACGAAGCAGCCGAAGCTCGCGTAGCCGAGCCATTCGGGGCGGCCGGCCGCCAGCACGTACGCGGACGGGACGGCGACACCGACCGCAGCCCGGAGGGCCCCCCAGTGGGCTGTGGCGTGCGGGTGCACGGTCACCAGTTCCCGCCAGACCTGTCCGAGGTGCGACGCGCCGCGGTGCCGTCCCTCTCCGGCCGTCCAGCCGCTCATCTCCGACCGTCCCCTCTGCGTGTTCACCGCCCGTTTTCGTGGAATGCCACCGAGCAGGCCGCACAGCCCCGTGGATGGATCGTGAGGAGCCGGAAGGTCTCGGGGCGGGCATGCCCGGGCGTCCGCAGGCGTGTCGGGCGCGGATGCGCGGGGCGGTGTGCTGACCGATGACTTCTTGGTAGCACGCAGGTGCGTTCCGTTGTGGACCTTGCGGTCCGCTCAACGGAACGGCGTGGTTCACGTCATAGCAGGGGTGCGGCTCAACTAGCGAGCATGGCACTCATCGCCGCCGCCGACACCGTGCCGGTCACGAGTTCCCAGCGCAGTGCGGTGCGGCAGTGCGGCCCCGCTCTCCGGCCGCTGAACGCGATGCAACCGACATAGACCAGGCCGCAGAGCAGTGCGGCGGACACCGCGAGGACGGGCGGCCACAGGGCGGTGCGCGTACCGTGCCCCGCGGTGTGGGAATGTCCCCCGGCCATGCCGGGGGTGAGCGCGCCCATCACCGCCAGGTGCAGCGCCCGGGCCGCTCCCAGCGACGAGCCCCGGCAGGTGACCAGGACGCCCGCGGCGAGGACGAGGAGGGCCACCGCCCAGCCGTTCGCGGTCAGCAGCCGACAACGCAGCGCCATCACGTCCACCATCCCGGCCAGCATCACCGTCATCGCGGCGGCGCCCGGCAGATCCGCGCCGTCGCGGGACGACAGAAGACAGCGGCCGGTGCCGACGGCCGCGGCGAGCAGTGCGGCGGCCGTCAGCAGGTGTGGCACGGTCACTCGCCCGGGTGGCAGCAGGTGTCACCGGACGACGCGGCGTCCGCGAGGCCGTGAGCCGAGGTGCTCGCCGGGACGTCGAGCGCCGGGTTCTTGTCGAAGAAGTTCACCGGCAACAGGTGGAACCCGGCCTTCTCGACGGGCATGACCGGCCAGTCCTCCGCCCGCGGGATGTGCGTGACACCCAGTGTGTGCCAGAGGACCACGTCGCTGTCCTGGACGTGCCGGTTCCCGGCCGTCCAGGCCGGCAGCCCGGCACCGGAGCGGTCCTGGTTCGGGTACTCACCCGCCGAGCGGATCTCGTCCTGCTCGTACGGAGTCACCCACATGTTGCGGGCGGCGAATCCCGCACGCCTGGCGACCATCGCCGGTGGCTGCGCGAGCATCGTGGCCGAGGCCCACCCAGGAAGGAGCTTGTAGCCCACGGGCATGCCCCACCTGTTCTTCTTGTGGGGGTTGACCACGGTCCAGCTGCGTGACGTGTGCGGATTGGTGAACCAGTCACCGTCGTTTTCGTGGGCGATCAGGGTTTTGGTCACACCGATGGCGTTGCCGTGCGGGTTCGCCTCGCCCACCGGAAGGGAGTGGCTGTCGTTCTGGAACACCGAGTTGCGCCAGCCGTCGACCTCCATGTCCAGCCGGAACGAGAAGAGGTGCTGGTGGTAGGTCGCGATCAGGCTCGGTGCGACAGGGGTGCCGTGCGCGTACTTCTCGCCGTCCTCGACGGCGCGGGTCTGCACGATGCCCAGGAGTTTGACCTCCACCTCGATCGACGCGTCCTGGTAGAAGTTCCAGTAGAAGCCGTAGTGGTAGTTGCCCACGGTCGCGATGAAACTCACCACGAGCCGGCGCGAGCGGCGGACGTCCGCCTCGCCGGTGACCCAGTCGGTGTGCTTCCAGAGGATTCCGGCGTCCTCCTCATGGATACAGACGGCGTTCTCGATCGTCGTGGGCTCGCCGTTCTCGTCGGCCAGGACCGCGTCCAAGTAGACGATCTCACCAAGGCAGTCGCAGCCCAGGCGCAGCGAGTTGGCCAGCTTGCCCAGCCCGTACTCGCCGGCGTCGAAGGCGCTGCGCCAGTAGTGCTCCGCGTGGGGGTCGCCGTAGGGCACCACCATCTCGGAGAGCGAACCGCGGTGCATCACGGAGCGGTACTCACCGTCGTCCAGGTACTCCGCGCCGTGGATGACGAGCCCTTCCAGCGGGTGCATGTTGATCCGGAAGCGCCATTTCTGCCAGGTCAGCTGGGGCCCGTCCAGCCGGAACCCGACCCCTTGCGGCTGTGTGATCTCCAGAGGTGCCATGTCGGTGCGCATCGGCTGGTTGTGTTCCGCCGTGTAGTTGCTCGGCTCGGGGTTCATCGGCCGGACACCGAAGTCGTGCACCGCGACCACTTCGCGTGCCACGAGGTCGGCAACGGCGATCACACCCTCGACGGGATGGGCGTAGGGGTTGTCGCCGGGGAAGTGCCGCACATAGGAGGTGGTGCCCCACAGGCGCTTTCCCTCGACCTCGAACTCGGCGCGGTTGGCGACTCCCCAGGGGTCGAGCTGGACCAGGCTCAGGTCCGTGATGCCCCGTTTGGCGAGGGCCTCGATGTACCGGGTGTCGTTCTTGATCATGTCGGCGACCAGTTCGAACTCCGACTCCAGCATCGGCACGCTGCCGTGCTCCACCTCGGTGGACGAGACGATCTTGCCGGTGTCCAGGTCCACCACCACGTCGTAGGAGGTGCCACTGTCCCGGTCGAGCACCATGGCGCGCGCCCGGCGCGACACGGTCCCACCGTCCCGCAGGAGGTGCTTGTCCGGTTCGTCGGTGAAGACGGCACCGAAGCCGGGACGCGAGCCACCTATCCTCGCGCGGCGGATGGCGGCGGAGGCGCGCCGGATCTCGTCAGCCGTCAGGGCGTCGAACAGAGAACTGTGCACAGGTGCTTCCTTTCTGAGGGGGCGGCCGGCGGGTGCGGGCTCAGGTGAGGTGGGCGAGGACCGCCTCGATCCATGGCGGCTCGGCGGCCCGGTGTGATGACGCCGGTCCGCTGAGCGGACCGACGGACGGGACACCAGGAGGTCGGTCAGGAGACACTGGAGCAGGCGCGGCGCACTGGATGGACGGTGCCTTTCCCGACACGACCGCGGGGTCGACGTGGCCCTGCCGCCCTGCGGTGGTTCTGCGGGCCGCGAGACGACGACAAGGCGGTCAGTCGACCGCCGGGACCGGTTCGGGCACCGCGGCCGGGTGCCGTCGCAGCCGGGCCGGAGAGGTCTCCGGAAGGGCGAACAGGCAGAGCAGGGAGACAACCAGCAGAGCCGCCAGATAGTAGCCGACGTTGAGGGCGTTTCCCGACGAGGAGATGATCCGGTTGGCGATCATCGGTGAGATGCCGCCGCCGAGGACCGCGCCGACGTGGAACCCGACCCCGACACCCGACTGACGCTGTTCACGGGGATACAGCTCGGCGAAGTAGGTGTACATGGGGCCGAACAGCACACCGGTGACGGTGAACCCGACGATGACGGCCGTGTTGACGGCGGCGACGGTGCCCGACGCGGTGACGTGGAACATGAACAGGGCCGAGGCGAGGGAGAGCACGGCTCCGGTGATCATGACGGGTTTGCGCCCCACTCGGTCGGAGAGCCAGGCGGAGCCCACGTTCGTCAGGGCGTGACAGACGAGTGCGATCAGACTGCCGTTCACGATCGGCTGGCGGGGCAGGCCGAGGCCCTCCGGGGCGTCCGCGGTGGCGTACGACAGCATGAAGGTGGCCAGGGCGAAGGTGCTGGCGTTCAGGCCGATGTTGACGCCGGCGGTCAGAGCGACACGCTTCCAGTTCGTCCGCAACACCTCCTTCAGCGGCATCCGCGCAGGCCCCCGGTCATTTCCGTCGGCCTGCGCCATGTCCTCGAATTCCGGGCTCTCCGTGACACCCTTGCGGATCCACAGGCCGACCAGCACGACCAGACCGCCCATCAGGAACGGGATGCGCCAACCCCAGTCGGTTACCGACCGGTCGGGCAGGAGCAGCACCAGGGCGAAAGCCACGTTGGCCAGGATCACGCCCACAGGAGAGCCGATCGCCACGAACGAGCCGTACAGACCCCGGCGTTCCGCCGGGGCGTGCTCGATCGCGAAGACCGCGGCGCCCGCGTTCTCCCCGCCCCGCGCGAGGCCGTGACACAGCCGCAGCAGCACCAGCATGACGGGAGCGGCGATGCCGATGGCCGCGTACGACGGCAGGACCCCCATGCCCAGTGTGGCCGCGCCCATCAGGACGAACGCGCCGAGCAGGGCGACCTTGCGGCCCCGCCGGTCACCGATCGAACCGAACAGGGCGGCGCCGAGGGGTGCCATCACAAACCCTATGGCGAACGTGGCCAGGCTCATGAACGTGCCGAACCAGGCGTCACCGGTCTTGAAGAAGACGTCACCGAACACCAGGGCGGCGGCGGTGCCGTAGATGGCGAAGTCGTAGAACTCCAGTGAGGTGCCGACACCGGCCGCCATACCGATGCGCAGGACGCTCGGCGAGGGGGCCGCAACCCGAGAGGAAGCCATGGGTCTCCTAGGACAGGGGAGGGGGACGACGGGAGCCCATGGACAGGGCACCCCGGAATGGCGCGTGCGGGCGCGTGCGGGGGGTGGTGTGAACGGCGCACGGACGGTGCGCGGGGAAACCGGTACGGCTCAGTACAGCTCGATGACGAGCTTGCTGCTCCTGGCCCGCGAGACGCACAGGGCCATCTGCGTGCCCGACGCCTTGTCGGCCGCGGACAGGCAGTTGTCCCGGTGCTCCGGAGTGCCCTCCAGCACACCGGAGACACAGGAACCGCAGATGCCTTCCTCGCACGACTTGAAGACGTCGATGCCGTTCTCCTCCAGGACCGACAGGATCGACCGGTCGTCCGGGACGTCGAAGACCTCACCGGTGTCGAGTTCGACGGTGAACGGCTGGTCGCCGCTGGTGTCGATCTCGGTCGCGGTGAAGTTCTCGACGTGTACGTTCTCGCTGCCGACCACCGGCTCGAACACCGCCGTCACCTGGTCCATGAAGCCCTGCGGGCCGCAGGTGTACACATGGGAGGCGGCGGTGAGTCCGGCGGCCTCCCGCATCAGCACCGCCGGCTGCTCGGTGCGGGGCACACCGAACCGCAGGCGCACCCGGTCACCGAACTCCACCCGGCGTTCCAGCAGGTCGACGAAGGCCGCCTCCTCCCGCGAGCGGGCGAAGTAGTACAGCGTGAACTCCGCGCCGTGCCGCCGCAGTTCGTACGCCATGCTCAGCAGCGGCGTGATGCCGATGCCGCCCGCCACCAGAAGGTGACGATCGGCGTCGTCGGCGACCGTCAGCAGGTTGCGGGGTTCGCCCACCTCCAGCCGGTCGCCCTCGCCCACCTCGTGCAGGGCGGCCGAGCCGCCGCGCGACTCCGCTTCCCGCTTCACCGCGATGAGCAGCGAGGACGCGTCCTCGGGCGGGCTGCACAGCGAGTACTGGCGCAGTACCCCGGTCGGTCCCGTGACGTCGACGTGGGCGCCGGCCCGGTAGGGGGTGAACGGCGCGCCGTCCTCCCGGACCAGGCGCAGGGCACGGATCTGGGGGGTCTCCGCGATCACCTCTGCGACCCGGACGGACACGCTCACAGCAGGAACCCCGCCGCCGGGACCGCGTCCTCGCTGTCCACCAGCCGTACGACCTTCAGGGCGATCCGGTCGCCGCCGTCCGACAGCCTGATCCGGTGGGTGACCTCGCCCGCCCACAGGTCGTGCCGGCCGCGCTTGTAGGCGACCAGTACCTGTGCCGAGCGCAGGGTGACCTCGTCGTCGGTGACGTTCTCGACCACGAACCGGGAGACGGTACGGACCGTGCGGGCCGAGTCGACCGCGGCGATCGCGTAGCCCTCCGTCATCCGCGTCACGCGCATCCCCCGCATCCGGGCGTCGTCGTAGACCATGTTGAGCGTGTTGGCGAAGTCCTCGGTCTCCGAGTCGATCGGGACCACGTAGTACGCGTCCTCGGCGTAGAGGTCCTGCCACGGCTCGTACCGCTTGCGGTCGAGCAGGTCGGCCTCGTGCCAGACCAGTTGGATCGCCCGGATCACCCGGGGGTCGGTCAGCCCCGTGCCCGCGGTGCTCATGAGGGTCTCAGTCATCGCTCATCATCTGCTTCCACTGGTTGTACGCCGCGCGCATGCCCGTCTCGTCGGTGACGTGGGAGGTCGGCCATCCCTCGGGGCCGGCGGTCTCGCGGGCCAGGCCGCGGTTGACCAGCACCGGCATCTCGGGGGCGGCCTGGGCGCCGCGCTGGACGCGGTCCCAGCCCTCGGCGTCGTCGGGGGTGCCGAAGCCGAAGGGGCCCTGGAAGTGCTCGTGGATGCGCAGGCGTTCGCGGTTGACGGGGTCCACGATCTCCGCCGGCCCGTCGGGGCCGAGGGCGACGTGTTCGATGAGGGTCTCGTTGACCGAGATCGGTCGCAGGATGCGCAGGAACGAGTTCGACATCGACACGTTCGGGAAAAGGTTCAGGTTGAAGCCGGTGCCGTGCATGGCGCGGACCAGCTTGCGGACGGCGGCGTCGTCCAGTCCGGCCGACTTCAGCTCGGTGACGAGGGTGGTGAAGCGGGCCTGCAGCGTTTCGGTGCCGTCGTCGATGTCCAGGTCGGAGTGCTCGGGCACCATCTGCATGACACTGTGGCCGTTGCCGAGGCCGTGGGTGATGGCCGCCGGGTCGGTCATGAAGGACATCATGTCCGCGGTCTCCGCGTCCACGGAGGCCATCCAGGAACGGTGCACGATCGGGAAGTGGTACCCGTCCGTGGTGTTCTCCAGCTGGATCTTCCAGTTGCCGTGGAACTTGAACTGGTGGGTGCCCAGCACCTTCACCGGGTAGCCGCCGCCCTGCTTCATGAAGCGGTCGATCCACAGTTTGACGTCGCCGAGGAAGTCCGCCAGCGGCTCGATGCCCTCGTCGAAGGTGGCGAAGACCATGCCGCCGTACGACTCGGTGCGCAGCTTGCGCAGGGACAGCTCGCCCTTCTCCAGGATGCCCTCGTACCCGTCCGGGTAGGGGATGCCGCGGAGCTTGCCGTCCAGGCCGTAGGACCAGGCGTGGTACGGACAGGTGAAGCCGTTGGCGTGTCCGGTGCGCTGCTCGCAGAGGCTGGCGCCGCGGTGCCGGCAGCGGTTGAGCAGCGTGTTGACGGTGCCCTTGCGGTCCTTGGCCACGATGACCGGCTGCCGGCCGACGTAGGTCGACTTGAAGCTGCCCGCCTTCGGCAGTTCGCTCTCGTGCGCGACCCACACCCAGGTCCGCTCGAAGATCCTCGTCATCTCCAGCTCGAAGAGCTGGGGATCGGTGTACATACGCCCGGCCACACGGTCTTCCCGCACGAGATCGCTCGGTGCGAGGCCGTGGACGGT
The DNA here is from genome assembly GCF_040686735.1 of Streptomyces sp. NPDC079167. NCBI lineage: Bacteria > Bacillati > Actinomycetota > Actinomycetes > Kitasatosporales > Streptomycetaceae > Streptomyces > Streptomyces sp. NPDC079167. The sequence goes on along the minus strand of NZ_JBFBLO010000002.1, from coordinate 451,608 downwards.
GTCCGCGGTGAACTCAACAGTCATGGAAGGGTCCTCCAGGTTCGGGAGAGAGGTCCGTGCGGCTCACAGGAAGCCCGGGACGGTCGAGGGCCGGCCCATGAGCACAGCGCCCGCGCCGTCGTACATGGCCTGGCCGAGGGTCGCGTGCAACTGCGGAACGTGTGCGTCCTGGTGCAGCAGCTGCATGGGGTGGTGGTTGCTGATGACCCCGGATCCCGAGATCGAGCAGAGGTCGTGCACGACCTGTGCGCAGACGTCGGCGACGTTCGCCGAGGACAGCCGGATGCGGGCGAGTTGCTCCGGGCCGGGTACGTCACCCGCCAGCACGGTCTGCCACACCTCCTCGGCGGCATCGAGGTAGAAAGCCCGCGCGGAGTGCACAGCGGCGTACGCCTTGGCGAAGGTGGTGCGGTAGTAGGCACGTGCGGCGAGCGGGGGAGCGCCGGTGATGCCGGTGCGGGCACCGGCCTCCCGCACGTGGTCCAGCGCGGCCCGCGCGACTCCCAGAGCGACGGCCGAGTGGACCTGGGCCTGGTATCCGATGAGCGGATAGCGGAACAGCGGTTCGTCGAGGTTCTGCGGACCGCCGCGTACGAACGTCCACTCGCGTGGCACCTCCACCCGGTCGACGACCACGTCGAACGAACCGGAGCCCCGCATGCCGGTGACGTCCCACTCCTGCACGATCTCCACCTGGTCCCGGCGCAGCACCGCGGCCCGGGGCAGACCGCTGTCGTCGTCGCCGGGGATGCCCACGCTGATCCAGTCGGCGGCCATGCAGCCACTGGCGAACTTCCAGCGGCCGTCGATCAGATACCCGTTCTCGGTAGGTTTCCCGGCCTGCAGCGGGAACAGCCCGCCCGCGTACACCACGTCGGGACCGTTCCGGTAGATCTCGGCCTGCGTGTCCAGCGGCAGTGCTCCCAGATAGGTGAGGGCCGAGGCGAAGGCGACGACCCAGCCGGCCGAACCGTCGACCCTGGCGACCCGCTCGACGACCTGGACGAAGTCCGCCGGGGACATCGGTTCGCCGCCGAAGCGCCGAGGGGTCGCCGCCCGGTAGACGCCGAGTGCGATCAGCTGGTCGATGAAGTCACGTGGGACGTAACCCTTGGCGTGGAACTCGCCGCGGCGCCGCGCCAGCTCGTCAAGCGCCGACTCCCACGTCACCGCGGCCACCGCGGCAGGCGTCTGTGGCTTCGTCACGTCGCTCCTTCGTCGGTCGGTGCACAAGACGCTAGGCAAGCCGGGGAACCCGGCCAATTGGGAATGGCCTCGCTGGGCGTAGGGGATTTCTTCAGCGGGACGCCGGAAGCTGCCGATGCGGCCGCGCGCGCGGTCGGCCTACTCTGGCGCCCATGACCGTCGACACGCGGACGCCCGGGCCGACCGACACCGACTTCGTCGCGATGATGAACGCCTCCGACACCTGTGTCCTGCTGCACGACGCGCGGACCAAGGAGATCCTCTGGGCCAACCCGGCCGCCTGCGCGATGCTGGGCTTCGGCCTGGGCGAGATCGTCACGCTGCGCGCCAACCACATCAGCAGCGCGGCTCAGCAGTACGACCGGGTCGTGGCGCGGGCCCTGCTCCAGGACGCGATCGACCACGGTGCCGGCCGGGTCGAGTGGCGCCTGCGGTCGAGATCGGGCCGGATCATCCCCACCGACGCGTTCGCGGTCCGGGTGGAACTGACCCGCGGCCCCGCCGTGATGGTGCAGTACCGGGACATCGAACGTGAGCACCGCACGGACACCGAGCAGCGGCTGGCCGCGTCCTACGTGAAGACACTGACCCGGCACACCTCGACCGTCGCGTTCATGGTGGACGCCGCCGGTGTCATCCTCTCGGCCACGGACACCGCGCTCGGGCATCTCGGCCTGAGCGGTCACCCCCTGGCACCGGGCCGGCACGCGCTGACGTCCCTCGCCACCATCCACCTCGGCGCGACCCGCGCGTCCTGGGGCGACGTGGTGCGGGGCGCCGATCCGATCCTGCCCGTGCGGCTGGAGACGGAGCAGACGCACGGGCGGTCTGCCTGGCTGGAGGGGAGTGCCGAGCGCCTGCCCCAGCAGCCCGCCGACGTCTACCTGCTGATCCTGCACGACGTGTCCGACCGCGTGCGGGACGAGGCGCTGCGCGAGCTGGAGCAGCGCCGGGAGGACTACCTCGCGCGGTACAACGCGATGGGTGACATGGCAATGGCCATCGCCCACGAACTCGGACAGCCCCTCGCCGCCGCCCGCAACTTCCTGGCCGGCGCACGGACTCATGTCGACACCACCGCGTCCGGCCGGGAAACGGAGGGGAAGCTGCTGTTCGGCCTGGACGGAGCGAGCCGCCAGATCGACCGGGCGGCGGCCATCGTCAGCACCCTGAGGGCGTTCGTCGGACACCTCGAACACGTCCAGCAGGTCGTCGACCTCAACGAGATCGTCCGCGAATGCCTGCCGTTCGTCCGGCTGCGGGCGGACCCCGCCGGCATCGGACTCGAACTGCGCCTGTCCCCGGAGCCGGTCCTGGTGCGGTGCGAACGCGTCCTGACCGGACAGGTGGTGCTCAACCTGTGCTTCGACGCAATCGAGGAACTGGCGGAGTGCGACAGATCCGTCCGCCGTCTGCTCATCACCACCGCGGCGGACGGGGACGGCGGCGCGCGAGAAGGCGTGCTCACGGTGGCCGACCGAGGGCGCGGGCTGCGCCGGGACCCGTTCACCGAGTCCTTCACCGGCAAGGAGCACGGCAGCGGTATCGGTCTGGCCCTCAGCCATCGGATCATCACCCGCCAGCGCGGCCGGATCTGGAGCGAACCGCGGCCCGAAGGCGGTTCCCTCTTCGGCTTCGCGTTCCCCACCGCCCCGGCGGTGTAGGGGAAATCCTCAGTGAGGACGGAAGAACTCTCGATACCGCCGACCATGCGCGGCGCTCTACGGTCGACCTACTCGGGGTCCGCCCGGGTGCCCCAGGTCCCGGCAGGAGGAACAGTGGCTGAGAACCTCACCCAACTGACGCCGACACAACGGATGTTCCGCGAGGCGATGTCGAATCTCTCCGCAGGCGTCAACATCGTCACCACCGACGGCCCCGGCGGCCGAGCGGGCCTCACCGTGAGTGCTGTCTGCTCCGTCACCGACGCGCCACCCACCATGCTGGTGTGCGTCAACCGCTCCAGCCGCAGCCACGACATCTTCCGGGAGAACCGGGACGTCTGCATCAACGTGCTCCGTCCCGAACACGAGGACGTGGCGATGGCGTTCGCCGGCCGTGTGCCCGCCGAGGAGAGGTTCACCGTCACCAAGAGCGTCTGGGACCACTCCCACAGCGCTCCGGTGCTGCGCGGGTCGGCGGCGTCGGTCCTCGGCCGCATCACGGGCACGGCGGAACGCGGCTCGCACACCGTCATGTTCGTCGAGGCGGCCCAGGTGATCGTCGGCGAGGACTGCGACGGCGGGCTGGTGTACTTCCGTCGCAGGTTCCATCCCATCCCGACGTCGCTGACGGCCTGAGAGGCGGAGCACCCGACGTGAGTGACACGCCCCGGATGACCCTGACCTGTTACAACGACACCTTCGGCTACGGCTGGCGGCACGTCGACCTCTTCACCCGCGACGCCGACGGCCGGGAACTGAACTGGGTGCACTGGGCCGTGGACGCCGACGGGCCCCGGGCGGCCGACCAGGCCACGCGCAAGGTGGAGCCCACCCTGCGCCGCACCTCGCCGTGGCGCCACGCGGTCAGTCCCGCCGGCATGGACTACTGGGAGGCCGACGCGGCGTGGGCGCAGTCATGAGCGGTCTGTACGCACCCTGGCCCCTGCGGGACCTGGTCAGGGACCTCGCCACCGGCGCCACGTCCCCGGCCGCGGCCCTCGACCGGGCCCGCTCGCGCATCGCGGAGACCGAACCGGAGCTGGCCGCGTGGGTCGAGCGGCACCCGTCGCCGGACGCGGGTGCGGCGCTCGGCGTGCTGGGCGGAGTACCGCTGGGGGTCAAGGACATCATCGACGTGGCCGGACTGCCCACCCGGTGCGGCTCGGCGCTCCGGGCCGACGCGCCGGCCGCGCGGGCCGACGCGCCGATCGTACGGGCCTGGCGGACTGCCGGCGCGATACCGGTCGGCAAGACCGTCACCACGGAGTTCGCCTTCTTCGCACCGGGCCCCACGAGGAACCCCGCAGCCCTTGGGCACACCCCGGGCGGGTCGTCGAGCGGTTCGGCCGCCGCCGTGGCCTCCGGCCAGGTGCCGCTGGCCATCGGCTCCCAGACCGCCGGATCGGTCACCCGCCCCGCAGCCTACTGCGGTGTCGCCTCCCTGGTCATGACGCACGGGCGCTTCCCCGTCGACGGTGTCGTCGGCCTCAGCCCCAGCCTGGACAGCCACGGGGTGTACGCCGCCGGCGCCCGCGACCTCGCCGTGGCCTGGGCCGCCCTGACCGGCGGCAGGCCCACCGCCCCGTCCGCCCGGCCGCCACGCGTCCTGTGGTGGACCGCGGCGCCCCTCGGGGTGGTCGAGGACGGCATGGGCCAGGCCCTCGGCCTGCTGCGCGAGCGGCTGACCGCCGCCGGGGCGGTCGTGGACGACTTCCCCGAGGAGCGGCTCGTCGCCGACGTCACGTCGGCACACCCCGTGGTGATGGCGTACGAGGCAGCCCGGGAGCGTGCCGCGGAGCTGCCCCTCGTCGACCGGCTGAGCGAGCCGCTGGCCCGGCTGCTGCGTACCGGCGCCGCCACACCCGACGCCGACTGTCTCGCCGCACGCAGGGTCGTGTCAGACGCCCGCGCCTGTGTCGACGCTCTGTTCACGTCGTACGACGCCGTCGTGGGCCCCGCCGCGCCGGGCGCCGCCCCGGCGGGCACGGAGGAGACCGGTGACCCTGTGCTCAGCAGGGCCTGGCAGGCCCTCGGCCTTCCCGTGGTGTCGATCCCCGGCCTGCGGGACGAGGCAGGACTGCCGCTCGGTGTCCAGGCGATCGGCCCGGCCCGCGGGGAGGGCGAACTGCTGGCCCTGAGCATCTGGATGGAGGAGAGACTGGGCTGAGGACGCCGGATGCCCTCCGCACCAGACGTTCCCGCTGCACCGAACGGTCCGCGTACCGGGCCCCGGTCGTGCCTCGCGGCCCCGGCCCCGGCAGGGTGCGTCGTATGAGATTCGTACACCGGACCCTGGCCCAGCGCGTCGTCTTCGCCCCCGGAGAGGCGGTACGCGCGGTCACCGAGGAGGTGACCCGGCTCGGCGCGCGGCGGGTCATGATCATCGTCTCGCCGTCGTCCGCCGCCCTCGCCGACGCGCTCTCCCACGGCCTCGGCGTGGCGCACATCCACCGGGAGGTCGTCAGACACGTGCCCGTCGCGGTGGCCGAGCGAGCCCGTGAGGCCGCGCAGACCTGCGACGCCGACCTCCTGCTGTGCGTCGGTGGCGGCGCAGCCACCGGGCTAGCGAAGGCCGTCGCCCTGACCAGTGGGCTCCCGGTCGTCGCCGTGCCGACCACCTACGCGGGATCCGAGGCGACGGACGTCTGGGGCCTGAGCGAGGGCACGGAGAAGACCACCGGCACGGACTCGCGGGCGCTGCCCGCCACCGTGGTGTACGACGCTTCCTTGCTGCTCACCCTGCCGGGCAGGTTGGTGGCGGCCAGCGGACTCAACGCCCTGGCCCACGGTATCGACGCGATGTGGGGACCCCGAGCCGATCCCATCGACCGCGCGCTCGCCGGCGAGGGGCTCCGGGCCCTGCGCGACGGCCTGCTCGAGGCGTCCGCCCACCCCCGCCGACAGCACGGACACGAACAGACGCTGTACGGTGCCTACCTCGCCGCGGTCGCTTTCGCCTCTGCCGGTTCCGGACTGCACCACAAGATCTGTCATGTGCTGGGGGGCATGTTCGACCTCCCGCACGCCGCCACCCACGCCGTCGTTCTGCCCCATGTCCTGGCCCTCAACGCCCCCCACGCTCCGCAGGCCGAGAGGAGGATCGCGGAGGCGCTCGACGCGGCCACCGCGAACGAGGGGCTCGGCGATCTGTGTGCGCGGCTGGGCGCTCCGGCGTCCTTGCGGGACCTGGGCATGCCGCGGGACGGCGTCCTCCAGGCTGTGGAGCCTGTCCTCGCCGCGGTTCCCGCCGCCAACCCCGCCCCGCTCACCGCGGCCCGTGTCACCGCACTGCTGAGCGCGGCCTGGGAGGGAGGAACACCTCGATGAGTCGCTACCCAGTTCGTCGGGAAGCAGGGAACTCGTCAAGAAGGTCACGCGGCGGGCCGTCGCGCACCGGTCCGCCCAGCGGACCCGTCTCCTTGATGAAAGGCCTCCGTTCTCAGAAAATTACAGGCGTAGGACGGTACGCGGTTTGCATTGTCCCGATTCAGGGGGTTGCCAACAGAAACAAAAGACTTCAACAATTACCGGTGTCCACATGGAAAACAGCAAAGGGACGCGGTATGCACGTGACGGCACAGGCGGACCTCGAAGGCCCGGAGACGGAGACTCCTGTATTCGGGACCTCAACTCCCGATCTGTACTCCGGTTCCGTTCTCGGCAAAGCCCATCTCCTGCTGGGGGCTTTCTCCTCCGGTGCGACCTGTCTGGGACTGACCGAGCTGAGCCGCCGGTCGGGAGTTCCCAAGGCCACCGTGCACCGGATCGGCGGCGAACTCGTCCAGCTCGGCTTCCTGGCCCGGACAGCCAGGGGGTACCAACTCGGCTGGCGCATCTTCGAACTGGGCCAGCTCGTACCCGGTCCCGCCGGCCTGCGCACCGTGGCGCGGCCGGCCCTCATGGATCTGAGGGCGGCCACCCGGGCGGTGATCCACCTCGCTGTTCCGCAGGGCACTGACTGCGTCTACCTGGAGCGCCTCGCCGGCCGCAGGGAGGCAGCCCTCGTCTCGGTGGTCGGGAGCCGGATGCCCAGCCTGCTGACGGCCTCGGGGCGGCTGTTCCTCGCACACGCCGAAGATGAAGGGGCCGTCCTGGACGCGTCCGGCCCGGTTCCCGGACCGACCGGCGCTGCCGCGCTGCGCGCCGAGTTCCACCAGATCCGCACCCGACGCTGGGCGGAGGAACGCGAACGGTGCGTACCGGGCTTCAAGACCTTCGCCGTGCCGGTCGTGTACCCCGGCGGCGATCACCTGATCGCGGCCGTCTCCGCGACCGTGCCCGTGGCGCGGCGGGACGAGAAACGCCTGATCCGGGTCCTGTGGGCCACCGCCGCCGACATCGGCCGGGGCCTGCACCGCGGAGCCGCCGAGCCGTGGAGCGACTCCGGGTATCGGGTGATGGCCGCCGGATGACCCGCCCTGATGCTCCACCCCACGAGGGGACACACCGTGACGGAAACCGGCAACGCTCCTGTGGTCCACGTCATCGACGACGACGAGGACGTACGGCAGTCGCTGATCTTCCTGCTGCAGAGCGTGGAGATAGTCGCGCTCACCTACCCGACCGCGGCCAGCTTCCTGGAGGAGTTCGACCCGGGCGAGCCCGCCGTCGTCATCGTCGACGTTCGCATGCCCGGCCTGAGCGGCTTTCAGTTGCAGGAGGAACTGGTCCGGCGCGACTACCCCGCCCCCGTCGTCTTCTGCTCCGCACACGGCGACATCCCCATGTCGGTCCGCGCGATGCGGGGCGGCGCCGTGGACTTCCTGGAGAAGCCCTACGAGCCGCAGCGGATGCTGGAGATCGTTCAGACCCACATGCGGGCCGCGGAGGAGGCGTTCACCCGCCACGCCGGACACCGGCAGGTCCAACAGCGGCTGGAACACCTGACGCCGAGGGAACGAGAGGTGCTCCGGCTGGTCGTGGACGGTCATCCGAGCCAGACGATCGCGCAGCGGCTGGGGACCAGCGTGAAGACCGTCGACGTCCACCGAGCGCGGATCAAGGCCAAGACGGGCGCCGAGAACATGGGCACCCTGGTCAGGGACGTCCTCCTGCACCGCATCGACATCTGAACGGCCGACCGCCGCACCTCCCGCCCGGGGTCAGCGGCCCAAGGTGTGCTCGGCCAGTGCACGCCGCCGGAAGTCCCGGGGCGTCTCGCCGTACACCGACTTGAACACCCGGCTGAAGTGCCGGCCGTCGAGCAGGCCCCAGCGGGCGGCGACCATGCTGATCGGATGCTCGGCCGACACCGGACTGGCCAGGTCCCGGGCGCAGCGCTCCAGCCGGCGAGTCCTGATCCACCCGGCGACGGTGAGGCCTTCGGCGGCGAAGAGTTTGAAGAGGTAGCGCCGGGAGATGCCGTGGGCCTCCGCGATCGCGTCCGGCGTCAGGCCGGGGTTCGGCAGCCGGGTCTCGATGTAGCCGCGGATGCGCGTCATCATCGCCTCGTGCGGAGCCGGTGGAGACGTCTGGGCCAGCTTCTCCGAAACCAGTGCCGTCACCAGGGACACGGCACCGTCCATGAGGCTCAGCGCGGCCGGTCCGGAGCACGCCCGGCTCTGCGCGCCGAGCGACTGCAGGAAGGGTGCCACGACCGCGCCGACGCCGCCCTCCGAGGTGAGCCGTCGCGCCGTGATACCGCGTATCGCCTCCGGGCGCACCGGAAGCAGGGGGCGCGGCAATAGCATCAGAACGGTGCGGAATTCGGAGCCGTAGGTGAAGGCGTAGGGGCGGGAGGTGTCGCAGACGGCGATGTCGCCCGGCGTGAGCGTGTCACGGGTGCCGTCCTGCTCCACCACGCAGGTCCCCGAAACCTGGAGCGCCACCTTGTAGCAGTCCCGCTCCTCCGGAGCCGTCCGGCGCGCCGAGGGGCGCACGGAGAGCGGGCCCGCCTCGATCGAGGCGAGCCGGAGCGAGCCCACCGAGCCGCTGACGGCCACGCCGTGGAAGGGGGACCGGTCGACCGGGCGGCTGTCGAGGCCGCCGAACACTTGGGACATCTCGTGCGCCCAGTGCTCGAACCGCTTCGCACGGAGGATGGTCTCGGTGGTCACCAAGGACGTCATAGCGCGCTCCACCTGCGGGATGTCTGCTCGAAGACGGTAACCCGCCTTCTGTCACCGGCCTGATCCGCAATGTTTCACCCCGGGACACGGCGCGTAAAGAGTCGGCCCGGTGAGCGGACCGCGGCGGCGGCAGCTGCTCGGTACCCGTGCATGCGATGGCGGCACGGAGTGCACCTGATGCCACCTCGACGGAACCGGGCGCGCGCACAGTACTCCTCACCGGGGCGCCGAGCGCTCCCGCCGTGCCGCTCCCTTCTGCACCGCACGCCCGCCGCCCCACCCGAGGAGTCCTCTTGACTCAGCAGCCTTCGTCGAGCCCGCCGCACCGGACCCACCTGCGCCAAGGCGCCGTGGGGGTGGCCGGCATGGTCTTCTTCGTCCTGTCCGCGCAAGCGCCGCTCACCGGTGTCGCCGGTACCCTCCCCGTCCCGTTGGGCCTCGGCAACGGAGGCGGGGCCCCCGGCGCCTACCTGCTGGTCGGCGCCATGATCGCGTTCTTCTCGGTCGGGTTCATCGCCATGAGCCGGCACGTGACCGACGCCGGCGCCTTCTACGCCTACGTGACCCGCGGACTGGGCCGGCCCCTCGGCGTGGGGGCCTCCCAGGCGGCGGTGCTCTGCTACAGCGCCACCCAGGCCGCCCTGTACGGCCTGTACGGAGTCGTCGTACAGGGAATCGTCGAGCGGTACACCGGGCTCGGTCTGCCCTGGTGGTTCTGGACCGTCGCCACCATCTGCCTGGTCCAGGGATTCGGCATCCTCAACATCGAGTTCGGGGCGAAGCTCCTGGCGGTCCTGGTCGTCGCCGAGACCTCGCTCCTCCTCGTCTTCGCCTGCTGGGAACTGCTGTCCGGCGGCGGCCCCCGAGGGCTCGACCTCGCCGGCTCCTTCACCCCCTCGTCCTTCTTCAGCGGGGCCCCCGGGGTGGCCCTGACCTTCGCCATCGGCTGCGTGCTCGGCTTCGAGTCCACCGCCCTGTACGCCCGCGAGGCCCGCGACCCGGCACGGACCGTACCGCGCGCGACCTATCTGGCGGTGGGACTGATCTCGGTGTTCTTCGCCTTCGTGTCCTGGATGATCGTGAGCTTCTACGGCGCCGACCGGGTGGGGGCGGTTGCGTTGGAGGCACTGCGCACCGGGGACGCGACCGCGGTGGTCCTCACTCCCGTCACCCAGACCCTGGGCTCCTGGGCCACCGACACCATGCAGATACTGCTGGCCACCTCGCTGCTTGCCGGTGTGCTGGCCTTCCACAACGGCATCAACCGCTACTTCCACTCCCTGGGCAGCGCCGGTGTCCTGCCTCGCCGGCTGTCCCGGACCAACCGCCAGGGAGCGCCCTACGCGGCCGGACTGCTGCAGAGCGTCCTCGCGCTGCTGCTGACCGTGCCGTTCGCCCTCGCAGGCGCCGATCCCGTCCTGACCCTGCTCACCTGGGGCGGCGGCGTCAGCGTACTGGCTCTGATGCTGCTGTACCTGCTCACGTCCCTCTCGGTCATCGTCTTCTTCCGCCGTACGGGACTGGACCGCAGGCGGTGGAACACCCTGATCGCGCCGCTCGTCTCCATCGCCCTGCTGCTCGGCGCGACGGCTCTGGCCCTCTACAACTTCACCACGCTGATCTCCGCTTCCCCCGCGGTGGCCCTCGTGCTGGAGCTGACGGTGGTCGCGGTCTTCGCCGGGGGAGTGGTGCTGGGCCGGCTGCGGCCGGGCGGGCCGCCCGACGACGCGGTGGACGGCGTCCCCGTGGACCCGGCGGACGTGCCGGCGTCCGCCTGAAGGCGGCGACGCGTATGCGCGCGGTGCACAGGTTGGCGGTTTCCCGTGCACCCGTCGGCGAACGCCGCCCGGGCGAGCCCACCTAACGTCTGCGGCACCACCGCGTCGCGCCGCCGCCCGGGAGGGTGAGGTGGCAGCCGGACACGGCCTGTTCGGAAACGAGGAACGATGACCGTCACTTCGCTCTCCCAGCCCCATCGCCCGGGAACACCGCCCGCCGGCGCGGCCGACCTCGTCTACGTCCTCGACGACGACCACGAACTGTGCCTGTCCCTGGCCTGGCTCCTGGAGTCGGTGCACATCCGCACCCAGTGCTTCACGGACGCCGATGCCTTCCTCGCGGCCTACGATCCGGACCGCCCCGCCTGCCTGGTCCTGGACGTCCGCATGCCGGGTACCGGCGGCTTCCGCGTGCAGGAACTGCTCAACGCCGAGGACGCGGTGCTGCCCGTGGTCTTCGTCTCGGCCCACGGCGACATACCCATGTCGGTACGGGCGTTGCAGCAGGGGGCCGTCGACTTCCTGGAGAAACCCTACGACCCGCAGCGCATGCTCGACGTGGTGCAGGCCGGCCTGCACACGGCCGGTGAACGGTACGCGCGGCGAGCGGCCCGCCGGACGGTCGAGGACCGGCTCGCCGCGCTCAGCCCCCGCGAGCGCGATACCCTGCGCCAGGTGATCGGCGGCGTTCCCAGCAGGACCATCGCCAAGCGGCTGGGGATCAGCCTGAAGACGGTCGACGCCCACCGGGCGCGCATCCGGGAGAAGACCGGCGCCGACACCCTGGGCGCGCTGATCGGCGACATGATGCGCTGCGGCCTCGACCAGTCCCGGGTGTGATGCCGGGTGTCCGCACCTGCCCGCACGCCGTCCGGCTTCACCGACTCGGACCTGGTCGCACTGTTCGCGGCGCTGGAACACTGCGTACTGGTGCACGACGCGCGTACCAAGGACATCTTGTGGGCGAACCCGGCCGCTTGCGCCGCCCTCGGCTTCACGCTCGAGGAACTGCGCCCGCTGAAGGCTCCCCACATGAGTTCCCACGCCCGGCCCTATGCCCGCGCGAAAGGCCGCGCCTGGCTGCAGCGTGCCGTCGACGAGGGCAGCAGCACCATCGAGTGGTGCTACCGCGCCAAGGACGGAACGGACATCCTCAGCGAGGCCAGAGCCGTCCACGTGGACCTCGCCCGGGGCCCGGTCGTCATGGTGCAGTTCCGGGACATCGCCGAGGAGAAGGCCACCCGCAGGGACCTGTTCCGTACCGAGGGGCGGCTCCAGGCGTTCTTGCGCAGCCTCGACGCCGGCATCGTCGTCCTCGACGGCGACGGCCGGGTCCTGTACGCCGGAGCCGCCGCCGGGACCCTCCTCGGTCGCGGACTCGACGCACTCGTCGGCACCGACTTCACCGACTTCCTGGCCCCGGACTCCACCCGTCTGCTGCGTGACGCGCTGACCTCGACCGCCCGCGGCGGCCGGGTCACCGACACCCGTTACCGACTGGCCGTGCCGGACGGCGACGGCGGCCCGGACCGTTGGTTCGCCGCTCGCTGCCAGTACATCCACGTCGAGAACGACCTGTGCGGCACACTGCTGCTCTTCCACGACATCACCACCCTGGTGCGCACCGAGGAGGAACACCGCCGCGACGCCCAGTACCTCAACCACCTGGCCCGCTACAACGCCATGGGCGACATGGCCATGGCCATCGCGCACGAGGTCAGCCAGCCGATCTCCGCCGCGCACAACTTCGTGGCCGGCGTCGGCGGCCGCCTCGCCGACGACCCGGACCCCGAGCGCCTGCGCTGGGGGCTGGAGAACGCCACCCGGCAACTGGACCGGGCCGCGCTGATCCTGCGCAGCCTGCGCGGGTACGTCGTGCGCCTGGAGGAGTCCAAACAGTGGGCCGACGTCGACGACATCGTCACCGACTGTGCCTACTTCGTGGACGTCCGAGCCCGCCAGCAGTCGGTGACCGTGCGCTGGGAGCACTCCGCCGAGGAACTTCCCGTGCGGTGCGAGAAGGTGCTCATCGGCCAGGTGGTGATGAACCTTGCCTTCAACGCCATCGAGGAGATGGCCCGCTCACCCGAAGGGCAGCGAACCGTGGTGGTGGCGACCCACCGGCGCGGCGGACACGCCGAGGTCGAGGTACGGGACACCGGCCAGGGGCTCCCCGCCCAGCGGGCCGGGCGGATCTTCGACGGCGCGTTCAGCTCCAAGGGCGATGGCCACGGTATCGGTCTCGCCCTCAGCCACCGCATCATCACCCGGCACGGCGGCGAGATCGAGGCCGGCGCCAACGAACCGTGCGGCACCGTCTTCCGTTTCCGGCTGCCGCTGCACCGTAAGGGAAAACCCCTACACGTGCCGTCGGATCCCCAATTGCCGGTGAGCAGCGCACCGGAATAGTTTCGATGACGAAGCGATATCGGACATCTCCCGGCCGTTGCCAGAGGATCATTTCATGACGCATACGCTGGATACATCTTCGCCGTCCGGCACAGTCGAAGAGCACACGCGAACGCAGTATTTCGAGCACGTCCTCGACGTGGTCGCGAAACGGCGGCAGGAATTCGAAGAGAAGCGGCACATACCCAGGGACGTCATCGCCGAGTTCAAGAAGGCCGGCATCTACCGGGCCGGCGCGCCGCGGCGTTTCGGGGGCGAGCCGCTGCCGCCGGCCCGGTTCCTGCGGCTGATCGAGCGGATCTCCGTGGTCGACGGCTCGGCGGGCTGGGTCGCGAGCTTCGGGTCCTCCCTCATCTACCTCGCGGCGCTTCCGCTGGACACCCAGGCCGAGTTGTACGCGGACGGTCCCGACATCGCCTTCGCGGGCGGCCTGTTCCCCGTCCAGCCCGCGGAGCGCGTCGACGGCGGACTCCGGATCGCCGGTCGCTGGAAGTTCGCCAGTGGCTCCAAGGGCGCCGACATCCTCGGTGTCGGCGTCAAGGTGGAAGGGGACCGGTCCGGCCGCCCCCGGACAGCCCTGCTCCGCCCCGGCCAGGTCGACATCGTCGACAACTGGGATGTCATCGGCATGCGCGGTACCGGCAGCCACGACCTGATCGTCGACGGCCAGGTCGTACCGGAGGAGTGGACCTTCGTCCGGGGCGGGGAACCCACCGTCGACGAACCTCTGTACCGCTACCCCGTCATTCCCTACGCCGCCCAGGTGCTGGCCGTCGTCGGCGCCGGCGTGGCCCGCGCGGCCCTGGACCAGGTCATCGCCGAAGGCGGACGGGCCAGTTACACCGGCGGGCCCGTCGCCGCCGACCGAGCCTCCTACCGCATCACCGCGGGCCGCGCCGAGGCCGCGCTGCGATCGGTGCGCGCCTTCTTCTACGAGATCACCGAAGAGGTGTGGCAGACCGTGGAACGCGGTGACGCGGCCACCCCGCAGCAGGCCAGTCTGCTGCGGCTGGCCTCCGCCCACCTCGCCAGGACCTCCTTCGAGGTGGTGCGCTCCGCCTACCAGCTGGCCGGCATCCGGGCCATCACCGACGGCAGCCCCATGCAGCGCTACCTGCGGGACGCCTCCGTGGTGCCGCAGCACGCCTTCCTCCAGGAGGGCATGTACGACGGCGCCGGCGCCGTCCTGATGGGCACCCAGCCGTTCCCCGGCTACCTCTGACCCGTCCGCACCCCGACGAAAGGCACCACCCGTGACCTCCTCAGACACCCCGCTGCGCGTCCTGTTCTGTCTCGGTGTCAACCAGAACTTCTTCGACCTGCCGACGGGGCAGCACAAGGATGTCTGGGCCGGCACCGTGGACATGCTCAAGCAGCTGCACGAGCTGCCCGGCGTCGATGTCCTCGGTACCATCGACGACGACCAGCACATGGTCGGCCCGTCGGACGGCTGGCCCTGGACCTGTTACGTGCTCGCGGACGTCGCCGACCAGCCGACGGTCGCCGCGGCCTGCAACCTCTTCCGCACCGTCCAGGTCGGCGAGTACGGACTGTGGCGCTACATGAAGATCGAGGCCCGCGTCGGGCGTCCGCTGCCGGACGTGACCCGATGAGCCCGCACACCCCCGAAGGTGCCCGCCGGGTCGCCCTGGTGACCGGCGCGGCCGGCGGCCTCGGCGGCTGCATCGCCGCCCGGCTGCACGCCCAGGGCTACCGCGTCGCCCTGACGGACCTGGACGCCGAGGCCGCCGCCGAGGCCGCCGCCGCACTCGACCCGACGGGCGAGAGCGCCGTCGGCCTGGTCCTCGACGTGCGGGACAAGGACGCCTTCAGCCGAGCGCTCGACGACCTGGTGACGCGGTGGGGAACCGTCCACGTCCTGGTGAACAACGCGGGCCACTCGAAGATCGAGTCGCTGATGGACATCACCCCGGAGAGCTTCACGGCGGTGGTCGACACCAACCTCAACGGCACGTTCTACGGCTGCCAGGTCTTCGGGGCGTACTTCGCGGAGCGCGGAGACGGGCGCATCGTCAACATCGCATCCCTGGCCGGACAGAACGGCGGCACGGCGACGGGCGCCCACTATGCGGCGGCCAAGGGCGGTGTGGCCACCCTGACCAAGGTCTTCGCCCGCGACCTCGGCCCGAGCGGCGTCACCGTGAACGCCGTCTCCCCAGGGCCGCAGGACCTGCCGGTGGTGCGGCGGACCGTCGACCCGCAGAAGCTGGCCCGGACCGAGGCGATGATCCCGGTCGGCCGCCTCGGCCGGCCCGAGTTCATCGCGGACACAGTCGTCCTGCTGGCGGCCGAGCACGCAGACGCCGTCACCGGCGCGTGCTGGGACGCCAACGGGGGCCTCTTCATGCGCTGACCCTCCAGGGGGCAGGGAGTTGTGTGCGGTCCCTGCGGGGTGTGTGCGACCCCGGCCCCGACCCTCGAAGAGGGGGCCCCGGCCGTTCGACGGCCGGGGCCCCCTCACCCGTTGTGGTGGACGCTCACAGATACAGGGACTGTGCCTGCAGATACCCGTGCAGACCCTCGGGCCCCAGTTCCCGCCCCAGCCCGCTGGCCTTCATGCCGCCGAAGGGCCCCACGGGGTCGGGCAGGTAGCGGTTGACCCCGACGGTGCCTGTGCGCACGCGCCGGGCGACCGCCGCACCGCGCTCCGGGTCCGCCGTCCACACCGTCCCGCCCAGGCCGTAGTCCGAGTCGTTGGCGATCCTGACGGCGTCGTCCACGTCGTCGTACGGCAGCACGCACAGCACCGGTCCGAAGACCTCCTCCTGCGCGAGCACCGAGGCGTTGTCCACATCGGCGAAGACCGTGGGCTCCACGAACCAGCCCCGGTCCAGCCCGGCGGGCCGGCCGCCTCCCGTGGTCAGCCGGGCACCCTCGGCACGCCCCTTCGCCATGTATCCCTCCACCCGGTCACGCTGTTGCGAGGTGACGAGCGGGCCGATCAGCGTCCGCTCGTCCAGGGCGTCGCCGACCGGCAGGGACCGGGCGAGACCCGTGACGAGGTCCACCACCTCCGTGTACCGGCTACGGGGCGCCAGGATGCGCGTACTGAGGAAGCAGGTCTGCCCGTTGTTGGTGAAGGTGGCCCGCACCAGGTCCTCGCCCATGGCGTCCGGGTCCAGCACGGCGTCGTCGAGCACGATGCCGGCGGACTTGCCGCCCAGTTCCAGGGTCACCGGCCGCAGCAGCCGCCCGCACACCTCACCGATGGCCCGGCCGGCCGGCGTCGAACCGGTGAACGCCACCTTGTCGACACCAGGGTGGGACACCAGGTGGGCGCCCGCCTCCCGGCCGCCCGGAACGATGTTGAGCACGCCGGCCGGCACACCCGCGGCCACGGCCGCCTCGGCCACGACGAAGGAATCGAGTACAGCCTCGGGTGACGGCTTCAGGACCACCGTGCAGCCGGCGGTCATGGCGGGGGCGATCTTGAACGTCGACAACACCTGCGGATAGTTCCAGGGCACGATGGCGGCGACCACCCCCACGGGGGCGCGGCGCACTTCCACCTGACCGCCGAGGAGTCCGGGGCGCGTCTCGGTGAACTCCGAGGTGCGCGCCAACTGGGCGTAGTAGCGCAGGACCGCGCTGGGGTACCCCGCCTCCAGTTGCCGGGCGGTCCCGATCGGCATGCCGTTCTGGCTGCTCACGGCCGAGGCGATGGACTCCGCCCGGGTATCCAGCTCCGCCGCGAACCGCTCCATCACATCCGCCCGCCGCCCGGGTTCCCAGGCCGCCCATCCGCCAGGTGCGTCGAACGCCTCGCGGGCCGCGCGGACCGCGGCGTCCACGTCCGCCTCCACCGCCTCCGGTGCCGAGCCCAAGGTCTCCTCGGTGCTCGGGTTGACCGGCGTGATGAGGCGGTCGGTGGCCGGCCGCACCCAGGCTCCACCGATGTACAGATGCTCGTGACGATGGTCCATCAAGGTCTCCTCACTGTCCGATGCCCGTATCGACACGGTCGGGACGGGACTGAGTCAGACCCTGACGCGGTTGTGGCCGTCCGGTCCGCCGCGGAGTGCACGGGCAGTCGCCACGGCATGCACACGGCTCCGCGACCCGGACCCGGCCGCCGGCGTGCACGCAACGGCGGTCAGTCATGCACCTGTGGCCTACGGCCGGACAGCCTTCCACCACGCCTTCGACAGCGCCCACGCCCGGGGACCCATCGGCGACGTGGGCGGCCTGGCCGGCCTGTGCCGGCTGTGCCGGGAGATCATGCCGCTGGAGGTGCGAGACGTGCGGAGGCCCCGGGCCGTGGTCCCCCTCTCCGCGCGGGACGTACACGAGCGGATCATGAGCCGTGTATTCCGCTCCGCGGTCTCGCACTGTGGCGGGGCCGGGTCCGGCACTACCCCGACCGCGATGATCGGTCTGCGGACCCGGCCCGCGAGGAAGAACTGCTGACCCAGTTGCCCAGCGGATTCGGCTGCCACGTGTGACAGCGGGAAGCTCCCGGCACCCTCGGTTTCAGGAGGTTCTCGGTCGTCCGGCGTCCCGAGCGTGCTCGTTGGTGTGATTGGTGCCCGGAGCCTTGAGGAGCACTGACTTCGAAGGGTAGCTGCTGGCGAAGAAGTCAGGCAGGTCGACGATCGCCACGTTCTCCGTGCGCGTGCGAGTGATCTTCCACTCGCCGTCGGTTCTGCGGAAGGCATTGTTCAGCCGGCTGGCCCGGACGAGGGCCTTACCGTTGGAGAAGAGCCAAGGCTGGAAGTGGATCCATTGACCGTCGGCCTCGTCACCGTGCACGTGGATCTGCTCCGATGTCAGCCAGTGCGCGTTCATCATCAGCTTCGGATCCTGCCGCTCCGGCCAGAAGTTGCTGAAGTGGGCGCGAAGCTGGTCCTTGCCCACACACCGACCGAACTGGTTGTCGTAGTACTCCCCGACACCCTCCCAGATGGCGTCCTCGGAGTAGAGGTCCAGGATGAGCTCGATGCGCTGCTTGTCGTTCTCCACGCCGAACTCGGGGCAAGGAGTATCGCAGAGGAACATGTAACGGGCCTGAAGGCGGCGGATGTCCGCCTCCGCTTCAAGGACTTCGACGCGCCGCACGAGCGCGTCGATCGTTGCTTGGTCGGTCATGGTTCGCACTGTGCCTTCGAGACACCCGGACCGCCAGCGTGCGGTCCACTGACCGAAACACCGTTGTCAGGCGGACGTGAGTGGGCCGGACAACGGCCGCTGGCCCTGGTAGGCGGCGCCCCCGGTCTCACCGGTGACCTCCGGCCCACACAGAACGCGCGTTGAACCCGTCGGAGTCGGTCGGCGGCTGGGGGGGAGAGAGAAGCTGCGCGCCCCGGCTCAAGCTGTTCCTCGGAGGTTTTGGGGCTCCGTCGGGTCAGGCTCTGCGACGCACGTTCGTCCTGCTTCACTTTCCTGGCCAACAACGGCGTGCCCGACCACATCCTCGCGCGATGGGCCGGGCATACGAATATCAGGACGACCAAGCGGTGGTACGTCAAGCCGGATGTGAAGGATCTTCGTGGGGCCGCCACCACGTGGGACGGCCTGCAGAAAGGCACGCCAGGATGACCCCGGACACGGGCACATGCCGGTGCGCCACACCTGGTCTCTTGAGGGTCCCGGCGCCGGAGCTGGCATCGTGAGAGAGCCGAGACTGGCTAGGTCCACCCCGGCGATGTGACATCTCGTGACAGATGAGAGGGTTTTCCGGGTGACCGAGACACCACCGAACACCATGCAATACCGCTTTGACGGGCCAGAAGACGCTCCGGTCCTGGTGATCGGGCCGTCCCTGGGTACCACATGGCACATGTGGGACCGCCAGATACCGGAGCTCTCGCAGCACTGGAGAATCTTCCGCTACGACCTCCCCGGGCACGGCGGCGCCCCCGCGTACCCCGCCGCCGCGGTCTCCGACCTCGCCGACCGCGTCCTCGCCACACTGGACAGCGTCGGCGTCCAGCGCTTCGGATACGCCGGCTGTTCCATCGGCGGAGCCGTCGGTGCCGACCTGGCGCTGCGCCATCCTCACCGGGTCGCCGCCCTCGCGCTCATCGCCGCGTCGCCCCGCTTCGGCACCGCCGACGAATTCCGGCAGCGCGGGGTGATCGTCCGCAGCAACGGCCTGGAGCCGATCGCCCGGACCTCCCCTGAGCGCTGGTTCACCCCCGGCTTCGCCGCCGCCCAGCCGGCCATCGTCGAGTGGGCCGTCCAGATGGTCCGCACCACCGACCCCGGCTGCTACATCGCCTCGTGCGAGGCCCTGGCCGCCTTCGACATCCGTACGGAACTGCCCCGTATCGGAGTGCCGACCCTCGTCCTGGTGGGGGCGGAGGACAAGGTCACCGGCCCCGCCGAGGCCCGGACCCTGGTGGCGGGCATCCCGGACGCCCGGCTCGCCCTCGTACCCGGCGCCTCCCACCTGGCCCCGGTCGAGCAGCCCGCCGCCGTCACCGACCTGCTGCTCATGCACTTCTCGACCGCCTGGCAGGACACCCAGGCGTCGATCCCCGTGCCGCCGTCCCCGGGGTTCGCCGCTCCGTTCGCCCCGGTCGTCCCCGTCGCGGAGATCACTGCCGCGGTCGACCTGCCCGACGTCGCCTCCACCGGTCGCAGCGACCGGTTCGACCAGGGGATGAAGGTCCGGCGCGAGGTACTGGGCGATGCGCACGTGGACGCCGCCACGGCCGCCTCCGACGCGTTCACCGACGACTTCCAGGACCTCCTCACCCGCTACGCCTGGGGCGAGATCTGGAACAGGGAGGGTCTCGACCGCAAGGCCCGCAGCTGCGTCTCCCTCACCGCGGTCGTCGCGTCCGGGCACCTGGGCGGGCTCGCGCAGCACGTCAGGGCCGCCCTGCGCAACGGGCTCACACCTGTCGAGATCAAGGAGGTGCTGCTCCAGACCGCCGTCTACTGCGGCATCCCGGCGGCCGGTGCGGCGTTCGAGATCGCGCAGTCCGTGATCCAGGAGGAAACCACCCCGCCCGCATAGCAGGATGGGTGCATGAACGCTTCGTCTGTCGACCTCACCCTCACCAAGAAGATCCACTCCTGCATCCGTCTGGAGCGCGACGGGCAGACGCTCGTCATCGACCCCGGCGGCTTCGCCGAGGACGACGCCGCGGTCGGTGCCGACGCGATCCTGGTGACGCACGAGCACCCGGATCACTTCAACGAGGCGCGGCTGCGCGCGGCGCTGGAGTCCAACCCCGCCGCGCGGGTGTGGACCCTGCGCAGCGTGGCCGAGCAACTGTCCGGCGCGTTCCCGGGGCGCGTGCACACCGTCGGCCACGGTGACACGTTCACCGCCGCCGGACTCGACGTACAGGTGCACGGAGAGCTGCACGCGGTGATCCACCCGGACATCCCGAGGATCACCAACATCGGGTTCCTCGTGGACGGTTCGGTCTTCCACCCCGGGGACGCCTTCACGGTGCCCGACCACCCGGTGGACACACTGATGCTGCCGGTCATGGCCCCCTGGAGCAAGATCTCCGAGGTCATCGACTACGTACGCGAGGTGAAGCCGCGCCGTGCGATCGACATCCACGACGCCCTGCTCACCGACCTCGCCCGCCCGATCTACGACACGCAGATCGGCGCACTGGGCGGCGCGGACCACGGCCGGCTGGCCCCGGGCGACGCGACCCGTCTCTGACCCGGTTGTCAGTGGGAGCGGTTAGGTTTACTGCATGCGCATCGCCACGTGGAACGTCAATTCGATCACCGCCCGGCTCCCCAGGCTGCTGGCCTGGCTGGAGAGCAGCGGCACGGACGTGCTCTGCCTCCAGGAGACCAAATGCACGCTGGAGCAGTTCCCCGCCGAAGCGCTGCGCGAGCTGGGTTACGAGTCCGCGATCAACGCCACCGGCCGGTGGAACGGCGTCGCGCTGCTCTCGCGTGTCGGTCTCGCGGACGTGGTGACGGGCCTGCCCGACGGCCCGGAATACGAGGGTGTGCAGGAGCCGAGGGCGGTCTCGGCGACCTGTGGGCCCGCCCGGGTCTGGTCGGTCTACGTCCCCAACGGCCGCGAGGTCGCCCACGACCACTACGCCTACAAGCTGCGCTGGCTCGAAGCCCTGCAGAAGGCCGTCGCCACGGACGCGGCGGGTGCGCGTCCGTTCGCGGTGCTCGGCGACTTCAACATCGCGCCGACCGACGAGGACGTCTGGGACCCGGCACTCTTCGAGAACTCCACGCACGTGACCCCCGCCGAGCGGGCCGCGCTCGCCGGGCTGCGCGAGAAGGGCCTCTCCGACGTGGTGCCACGCCCCCTCAAGTACGACCACCCGTACACCTACTGGGACTACCGCCAGCTGTCCTTCCCGAAGAACAAGGGCATGCGCATCGACCTGGTCTACGGCAACACCCCCTTCGCCACAGCGGTCAAGGACAGCTACGTCGACCGTGAGGAGCGCAAGGGCAAGGGTGCCTCCGACCACGCCCCGGTGGTCGTGGACCTCGACGTCTGACAGCCGCAACCTGAGTGTCAATGTCGGGTTGACGGGGCATAAGTGTCAACCTAGGGTTGCCTCATGACGAAGCCGCTGCGCGCCAATCCGCCCATCCGCCTCGACGACCTGATCGGTGCGATCAAGGAGACCCATAGCGACACCCTTGAACAGCTTTCCGGAGCGGTGGTCGCCGCTGATCACCTGGGTGAGATCGCCGACCACCTCATCGGCCACTTCGTGGACCAGGCGCGCCGCTCGGGTGCCTCGTGGACGGACATCGGCCGGAGCATGGGCGTCACCCGGCAGGCCGCCCAGAAGAGGTTCGTGCCCAAGAAGCCCGGTGAGGCCTCGACCCTGGACCCGTCCCAGGGCTTCGGGCAGTTCGACCAGCAGGCCAGGAACGCCGTCATGGCCGCCAGTAACGAGGCCCACGCCGCCCGTAATGACGAGGTGGGGGTGGGGCACCTGGTCCTGGGCCTCCTGGCCGAGCCGGACTCGCTCGGCGCACAGGTGATCGTCGGCCAGGGGATCGCGCTGGAAACGGTCCGCGAGGCGGCGGCGCTCGCCCTGCCCGCCCCGGCCGGCGAGGTCCCCGAGCTGGTCCCGTACGACGCGGGGGCCCGCAAGGTCCTCGAGCTCACCTTCCGGGAGGCCCTGCGCCTCGGCCACGACTTCATCGGGACCGGGCACATCGTGCTGGCCGTCCTGGAGTTCGAGGGAGGCGCGGGCGTGCTCACGGGGCTGGGCGTCGACAAGGACGTGGCGTCGTCCGACGTCGCCGCGGCGGTCGTCGCCGAAGCCGGGGAGCCGGCCCCGGACGCCCGGAGCTGAGGAGGAGAAGTGCTGCGGATGCCGCCCTGGGCCAGGGGCGGTATTCCGCGTCGACGGACCGCCTCAGTGCACGGAGAACCCGCCGTCGACGAAGAGCGACTGCCCGGTGACGTAGGAGGAGGCGGCGCTCGCGAGGAACACCGCGGCGCCGGCGAAGTCCTGGGCCAGTCCGTTGCGTCCCACCATCGTGCGGGCGGCCAGCGCCGCCACCCGCTCCGGGTCGGACGACAGCCGCTCGTTGAGCGGCGTCATCACGAATCCGGGCACCAGCGTGTTGCAGGTGACCCCGTACGGCGACCACGCCTCGGCCTGCGAGCGGGCCAGCGACTCCAGCGCGCCCTTGGAGACCCCGTACGCGCCGCTCTGCACGAACGCCCGGTGTGCCTGCTGGGAGGTGATGTGGATGATCCTGCCAAAGCCGCGCTCCGCCATGCCCGGCCCGAACCGGCGGCCCAGCAGATAGGGGGCCTTGAGGTTCACCGTCATCGTGATGTCCCAGACGTCCTCGTCGAGCTCGCTCATCGGCGGCCGCAGGTTGACGCCCGCGCAGTTGACGAGGATGTCGGGCTCGCCGAACGCGGCGGCCGCCCCCTCGCCGGCCGTGCGCACACCTTCGGTCGTCCCGAGGTCGGCGCTCACCCAGGCCGCCCGGCAGCCGTCGGCTTCGAGTTCACCGACGGTCCGCACCAGTTCCGCCTCCCTGCGTGCCACGACCACGACGCTCGCGCCGGCGTGCGCGAGGGCGCCCGCGACGGCCCGGCCGATGCCGGAGCTGCCGCCGGTCACCACGGCGACCCGGCCTTCCAGCGAGAAGAGTTCGGAAAGATAGTTCTGCGACGTCATCCTCGTACCCTAAAGAGGTGGCCGGCGGGTGTACGGGGCGGGTCCCGGGACCGGAACAGTCGCGCGCCCTGCGGTGCGGTACCCGTCCGGGGTGGGACCCTGGTGGTATGAACATTCCCTTCCTGGACAACTGGCGGAAGCGCCGAGGCGGTACACGGGCTATGGCTCTCGCGGCCGCCGTCGAGACCGATCCGGACGGCGTGGCCGAGCTGTTCGCGGAATGCGAGTTGCTGAGGGCCCGGGCAGGGCAGTGTGGCCTCGAACTCGACGACAGCCCCGCCTCGTTGTCCGCGCTCGACCAGTTGCCGCCGATCTGGCGGGACGACCCGGAGGAGCTGCCGTGGGTGGGTAACGACGCGGGCCTCTACCTCGGCACCGTACTGGTGCGCACGGTCCCCGGAGCCGCCTGGGACATCCTGGCCGGCGGAAAGCCCGTGGTGCGACTGGGTTCCGGGCGGGAGATCGATGTGGTCGCCGCCGGTCTGGACTGGGCGATGTCGGGAAGCCCCGAGCTCTCCGAGATGTACGCGGAGTCGGCGGAGAGCGGCCCGGAGATCAAAACGCGATAAACAGCCTTATGCGCCGTTGGTGCGTGTCGGCCCCGAAGTGCGTCTTCTCCCCGGATAGTTTGCGCTGACCTCGACACAAGCGATAAGTGGGTAGGGCAGCGTATGGCCGTCGATCCGTTGATCGAGCTGCGGGACGTCAACAAGTACTTCGGGAAGTTGCACGTACTGCAGGACATCAATCTCACCGTCGGCCGCGGGGAGGTGGTGGTGGTCATCGGCCCCTCCGGATCGGGCAAATCCACGCTCTGCCGGACCATCAACCGGCTTGAGACGGTCGAGTCCGGTCATATCGCCATCGACGGCAAGCCGCTCCCCGAGGAGGGGAAGGGACTCGCGGAACTCCGTGCGGAAGTGGGCATGGTCTTCCAGTCGTTCAACCTGTTCGCCCACAAGACCGTGCTGGCGAACGTCTCACTCGCCCAGCTGAAGGTCCGCAAGCGCAAGAAGGACGAGGCCGACCAGCGCTCCCGGGTACTGCTGGAGCGGGTCGGGCTGGCCTCGCAGGCGGACAAGTTTCCCGCTCAGCTCTCCGGCGGCCAGCAGCAGCGCGTCGCCATCGCCCGCGCCCTCGCCATGGACCCCAAGGCGCTCCTCTTCGACGAGCCCACCTCCGCGCTGGACCCGGAGATGATCAACGAGGTCCTCGAGGTCATGCAGCAACTCGCCCGCGAGGGCATGACCATGGTGGTCGTCACCCACGAGATGGGCTTCGCCCGGTCCGCCGCCAACCGCGTGGTCTTCATGTCCGACGGCTGCATCATCGAGGACCGCACCCCGGAGGACTTCTTCACCTCCCCGGAGAGCGACCGCGCCAAGGACTTCCTGTCCAAGATCCTCAAGCACTGACAGGGGGCACCGTGTTGCGTCAAAGGAACATCGCGGCCGTGCTGGTCTGCCTCCTGATCGCCGCGCTCTGTGCCGGCTGCGGCAGGGAGGGCAGCCCGCCGGTCAAGGGGCCGAAGGCCGAGGCGCTGCCCCGGTACAAGGTCGACACCGGCTTCTCGCTGCCGGAATCCAGGACCTGGAAGAAGGCCAAGAGGCGTGGCTATCTCGTCGTCGGCGCCAAGGAGGACCAGCCCTACCTCGGCGAGAAGGACCCGGCCAGCGGGATCTACTCCGGCTTCGACATCGAGATCGCCCGCATGATGGCGGCCTCCCTCGGCTTCGACCCGGACACGATCCGCTTCCGGACCATCGCCTCCGCCAACCGGGAGACGGCACTCCAGAACGGGCAGATCGACTACTACGTCGGCACCTACACGATCAACGACATGCGCAAGAAACTCGTCGGCTTCGCCGGGCCCTACTACATGGCCGGCCAGGGGCTGCTGGTGCGCACCGACGAGAACGACATCCACGGTCCGCAGGACCTGGCGGGCAAGACCGTCTGCTCGGCAGCCGGGTCCACGCCGTACCAGCGCATCGCCGCGGACTTCCCGAAAGCGGATCTCGTCGCGTACGACACCTACTCGATCTGCGTCGACAACCTGCTCACCTTCCAGGTCGACGCCGTCACCACCGACGACGCGATCCTGCTCGGCTTCGCCGCCAAGGCACCGGACGAGATGAAGGTGGTCGGCAAGCCCTTCTCCGAGGAGCCGTACGGCATCGGCGTCCCGCGCAGCGACAACGCGCTGCGCTCCGCTCTCGACGACGCCCTGGAGGCCAACGAGAAGAACGGCAACTGGAAGAAGGCGTTCGAGGCGACTCTGGGCCTGTCCGGGGTACCCGCCCCGAAGCCGCCGCCCATCGACCGCTACCCGTCGAACTGAGGGGCCGGCCACCACCATGGATGTACTGACAGACAACTGGTCGCTCTACGGCAAGGGCTTCCTCGGCACCGTCGAACTCACCGTCTACGCCTCGGCCCTGGCCCTGGTGCTCGGCTTCGTCATGGCCTCGTTCCGGGTCGCGCCGGTCGGCTCGCTCCGGATGATCGGCACCGTCTGGGTCGCGGTGCTCCGCAACACCCCGCTGACCCTGCTGTTCTTCGCCGTGCTGCTCGGCCTGCCGCGCTTCGGCCTGGTCCTGCCCTTCCAGGTCTTCGCGGTGCTCGCCCTCGGCTGCTACACCTCGGCCTTCATCTGCGAGGCACTGCGCTCCGGCATCAACACCGTGCCCACGGGGCAGGGCGAGGCGGCCCGCAGCCTCGGGATGTCCTTCGGACAGACCCTGGGCAGTGTGGTGCTGCCCCAGGCCTTCCGGTCCGTCATCCCGCCGGTGGGATCGACACTGATCGCCCTCGCCAAGAACTCCGCGATCGCCGGGGCCTTCAGCGTCACCGAGCTGCTGGGCACCTACAAGACCCTCAACGAACTCGGCTACAGCATCATCTGGTCCTTCATCTGGATCGCCGTCGGATACCTGATCATCACCCTCGCCATCAGTGCGATCTTCAACCTGTTGGAGAAGCGCTGGGGAGTCGCCCGATGACCCACTCCACCGCCTCCGCCTCCGCGCTCTACGACATCCCCGGGCCCGTCACCCGTAAGCGGCACATGCTCTACGGGGTCCTGGCGACGGCCGTGATCCTCGCACTGTTCGGCTGGATCCTCTATCTCCTCTTCGACACCGACCAGTTCACCAGCGAGAAGTGGACGCCCTTCATCTACACGGGGATCCAGGAGCTGCTGCTGCGCGGGCTCGGCAACACGCTGAAGGCGTTCGCCTACGCGGCGGTCCTCTCCCTCGCACTCGGGGCGGTACTCGCCGTCGGGCGGCTCTCCGAACACAGACCGGTGCGCTGGATCTCGACGCTGCTGGTCGAGTTCTTCCGGGCCATGCCCGTACTGGTGATGATCTTCTTCATCTTCGTCGCGCTCAAGGTCCAGCCGCTGCCGGCGCTGGTCGCCGGACTGACCCTCTACAACGGGTCCGTGCTCGCCGAGGTCTTCCGGACCGGGATCAACTCCGTGGAGCGGGGGCAGCGGGAGGCGGCGTACGCGCTGGGTATGCGCAAGACGCAGGTCACCACCCACGTCCTGGCCCCGCAGGCCGTCCGCGCGATGCTGCCCACCATCATCAGCCAGCTGGTGGTGGCGCTCAAGGACACCTCGCTGGGCTATCTGATCACCTACGAGGAGTTCCTCCACGCCGGCAAGCTGATCGCCTCGAACCTCGACTACGATCTCCCGTTCATCCCCGTGGTCATGGTGATCTCGCCCATCTACATCGGGATGTGCATGCTGCTCTCCTGGTTCGCCACCTGGGTGGCCAGACGGCAGCGGCGCAACCCGAAGACGGAGGGGACGGGCGTCGCCGCCGCCGAACCCGGAACGGTGCTGCCGGGCCGTCCGCGGTAGCCCTCGATCCGCCCGGCAGCAGCCGGTGATCACTCCTCGCAGCCGTAACCGGTACGCGATCCGTACCGGGCGCCCGGCGGGGGAGAAGGTCAGCTGCGCGCCGGCCGGGCCGCGGCCGCTGCGGTGAGGACCGGCGAAGGTCACGAGGTGACGTGTGACCGGCCTGGACACCGTGGGCGTGGAGCGCGGCTCCACGCCCACGGGGAAACGGCCGTCCCGGTGCCGTCCCGGTGCCCGACCGTGCAGGTCCGCGGAGGGGCGACGGGGCGGTCGTACCCCCGGGCGTCTCCCCGGAAGGAGCTCGTAGAATCCTCCTCGCGGAGACGGCGGACGACCGTTCCCGCAGGGGGAGTTGTCATGCGATACGCCGATGGGCCCAGCACGCACCGTGAGATCCGGATCTCCGCCGGCCCCGCGCGCGTCTGGGAGACCGTGGCCGATGTCGAGGCCATGGCCGGATGGAGTCCGGAGCTGCTGGAGGTGGAGTGGCAGGACGGCGCGACCTCCCCGGCGGCGGGTGCGCGCTACATCGGGCACAACGAGCATCCCGTGAACGGCCGTTGGCGCACCATCGCCCACTTCACCGAGTTCGAGCCCGGCCGGACCCTCTCCTGGTGCGTCCTGGACGTCGACGGCCGTTACGGCGAGAGGGCCGACGCCCCGGAAAACCGGATGGCGACCTGGTCCTTCACGCTCGCCCCCGACGGCGACGGCACCGTGCTGCGGCAGTCGGTCACCATCGGCCCCGGTCGCAGCGGACTGAGCGACTACATCGAGCGTACGCCCGAGCACGAGGAGGCGATCATCGCCTACCGCTTCGACGAGCTGGGCAAGGGCATGGACGCCACCCTCGAAGGCATCAAGGCCGCGGCGGAGCGCCGCCAGGGCTGACGGCCGGGGTCCCGCCCCCGGCCGTCAGCCACCCCCAGGTCTGGCAGTGCGGGCACAGGACCGTGCGGCGGCCGGCCAGGCGGATCGATTCCAGGGGCCGGCCGCGGTCGGCCGACTGCCGGCGGAATCCCTCGACGTCAGGCAGCCCGGGCACGGGTCCCCACCGGTCCGATGTCCTTCTTCAGGAGGCAGCCACGATTCACTCGGTCAGGCGTCCGGATGGGTCTCGGTCCGCAGCGACCAGGAACCGCCTGTGCAGGCGTGCGGGAAGGGCGGGAAACGGTGTCCCTTCACGTCCGTACTCCAGTGATGCCCGCCCCCGCAGTCACACTCGTAGATGCCGCTGTCCGGCACGACCTCGCCCGGATGCCATGACGTCTTCTCCTCGCTCATGCTCCCTGTGTACGACGATCACCCTCCGCACGCGACCCGGAGGCCGCCCCGTAACGGACCCGGCGGAGGGGAGAGGGCCGCCTCCGCCCGCCCGCCGAACGGCGCGAGCCGGGTTTCGCTTCGGGGCTTCGCGGCTATCTCTTCCGCGCGGAGGACGGCTTTGGCCTCTTATTACCTGCCGCTTGCGTTTGCCCCGGTGCCCGGCGGTCAGGCGCAGGCCACGCGCTTGTCGGAGCACGGCTCCCCACGTCAGGCGCCACGCCCGAGACCAGGAGGCATCCATGAGCCCGGAACCGACGGGTGACGTCCGGGGCGGTGGCGACGCCGCGTCTCACGCCCTTCCGGAAGCCGCCGCGGTCGAGGCGGCTCTGCGCGCCCGGGTGCGCGGCGAAGTGCGGTTCGACGCGGGGAGCAGGGGCGCCTACTCCACCGACGGTTCCAACTACCGGCAGGTTCCCCTGGGGGTGGTGATCCCGCACGACGTCGACGCCGGCGCGGAGGCTGTCGCCGTGTGCGCGGAGTTCGGGGCGCCGGTGCTGTCCCGCGGTGGTGGCACGAGCCTGGGCGGACAGTGCACGAACGCCGCGGTGGTCATCGACTGGACCAAGTACTGCGACCGCGTGGTGTCGGTCGACGCGGAAGCGCGTACCTGTGTGGTGGAACCGGGGATCGTGCTGGACGCGCTCAACAGGCGGCTGGCCGGCGACCGGCTGAAGTTCGGACCGAAGCCGTCCACCCACAGCCACTGTGCGATCGGCGGCATGATCGGCAACAACTCCTGCGGGGCCTCCGCCCAGGCGTACGGCAAGACGGTGGACAACGTGCGGCGCCTGGAGATCCTGACCTACGACGGGATGCGCTGTTGGGTGGGGCCCACGTCGCGGGAGGAGTTCGAGGCCGTCGTCGCGGCGGGGGGCCGTCGCGCCGAGCTCTACCAGCAGCTCAAGGACATCGTCGACCGCTACATGGGGGACATCCGGCGCCGTTACCCGGACATCCCGCGGAGGGTCTCCGGCTACAACCTCGACTCCCTGCTGCCGGAGAACGGCTTCGACCTGGCCCGGGCGCTCGTCGGCAGTGAGGGCACGCTCGTCACGGTGCTGCGCGCGGAGCTGGACCTCGTACCGGTCCCGCCCCATGAGGCCATGGTGGTGCTCGGTTACAGCGACATCTGTGACGCGGCGGACGATGTGCCCCGTCTGCTGGAGCACTGCGAGCCGGAACTGCTGGAGGCCATCGACGGGCGTATGGCACAGCTGATGCGGGCGGAGGGGGCCTATCTGTCGTCCCTCGACCAGTTCCCGGACGGTGAGAGCTGGCTGCTGGTGCAGTTCAGCGGTGACACGCAGGAGGCCGTCGACGCGCAGGCCCACGCTCTGCTCGGGGCTCTGGGCCGCAGCGAGGACGACAACAGGGTCTCCTTCTCGGACGACCCCCGGCGCGAGCAGGAGATGCTCAAGGCGCGCGAGGCGGGCCTCGGGGTCACCGCGCGGCCGCCGGACAGCCGCGAGACGTGGGAGGGCTGGGAGGATTCCGCGGTCCCTCCGGACCGGCTCGGTGACTATCTGCGGGACCTGAGGAAACTCTTCGCGGAGTTCGGCTACGACCACCCCTCGCTCTACGGGCATTTCGGCCAGGGCTGCGTCCACACCCGTATCCCGTTCGAGCTGAAGACGGCCGAGGGGGTGGGCCGGTTCCGGGCCTTCCTGTTCCGCGCCGCTGACCTGGTCGTCTCCTACGGCGGGTCACTCTCGGGGGAGCACGGGGACGGTCAGGCGCGCGGGGAACTGCTGTCGCGCATGTTCGGTGAGAGGGTGGTCGCCGCCTTCGCGGAGGTGAAGGCCGTCTTCGACCCGGACAACCGGATGAACCCCGGCAAGGTCTCCGCTCCGCACCGCGCGGACGCCGACCTCAGGCTCGGACCGCTGTGGCGTCCGCGCTCCTACGGCACCGAGTTCGGCTACCCCGAGGACGAACACTCCTTCACCCGGGCCGTGATGCGGTGTGTCGGGGTCGGCAACTGCCGCAGCCACGAGGGAGGCGTGATGTGCCCCTCCTACCGTGCGACCCGCGAGGAGGAGCACTCCACGCGCGGGCGGTCACGGCTGCTGTTCGAGATGCTCGGCGGCCACGCCGACTCGGCCGTCACGGACGGATGGCGGTCCACCGAGGTCAAGGACGCCCTCGACCTGTGTCTGTCCTGCAAGGGCTGCAAGTCCGACTGCCCCGTGGGCGTGGACATGGCCACCTACAAGGCGGAGTTCCTCTCCCACCACTACGCCGGCCGCCTGCGTCCCGCCGCTCATTACTCGATGGGCTGGCTCCCGCTGTGGGCACGCCTGTCGCGCATCGCGCCCCGCTCGGTCAACGCCGTGCTCGGCGCACCCGGCCTGGCCCGGCTGGGGAAGCGACTGGCGGGTGTGGCGGAGGAGCGGGAGGCGCCGGTCTTCGCCGAGGAGTCCTTCGTCCAGTGGTGGGCCGCGCGCGGGCTGCCGGAACCCGACCCGGCCGACCCGAGCACGGTCGTGCTGTGGCCCGACACGTTCAGCACCTACTTCCACCCCGCCGTCGCCAAGTCCGCGGTGCGGGTCATGGAGAGTGCCGGCTTCCGGGTCGCCGTACCGCTGGAGGCGGTGTGCTGCGGTCTGACCTGGATCTCCACCGGACAACTGGCCACCGCGAAGAAGGTGCTGCGCCGCACCGTTGACGTCCTGCGCCCCTGGATCGAGGCGGGGACACCCGTCGTCGGCCTCGAACCGTCCTGCACCGCCGTCTTCCGCAGCGACGCCCCGGAGCTGATGCCGGAGGACCAGGACGTCAAGCGGCTGTCCGGTCAGTTCCGCACCTTCTCCGAGCTCCTGGTCAACGACGCCCCGCGGGACTGGAGCCCGCCCCGGCTCGCCCGGACGGCGACCGTGCAGACCCACTGCCATCAGCACGCGGTGATGAAGTACGACGCCGACCGGGAGCTGATGCGCCGCGCGGGTATCGATGCCGACGTCCTCGACGAGGGCTGCTGCGGACTCGCGGGCAACTTCGGATTCGAGCGCGGCCACTACGAGGTGTCCATGACCGTCGCGGAGCAGGGTGTCCTGCCCGCCGTACGGGCCACCGCGCCGAGCGCCCTGGTCCTCGCCGACGGGTTCAGCTGCCGCACCCAGATCGAGCAGGGAGACACCGGCCGCCGCACCATGCACCTGGCCGAGGCCCTGGCACTCGGCCTCGACGGTGTCCTGCCCGCCGATCACCCCGAGAAGAGCACCGACCGCCCCGCGGCGCCGAAGCGTGACGCACGTCTGGCGGCCACCGCCGCCGTGGTGGCCGCCGGCTCGGCCACGGCCGCCGCGACGTGGGCGGTCCTGCGCCGGACGCGGAGGTGAGCGGCACCGGAAGCAGCACGGCAACCCGTCGACGAACCACACACACCGGTTGAGATGAGAGGAAAACACGTGTCGATGAAGGTGTCCGACTACGTCCTGCAGCGCCTCCGCGAGTGGGAGGTCGACCATGTGTTCTCCTACGCGGGCGACGGCATCAACGGGCTGCTCGCGGCGTGGGGGCGCGCGGACAACCAGCCGAAATTCGTCCAGGCACGGCACGAGGAGATGGCGGCGTTCGAAGCCGTCGGCTACGCCAAGTTCTCCGGCAAGGTCGGGGTCTGCGCCGCGACCTCGGGGCCCGGGGCGATCCACCTCCTGAACGGCCTGTACGACGCGAAACTGGACCACGTCCCCGTGGTCGCGATCGTGGGGCAGACCAACCGCAGCGCGATGGGCGGCTCCTACCAGCAGGAGGTCGACCTGCTGAGCCTGTACAAGGACGTGGCTTCCGACTTCTGCGAGATGGTCACCGTCCCCGAACAGCTGCCCAACGTCCTCGACCGTGCGATGCGCACCGCCTACAGCAGGCGGACGGTGACGGCCGTGATCATCCCGGCCGACGTCCAGGAACTCGACTACTCGCCGCCCACACACGCCTTCAAAATGGTTCCCTCCAGCCTCGGCACCGCCACCTCCGCCCCCGTGCCGGCCGACGCGGACCTCACCCGGGCCGCGGAGGTCCTGAACGCCGGAGAGAAGGTCGCCGTCCTCATCGGCCAGGGCGCCCGGGGCGCCAGGGCCGAGGTCCAGGAACTCGCCGAGCTGCTCGGGGCCGGAGTGGCCAAGGCACTCCTCGGCAAGGACGCGCTGCCCGACGACCTGCCGTACGTCACAGGGGCGATCGGGCTGCTCGGCACCCGGCCCTCCTACGAGCTCATGATGGACTGCGACACGCTCCTCGTGGTGGGTTCCAGCTTCCCCTACAGCCAGTTCCTGCCGGAGTTCGACCAGGCGCGTGCCGTCCAGATCGAGATCGACCCGCACAACATCGGAATGCGCTACCCCTTCGAGGTCAATCTCGTCGGGGACGCCAAGGAGACCCTCTTGGCGCTGCTCCCGCGGCTGAAGCGCAAGAAGCACGGCGCCTGGCGCAAGAAGATCGAGAAGGACACCGCCCGCTGGTGGGAGGTCATGGAAGGCCGTGCCGCCGTGGAGGCCGACCCGGTCAACCCCGAACACGTCGTCCACAGCCTCGACGCGCTCCTGCCCGACGACGTGATCCTGGCCGCCGACTCCGGGTCCGCCGCGAACTGGTACGCCCGTCATCTGCGCATGCGTGGGACGATGCGCGGTTCCCTGTCCGGCACGCTCGCCACGATGGGTCCCGGCGTGCCGTACGTCATCGGCGCCAAGTTCGCCCACCCCGGACGCCCGGCCATCGCGATCGTCGGCGACGGCGCCATGCAGATGAACGGCATGGCCGAACTCATCACCGCCGCCAAGTACTGGCAGGAGTGGCAGGACCCCCGGCTGATCGTCGCCGTACTGAACAACCAGGACCTCAACCAGGTCACCTGGGAGATGCGCGCCATGTCCGGCGCCCCCCAGTTCCTGCCCTCCCAGGCGATCCCGGACGTCCCCTACGCCGACTTCGCCCGGTCGATCGGCCTCGGCGGCGTCCGCGTCGAGAAGCCCGACCAGGTAGAGGCGGCATGGAGGCAGGCGCTCGGCTCCGACCGTCCCTTCGTGATCGACTTCCGGACCGACCCGGCCGTGCCGCCCATCCCGCCGCACGCCACCCGGGACCAGGCCGAAGCGGTGGTCTCCTCCATCGTCAAGGGGGACAGCGACCGCGGCGGCATGATCAAGCAGGGCATCAAGGCCAAGGTGCAGGAGTTCCTTCCCGGGCGTCACCACGGCGACGGAGCCACGGGCGGGCAGAGCGAGAAATGACGTCACCCCCCGCGCGGGGGGCGGACCCCGTGATCGACGGGGTCGAGGCCGCCGCGTACACGGTCCCCACCGACGCCCCGGAGGGCGACGGCACGCTGGCCTGGCAGTCCACCACGCTGGTGCTCGTCCGTGTGCGGGCGGGCGCGACCACGGGGCTGGGCTGGACCTATGGTGCGGCGGCCACCGCCCAGGTCGTGCGGCAGGAGCTCGCCGGACTCGTGAGCGGCCGGAGCGCCTGGGACGTACCGGCGGCCAACGAGGCCATGAGCCGGGCGGTCCGCAACACCGGCCGCCCGGGGCTGGTCGCCGGGGCGCTGTCGGCCGTCGACATCGCCCTGTGGGATCTCAAGGCCCGCCTGCTGGGCCTCCCCCTCGTGCGGTTGCTCGGAGCGAGCCGCAGCGACGTGCCCGTCTACGGCAGCGGCGGATTCACCCCGTACGACGACGCACAGCAGGACCGTCAGCTCCGTACCTGGGTGGAGGGCCAGGGCATCCCCCGGGTCAAGATCAAGACCGGGGAGTCCTGGGGCCGGGCCGAACACCGCGACCGTGACCGGATCGCCCGCGCTCGCCGGAGCATCGGAGCGAGGACGGAACTGTACGTCGACGCGAACGGCGCCTACACGCGGAAGCAAGCGGTCCGTCTCGGGGTGTTCCTGGCGGAGCAGGACGTCACCTGGTTCGAGGAGCCCGTCTCCTCCGACGACCTGACGGGGCTGGCGCAGATCCGGGCCGCGGTCACCGCCGACGTGGCGGCGGGCGAGTACGGATACGCGCTGCCCTACTTCCGGCAGCTGCTCGACGCCGGCGCCGTGGACTGCCCTCAGGCCGACGCCACCCGGTGCGGAGGCATCACCGTGTGGCTCCGTGCCGCCGCACTCGCCGAAGCGGCCGGACTGGAGATCTCGGGCCACTGCGCCCCGCACGTCCACGCCCACGTGGCCGCCGCCGTGCCCAACCTCCGCCACCTGGAATGGTTCCACGACCACGTACGCGTCGAGCAGCTCCTGTTCGACGGGGTCCTCGACCCGGCAGGCGGTGCGGTCAGCCCCGGCGGGTCCGGCGCCCCCGGCCTGGGCCTCACCTTCCGTACAGAAGCCGCCGAACGCTACAGGGTCCGACTTCGCTGACCCGCCCCGCCCGGAACGGAGACCGTGTGACTCGTCCGCACCTGCCGCAGCACGATGTGCCCCCTCCGCACGTCCTGCGGGAGTACGCCCTCATCGCCGACGGCGAGCGCGGCGCCCTCGTCGGACCGCTGGGGGACATCGTCTGGCTGTGCGCGCCCCGCTGGGACGCCGGTGCGCTCTTCTCCTCCCTCATCGGCGGATCCGGCCACTACACGGTCAGTCCGCGCGGCCGGTTCGTCTGGGGCGGTTACTACGAGGACGGCACCCTGATCTGGCGCAACCGCTGGATCACCGGAAGCGGCATCGTGGAGAGCAGGGAGGCCCTCGCCTTCCCCGGCGATCCGCGCCGCGCCGTGCTGCTGCGACGGATCACAGCGGTCGAAGGCACAGCGCACCTCACGGTCCAGCTGGAGCCGCACGCCGACTTCGGCTCGGGGGACCTGCGGGAGGTACGGCGCGACGAGGACGGCACCTGGCACGGGCGCAGCGGGGCGCTGCGATGGCGCTGGTCCGGAGCGGGCGCCGCCCGCCCCCGGTCCGACGGCCGCCGTACGGCCGGCCTGGCCATGGACCTGCGTCTGGACCAGGGTGCTTCGCACGACCTCGTCCTCGAACTGAGCGAGGAGCCGCTGCCGAGGAAGCCGGACCCCTCCCGGGCATGGAGCGCCACCGAGAGCGCGTGGCGGCGCGAGGTGCCCGATCTGGAGAACAACCTCGCCCCCGGTGACTCCCGCCACGCCTACACCGTTCTGCGTGGTCTCACCGCTTCCACCGGCGGCATGGTGGGCGCCGTCACCACCAGCCTCCCCGAACGCGCGGAAGAGGGCCGTAACTACGACTACCGGTACGTCTGGATCCGCGACCAGTGCTACGCGGGCCAGGCCGTGGCGGCCGCCGGTCCCCATCCGCTGCTCGACGACGCCGTGCGGTTCGTCTCCGCGCGCCTGCACCAGGACGGCGCGCGCATGGCCCCCGCCTACACGGTCGACGGCGGGCGCATCCCCGACCAGAGCACGCTGGGCCTCAGCGGCTACCCCGGGGGCTACGACCGCGTGGGCAACTGGGTCAGCCGGCAGTTCCAGCTCGACGCGTTCGGCGAGGCGCTCCTGCTCTTCGCCGCGGCCCACCGCCACGGCCGGCTGGACTCCGACGGCTGGCGGGCGGCCGGGGCCGCGGCCGACGCCATCGCCCGCCGCAGGCACGAACCCGACGCCGGCATCTGGGAACTCGACAACCGGGCCTGGACCCACAGCCGGCTCATCTGTGCCGCAGGACTGCGCTCGCTCGCCCAGGACGCCCCCGCCGGACCCGCCCGCACCTGGACCGGCCTCGCGGACTCCCTCGTCGCGGAGACCGCGGCCACGAGCACCCATCCCACCGGCCGGTGGCAGCGCTCACCGGACGACCCCGGTCTGGACGCCTCCCTGCTGCTGCCTCCGCTGCGCGGTGCCCTGCCCGCCGACGACCCGAGAACGCTGCGGACCTTGCGCGCCTACGCGCAGGAGCTGACGCGCGACCACTACGCCTACCGCTTCCGCCACGACGACCGCCCCCTCGCCGAGGCCGAGGGGGCCTTCCTGCTGTGCGGCTACGTGATGGCCCTGGCCGAGCACCAACAGGGCAACCAGGAAGAAGCACTGCGCTGGTTCGAACGCAACCGCGCGGCCTGCGGCCCCCCGGGTCTGTACACCGAGGAGTACGACATCGGCCAACGCCAGCTGCGCGGCAATCTGCCCCAAGCCTTCGTGCACGCCCTGATGCTGGAAACCGCCACCCGGCTCGCCGGCGCGCCTTCCGGCGTCCCCGGACTCCGAAAGAGGACCCCATGACCGAGACCGTCGTCATCACCGGCGCCAGCGCCGGCATCGGCCGGGCGACCGCCCGGGCGTTCGCCGCCCGCGGTGCCGACGTCGTACTCCTCGCACGCGGCCGGGCCGGGCTCGACGCGGCCGCCCGGGAGGTCGAGCGGGCCGGAGGGCAGGCCCTGATCGTGCCCACCGACGTCTCCGACCCCGAGCAGACCGAAGCCGCCGCCGACGCGGCCGTGGCGGCGTTCGGACAGATCGACGTGTGGGTCAACGTCGCCTTCGCCTCGGTCTTCGCACCGTTCACCGAGATCACTCCCGAGGAGTACAGGCGCGCCACCGAGGTGACGTACCTGGGCTTCGTCAACGGGACCAGGGCGGCACTCGGCCGCATGATGCCGCGCGACCGCGGCACCATCGTGCAGGTCGGATCCGCCCTCGGCTCGCGTTCCGTCCCCCTGCAGTCCGTGTACTGCGGCGCCAAACACGCCATCAACGGCTTCACCTCCTCCGTACGCACGGAACTCATGCATGAGGGCAGCGGTGTGCGCATCACCCTCGCCCAGATGCCGGCCGTCAACACCCCGCAGTTCTCCTGGGTACTCTCCCGCCTCTCCAGGAGCCCGCAGCCGGTGCCGCCGATCTACCAGCCGGAAGTCGCGGCGCGGGCCGTCCTCCACGCGGCTGACCACCCCGGACGCAAGCAGTACTACGTCGGCGCCAGCACCGCCGCGACCGTCCTGGCCGACAAGATCGTCCCCGGGCTCCTGGACCGCTACCTCGCCCGCACCGGCTACAGGTCCCAGGAGACCGACCGGCCCGACCACCATGAAGGCCGCCACAACCTCTGGGAGCCGGTGGACGACGAGCGTGACTTCGGCGCCCACGGAGCCTTCGACGAACGCTCCCACGCCCGCGCCCCCCAGCTGTGGTTCTCCCACCACCCGGTTCTGGCATCCGCTCTCCTGACGGGCACCGCCCTCGGCGGCGGGTGGGCGTGCAAGCGGCTGACCGGACGCCGGCTCCGCTGACCGGGCGGCCGCAGCCCGCCGAGCCGACCGGCCTGGGGGCCGAACTGCGGGACCGGGACCGTCGCGCGTGGTACGGCTCACTTCGGACTCTTCGACGATCGGCTGACGGGAGCGAGCGCACCGATGCTGCTGGCAAGGAAGAAGGCACGTCTGCGGAGCGGGGCCCGGCGCACGGCGGAAGCAACGGTGGACGCCGTCGACGCCCGGCTCCCGCTCACCGAGGCGGCCCGGTCACTGCTGCGCAAGGCCTTCCCCGACCACTGGTCCTTCCTCCTGGGCGAACTCGCGCTGTACAGCTTCGTCGTACTGATGGTGACCGGTGTCTACCTGACGCTGTTCTTCGAGCCGTCGATGACCGAATCGGTGTACCACGGCTCGTACGGCCCGCTGCGGGGAGTCCGCACGTCGGAGGCGTACGCCAGCACCCTGCGCATCAGTTTCGACGTCCGGGGCGGGCTGCTGGTCCGTCAGATCCACCACTGGGCTGCGCTGCTCTTCGTGGCCTCCATCGGCGTACACATGCTGCGGGTCTTCTTCACCGGGGCGTTCCGCAGGCCGCGTGAGGCCAACTGGATGGTGGGAGTGACCATGTTCCTCCTCGCCCTGCTGGAGGGGTTCGCAGGCTATTCGCTCCCCGACGACCTGCTGTCCGGGACCGGCCTGCGGACCGCGCAGGGCATCATGCTGTCCGTCCCCGTCGTCGGCACCTACCTGAGCTTCTTCGTCTTCGGCGGCGAATATCCCGGGGAGGAGATCGTCTCCCGGCTCTACCCGGTGCACATCCTGCTGGTACCCGGCCTTCTCCTCGCCCTGATCAGCCTGCACCTGCTGCTCATCGTCCACCTGAAGCACACCCAGTGGGCGGGACCGGGCAGGACCGGACGGAACGTGGTCGGAAAGCCGTTCTTCCCCCAGTACACGGCGAAGTCGGCCGGCCTGTTCTTCATGGTCTTCGGCGTGCTCACCGTGCTGGGCGCGGTCGCCCAGATCAACCCGGTCTGGGACTACGGCCCCTACCGCACCGACCAGGTCTCCACCGGCTCCCAGCCCGACTGGTACGTCGGGTTCCTCGAAGGCGCCCTGCGGCTGATGCCGGGAGTGGAGACCAGGCTGTGGGGACACACCCTGATGTGGAACCCCCTGGTCCCCGGAGTACTGCTGCCGGGCGCCCTGTTCATGGTGCTGTACGCCTATCCCTTCTTCGAACGCTGGATCACCCGGGGCACCGGCGAACACCACCTGTGCGACCGGCCGCGGGACCGGCCGGTCCGCACCGGCCTGGGCGTCGGAGCGCTCACGGCGTACGCGGTCCTGCTGCTGGCCGGCGCCCAGGACGTGCTCGCCTTCGTCTTCGACGTGCCCGTCCACGCTCTGACCTGGACCTTCCGCGTCGCTCTGTTCGTGCTGCCGGTGACGGCCTTCTGGGTGACCGGCCGGCTCTGCCTGGCCCTGCAGGCGCACGACCGGGACCTGCTGGAGGAAGGAGAGCCCTCAGGAGACGTACGCCAGTCCGTCGACGGCGGCTACCAGCCGGAACACCGGGCGCTCCCCGCCGGACGGCGTCACGTACTGCTGGCACGGGACATTCCCGGGCCGCTGGAAGCGCGTGCGGGCCGGCGGACCCCGGCCCGCGGGCGGCTCGCGCTCCGGCTGCGGTCATCGCTCAGCCACTGGTACTACCGCGACCAGGTCAGGCCTCACGTGGGCGTGGAGCAGCAGCGGGAGATCGACGCCGTACTGGCCGGACCGGACCGGACGGAGGCCGGCGGGGTGCGCACGGACTCCGCGGACTGAGACGGAGGCCGGCCGGTCACCGTCCCGCGTCAGTCGTCACGGTCGGTGTTCTGGAAGGCGAACCCGTACACACCGGGGATCAGCACGCCGACGCCGATGAGGAAGAGCCACAGCCCCTGCACGGTGCCCAGGGCGAGCAGGGCGGAGCCCGCCGCGCTGATGACGGGGAAGTAGCTGCGCGCGGGGAAGAAACCGCGCGCTCCGCCCGCCTCCCGCACCCGCGCGTCCTTGCGGTCCTCCGGGCGAGGGCCGACACGCGTGTACCCCCACCACAGGTAGGCGGCGATCAGCACCGCCATCAGGCCGGACACCGCGAGTGCCGCGATGCCCGCGGGATCGGGCGCGAAGGCCGCGTACACGGCACAGGTCACGGCGAAGAAGAGAGCCACCCCCGTGAACAGCCACGCCTCGCCCTTCACCTCGTCACCTCCTGGGTGCTCCCGGAGCCCTGCGGGACGTGACGGCCCGGCGGCCCCTTCGGGGGCGCGCCCAGGACCGGTACCTCGGGATGGTGTAGGTCGAACGCGGGGGAGTCACTGCGGATCCGGGGCAGCGCATGGAAATTGTGGCGTGGCGGTGGACAGCTGGTCGCCCACTCCAGGGAGCGGCCCCAGCCCCATGGATCGTCCGAGGTCACCTTCTCCCCGTACCGGTACGACTTCCAGACGTTGTAGAGGAACGGCAGCGTGGACAGGCCCAGGAGGAACGCTCCGACGGAGGAGATGGTGTTGAGGGCGGTGAAGCCGTCGGCCGCCAGGTAGTCCGCGTACCGGCGGGGCATGCCTTCCTCACCGAGCCAGTGCTGGACGAGGAAGGTGACCTGGAAGCCCACGAAGAGGGTCCAGAAGTGCACCTTGCCGAGACGCTCGTCGAGCATCCTGCCGGTGAGTTTGGGCCACCAGAAGTAGAAGCCGGCGAACGTGGCGAAGACGATCGTGCCGAACAGCACGTAGTGCAGGTGCGCCACGACGAAGTAACTGTCCGTCAGGTGGAAGTCCAGCGGCGGCGAGGCCACCAGCACCCCGGTCAGCCCGCCGAGCAGGAAGGTGGCCAGGAATCCGATCGACCACAGCATCGGCGTCTCGAAGGAGAGCGAGCCGTGCCACATGGTCCCGATCCAGTTGAAGAACTTCACACCTGTGGGCACCGCGATCAGGAACGACATGAGGGAGAAGAACGGCAGGAGCACCCCGCCGGTGGCGAACATGTGGTGCGCCCAGACGGTGGCGGAGAGACCGGTGATGGCGATGGTGGCGCCCACGAGACCCACATAGCCGAAGACCGGCTTCCGGCTGAACACCGGGAGGATCTCGCTGACGACACCGAAGAACGGCAGCGCCACGATGTACACCTCCGGGTGCCCGAAGAACCAGAACAGGTGCTGCCAGAGCAGCGCGCCTCCGTTGGACGCGTCGAAGATATGCGCGCCGAATTTCCTGTCCGCCTCCAGTGCGAGCAGCGCGGCCGTCAGCACCGGGAAGGCCAGGAGCGCCAGGATGGAGGTGAAGAGCACGTTCCAGGTGAAGATCGGCATACGGAACAGGGTCATTCCGGGAGCGCGCAGGCAGACGATCGTGGTGATGAAGTTGACCGAGCCGAGAATGGTGCTCAGACCGGAGACCACCAGCCCCATCACCCAGAGGTCCTCACCCGTTCCCGGCGAGAACAGGGGGCCGTTCAGCGGCGCGTAGGCGAACCAGCCGAACGCCGCCGCACCGCCGGTGGTGAGGAAGCCGGAGACGACCAGCAGGCCACCGAACAGATAGACCCAGTAGGTGAAGGCGTTCAGCCTGGGGAAGGCCACGTCGGGCGCGCCGATCTGCAACGGCATGATCGCGTTGGCGAAGCCCGTGAAGGTCGGGGTGGCGAACAGCAGCATCATGATCGTGCCGTGCACGGTGAACAACTGGTTGTACTGCTCGGGCGAAACGATCTGCATGCCCGGACGTGCAAGCTCGGCGCGCATCAGCATCGCCAGCCCACCGGCGAACAGGAAGAACCCGAAAGCGGTGACCAGGTACATGTTGCCGATGACCTTGTGGTCGGTCGTCGACAGCGGACTCAGCAGCTTCGAGCCCTGTCCGACCCGTCGGCCGGTTCCACGCCGCTCCTCCCTCGCGTCCTTCTCGGCAGCCTCTGTCCGCTCGCCCGGCGACGTCATGTGTCCTCCCTGTCCGGCTCCACGCAACCGGCACGGCGGTCGCTGCCCGCCAACCTTCGCATTACGGGCATTCGTTCCGAGGGAGTGAAGGCCGTGCCGTGTCAACGGATACAGAGTGCCCCGCCCTGCTCCTCCAAGGCCGCTGGCCGGTCCCGTTCCCGTTCGCGCGGTGATCCGATCGCGGTCAGCCATGTCGCGGTACGCGTCCTCGTCGACATTCGGCCAGCCGACTCCGATGACATCGAGCATCGTGTCGACGCCCTCAGGAATTGGGTATCCCACGACGTGCAGCCCCCGTTCTGCACCAAGATGATTCAGCGAACGGCAAGATCAACCAGCATGCCCCGTGGTAAGCGCGGGCTCGCAGGCAGTTCCCAGCCATCACCGGCCACGCGAACCCCCTACGTACTGCACATGCCCTTGCTCGCCAGGACGGCCGCCACTGCATGACGGGGGCCTCGCAGAGAGGGTGGAGCTCCCGTGCGCGGCGGGCCCTCGGGCCGAAGGCGTCGAGTCGCGCGGGTCTCAGCCGGTGGCGCGGTGGGAGGTGCGGGGGGCGGCGGGCAGTGGGGCTTGTGCCGCGCGTGTCACGTCGCCTATCAGTTGCACGACATCGGGGCCGTAGGCCTGGGAGTTGACCACCTTCAGGAGCAGCACGAAGGATCCGCCGCGGTGTTTGCGCTGCAGTTTCTCGTAGTGGCGCATCAGGTACCGGGCGGCGGCCTGGTTGGTGATGGCGCGCTGGCCGCAGAGGAGGAAGACGGGCCGGGCGTCCTGGCCGCCGGTGAGCCGGGCGAGCAGGACGTGTTCGGAGGTTCCGGGCTCCAGCCGGTAGCGTTCCGATCCCACTTGGAAGGCGGCTCGGTCCGGGCCCGGCTCCGGGGTGGTGTTGATCTTCACGCCAGGCAGCAGGGACTGCAGGTGCGCGGCCATGCGCCGGTTGGACGCCGGGCCGCCGACGCAGAACTCCGTACGTTCACCGAAGCCCTGCTGGGCGGTGTCGTGCGACACGATCTGGGCGTGCGCGGCGCAGTCCTTGATGAGGGCCGAGAGTTCGAGCAGGGCGAAGACGTCGTGGCGGTGGACCGCGCCGTCGCCGCCGGCGTCGCGGTTCACGACGAGCAGGCATTCGCTGTTCCCCGGCAGCCCGAAGAAGGCCTGCTTGCGGCGGAGTCTGCGCCGCCACAGGTACGTCCGGGCGAGCCAGCCGAGGGCGGCGCTGATCCCGGCGGCTATGAGGCCGAGCACGATGTTGCGCACGTCGTCGTTCATGAGCGGGCATATTAGCGGCCGTTCGGACGTGTGGCCGAGGCGGTCCTGACGATGCGGGTGTTACGGCGTTACCCTGCG
This sequence comes from Streptomyces sp. NPDC079167, assembly GCF_040686735.1. Taxonomy (NCBI): domain Bacteria; kingdom Bacillati; phylum Actinomycetota; class Actinomycetes; order Kitasatosporales; family Streptomycetaceae; genus Streptomyces; species Streptomyces sp. NPDC079167. The sequence goes on along the minus strand of NZ_JBFBLO010000002.1, from coordinate 408,666 downwards.
CGGACGATCCCTCACAGGAGGTACGGATGCGTCGTTCCGTCGGCCGGAATGTGTCGTTCCCACTCGTGATCGCCGTCATCGGTTCGCTCGGCGCGGCGGCCCCCGCGGCCTCCGCGCCACCCGTGCCGCCTCCCAAGTCCCCGGTGGCGGTGGGGTACGGGGGAGCGGTGTCGAGTGTCGACGCGGACGCCTCGGCGGCCGGTATCGAGGTGCTCCGCAAGGGAGGCAACGCCGTCGACGCGGCGGTCGCCACCGCCGCCGCTCTGGGGGTCACCGAGCCCTACTCGGCGGGCATCGGAGGCGGCGGGTACTTCGTCCACTACGACGCGAGGACGGGCCGGGTAGGGACCATCGACGGTCGCGAGACCGCCCCCCGCAGCGCGGACTCCTCGCTCTTCCTGGAGAACGGGAAGCCGGTCCCCTTCGCCGACGCCGTCACCAGCGGACTCGGCGTCGGCACGCCCGGCACGCCCGCCACCTGGGAGAAGGCCCTCGACGCCTGGGGCAGCAAGCCGCTCGGGCGGCTGCTCGAACCGGCCGAGCGGCTGGCCCGTGACGGCTTCGTCGTGGACGAGACCTTCCGCTCCCAGACCGCCTCCAACGAGGCGAGGTTCGCCGACTTCCCCGCGACCGCCGAACTCTTCCTGCCGGGCGGCGAGTTGCCGGTGACCGGATCGGTGTTCAAGAACCCCGACCTCGCCCGTACGTACAGGACGCTGGGCCGCGAGGGCGTCGACGAGCTGTACCGGGGCGACCTGGCCCGGGACATCGTGTCGACGGTACGCAAGCCGCCCGTGGACCCGGCGGCCACGCGTGTGGTGCGTCCTGGAGATCTGACGACCGGGGACCTGAGGTCCTACCGCGCGCTGCGTCAGGCTCCGACGAAGACCACCTACCGGGGCCTCGACGTGTACGGCATCGCACCGTCCTCGTCAGGGGGTACGAGCGTGGGCGAGGCCCTCAACATCCTGGAGTCGACGGACCTTTCGAAGGCGAGCGGGACGCAGTACCTCCACCGCCTGATCGAGGCGAGCCGGATCGCGTTCGCCGACCGGGGACGCTGGGTGGGCGACCCCGCCTTCGAGGACGTACCGACGCGGGAACTGCTCAGCCAGCGCTTCGCCGACTCGCGGGAGTGCCTCATCAAGGACGACGCGGTCCTCACCAGCCCGCTCGCTCCCGGCGACCCACGCCACCCGGCCCGCTGCGCCACCGGGGGCAAGGCCGCGCCCACGACGTACGAGGGTGAGAACACGACGCACCTGACGACCGCCGACAAGTGGGGCAACGTCGTCGCCTACACGCTGACGATCGAGTCGACGGGCGGCAGCGGTATCACCGTCCCGGGGCGGGGCTTCCTGCTCAACAACGAGCTGACCGACTTCTCGTTCGCGCCCGCCGATCCGGCGGTTCACGACCCGAACCTGCCGGGCCCGTCCAAGCGCCCGCGCTCCTCCATCTCGCCGACCGTGGTGCTGGAGCACGGAAAGCCCGTGCTGGCCCTGGGGTCGCCGGGCGGTGCCACGATCATCACGACCGTCCTGCAGTCGCTGACCGGCCACCTGGACCGGGGGCTGCCCCTGGTCGACGCGATCGCCGCGCCCCGTGCCAGCCAGCGCAACTCGCCGACGACCGAGATCGAGCCGGGGCTGTGGAACAGCCCGGTGCGCGGGGAACTGGAGGCCCTCGGGCACGTGTTCAAGGCGAATCCGGAGATCGGGGCGGCCACCGGGGTCCAGCGGCTCCCGGACGGGCGCTGGCTCGCGGCCGCCGAAAAGGTGCGGCGCGGCGGCGGCTCGGCCATGGTGGTGCATCCGGGCGGTCGTTCATGACCGGCCGGCGGTAGCAGTGGCCTCGGGGCCGGTATGTCGCGCCCAGCAGCGTCGTACCGGCCCCGAGGTCTTTCCACGGCCGGCCGTTTTCACGGCGCGCCGCCGTGCGCAAGGAGGAGCCCACCGGGGTTCCTCGCGTCCAGTGAAAGGGCATCCACGACCGTGCGTACGCGAATGCTGCTCCTCTCCGCGCTCTCCGGCGCCGCTCTGCTCGCCTCGGCACTTCCCGCCGCCGGGGCCGGGAACGGGGGGAGCCCGGTCGGTGCGGCCGAACTGCTGGCCAAGGTGAAGAACTGCACCCGGATCTCCCAGGGGAAGTACCGGACCGACCACAGCGCCGCCGCCACGGTCCCGGTCTGCGGGACCGATGAGGCCGTCTTCTGGGAGGCCGACATGGACATCGACTGCGACGGCCGGACCACGACCGCCTGCAACACCAGGACCGACCCCTCGTTCCAGCCCCGGACGGCGTTCCAGGGGTCGGACGGCAAGCCCCTGGACTCGGCCGGGGTGCCGTACGTCGTCGTCCCCGGCCCCGGCCCGCTCTGGAACTACACGAAGTCGGGGATCAAGGGCGGCGGTGTGGCCGCCGTCATCCACGACGGCAAGGTCCGCTACGCCGTCGTGGGTGACACGGGGCCCACCGGGATCATCGGCGAGGGCTCGTACGCCCTGGCCGAGGCGCTCGGCATCGATCCGGACCCCAGGACCGGGGGGACGGCGTCCGGCGTCACCTACATCCTCTTCAAGAACTCCGAGGTGTCGCCGATCGAGAGCCCCGCCGCGGCGATGAGTGCCGGTGAGGCGCTCGCCCGGAAGTTCGCCGGGGGAGCCTGAGCGGCGTGCGGTCAGGGCGCCGTCAGGAGGTGCGGCCGTCCGTCCGTCCGGCCCGGATCGAGGCAAGCCAATTACAATACCGGTCAGGGCGGTATTAGAATGACGGCATGGTACGGAATCCCCTGACACCCGAAGAGCGCCGTCGCGGCGAGCGGCTCGGCGAAGTGCTGCGTGAGGCGCGCGGCGGACGCAGCATGGTCGCGGTCGCGGCGAGCGCGGGAATCTCGGCCGAGACGCTCCGCAAGATCGAGACGGGCCGGGCGCCCACCCCCGCCTTCTTCACGGTCGCGGCGCTGGCGGGAGCCCTCGGGCTCTCGATGGACGAACTGCTCGCACTGTGTGTGCCGACGCCCGCCCGCGGGCCGCTGCCGGAACCGGGGGAGCTGCCGCTCTCGGCATAGGCCGAGTAGGGTCGCGCCCGTGACTCTCCAGGACTTTGCCCGCAGCGAGTACGTCAGCCTGACCACGTACCGGAAGGACGGCACGCCCGTCGCGACGCCCGTCTGGGCCGCGGCGGACGGTGGAGTGCTGTACGTCTGGACGCGGTCCGACTCCTGGAAGGTCAAGCGGCTGCGCAACGACAGCCGGGTCCTCGTCACCGTCTGCGACGTCCGCGGCCGCGTCGCCGAGGGCGCGCCGAGCGCCGAGGGAACGGCCCGGCTGCTCGACGCCCCGGGGACGGCGGCGGTCCGCAAGGTGCTGGCCCGCAAGTACACCTGGAAGTTCTGGCTCGTGGACCGGCCCGCCACGATCGCCCGACTCGGCAAGCGGCCCCACACCGGGATCGCCGTCACCTTCTGACGGGGGTGCGCCCGGCTCCCGACGCACCCTGCCGGAAAAGTGTGCGTAGTCCTCCCGTGACACGCCTGCGGTCGAATGCCCGCGGACCGGAAGGTTCCAGCCCCTGGCGACCGGTGAGGGCGACGGTGACGGTGGATCAGCGCACGGTGGACGTACTGGCGTTCGCGGAGTGCCTACGAGGTCTGGCTGACCGGCTCGATCCCGGGCAGGGCTGGTACGGGGTCTTCCGCGCGCGCGACCCCGACGGCATGCGTGCCTGCTTCGACGGTTCGGAGGTCCCGCCCTGGGACGTGGTCGAGTCGTTGCTCCAGGACCTCGCCGCCGTGCGCGGCACCGCCTTCGCCGCACGGGCATCCGTACGCGCCGCCGCGCTGTGCGCCGCGTCCGCGGCCGCCTACGACAGGCGGCCGGGCGGCAGGCCCTCGTCTACCGGCTCGGTGTGATGCTCCGGGAGCAGTCCGACGCGGCCCGGCGGATGCGGGCGGCCGGGGCGCGGGAGGTGCCGGCGGCCCGGGAGTGGGGTGTCGTCCACGCGCTGCGGGTCGCGGGCATCGCGGCACCGTAGAGGTCCTCGGACGCTGTGGCCCATGCACGTCACCAGTGGGCGCGGGCTCGGCGAGATAAATCCGAAATCACCCTTTATCGTCGGTCGAGGCAGCGCCGCACACGTGGCACATGTCCCCCCAGTGATGTGGAGGCACCATGCTTACCCAGGAGATCACCCTCACCGCGACACCGGCCCAGACCACCACGCTGAGCGCCCTGATGGCGGAGCCCGAGGCGGCCGTCAGCGACGCCCCGCTCTACACCCCCGAGGCCGCGGGCGTCCTGCTCGCGCTCCTCCTCCTGTCTCCCAAGGAGCCGAAGGAGCCCCGGGGCAAGTGAGTTCCCACTCCGCTTTCGCCGAGGCGGCCGACGCCCTGGCAGACAGAGTCCTCGGTGCCCTCGGCGGCACCGGGGGCGCTGTGCAGCTGGCGCGGTACGTCGACGACGCCCCCGACACCCTCGCGGCGCTCGCGGCCGTCCGGGTGCTGGGGGCCGACGTCTTCAGCCCCCATCTCCTGGCCGGCCACACTCTCCCGGCGCAGGACGCCGCCGTCGTGGTCAAGGCCTTCGACGCCTTCCCGCCGTCCGACGCCCCCGAAGAGGCGGCGGTCGTCCGGCGCGATCACGCCACCGCGGTCCTGCTCGCCCGGCTCTCCGGGGACGACACCCTGAGCACCGTCGCGCCCGCACCCGCAGAAGACGCCGGGCCCGGCCCTGCCGAGGACTGGAGCGGCTGGTCCGTGCGGATGGCACAGCTCGCCCCGCTCGCCACGCTCGGCCTCGACGGCCCGGTCCACGATGCCGCCCGCCGCGGCGCCCTGCCGCTGAGCCGCGGAGTCAGCCGCTCGATCCTCCGCCGCGACTTCCCCACCGCGGTGCGCCTCGTCCGCTGGCTGGCCTGGCTGCACCACGAGGGCGTGGAACTGCCCATCGACCCGGAGGTCGCGGCCGAACACGTGTGGCTGGTGGGCGGGGCGGGTCCGCGCGCCGCCCTCGACCTGGCGATCGCCCGTCACTTCCTCGGGCAGCGGCCCGGCACGGTTCCGAAGGAGGCGGCACACCCATGACGACGATCCCCGAGCCGGTCACCAGGGCGGCCCGCACCATGGCGGACCGGGCGCTGTCGTGGCTGCACGCCAACCGGCACCTCGGCGGCCTGCCGCCCGGCACCACCGAGACCATGGCCGACCCCGACAGCGTCTACAAGCCCTTGGGGGAGACCACCCTCGCCGCCTCCCTGATCCTGCGCGACGGTGTCGCCGGGCCCGGCCGCCTCGCCGCCGCCCAGAGCCTGATGGACTTCACCTGGGAGCAGTTCAGGCGCGGCGACATGATCTACGAACGCCAGCTCCGCCACACGCTGATGACGGACCCGCTGGAGATGTACGCCCCCTTCGTCCGCTGCGGCTACCGCCACGAAGCGCTGGACCGCCTCCTCGTCCACCGGGCCCGCATGCGGTCCGTGAGTGCCGTCGAGGTCCTGCCGAACCGGCGGCTCGCCGTCGCCAACGCCGCCCGGGTGGTGGGTCTGGAGCACACCGAGGACCTGGACGCGCTGGCCGGAGCCACCTGGCTCGGTGCCCGGCCCGAGCCTTGGGCCATCAACTGGATCACCGCCTACGCGATGACCCACACCGTCTTCCACCTCACCGACTGGGGCGGCGACCCGGGCGGACTCCCGCCCGAACTCGCCGACTACGTACGCACCTGGATCCCCGTCTGGATCGACATCTGGCGCGAGGTGGGCCAGTGGGACCTGGTCACGGAGCTGCTCATCGTGGGTACTTCGCTCGAGGACCCCTACTGCCGTGCGGAGGACTGGGAAGCCGTCGCGGCGCTCCAGCACGAGGACGGGCTCGTACCCCGGGACAGCGACCCGGTGGACGACGACCCGCAGCGGCGCTTCACGGACCACCAGCACACCGTCGTCGTCGCGGCCGTCGCCGGCTCCGTCGCGCTCGCCCGGGCGGCGGGGCGGCGGTGACGGCGTGACACCACCGCCGCCGGCCACCGGTCTCCAGCTGCTCCTGGACGCGGCCCAGGGGAAGGCGACCGTGGTCGCGGCGGTGCGGGGCGCCGAGCGCACGGTGCTCTGCCGGGGACCGGCGGGGGAGGGCAGCCGGTTCGAGACGGGCTCCCTGACGAAGACGTTCACCGCCCTGCTGCTCGCCGAGCTGGCCGCCCGGGGAGAGGTCAGCTACGGCGACCGCGCCGACCGCTACCTGCCCTTCCGGCTCCCCGGCCCCCCGTTCACCCTCCTCCACCTCGCCACCCACACCTCAGGTCTGCCACGGCTGCCCCCGGGGCTGCTCGGCCGGGCGGTACGCAGCGGGTGGCTCAGCAACCCGTACGCCGGATTCTCCGAGGACGATCTGCTCGCCGCGCTGCGCAGGACCCGGCTGCGGCACCGGCCCGGCAGCCGGGTCCTGTACTCCAACTTCGGCGGCGGCCTGCTGGGCCACGTACTCGCGAGGGCGGCCGGCGGCACCGGGAGCGACTATCCCGCCCTGCTGGCCGAGCGCGTCACCGGCCCGCTCGGCCTCGCCGACACGGACTGCGACCCCGACCGCCCCCAGATCACCGGGCATTGGCACGGCCGTCCGCGCCCCGCCCTGCTCATGCCCGGACTGACGGCCGCCGGAGCCGTGCGGTCCAGCGCCCGAGATCTGCTGCGCGTCCTGACCGCGCTCCTGGACCCGGACACCGCCCCGGAACCGGCGCTGCGCACCGCGCTGGCCGAGGTGCAGCGGCCGCGGCTGAGCGTCCCCAGGACCGGTTCGCGGCTGTGTCTCATCTGGAACCTCCGCCCGCGCCCGTCCGGCGCGCTGCTCCACCACTCCGGGGGCACCCGGGGATTCACCGCCTTCGCGGGGTTCCTCCCCGGCTCGGCCACGGGCCTCGTGGCGCTCACGAACACGGCTCCGACCCCGCTCGCACCGTTCGTCCAGTCCGCGTACGGAGCCTTGCGGGGACTGGACGCGGCCCCCTCCGGGACGGTGTGGACCGCTCGGGTGTGAAACATGATCGACTCCGCCGGTTCACGGCGATGGTCTTGCCCCGCTGTGTGGCGGGGCTTACGTTCTCCTCCTATGCACCGTGTCTACGGGCGTAGAGAACGCAGAGGCTCTCTGACGCCGCGTCGAAGGAGCAGCTCATGTCCCACGTCGTACGCGCCGCACTCGTCCAGGCGACCTGGACCGGCGACACCGAATCCATGATCGCCAAGCATGAGGAACACGCGCGCGAGGCCGCCCGGCAGGGTGCGAAGATCATCGGTTTCCAGGAGGTGTTCAACGCCCCCTACTTCTGCCAGGTCCAGGAGCCCGAGCACTACCGCTGGGCGGAACCCGTTCCGGACGGGCCGACGGTCGTGCGCATGCGTGACCTCGCCCGCGAGACGGGCATGGTGATCGTCGTGCCGGTCTTCGAGGTCGAGCAGTCCGGCTTCTACTACAACACCGCGGCGGTGATCGACGCCGACGGCACGTACCTCGGCAAGTACCGCAAGCACCACATCCCCCAGGTCAAGGGGTTCTGGGAGAAGTACTACTTCAAGCCCGGCAACGTCGGCTGGCCGGTCTTCGACACCGCCGTCGGCAAGGTCGGCGTCTACATCTGCTACGACCGGCACTTTCCCGAAGGCTGGCGTCAACTCGGCCTCAACGGAGCCCAGTTGGTGTACAACCCGTCCGCCACCTCGCGCGGTCTCTCCGGCTATCTCTGGCAGCTCGAACAGCCCGCGTCCGCCGTCGCCAACGAGTACTTCGTCGCGGCGATCAACCGGGTCGGCCAGGAGGAGTACGGCGACAACGACTTCTACGGCACGAGTTACTTCGTCGACCCGCGCGGGCAGTTCGTCGGTGAGGTGGCGAGCGACAAGGAGGAGGAACTCGTCGTACGCGACCTGGACTTCGGGCTGATCGAGCAGGTTCGGCAGCAGTGGGCGTTCTACCGGGACCGCAGGCCGGACGCGTACGACGGGCTGGTGGAACCGTGAGCGGACTGTACGAGCGGCACCTGGCCGTCAGCCCCGACTGGCTGGCCCTCTACTACCGGCACCCGCTGGAACTCACCCACGGCGAGGGCCGTCACGTCTGGGACGCGGACGGCAACCGCTACCTCGACTTCTTCGGCGGCATCCTCACCACGATGACCGCGCACGCCCTGCCCGAGGTGACCAAGGCCGTCTCCGAGCAGGCCGGCCGGATCATCCACTCCTCCACCCTCTACCTCAACCGCCCGATGGTCGAACTCGCCGAGCGGGTGGCCGCGCTCTCCGGCATCCCCGACGCCCGGGTCTTCTTCACCACTTCGGGCACCGAGGCCAACGACACCGCCCTGCTGCTCGCCACCGCCCACCGGGGGTCGAACCAGATCCTGGCGATGCGCAACAGCTACCACGGCAGGTCGTTCTCGGCCGTCTCCGTCACGGGCAACAGGTCCTGGTCGACGACGAGCCTGTCCCCCCTCCAGACGCTGTACGTCCACGGCGGGGTCCGCACCAGGGGGCCGTACGCGGAGCTGAGCGACGACCGGTTCATCAAGGCCTGCGTGGCCGACCTGGAAGACCTTCTGGGGCACACCCGGGGCGTCGCCGCGCTGATCGCCGAACCCGTACAGGGGGTCGGCGGGTTCACCGCACCGCCCGACGGGCTGTACGCCGCCTTCCGAGAGGTCCTCGACCGGCACGGCATCCTCTGGATCTCCGACGAGGTGCAGACCGGCTGGGGGCGCACCGGCGACCACTTCTGGGGCTGGCAGGCGCACGCCGCGAGCGGGCCGCCGGACATCCTCACCTTCGCCAAGGGCATCGGCAACGGCATGTCCATCGGTGGAGTCGTCGCCCGCGCCGACGTCATGAACTGCCTGGACGCCAACTCCATCTCGACGTTCGGCGGTTCCCCGGTCACCATGGCCGCCGGGCTCGCCAACCTCTCGTACCTGCTGGAACACGACCTCCAGGGCAACGCCCGGCGCGTCGGCGGGCTGCTCATCGAGCGGCTCCGGGCGGTGGGCGCCGGCTCACCGGCCGTACGAGAGGTGCGCGGCAGGGGGCTCATGATCGGCATCGAGCTGGTGAAGCCCGGCACCGACGAGGCCGACCCGGATGCAGCCGCGGCCGTACTCGAAGCGGCCCGCGCGGGCGGGCTGCTGATCGGGAAGGGCGGTGGCCACGACACCAGCGTCCTGCGGATCGCGCCGCCCCTGTCGCTCACCGTCGCCGAGGCCGAGGAAGGCGCGGAGATCCTGGGCCAGGCACTGCACGCGGCCACCTGAGAGCGGGAGCCCCACGGCAGCCCGCTTCCCGTACGTCATCACGCACCGGGCCTGCGTGTGCAGGCCCGGTGCCGTCACCGCGAGGAGAGGTACATGAGCCGCACCGTCATCCACGGCGGCCTCGTCGTCACCGCGTCGGACGAGATCCACGCCGACGTACTCATCGAGGGCGGGCGCGTCGTCGCCCTCGCCGCCCACGGCGCCGACGTCGCGGCCGGCTGGAGCGCGGACCGCAGGATCGACGCCACCGGGAAGTACGTCATCCCGGGCGGGGTCGACGCGCACACCCACATGGAGATGCCCTTCGGCGGCACCTACGCGGCCGACACCTTCGAGACCGGTACCAGGGCAGCGGCCTGGGGCGGTACCACCACGATCGTCGACTTCGCCATCCAGGGCATCGGCCGCTCGCTGCAGGAGGGGCTCGACGCCTGGCACACCAAGGCCGACGGCAAGTGCGCCGTCGACTATGCCTTTCACATGATCCTCTCGGATGTGAACAAGTCCTCGCTCAAGGAGATGGACCGCCTGGTGGCGGAGGGCGTCACCTCGTTCAAACTGTTCATGGCCTACCCGGGGGTGTTCTACAGCGACGACGGCCAGATCCTCCGCGCCATGCAACGCGCCTCCGGCAACGGCGGGCTGATCATGATGCACGCCGAGAACGGCATCGCCATCGACGTACTGGTGGAGCAGGCACTCGCTGAGGGGCGCACCGATCCGCGCTACCACGGCGACGTGCGAAAGGTGGCCCTGGAGGCCGAGGCCACCCACCGCGCGATCCAGCTCGCGAGGGTCGCCGGATCGCCGCTGTACGTCGTCCACGTCTCCGCCGACGAAGCCGTCGCCGAGATCGCGGCCGCCCGCCACCAAGGGTTTCCGGTGTTCGGCGAGACCTGCCCGCAGTATCTCTTCCTCTCCACGGACAACCTCGCCGAGCCCGGCTTCGAGGGCGCGAAGTACGTCTGTTCGACCCCGCTGCGCCCCCGGGAACACCAGGAGGCGCTCTGGCGGGGGCTGCGCAACAACGAGCTCCAGGTGGTCTCCACCGACCACTGCCCCTTCTGCTTCACCGGGCAGAAGGACCTGGGCCGCGGTGACTTCTCCAAGATCCCCAACGGCCTTCCGGGGGTGGAGAACCGCATGGACCTCCTCCACCAGGCCGTCGTCGACGGCCACATCTCCCGCCGACGCTGGATCGACATCGCCTGTGCCTCCCCGGCGCGGATGTTCGGTCTCTACCCCCGGAAGGGGACGATCGCGCCGGGCGCGGACGCGGACATCGTGGTGTACGACCCGGAGGCCGAGCAGGTGCTTTCGGCCGCCACGCACCACATGAACGTGGACTATTCGGCGTACGAGGGCAAGCGGATCACCGGGCGCGTCGAGACGGTGCTGTCACGAGGTGTCCCGGTGATCGAGGGCGGTGCGTACGTGGGGCGGGCCGGGCACGGAACGTACGTACCGAGAGGGTTGAGCCACTGCCTGTGAGCGGACCGGGCCCACGAGGTGTCCACTGGTCAGGTGCCGTCGTCGGCAGCGGGCTGCTGGGCCCAGGCGGAGGCGATCGTCTCCGGGGCGGCGGAGCGGGGCAGCCCTGTCAGTGCCTGCAGCTGGTCCGGTTGGTACGGGGTCGGGCCGTGCCACTCCAGGAGCATCACGGTGGCGTCGTCGTCGAGGCGCCCGAGGTGGTACGCCAGGTGGTGACCGATCAGGCGGCGCAGAGTCTCCGGCACGGGGAGGCCGTCGGCGTGGTGGCGGATGAGGAAGTCGGTCAGGCCGTCCAGACCGAACTCCTGCCCTCCCCGATTGCGCGCCTCCGTGATGCCGTCGGTGTAGAGCAGCAGACGGTCCCCTGGTTCCAACTGGTCGCTGCGTAGGGTTCCGGCCAGCCCCAGGCCGGTCCCCATAGGAGGAGCGGGCGGGCAGGACAGGTGCACGACGGTACGGTTGCCGCGGATGACGACCGGAGGGTGGTGGCCGTAGTTCGTCCAGGTCAGCACGCCGGTGGTCAGCTGCAGGTCGGCCAGGATGCTCGTGGCGTAGCGGCTGCCCGCGAATTGCTCGTTGAGGGTCTCACCGACGCCTTCTGCCGTTTCGAGGAGACCGGCACCCTGCCGGCGGTGGTTACGGGCTGCCGCCAGAGCGAGATTCGCCGTCAGGCCCGCGGCGGTGTCGTGTCCCATGGCGTCGAAGACCGACAGATGTACGGTCTCTCCCGTCAGGGCGTAGTCGAAGGCGTCACCGCTCACCTGGTAGGCCGGTTCCATGACCGCGCTGACCAGGACGCGGTCGGTGGCGAAGGTCCGCGGTGGCATGAGCTGCCATTCCATCTCCGCGGCGACCCGCATGCTCCGGCGGCGGACCAGGCGGGAGTAGGAATCGCTCGTTTCACGCTTGCTCTGGAGCAGGAGGGCCACCAGCCCGGCGAATCGGTTCAGGTCCTCGTCCGCCTCCACCCGGCCGCCTGGCACCCCGACCCGCAGCACGCCCAGACGTTCGGCACCGTCCAGCAGCGGGACCCACCACTGGCCCTTGGCGGAAGCAGAGGCGGAAAACACCTTTCCCAGTCGGAATGCCCGTCCGGCCACCGTCCCGTCGACGGACAGTTCGGCCGGTACTTCGGCTTCACCATGGCTGACGTCAACATTGCCGGCCAGCCAGTACAGCCGCTCCTGCTGCAGGTCGGCCAGGTAGATCCGCACCTCCGGCCAGCCTGCCCCGGCAGCATATGAGGCCACCGTGCCGGGCAGCTGCTCCAGGGTCATCAGATGACTCGCGGCGATCAGGTCTCCCAGCAGGTGCGCGCGGGCCGCTTCCAGGCTGTTCATCAACGAACACCCTAGGTCCGCGGGCGGAGGACACGTCCGCACGACACCGGGGCGTTGACGAAGTGTCGCCGGGACTGCTCAGCGTAAGTGGTGCCCTCGGTGCCGGGTCAGGGTGAGGTCCGCCGGTCGTCGCTGTCCCGGCGGAGCCGGTCGGTGTGGCGCGTGACCGTGTCGACGCGGGCGGCCAGGTCGGGGTGGCCGGCCGTGAGGTGCTGACGGGTATCGGTGAGCGGCGCGATGAGGTTGACCGCTTCGTCGTCGGCGAGCGCGGCGGCGAGCCGGGCGGCCGAGGTGCCGGGCAGGTCGGTCAGGGCAGTGATCTGGCCGGCGAGCTGCCGCAGGTCGGCGGCGTTCTCCCTGGCCCACGTGGTGACGGTGCGGTCGGCGGCGCGGTGGTTGCGGGTGGCCTGTACGCGTTGTTCGCCGGTGGTGCCGGGAGCTCCGGGCCGCACGCGCAGGTAGCGGCGTTCGGCCGCCTGGCGGCTGGCGACTCCGAGAGGATGAGCGAGTTCGGCCCAACTGGTGCCCGCGGCGCGGGCCGCTTCGATCAAGCCCGGCTCCCATCCGGCCAATTGGTCGCGCAATTCGCGCAGGAGGAGGAGAGCAGCCACAGCCTGCTCGGGATGCGCCTGCTCCTCCTCGGCCTGATCCGCTTCGGGCGCTGCTGTCCGGGCGGCCCGGACGGCCTCGTCGATCGCGTGCAGCGCCGCTGCGGCCGCGGCGAAGGATGCCGGCTCACCGACCGGGGGGGATGGGTTCATGAAGGCTCCTTATGGACGTCATCCGAACGATGACATTGCAGGTTGTCATCCTTCTGATGACATGCTACAACGGATGTGAGACCAAGCGCATTGGCAGTTTCTGCCTGACCAGTGGAGGTGTTTCGCAATGTTGATGCGCACTGACCCGTTCCGCGAACTCGACCGCCTCGCCCAGCAGCTCACGGGCGCATCCGGTACCTGGTCCAAGCCGTCGGCGATGCCGATGGACGCATGGCGCGAGGGCGAGGAGTATGTGATCGCCCTCGACCTGCCCGGTGTCCCGAAGGACGCGATCGACATCGACGTCGAACGGAACATGCTCACCGTCAAGGCTGAGCGCCGTCCCGTCGCAACGGGCGAGGACGTGCAGGTGGAGCTCTCCGAGCGGCCGCTGGGTGTCTTCTCCCGCCAGCTCGTCCTGGCCGACACCATGGACACGGAGCACATCAGCGCCGACTACGACGCAGGGGTGCTGACCCTGCGGATCCCGATCGCCGAGCGAGCCAAGCCCCGCAAGATCGCCATCGGCGGGGAGGCCGACCCCAGGCAGATCGGCACCTGAACGCACGTGTGCTCACCCGCCCACAGGAAAGCTGAGCGGGAGGCGCCTCTCCGCAGGCCCCTCCGCGGTGCTCGGCACCTTGTGGGCGGGTGACCTGCATGCCAGGCCGGTCGTCGGCCCTCCGGCACTTCTGAACAGCTACTCAACCGCAGCGCGGCCGCCCGTCCTCGCCCGGTCCAGCGGCGGCCGCCCCGTCGAGAAAGGCATACCACCGATGCGCTCCCCGCATGAACCGACGCGTACCCCGGCACGCGTGACGTTCGACCAGATGCTGGAACGGATCAGGTACGAGGGCGCATATCCCACGCGCGAACGAGCCGAGGCCGTCACCCGCGCCGTGCTGTCCGGACTCGGCCGACAGCTGACCGGGGCCGAACGAGCCGACCTCGCCGCCTGTCTGCCTGCCGAGGCCGCCCTCCCCCTCACCGCGCAGACCCCTGAGTCGGACCAGCTCACCGGCTGGGGATTCGTCAAGGATCTCGCCGCTCGCACGGGCGGCACCCCTGCCACCGCCCGGTGGGACACCGGAGCTGTCCTCGCCACGGTCGGTCACCTCGCCGGACCCGATCTCCTCGACCGCGTCCTCGCCCGGCTCCCCGCCGGATACGCCCTGCTGTTCGGGCGTGCGGAGCTCATCCAGGCCGCATGAACGGCTTCAGAAGGAGACGGCGCAGAGCCGGGAAGCGCACGGCGGCCGTCCGTGCGCCGGGTCGGCGCGAAGGCCGCCAGGTCGCGACGAGAGCCCCCGCCAACAGCAGTTCGGCGATGTCGCCCCCGTAATACATGATCTCCGCTCCGCCCCGCACCTGGCTGACGGGCGCGCGCACGTCGATCAGGAAGCCCCCGTACATCAACTGGGAGATCGTGGCGTGCGCCGCGACGGCGACCCCCAGCACCACCAGGCGGGCCGGCACGCCCGGCCGGCCGGGGGCGGGGTCCGGGCCTGCGACGGCGTGGGCGAACAGGCACCCGGACAGGAGGAAATGGGCCAGCACCAGCCGGTGGAGGTCCGGTGAGTCCATCGTCGCGTTGTACACGGGCGTGGAATAGAGGACCCCGAGCGTGCCGGTGCCCAGCACCAGCGCGGGGACCGGGTGAGTCACCACACGCACCGGCCGGCTGTGCAGGAGGCCGGTCAGACGCCGGGCCCGCGCGGCGGGCAGGGTGCGCAGCAGGAGGGTCACCGGCGCTCCGAGGACCAAGGCGATCGGCGCGTACATGCCGATGAGAAGGTGCTGCGCCATGTGCCCGCGGAAGTCCTCGTTGGCGAACGTGGACACGGGCGGGAGCAGAGCCGCACCGAGCAGGGCGCACCCGGTCAGGAAGCCGGCCGTCCGCCACCGGCTCCACCGTCGTGCGTGATTGCGCCGATGCGCCCGGTGTGCGAGGAGGAGGTAGGCGCCGGCGGGCAGAAGTACGGCGGTGAGGGGCAGGAGGACGTCCCACACCTCACCGCCTCCACCATGGCCGTGCACATGGTGCCCGTCGCCGCCCATCAGACGCGTTGCCCGGAGCCCGTGGGAGGCTCGTCTGCCTCGGGGGCGAAGGGCTTGCCGCCGCGCCGCACGAGATGGCCGACGACGAGGAGGACGACGCCCAGGAGAAGAAAGCCCATGTCCCACCAGATCCGGTGGGGGCCGCCGTGGACGTGATGGATGCCGAGGATCTGGTGGTCCAGGAGACCCTCGACGATGTTGAACAGGCCCCACCCCGAGAGGACCCAGCCCCACAGCACCCGTGAGGTCCACACCCGGCGCCGGTGGTGGGTCACCCGGCTGTAGAGGATGCCCAGGCCGAGCAGGACCGCCAGCCAGCAGACGGCGTGGAAGACGCCGTCCCACACGGTGTTCATCTCCAGCCCGGACACCGTGTTCGGGGAGTAGTACTTCACTCCGATCCGGTCGTCGTTCGTACCGGTCAGCATGTGGTGCCACTGGAGCAGCTGATGCAGCAGGATGCCGTCGACGAACCCGCCGAGGCCCACACCCAGCACGATCCCCGGCAGCCGGATGCTCCTGGGCGCGATGCCCGGTGGCCTCTCACGTGTACCGGTGGCCATGACCGGTCTCCTTCGCGTCAGGGGGCCGTGCTCAGGCCTTGGACTTGCCGGCCCTGCCGGCCGGCCGCTTCGTGGCCGTCTTGCGGGCAGGCGACGCGGCCTTGGCGGCCTGCTGCTCGGTCGCCGAGCCGGCCGTGGAGAGAGAGCCGCCGGCACTCTCCAGATGGGCCCGGACGAACCACTGGAACTGCTCCAGGGAACGGAGATGCTCGATGAGAAGGTCCTCGGTGACCGGATCGACCGAACCGGCCTTGGAGACCGCTGCCCGGTGATCCTTGATGAGGCCGGTGTACACGAGGTCCAGGGCACCGAGGTGTGCGAGCGCGTCGGCGCGGCCGATGCTGTAGTCCTCCCACGTACGCTCGGCGACCAGGGCGCCGGGGGTGCCCTGCGGTTCGCCGCCGAGCGCGGAGATGCGCTCCGCCGTGCCGTCGGCCATGGCCCTCACGGCGGCTGTCTGGGGGTCGAGCATCTCGTGGACGGCGATGAAGTGGGGACCCACCACGTTCCAGTGGATGTGCTTGAGGGTGAGCGCCAGATCGTTGAGGGCGTGCAGGCGCATGCTCAGGAGCGAGATGAGCTGCTTGCCCTCCTTGGTGGTGAGGCCGGGGACGGTGTAGCCAGGGGTGGACACTGCCATGACTTCTCCCTCTATGGGTGATGTACGCGTTCTCCCCTGCCCCCTCCCGCGTGGCCCCTAACCGGGGGGCGGTGGTCCGCGCCGCAATGCACCTGCGGGGGTGACGCCCGTCTGCGCACTTTCCTGGTCGCCGCTCCGGGGCAGCCCTTGGCCGTGTCCACGGGGCGTGTTACCCGACTGCGTCGCCCCCGAGCCTTAATGTGAAGGGGTTTTCCCCTTTCCTTGCGTCGGAGGCAAGTGTGCTCAACGGGACAGTGCAGGCATTCAGTAGTGAAAAAGGCTATGGCTACATTCTGCCCAGTACGGGTGGGCCGGAGATCATCGTCCACTTCTCCGCCATCCTGGAAGGCACCTGCACGGAGCTCGCTGCGGGACAATCCGTCTGTTTCGATGTCGTCCAGGGCCAGCGGGGTCCGCAGGCGGAGCGCGTGCAGATCCGGTAGCCGTGGCGACCGAGGGCTTCAGACGGTGCGGGAGCCCGTCCCGTCCCAGGGGATCTCCGTCGAGGCGAGGTAGGTGAGCCCGCGCTGCCGCCAGAGGCGCGCGTGCCGGGCGACCCGGACGCGGTGGTCGTCCCAGTGGGGCGCGCTCCCGGTCCACGCGGCCGCCGCGACGGACGGCAGGCGGGGCAGCAGCAGGACGGTGACGTCGTCGAGCCCTTCGACCGACTCGCTGAACACGGTCGCCTCGACCCCGGCGACGCGCTCGTCCGGGATCGCGTGGGACGCGGGGTCCCAGGCGGCCGTGTGCCGGACACCGAGGGGCCGGTAGGCGGGGAAGCCGACGCGTGCCGCGGTCGGCGCCTGGGCGGGCGGGACGATCTCGGGGGCGTACGCGCGGTCCAGGTAGAGGTGGGACTGAGGGGACAGGAGTACGCGGCCGCCGCCTTCGAGGATGCGGGAGAGGTCGTGGTCGCTGGGGGCGAAGAACCGCTTGAGTGCCGCGATCAGCTCGGGTGTGTGGCCCGCCGCAAGGAGTTCCGGGCGGCCGGCGAGCTCCTCCGGGGTGTCCGGCAGATCCATCATCGGCACGTCCACCCAGAACTGTGCGATGTCGTCCGGGCCGATCCCGGCGCGTGAGGACTCCTGCCAGCCCAGCGGTCGTTTCCCCGACTCCCGCACCAGCGAGCGCAGTTCACGGATCGCGTGCGCGAAGCTGTCCGGGGTCGCCCCGACCGCCTCGTCGCCGCCTATGTGGACGAACGGGCCATCGGTCAGACGGCACACGTCGGCGAGGATCGAAGCCACGGCCTCCCGGGTGCCCGGGTCGGCGAGGTCGAGCGGTGGGACGTACGGGAAGCGTCCCTTCAGGCCCTCGGGCGCCGGTGCGTCCGGGAGGCCGGGCAGAGCCTCGCGCAGGGTGGCGCAGTGGCCCGGCAGGTCGATCTCGGGGACGACCGTCACGAAGCGTTCGGCCGCGTACCGCTGGAGGGCGCGGTAGTCATCGGCGGTGTAGAAGCCGCGGGGGGTGCCGTCCGGCCCTGCTGCGGTGAGCCCGGGGGTGCCGGGGATCTCCAGGCGCCAGCCCTCGTTGTCCGTGAGGTGCAGGTGCAGCACGTTGAGCTTGTAGAGCGCCGCCAGGTCGATGACGCGGCGCACCTCGGCGGGGGTGAGGTGGTGGCGCGCCGGGTCGATCAGGAGACCGCGCCAGGCGAAGCGGGGGGCGTCGCGCAGTTCCTGGCGGGGGATCGGGCCGGGGGAGGTGGCGATGAGCTGGAGGGCGGTGGCCGCCGCCCGGAACACGCCGGTGGGCGTGGCCGCCAGGCAGGTGATGCCGGACCCGGTGACCGTGAGGCGGTAGGACTCGTCGACGGGTTCGGCGGCCCCGCAGGGTGCCACGCCCACCGTCCGGCCGTGCGGCCCGGATGTCTCGTCGAGGGCGAGCGTCAGGGTGGCCGTCGCGGTGTCCGTGCGGTCGCCGAGGTGGGGTTCGAGCAGCGTCCGCACGGTCCCGGCCATGGTGGTCAGCCGGTCGTCCGCCGCGTGGACCCGCCACGGACCCGTGGCGTGCGGACCCGGGCCGGGGACGGTCGTGTCCCGCCGCTCGGGCTGGGGAATGACGGCGTTCATGGTCTCCTCCACCGGCTGCTCTCCGCGGATGTGTGAACCGGGCCCCTGCGGTGGGCTGCTGAGGCCGTTGCCTCTTCCTGCGGGCCAGGTGCGCCTGTACGCTAACACGAAAACCGATCAATGAACGCTTTTCACGGGGTGAGGGGCCGGCTCACGCGGTCCCCCGCCCCGCTGCGGAAGGAGCTCCCCTATGACGCCCCCGACCGGGCCAGGACTCGCACTCCCGGATGGCTTCCTGCTGGGCGCCTCCACCTCCGCCCACCAGGTCGAGGGGAACAACGTCTCCAGCGACTGGTGGGCCGTCGAGAACCGGCCCGGCACCTTCGTCACCGAGCGCAGCGGAGACGCGGCCGACAGCTTCCACCGCTGGCCCGAGGACATGGACCTGCTCAGCGCACTCGGCTTCAACGCCTACCGGTTCAGCATCGAGTGGGCCCGTGTCGAACCCGAGCGCGGACAGGTGTCACGGGCCGCCGTCGCGCACTACCGCGCCATGGTGCGCGGAGCGCTGGAGCGCGGTCTGACGCCGGTGGTGACACTGCACCACTTCACCTCGCCACGGTGGTTCAGCGCCCTCGGCGGCTGGGCCTCGCCCGGCTCGGCGGACCTGTTCGCCTCGTACGCGCGCGTCGCCACGGAGATCCTCCTGCCGGGCGTCCGGTACGTCGCCACCATCAACGAGCCGAACATGATCGCGCTGATGCACACCCTGATCCGCGGGGCCGGCCGCGCGTCGGACGGCGGCACCGGGAAGCCGGCGGACGGCGAGCGGACCGGTGCCGCGCTCGACCCCGGTTCCGCGGAGCCGGACGCCTCCGTCGCCCAGGCGCTGATCACCGCCCACCGGGCCGCCACCGCCGTCCTGAAGGCCGCCGACCCGACGCTCCAGGTGGGCTGGACGGTCGCCAACCAGGCATACCAGGCGGAACCCGGTGCGGAGGAGGCCATGGCGGCGTACGCCCGGCCACGCGAGGACATCTATCTGGAGGCCGCCCGCGAGGACGACTGGGTCGGCGTCCAGGCCTACACCCGCCACCGGATCGGGAAGGACGGACCGCTGCCCGTCCCGCAGGGCGCTCCCACCACCCTCACCGGCTGGGAGGTCTACCCCGAGGCGCTGGGGGAGGCCGTACGGCACACCGCCGGGATCGTCGGCCCACGCGTCCCGGTCATGGTCACGGAGAACGGCATCGCCACGGCCGACGACGAGCAGCGCGTCGCGTACACCGCGGCAGCCCTGGCGAGCCTGGCCTCGGCCATGCGCGACGGGACCGACGTCCGCGGCTATCTGCACTGGAGCGCCCTGGACAACTACGAATGGGGCTCCTACCGGCCGACGTTCGGGCTGATCGCGGTCGACGCGCAGACCTTCGCGCGTACGCCCAAGCCGTCCGCCGCATGGCTCGGCTCGCTCGCCCGGGCGGGCCGCATCCCGGCGGGGCCCGGGGCCGACGGGCCCCCGGCGGCCGGGCCCGCCCGTGTCCGCAGTGCCGGTTAGGCTGCTGGGCATGGCGAAACGGGGCCCGTACGAAAAGGGCGAGGCGAAGCGCACCGAGATCCTGCAGGCGGCTCTGGAGATCTTCGCCACCGAGGGATACCGGGGCACCTCGCTGCGCAAGGTGGCCGCGAAGTGCAGCCTCAGCCTGCCCGGTCTGATGCACTACTTCAGCTCCAAGGAGGACCTGCTCACCCAGGTCCTCCGGATGCGCGACGAGACCGCCCGGGCGCGGCAGGACGAACGCACCAGCCCGGAGAGCTACCGCGAGATCATCCGGGAGGGGGCGAAGACCCCCGGTCTGGTGGAGCTGTTCGTCTCCATGGCGGCGGCGGCCGGCGACCCGGAGCACCCGGCGCACGCGCACTTCGCGGAGCGCTATCCGGTCC
This sequence comes from Streptomyces sp. NPDC079167, assembly GCF_040686735.1. Taxonomy (NCBI): domain Bacteria; kingdom Bacillati; phylum Actinomycetota; class Actinomycetes; order Kitasatosporales; family Streptomycetaceae; genus Streptomyces; species Streptomyces sp. NPDC079167. The sequence goes on along the minus strand of NZ_JBFBLO010000002.1, from coordinate 388,567 downwards.
TGCGTGAGCGCGTCGCCGGCTACGTCCAGGCGCGGATGGACGAGGGGCGGATGACCACGGAGATCCCCGCCGACCGGCTGGCGGTGCTGCTGCTCGCGGTGGCCGACGGCATCCAGCTCCAGTGGCTCATCGACCGTACGACGGACATGGAGCAGCCGATCGACGACATCATGCGGTTGCTCGCGATCGGTACGGCGAGCTGAGAGGGGCGTGGGTGCCGCCGGCACCCACGCCCTCCGCCAGGACTCCTGCCGGTGTCAGGCCGGGGAGGGGAGTCCCGCCGCTTCCCCGGCCGCCGCCGTCCACGGCACCCAGCGCGGGTCGGGGCCGGCCGACGGCTCCCAGGTCATCGCGGTGCAGACGTAACCGACCGCGAGTCCGCTCTCCGGGTGGGCCATCCCGAGGCGGCCGCCCGCGCCGGCGTGCCCGAAGGAGCCCGCGCCCAGCAGGGGCTCGCCGGGGCGGGGCAGTTCGAAGCCGAGCCCGAAACGGGAGCGGTCGGGGCCGTCGAACCGGTGCAGCGGCGCGGGCTGCGGCAGATGGTCGGTGTGCGGGGCGCGCGCCAGGTCCAGGGTCCGGGGTGACAGCAGCCGTATGCCGTCGACGCGGCCTACGAGTGCGGCGTACAGCCGGGAGAGGGACCGGGCGTTCCCGATGCCGCCGGCGGCCGGTATCCCGGCGGCCCGTCCCTCCCTTCGGCCCAACGCCTCGATCACACCGGCCACTTCGGCGGCCGAGGCCCGCAGTGCGGTGCCGAGCGGGTGGTCCGGCGCCAGGCCGAGCCCGGCGACAGCCGAGGCGATCCGTTCGGCAGTGGGCGGCGGGCCGGCGATCTGAGGTACGAACCGGTGTTCCTCCCGCTGCGGCAGACCGATCCACAGATCCAGCCCGAGGGGCCCGGCCACCTCGTCGGCGAACAGCCGGCCGATGCTCCGCCCCGACACCCGGCGGACGACCTCTCCGACCAGATGCCCGTAGGTCAGCGCGTGGTAGAGGAACGCCGACCCCGGTTGCCACACGGGTCGCATCGCCGCGAGCGCGCGGGTCCGCGCCGCGGTGTCGAGCAGGCCGGGCAGGGGTGTCCCGCCCGGGTCGGTGGTGAACGCGGGGAGGCCCGCCCGGTGGGCGAGCAGGTCGGCGACCGTGGTGTCCGCCTTGCCCGAGGCCGCGAACTCCGGCCAGGAGCGGGCGACCGGTGCGTCCAGGTCCAGGACGCCCCGCTCGCTGAGGAGGTGGGCGCAGACGGCCACCAGGGCTTTGGAGACCGACATCAGGACGCCGACGGAGTCCGGACCGAACGGCCGGGGGCCCGGGACCCCCGCACCCGGGACCCCCGTACCCGGCTGCGGGGAGACGGCGGGCGCCGCCCCCGTGGACCACAGGTCCACGACCAGCCGGCCGTGGTGGTGCACGGCCAGCTGGGCGTGACCGGGATCGTGCGCCTGGCCCTGCGCGAAGGCATCCCGTACCGCCTCCCAGCCCGGCCGCACGCTTCCGTCCACCGTCGGGCGTCCTGTCATCTCACGCGTCCCCGGCGGGCGTGCCGGCCGCTGCCAGGGCCGTCAGCTCCGCCACCCCTTCGGGGCCCACGGGGCTCTGCGGAAACTCGGCGACCACCTCCAGCGGCATGCCGGAGAGGAACCGCGCCATCGTCGGGTTCTCCATGGCGCCGGCGGCCGCTCCCGCCGCGGCCCTGGCGGCCATGAACCTCTCCATCAGCAGCGGGCCCCCGACGGGGTGGTCCAGCCATTCCGCGATCGTGCTGCGGCCGCTCAGCGCCACGCCCGACGGGTCGCCCTCCACACTGATCACCGCCGACCCGCGGATGTCCCGGGAGGAGGAGCCGGCCTCGATGCCGTAGTCACCGCCCTCGACCCGCCAGGCGGACTCGCGTGCGCTGTAGTAGGCGAGTTCGCCGCGCGGAATCACCACGGCGACCTCACGGCTCTCCCCGGGGGCCAGGTTCACGGACACGAAGCCGCGCAGCTCCCTCGGAGGGCGGGCGACCGTGGACCCGGCGGGTCCGGTGCTGTAGATCTGGACCACTTCGCGTCCGGGGCGCCGGCCCGTGTTGGTGACGGTGACGCTCACGGAGAAGGCGTCACCGTCCCGCTCGGCCCGCAGGCCGGAGTACGCGAAGGACGTGTACGAGAGGCCGTGGCCGAAGGGGAAGGCGACCTCGCGTGCCGCGGCGTCGTAGCCCCGGTACCCGACGAAGACGCCCTCGCCGTAGCGGACACGCCCTTCCTCCCCCGGGAAGGAGAGGTGGCTCGGTGAGTCCTCCAGGCGCAGCGGGACGGTCTCGGCCAGCTTGCCCGACGGGTTGACGGAGCCGAAGAGCACCCGGGCGAGCGCGCCGCCGCCGGCCTGGCCGAGCAGCCAGCCCTCGACCAGGGCGGGAACGGTGGCGTGCCAGGGCGCGGTGCGCACCACACCGCCGTTGGAGAGCACGGCCACCACCCGCGGGTTCGCCGCGACCAGCCGCTCCAGCAGCAGGATCTGGCCCTCGGGCAGGTCGATGTGGGCGCGGTCGAACCCTTCGGACTCGTCGGCGGCCGACAGGCCCAGGAAGACGACGACGGTGTCGCAGGCTGCCGCCAGGCGCACGGCCTCGTCAGCCAGGGCCCCGGCCGTCTCCGCCACCTCGCCGCCGGGGGCCGGATAGCCGGGGGCGAAGTCCACGCGGGCACCGTCGGCCAGTTCACGCAGCTCGTCCAGGGGTGTGTCGAGCCGGGTCGGGGTGACCTGCGAGCTGCCCGCGCCCTGGTAGCGCGGCGTGCGTGCCAGCTCGCCGATGACCGCCACGCTGCCGCCCGACGGGTCGAGCGGCAGGATGTCCCGCTCGTTCCTGAGGAGGACGACGCACCGGTCGGCGGCCTCCCCGGCGAGGTGGTGGTGCTCGTCGGCCGACATCCGGGGCCCGTTCCGGACGCCCTCGTCGGCTCGGACGCCCTCGTCGGCCCGCCGGGCGAAGAGGGCCAGCCTCTCCACGGAGGTGTCCAGCACCGACTCGTCGAGTTCTCCCGCCCTCACCGCCGCGACGACTTCGGCGTCCGTGCGTCCGTGGGTGCCCGGCATCTGGAGATCGAGTCCGGCGCGGAGAGCGGCGACCCGGTCGCGTACGGCGCCCCAGTCCGACATGACGACACCGTCGAAGCCCCACTCGGTACGCAGGATGCCGGTGAGCAGCCGGGAGTTCTCGGACAGGAGCGTGCCGTTCACCGCGTTGTAGGAGCACATGACGGACCAGGGGCGGTCGCGGCGGACGATGCGTTCGAAGGCCCGCAGATAGATCTCGCGCAGGGGGCGCTCGTCGACGTCGGCGCTGACGCGCATGCGGTCGGTCTCCTGGTTGTTCGCCGCGTAGTGCTTGAGCGCGGCGCCGACGCCCGACTCCTGGAGCCCTCGGACCATCGCGCCGCCCATCTCGGCAGTGAGCAGCGGGTCCTCGGAGAAGTACTCGAAATTCCGCCCGCACAACGGCGACCGCTTGATGTTGATGCCCGGGCCGAGCAGGACGCGGACCCCGTGCGAGGCGGCCTCGTCGGCGAGCGCACCCGCCACCCGGTGGGCGAGCTCCGGGTCCCAGCTGCTGCCCAGCGCGACGGCGGGCGGATAGCAGGTGGCCGGGGCGGCGCTGTGCAGATCGACCTGGCCCCCGTCGCCGCTCTCCTTGGGGAGCCGCAGACCGTGCGGGCCGTCGGACATGGTGACGGCGGGGATGCCCGCCTCCGGTGCGGCCGTCGTGACGAAGTCACCGGCGCCGCTGGTCAGGGACGCCTTCTCGATGAGGGAGAGCCGCGGAGCGGCCGGGGGAGGAGGGGTCTGCTGGGTCATGCGGCACCTAACGGGTCGGGGCGGGAGGGGTGGTGGGGCGGCGGCCGGCCGGGCGGTGCCCGGTCCCGGGGACCGGACGATCTGAAAACCGTAAATTGATCGGTTTTAGACGTCAAGAGGTCGCGGCGTGCGTCAGTCGTACGGCGGGCACGCGGTGCGCGAGCCCCTGCGCGACCCCTTGACGGCTAGAAACCGTTCAACGTACGGTTTTCGCGCTCGAGCCGCGCCGCTCCGGGACAGTGCAGTGCACAGCGTCCTGAGGCCGCGCCTCCTTTCCCTGAACGAAACGAGGAACGGTCATGTCCCCTGCCAGTCAGCCCTCTTCACGGGCCGGGCTCTCCGGCCGCGCCCGTCGGGCGGTGCGCGTCCCGCTCGCCGCACTCACCGTCATCGCAGCGCTGGCCGCCTCCGCCGGAGCGGCCTCCGCCGGCCCCGTGGAACGCCCGGGCGCGAGTGCCGAGGAGGCCGTCCGGTACGTCGCGCTGGGCGACTCCTTCAGCTCCGGTCCCGGCATACCCGACCGGACCGACGCGACCTGCGGCCGCTCGTCCAGGAACTACCCGTCCCTGATCGCGGCTGAGCTCGGCGCCGCCTCGTTCACCGACGCCACCTGTGCCGGAGCCGACACGAGCCATATGACGAACCCGCAGGCGGCGGTGGCTCCCCAGCTCGACGCCCTGCGGCCCGACACGACGCTGGTCACCCTCGGTATCGGCGGTAACGACCTCGACCTGGCCGGCATCCTCACGCGCTGCGTCATCCTCGGCCAAGTCGTCCCGTACGGCGCTCCCTGCAAGAGCAGCTACACCCTGCTCGGCACCGACGAGATCGGCTCCCGCATCGCGTCCACGGCTCCGAAGGTCGCGGCGGTGCTCGCGGAGATCCACGGCAGGTCGCCAGAGGCGCGGGTGCTGGTGGTCGGATACCCCGCGATCCTCCCCGACGACGGGACGGCCTGCCGCTCCACGGTGTCCCTCGCGACCGGCGACTTCCCGTGGATCAGGGACAAGGAGAAGCAGCTCAACTCGATGCTCGCGCAGCAGGCGGGGGAGCGGCGGGACGTGTACGTCGACGCGTACGCACCCTCCGTCGGGCACGACGCGTGCAAGCCGGCCGGCGTCCGCTGGATCGAGCCCGAGGACACGGCGGAGGCGGCCGGCTTCCACCCCAACGCCGCCGGACACAGAAGCACGGCCGATGCCGCACTCGCGACGCTCACGCGCTGACGGGGGCGTCCCTCCCCGGGCCGTCGTCGGGGTCGAGGCCGAGCCGGGCCAGGAACGCGCGCACCAGCGCCTCCATCGGCACGGCCTCGGGCTCCAGCAGCCACTGGGTCTGCAGCCCGTCCATCAGGGCGAGCAACTGGACGGCCACCACGCCGGGTTCCACGTCGGCGGGGGAACCGCTCTCGGCCTGGAGCGCCCCGACGAGTCCGGTCAGTTCCGCCCTGACGACGCGGTAGCGCTCCCTGAAGTAGTGGTGGGCGGGATGGCCGGGGTCGGTCGCCTCGGCGGACAGCTTCGTGTACAGCGCGACCATGCCGTGCGTCCTGCTGTTGCGCACCACCAGGTCGACCAGGCCGCGCAGCCGGTCGGACGCCTGCGCCGGTGTCCCCGGCCGGACGATGTCGGGGAAGACGGTCTGCGCGTCCGTGCGGTCCCGCCGCGCAAGGACCTCGAGGAGCATGGCCTCCTTGCCGGGGAAGTGGTGGAGCAGCCCCGCGTGGGTCATCCCGGCGTGCGCGGCGATGTCGCGCAGCGAGACCGCGTTGAAGCCGGTGCGGGAGAAGAGCTCCGTCGCCGAGTCGAGGATGCGGGCGCGGGTGCGCTCGCCCTTCGTCAGGCGCTGCGGGACGTCCTCGGGTCGGTCACTCAACTCGGCGGCCTCCTGCCGTCATGGGGCAGCCGTCCACCCCGCCGCTCGCCGGGCCGGCCCCGAAGGCGGTCCGCCGCGACTGTCCTGACCTGCGGGTTCGTCATGCTGCCCAGGAATTTACCAGGCGAGCGAACTCGCGCCGTAAAAACCTACCAACTGGTTAATTCCGTGTGTAGGCTCACCGCCACTCTCACCCGGGACGTTCTTCCCCGGCCCTCCAGACGGAGCGAATCTCATGAGCAGAACCACTCGAAGCGGGGCTCTCGCCGCCGCCCTGGCGCTGTCCCTCGCCCTCGCGGGATGCGCGGACTCGGGCACCAAGGGCTCCGGCGGCTCGCAGCTGGACATCGCCACGCTGACCTTCCCGCAGAGCCTGGACCCGGCGCACGCCGTGGGCAGCGCGCTGCCGTTCTTCCAGGCCACCTACGACACCCTGGTCAAGCGGGAGCCGAACGGTGACTTCAGCCCGATGCTCGCGACGGAGTGGACGTACAACGAGGACGCCACCGAGCTCGCCCTCACCCTGCGCGAGGACGTGAAGTTCGCCGACGGCACGGCCTTCGACGCGGCGGCCGTCAAGGCGAACATGGAGCACTTCAAGAAGGGCGGCGGGGCGGACGCGAAGTGGCTGAACGGCCTGGAAGCCGTCGAGGTCGTGGACCCCACCCATGTGACTCTCCAACTCCAGCAGGCCGACCCGGCCATGCTCTTCTACCTGAGTGACGCGGCGGGTCTGATGGCGAACCCCGCCAAGCTCGCCAAGGCCGACAGCCTCAAGACAACGCCGGACGGCACGGGCCCCTACCGCCTCGTCAAGGCGAAGACGACCATCGGGACCAAGTGGGTCTACGAGCGGAACAAGGACTACTGGGGCGAGAAGGCACCGTACGAGAACCTCGCGATCAGCTTCTTCGACAACGAGACGGCGATCGTCAACGGCATCAGGACCGGCCAGGTCAACGCGGCCCTCCTGCAGAGCGCGGACCAGCAGATCAGCATCGAGTCCGACCCCCGGATGAAGACGACGAAGCAGGAGTTCGACTTCCAGGGGCTGCTGCTGTTCGACCGCGCGGGCGCGCTGACCCCCGCGCTCAAGGACCCCCGGGTCCGCCAGGCGCTCAACCTCGTGATCGACCGCGACACGATGCTCTCCACCATCCGGCAGAAGCGGGGCACGGTCACGGGCCAGGTCTTCGGCCCCGACACCGAGGGCTACGACCCGAAGCTGGACACCTACTGGTCCCACGACCCGGCGAAGGCCAAGAGCCTGCTGAAGGCCGCGGGTTATGCCAAGGGCTTCGAACTGAAGCTCCCCCGGATCTCCGCGATCGTCAACGACGCCCTGGCGGCGTCGCTCGTCACCGACCTCAAGGCCATCGGCATCACGCTGGTCTGGGACGACCTCGACGGCAGCTCGGCCGTCCAGAAGGTGTTCACCGACCGCGCCTACTCCGGCATGGTCATGAACATCGGGCAGTCCTCGTCCGACTGGGTCGTCGTCAACGAGCTGGTGACTCCCGGTGCCTTCAACATGTTCGGCACCACCGACGCCACCGTGCGGAAGCTGATACCGCGAATCCAGACCGGCACCGGCGCGGAGGCGAAGCAGGCGGCGACTGCGCTCAACACGCACCTCGTCGAGGAGGGCTGGTTCGTGCCCTTCTACCGGATGACCTACCTGCACGTCTCGGACGGCACGGTGAAGATCACCCCGCAGTCCGGCATGGCCGTCCCGTCGATCTACAACTACGCCCCCGCCTCATGACGGCCCGCCGGGGGCGTTCCGTGAGGCGGGACCGCCCCCGGCGGCCGGCCACGCACAGCCGAGTGCCGAACAGATACCGAGTGCCATGCTGAACTTCATCGCCCGAAGGATCGCGGCGGGGGCTGTGCTCCTGGTCGTCATCTCCCTCCTCTCCTACCTGCTGCTGTCGGTCTCGGACGCGGACGTCGGCAGACAACTCCTCGGCCAGGGCGCCGACCAGGCGGCCGTCGACGCCAAGAACGCCTCGCTCGGCCTGGACCGGCCCGTCCTCGCGCAGTACGCCGACTGGCTGGCGCACGCCGTCCGCGGTGACCTGGGCACCTCATGGTTCACCAGTGAGGACGTCGGGACCGCGGTCGCCGGCAGACTGCCGGTCACCGCGAGCCTCACCCTCGGAGTCACCCTCGTCACCACCGTCGTGTCCTTCCTGCTCGGCGTGTGGGCGGGCGTCCGGCGCGGGGCGGCCGACCGCTTCGTGCAGATCCTCGGGGTCGTCGGGTACGCCCTGCCGGGGTTCCTCGTCACCCTGGTGATCGTCCTCGTCTTCGCGGTCAATCTGAATTGGTTCCCGGCGATCGGATACACCCCGTTCACCGAGTCGCCCAGCGGCTGGCTGTCCACCGTCACACTGCCGGTCCTGTCCCTCGCGGTCGCCTCCGTCGCGGGGGTCTCGCAGCAGGTCCGGGGCGCGGTCGTCGACGTACTGCGCCAGGACTACGTCCGTACGCTGCGCGCACGCGGACTGCCCACCTCCCGGATCGTGTTCCGGCACGTCCTGCGCAACGCCTCCGCGCCGGCGCTCTCCGTCCTCGGCATGCAGTTCGTCGGCCTGCTCGGCGGCGCGGTGCTCGTGGAACAGATCTTCGGGCTCCCCGGCATCGGAAGCATGACCGTCACCTACACCACCCGCGGTGACATCCCCGTGATCATGGCGCTGGTCATGTTCACCGTGATCGGTGTCGTCCTGATCAATCTCCTGGTCGACACCATGATCGGCTGGCTCAACCCGAAGGCGAGGGCCGCATGAGCGAGAACCTCCCGGCCGGCGCGGCTGCCGCGCCCCACCCGTCCGCACCGGACCCCACCCGGGCCGGCGGCAGTCTGCGCAGGCTCCTGCGCAACCCGCTCGGCGCGATCTCCGCAGGGGTGCTCCTCCTGCTCGTCGCCGGGGTCGTCCTCGCGCCCCTGCTCGCACCGCAGGCCCCGGACGTCTCCTCGCTCGGCGACGCGTTCGCGGCGCCCGACGGCGCGCACCCCATGGGAATGGACTCCGCCGGACGGGACATCCTCTCGCGCATCCTGTACGGCGGACGCAACACACTGGGCGGAGCGGTGGTCGCCCTGGCGATCGCACTCGCCCTGGGTGTGCCGTCCGGCCTGTACGCCGGTTACTACGGCGGCCGTTTCGACTCCGTCGCCAACTGGGCCGTCAACCTCGTCATGGCACTGCCCGCGATGGTGGTGCTCCTGGCCTCCCGCGCCATCCTCGGCCCCAACGTCTGGGTGCTGATGATCGTGCTCGGGGTGCTCGTGGCCCCCGCCTTCTTCCGTCTGGTCCGCGGCATCGTCGCCAACGTCCGCAAGGAGCTGTACGTCGACGCCGCGAAGGTGTCAGGTCTGTCCGACACCCGGATCGTCGCCCGGCACATCCTGATCGTCGTCCGCGGCCCCCTCATCATCCAGGTGGCGCTCGTCGCCGGCATCGCCATCGGGCTCCAGGCGGGGCTGGAGTTCCTCGGCGTCGGCAGCGGCTCGGCGGCGACCTGGGGGGCGATGCTCAACGAGGCGTTCCAGAACATCCAGCGCGCGCCCCTGCTCATCCTCTGGCCCGGACTGGCCCTCGGCCTGACCAACGGCAGCCTCGTCCTGCTCGCCGGGGCGCTGCGCGACGTGCTGGAGGACCGCGGCGGCGAGCCGGCCCGGCGGCGCCGCGAGAGGCCCCGCCCCGGCGCGGAAGGGCCCGCGCCGGTCGCGGACAGGCCGTCGGAACCGGGCGCGCTCCTCTCGGTCCGCGGCCTCACCGTCGCCTACGCCCGCCCGGACGGGACGGGCAAGGAAGTGGTGCACGGCATCGACCTCGATGTGCGTCCCGGCGAAATCGTGGGCCTGGTCGGGGAGTCCGGCTCCGGGAAGACCCAGACGGCCTTCTCCGCGCTCGGAATCCTGCCCGAGGGCGGGCGGATCACATCGGGAAGCGTCATGATCAAGGGCCAGGAGGTCGTCGGACTGCCCGAGCGCGCCCACCGCGCGCTGAGGGGAGGCACCGTGGCGTACGTCCCGCAGGAACCCATGAGCAATCTCGACCCCGCCTTCACCATCGGCAGCCAGCTCATGGAACCCATGCGGCACGTCCTCGGCATCTCGCGGAAGGAGGCCGCCGGCCGGGCTCTCGACCTGCTGCGCCTGGTGGAGATCCCCGATCCCGCGCGGACGATGAGGCTGTACCCGCACGAGATCTCCGGCGGCATGGCCCAGCGCGTCCTGATCGCGGGCGCCATGTCGTGCGACCCGGAGCTCCTCATCGCCGACGAGCCCACCACCGCGCTGGACGTCCGGGTCCAGGCCGAGATACTCGGTCTGCTGCGCAGACTCCAGCAGGACCGCGGTCTGGGCGTACTCCTGGTGACCCACAACCTCGGCGTCGTGGCGGACCTCTGCGACCGCGTCGCCGTGATGAGCGACGGCAGGATCCTCGAGACCGGAACGACCGGCCAGGTCCTCAGCTACCCCCGGAACCCCTACACCCGGACCCTGCTCGGCGCGGTCCTCGACGAGGCCCCGGTCCGGGCGCCCTGGCAGCCCCGAGAGGCGAGGAGGACCACCGCATGACCAGCACCGCCACCACCGGGACGACCGCACGCGACGCCCTGCTGCGGATCAGGGACCTCCGGGTCTCCTATCCGGGCAAGGGATGGCGCGCCCCGCGCACCGACATCCTCAAGGGGGTCTCCCTCGACATCCGGCCGGGCGAGACCCTGGGACTGGTCGGCGAGTCGGGCTCGGGCAAGACGACGATCGGGCGCGCCGTCCTCGGGCTCGTACCGGCCCGCTCCGGCAGCATCACCTTCGACGGTGAGCGCATCGACACGGCGAGGACCGCGCGCCGCCGTGAGCTCAGCCGTGACCTCCAGGTCGTCTTCCAGGATCCGTACACCTCGCTGAACCCCTCACGCACCGTCGGGGACACGCTCGGCGAGCCCCTCCTCGGGCACGGTACGAGCGCGCGGGAGGCACGGGGCCGGGTGGGCGACCTCCTGGAGCGGGTCCACCTTCCGCCGGACGCGGCGAGCCGGCTGCCCCGGGAGTTCTCGGGCGGCCAGCGTCAACGCGTCGCCATCGCACGCGCGCTGGCGCTGCGCCCCCGGCTCGTGATCTGCGACGAACCGGTGTCCGCTCTCGACCTGACCACCCAGCGCACTGTTCTCGAACTGCTGCTGGAGATCCAGGAGGAGACGGGCGTCGCCTACCTCTTCGTCACCCACGACCTCTCCGTCGTGCGCTTCATGAGCCACCGGGTGGAGGTGATCAAGGACGGCGCCCTCGTGGAGACGGGCGATGCCCACGACGTCACCACCGCCCCCCGGCACCCCTACACCAGGGCCCTCATGCTGTCCGCTCCCGTGGCCGACGTCGCGGAGCAGCGGCGCCGCAGGGAGGCCGCCGCCGCTCTCGGCGGGGGAGGTGCCGCGCCGGCCGGCGACGGCGGCTGACGTGCGGCGCGGGACCGTCCCGTCGGTACGGTGAACGGGCTCCGGGGGGAGCCCGTTCACCGGGTCTCGGTGACATCCAGGAAGCCGAGCGCGTCGACCAGCGCGCCCAGGTCGAGTTCCGGACCGCGCCGCAGGGAGCCGAGCTTGTCGTCATTCCTGGGGAGATCGGAAACGGGCGGTGCGGCCACCGAACTCCCGGCGGCCTTGCGTACGGCCCGGAGCAGGTCGGCGGGATCGGCGGTCTTCGCCGACGTGGCCAGGCGTTCGGCGGCCTCCAGGAGGATGCTGCGGGCAAGCTCCCCGTCGTTCTCCAGTGCGTCGAGCGAGACGGCGGCCGTGAGCCAGCGGTCGTCGCCGACGGCCTGGCTCACCAGCTCGGTGAGCAGCTCGTGGCGGGTGACCGGAGGGCGGGCGAGGGTGGGGTGCATGGACAGGTCCTTCCGGGTGCGCGGCGGATGGAGCGGGCAGGTCGGGCGGTGCGGGCAGGTCGCAGAGGGTGGTGCGGGGCGGAGGCCGCGCGGAGACGGTCAGCCCGCCGCCGGCCACGGTGCGGGGGCCGACCACCGTGCGGGGGCCGCCTCCGGGAGCGGCGGGAAGGCGAAACCGGTCGGAGCCAGCGGCTCGGGACGCTCGGGGATGCCCGCCGAGAGCAGGTACACGGCGAACTCCTCGTCCGGGTCGACACCGAGGAACCGTTCCACCTCGCTGTCGGCGAACGCGACCGTCTGGAAGGGACCGAGGCCCAGCGCGGTGGCGGTCACGGCGAAGGTCCGGCCGTAGTGGTCGGCGTCGTGCATCCACCGCCGGTAGGCGTGGGGGTGGCGGTACTTCCAGGCCAGCCGGTCCGCGACAGCTGTGGCGAAGACGGTGAACGCGCCCTCGTAGGTGGGCTCCTGGTGGTACGTCAGCTCCGCTACGCGTTCGCGGGAGGCCTCAGTGCCGAGCAGCTCCAGGGCATGTCGGGCGGCCGAGTAGTGGTAGAGGCCGGGCCGGACCCCCTCGACGTCGTAGGCCACGACATACGCCTCGACCTCGTGCCGGCCGCCGGCCGGGGAGCCGGCCCCGCCCCGCCGGGTGCCGGAAGGGCCGCCGTGGAGGGAGCGGTGCGGGGCGAAGCTGTGGAAGAGCAGCGTGCCGAGCTGGTCGAGCGAGACCGGGGCGCCGCTGAATCTGCGGTGGCCGCGCCGTGCGGTGAAGGCCGGCCCGACCGGCGCGGCCAGGCGCAGCGGCCGGCGCGGCAGCATCACGACGGGGTGGCCGGGGTACTCCTTGTAGACACCCGGGGAACCGTCCTCGCCCACCAGGTCCTCCGCGAGCTCCACGCGGGCGGGGGAGTGCACGAGGCGCTCGGCGCCCCGCGGCTCGGAGGGGGGACGCCCGGCGACGGTGTCCCGGTGATCCCGCAGGGCAGGAGCCTCCTCGTACGGCACCAGTACGCCCAGTTCCGTCAGGGTCCCCACGGCGTCGCGGACCCGGTCGTGCTCCTCGGCGGGAAACCGCCTCGCCAGCTCGTCCGTGTCGGTCCCCTCGCCGGCTTTCGAAAGGAGGTCGAGAAGACCGGGGGTGATTTCGATCCAGCGCCGCTCCCCGGGAATTCCCATGCGCAACCCGTCCGGATGCCAGCTACAGACCAGGTGATCCCGGCGGCGGACCTTCATGGTGGAATCTCCTTTTCTGTTTCCTGGACGCACGGGGGCGTTGCGGCGGAAGGTGCTTGTCGCTCCGGCGGGTCGCGCCCGGCTGCTGGACGGACTCCGTCCAGCAGCCGGAACGCCTGCCACCCAGGCCCCTCGTCAGTCGTGCGGGGGAAATTCCCTGCCTCCGTCGAATGACCGGACCGGCGAGGCGAGTTCTCCGCGTTGATGCAATGACATCACTCTGCGGACGCCGGGTACATACATTTCCGGAGGTGTTCTGTGTGCCATCAGAATTCCTGAACCCGTATCAGTGATTCGAAATGCTAACTTTCCTTCGTCCTACGGGAAATGAATGCGAAGGCGAGCACGGCGGCCAGCGCGGACACCCCGGCCACCACCCACAGACCGGTGTGGATACCCACGTTGAACGCGGCGCTGACCGCCTCCGTGACCTCGGGCGTGGAACGGCCTGCGCTGTTGCCGCCTTCCCGCGCCACGGCCACGACCTGTGTGGCGACCTCCGGCGGCACATGCGCGGTGTCGAGCCGGTCCGGCAGCGCGCCGATGAACCGTACGGCGAGCACCGAGCCCAGGACGGCGGTGGCGAGCACGGAGCCGACCTGACGGAAGGCGGTCACCGCGTTGGAGGCCGCGCCCATCTGGGCCGGCTCCGCCACGGCGAAGGCCGCCGCGGTCGACGGGGCGACCACGAGCCCGCTGCCCAGGCCGAGCAGCGCCAGGCCGACGCCCGTGATCGCGTACGAGCTGTCGGGCTGCTGCCGGACCAGGACGACCGCCGCCACAGCCGTGACCAGGGAGCCCACGGCGAGCAGCCGGGCGGGCCCGACCTTGGTCGCGATCCGCTGCGCCACCAGCGTGGACAGGACGAACGCGACCATCGCGGGCAGCAGCTTGAGGCCGGTGGCCATGGGCTCGGCACCCTGGACCCGCTGCAGGAACAGCACTTCGAGGAAGACGACGCCGACGAAGGTGAAGAGCGCGCTCGCCGCCACCACCAGTGTGGCGGACAGCGGGACCGAAGCCATCATGCGTACGTCCAGCATGGGCACCGGCGCCCGCCGTTCGACCAGGACCAGCGCGGTCAGGGCGACCACCGCGACCACCAGGGTGGTCACCACCACCGGGTCGCCGTAGCCCTCGCGGCCGCCGACCGCGATCCCGTACACCAGCGTGCCGAGGCCGACGACGGACAGGAACTGGCCCGGCAGGTCGAGGGCGCGGTCGGGGACCTTCGTCTCCTTGACCGCGTAGAGGGTGACGGCCACCGTCACCACCGCGAGCGGGGCGTTCACCAGATACACCGCCGGCCAGTCGAACCGGTCCAGCAGCGCGCCGCCGAGCAGCGGGCCCACGGCGAGGCCGACGCCGGACATGGACACCCAGATGGTGATGTAGCGCAGCATGCGCGGCAGATCGACGAAGAACGTCGTGGTGATGATGGCGAGTGACGTCGGCAGTACCAGTGCGCCGCCGACCCCGCTGATCGCACGGCCGACGAGCACTTGCGGGAAGCCGCTCGCGGTCGCCACCACGAGTGAGCCCGCGGCGAGAGCCACCACTCCGACGACGAACACCCGGCGCCGGCCGAAGCGTTCGCCCAGTGCGCCACCGGAGAGCACACAGGCGGCCACGACCAGGGTGTAGGTGCTCGACACCCAGCTCAGGTCGGCGGGGGCGACGTGCATGTCCACCTGGAGGGCGCGCAGCGTCGAGATCGCCGCCGTCACCTCGATGAAGGACATGAACAGCCCGAGGCAGGCGGCGGTCAGTACCAGCCCGCCGCGCGGGATCACCGGCTTCGGAGGCGTGTCGGAGGGGGCCTGTCCCGTGACGGCGCTCATCGGCCCGCCTCCTTGTCGGCGAGCCGCTTCACCGCGTCGTCCCAGCCGGCGGGCAGGCTCGCGCGGTCCGCCGGGTAGAAGACGAACACGGAACGGGCCATCACCTTGCGGAGCCGGCCGACGATGCCCTTGTGCGGGTCCGAGCGGGAGAACGTGTCCAGCGCCTCCTGGTCGCTCCACGCCGACAGGGTCCAGAAGGTCTTCTTCAGCGGCTCGGCCCGCAGCGAGGCGCCGATGACGCCGGGCGCCGACCGCACCTGCTTCCAGACCACGAGTGACAGCAGGAAGAAGCGGGGGACGTGGAGCAGCGAGCTGACCTGAAGCTTGGACGCCATGACCACGGCTTGGCCGGAGTCGGCGGTCGCTTCGTCGGCGGCTGCCCCTGGCATCCAGGGAATGGTGGGCATGGAAGCCTCTCCTCTACAACGACATGACACAGGGCTCTGGGGGGCAGGGTTACCTGCCTCCTACAAGAGCCCACCCTGGCCTCGATCCGGACAGTCACGAAGGATGAACTTCGGATGCTGCGCGGAGTTGGCCGGATAGCGGCTAAGAGCGCAGAGACGTTCGAATCCGGACACCGTTCTTTCAGCCCATCGGATCTTCCGATGGACGGTCGGGCATCCCCGATCCGGTGATTGACCCCCTGCGGCGGCCGACCTACGTTTCTGGCCATGCCGGCCCCGCCGCCGGCACACCGTTCACCTCGCCGTCGTCACACCCCGACGTGGCAGCGACGCCGCCGTCACACCGGCCGTCGACGCCGCGACGGGGCAGAGGCGAACTCTCCGCCCCAGAGGTCTCACTCCTCTGCGCCCCAGCCGTCGTCGCGCCGCGCGACCGGTTCCACGAGTACCGCTCACGCCGAAGGGCTGCCTGCCATGACCACCCGTGTCGCTGTCGTCGGTGCCGGCATATCCGGACTGTCCGCCGCCCACCACCTGCCGGACGACGTCGAAGTCACCGTGTACGAGAAGGACGACCGGCCCGGAGGTCACGCGCTGACCGTCGAGGTCGAGGAGGAGGACGGCCGGACCATCGGCATCGACACCGCCTTCGTGGTTTTCAACTCCCGTACCTATCCGCAGATCACCGCGTTCTTCGAGGAGATCGGCGCCCCCGCCCTGGACCACACGGGCGGGTTCGACTTCTTCGACCTCGACCGTGGCCTCGACTACGGGACGACCGAGTTCGAACTGACCGAGGAGGAGATAGCCCAGCGCTATCCGGCCGACTTCCTCACCCTGTGGCGGGACGCCGAGCGCTTCCACCGCGAGGCGCCGCGCGACTTCCTGCGCAAGCGCACCGACATGGCGCTCGGTGAGTACCTGAGCAGGGGCGGCTACTCCGACGCCTTCAAGTACGGCTACGTCGTACTGCTCGCCACAGCCGTCTGGTCGGTCCCCGCCGAGCTCATCTGGGAGATGCCCGCCACGACCGTCATCGCCTTCTTCATGTCCCACGACCCGGGCGGCCTCGGTGGCCGCACGGTCAACTGGAAGACGGTGTCCGGCGGAAGCATCGAGTACGTCCGCCGGGTCGTCGCCGGCATCCACGGCAAGGTCCGCACCTCGAGCCCGGTGACCCGGGTCCGCGAGGAGGCAGACGGCGTGGTCATCGGCACGGCCGACGGCGAGGAGCGCTACGACTACGCGGTCCTGGCCTCGCACGCCGACCAGACGCTCGCGATGCTCGAACAGCCGAGCGCACTCCAGGCCGACATCCTCGGCAAGGTCCGCTACAGCTCCACCAGCGCCGTCCTGCACACCGACCCGGCCGCCATGCCGCCGGACCGCGCGCGCTGGCAGAGCTGGAACTACGGGCTCAAGACCGTGGACGGGCGCACCCGCACCTGGGTCGCGTACTACATGAACTCGCTCCAGGGCTTCACCGCGAACAAGGACTACTTCGTCACGCTCGACTCGCCCATCGTCCCCCGGGACGAGCTCGTCATCCGCGAGCTGCCGTTCACCCACCCGATCATCGACCTGGACGTGCGCACCATGCAGCGCACCATCTACTCCGTCAACGAGACGGGACGCGTCAAGCTCGCCGGTTCGTACTTCCATTCCCCGAAGATCGGCCACGACCTCATCGGGTCGCACGAGGCCGGCTTCGTCTCGGGGCTGAAGGCCGCCGAGTCCATCACCCGTGATCTCCGCCCCCACGCCCTCAAGAAGTGAATCGAGGTACTCCCATGCAGACTGTCACCGCTACGGAAGCACAGGCCTGGCTGGTCGAGAAGCTGGCCGTCCGCCTGGAGGTCGAGCCCTCCGAGATCGACGTCGAACGCTACTTCGACGAGTTCGACCTCGACTCGACCGAGGCCCTCATCCTCGCCGGCGAGCTGGAGAAGTGGCTCGGCTTCGAACTGGAGGCGACCGCCCTCTGGTACCACCCGACCGTGGCCGCGCTCTCCGAGCACATAGCCGAGGAGAGCGCGAACCATGTCGCAGCGGCCTGACCCGTCCGCACCCCGCCCCGTACTGCGCACCCTGCGGGACGCGGGCGAGGACGCGGCCCACCGGATCTGCGCCGTCCACCCGGGCGCGCTCGCGGCCGGTGAGTGGGAGGCGCTCGCCGGGCAGCTGCCCGAGGACACCGCCCTGTACCTGCTCGACCTAGGCAACGTCCCCGAGTTCCTCGCCGCGGCCCTCGACCCCCGCGCACCCGTCGTGTCCGTCGGGGCGCTGGCGGCCCGCTGCCTCGACGAACTCGCCGCTGCGGGCGCCGACTCCGCGCCGTTCTCGCTCGTCGGCTGGTCCTTCGGCGGCGTCGTCGCCTACGAGATCGCCACCCGGCTCGAAGCGGCCGGGCGCGGCGCCGTCCTGCGGGACCTCGTCCTGCTCGACAGCATCGCACCCGTCCCCGCCTTCAAGCGCACCGACGAGCTGCTCGACGCCTCGATGCTCCTCGACTGGTTCGCGATGTACCTCGGGGCGAAGCGCCGCAGCCCCCTCACCGTGAGCGTCCCGTCCCTCGCCGCACCCGAGGACGGCCTGCCCCAGGTGCTCGACGCCGCCGTCGAGCAGGGGCTCCTGCCGCGGGGCACCGAACTCGCCGGACTGCGCAAGCTGTACGCCGCCTACCAGGGCGGCCTGTCCCGCAACAACCGCTGCACCGCCCCCTACGAGCCGGGCCCCGTCGAGCGCCCCCTCACTCTCGTCAAGCCCGAGCGCTCACTGCTGCCCGACAGCGGTGACCTCGGCTGGGGCAGCCTCAGCGCACATCCCGTACGACAGGTGGCCGTCCCGGGCGACCACTACACGATGCTCCGGGACCCCGAGGCCGTGAGCGCGCTCGCCGGACTGCTGGCCGGCTCCGCCGTCGTCTGAACACATCCCGCGGAACCCGCGCCCTGCCCACCCGCCGCACTTGAACGAGAGGACCGTCGTGCACCACTCACGTCTGGCCGAGACACCCATCGCCATCGTCGGGTTGGCCGGCCTGTTCCCCCAGTCGCGCAACGTGCGCGAGTTCTGGCACAACATCGTCGACGGCAACGACTGCATCGAGGACGTTCCGGACACCCACTGGAACCTCGACGACTACTACGATCCCGACCCCACGGCCGAGGACAAGACCTACGCCCGGCGCGGCGGGTTCCTGCCCGAGATCGCCTTCAACCCCATGGAGTTCGGGCTGCCGCCGAACACCCTGGAAGTCACCGACATCCTCCAGCTCCTGTCGCTGACCGTCGCCCGCGACGTGCTGCGCGACGCCGGGACCGAGGGTTCGGGGTGGTACGACCCGGCCCGCACCGGGGTCATCCTCGGCGTCACCGGCGCCAACTCCCTGACGCAGCCGCTGTCCGCACGGCTCCAGACGCCCGTCCTCAAGGAGGTGGTCCGCAGCGTCGGACTGAGCGAGGCCCAGGCCGAAGAGGTCGCCGAGCGCTTCAAGAAGGCCTACATCCCGTGGGAGGAGAACTCCTTCCCCGGCATGCTCGGCAACGTCGTCGCCGGACGCATCGCCAACCGCTTCGACCTCGGCGGCACCAACTGCACCGTGGACGCGGCCTGCGCCAGTGCCCTCGCCGCCGTCAAGCTCGCCGTCAGCGAGCTCGTCGAGGGCCGCTCCGACCTGATGATCACCGGCGGCTGCGACGCCGAGAACACGATCCTCATGTACATGTGCTTCAGCAAGACCCCGGCGTTCTCCAAGAGCCAGATCATCCGGCCCTTCGACGAGTCCGCCGACGGCACGCTGATCGGCGAGGGCATCGGCATGCTGGCCCTCAAGCGGCTCGCCGACGCCGAACGCGACGGCGACCGGATCTACTCCGTCCTGCGCGGCATCGGCACATCGAGCGACGGCCGCTTCAAGAGCATCTACGCCCCGCGCGCCCAGGGCCAGCAGCTCGCCCTGCGCCGCGCCTACGAGGACGCGGACGTCCCCGCCGGCTCCATCGAGCTCTTCGAGGCGCACGGCACCGGGACCGCCGTCGGCGACCACACCGAGCTGTCCGCCCTCGGCTCCTTCGTGGCCGAGGGGCAGGACGCCCGCGGCTACGCCGCCATCGGCAGCGTCAAGTCCCAGATCGGGCACACCAAGGCGGCGGCGGGCGCTGCCGGGCTGATCAAGCTCTCGCTCGCCCTGCACCAGAAGGTCCTCCCGCCGACCATCAACGTCGAGCGGCCCAGCGCCGCCGTCGACCCGGCCGAGACCCCGTTCTACGTCAACTCCCAGGCCCGGCCCTGGATCGCGGACCCGGGCCGCGACAAGCGCCGGGCCGCCGTCTCCTCCTTCGGCTTCGGCGGTACCAACTTCCACATGGTCCTGGAGGAGCACGACACCACCGGCGGCAAGGTGCTCGGCCCCGTCGCCCGCACCGGCCTCTGGCACGCCGCCGACCCCGAGGCGCTCGCCCGCCGTCTGGAGCAGGGCACCGCGCCCGACCCGCTGGGCTGGGTCCCCGCGGGCGACGCCCGTATCGGCATCGTGGCCGGTTCCGACGAGGAGTTCGAGGCGCTGCGCACCACCGCCGTCGAGCTGCTGCGGGCCAAGCCCGGCGCGGACGCCTGGCAGCACCCCAAGGGGATCACCTACCGGCGCTCCGGCATCCCCGCCGGCACGAAGGCAGCCGCGGTCTTCGCGGGACAGGGCAGCCAGTACGTCGGCATGGGCCGCGAGGCCGCCCTCGCCGTCCCGCCCGTCCTCGCCGCGTACGACAGGGCCAACCGCCTGACCGCGGGGGCCGAGACACTCGGCCGCGTCGTGTTCCCGCCGCCCGCCTTCGACGACACCACGCGCAAGGCCCAGGAGGAAGCGCTGCGGCGCACCGAGTTCGCCCAGCCCGCGATCGGGGCGCTGTCCGCCGGGCAGTTCGCCTGGTTCAAGGAGCTCGGGTTCGCCCCGGACGGTGTCATCGGGCACTCCTTCGGCGAACTGACCGCCCTGTGGGCGGCCGGTGTCCTCGACGACGACGGATTCGCCGAGCTGGCCCGCGCCCGCGGCCTCGCGATGGCTCCGCCCGCCGACGCCTCCGGCTCCCACGACGCCGGCGCCATGGCCGCCGTGCGTGGCGAACTGAGCGCGGTCGAGGCGCTCCTCGCCGGCTACCGGGACGTGTCGGTCTGCAACATCAACGCCCCCGGGCAGATCGTGGTCGGCGGCCCGACCGCGGAGATCGACCGCCTGGTGGCGGACGCCGCGAGCGGCACGATCCCCGCGAAGCGGCTCCCCGTCTCGGCGGCCTTCCACACCCGCTTCGTCGCCCACGCCGCAGACGCCTTCCGCGAGGCGGTCTCGGGCGTCGCCCTGAACGCCCCGCGCATTCCCGTCTACGCGAACACCCCGGGAGCCTCCTACGGCGCCGACCAGGCCGAGAGCCGCCGCACGCTGGTCGACCAGCTACTGCGGCCGGTCGCCTTCGCCGACCGCATCGAGGAGATGTACGCGGACGGCTTCCGGGTCTTCGTGGAGTTCGGCCCCAAGCGGGTCCTCTCCGACCTCGTGGACCGTGTGCTCGAAGGCCGCGAGGGCGTACGGACCGTCGCGGTGGACGGCGGCCCCGCCAAGGACGGCGAGCTCGCCCTCAAGCGCGCCGTCATCGAGCTGGCGGTCCTGGGTCTCCCGGTCTCGGGCATCGACAACCACAGCGCCGAGGTGCCCGAGGTGCCTGTGGGCAAGGGCATGGCGATCCCGCTGCGAGGCATCAACTACGTGACGGAAGCCCGACGTTCGGCCTACCGCGACGCGATAGCCGAGCCGTCCCGCGAGGCGGCGCCGACGGCCCGGCCGGCCGTCCCGCCGGTGTCCGAGCCGGTGACCCAGCCGGCGGAGGGAACTGCGGACGCTCTGAGCGCGGTGGCCAGGGAAGGGCTCGACCTCCAGGCCGAGATCCTCGACGCGCACGTCGAGACGATCCGCGAAGCGGTGAAGACCCTCGAACTGTCGGTCCGCTCCGGCACCCACCCCGACGCCGACGCGGCGCTGCGGCTCATCGAGCAGCACGGTGCGTCGATCACGTCCGCGCACGAGCGCGCGACGCGGCTCCTGATCGACGCGCTGAAGAGCGAGGAGGCACCGGCGGTCGCGCCGGTTGAGCCTGCGGCCGCTGCTGCTCATGTGACGGCAGAGCCTGCCCCTGCTGCCCCTGCTGCTCCGGTGGCGGAGGTGGACGCCGCTGTGCTCGGTGCTCTGCTGGAGGTGGTGGCGGAGAAGACGGGTTATCCGGTGGAGATGCTGGAGCCGGGTATGGACGTGGAGGCTGACCTGGGGATCGATTCGATCAAGCGGGTCCAGATCATGGGCGCGCTTCAGGAACGCTTCCCGGTCTCCGGTGAGGTGGATCCGGAGCGTATGGGTGAGCTGCGGACCCTGGATGACATCGCCGGTTTCCTGGCCGAGGCTTCCGGTGCGGCTGCCCCGGTTGAGTCTGTTGCGCCCGCTTCCGCGCCTGTCGCTCCCGCTCCCGTCGTCTCTGCGCCGTCCGGCGAGGTGAACGCCGCTGTGCTCGGTGCTCTGCTGGAGGTGGTGGCGGAGAAGACGGGTTATCCGGTGGAGATGCTGGAGCCGGGTATGGATGTCGAAGCTGACCTGGGGATCGATTCGATCAAGCGGGTTCAGATCATGGGGGCGCTTCAGGAGCGTTTCCCGGTCTCCGGTGAGGTGGATCCGGAGCGTATGGGTGAGCTGCGGACGCTGGATGACATCGCCGGTTTCCTGGCCGACGCCTCCGGGTCGGCTGCCCCGGTCCAGTCTGCGCCCATTCCCGCTGCTCCTGTGGTGGAGTCTGTCGTCTCTGCGCCGTCCGGCGAGGTGAACGCCGCTGTGTTGGGGGCGTTGCTGGAGGTGGTGGCGGAGAAGACGGGTTATCCGGTGGAGATGCTGGAGCCGGGTATGGATGTCGAAGCTGACCTGGGGATCGATTCGATCAAGCGGGTTCAGATCATGGGGGCGCTTCAGGAGCGTTTCCCGGTCTCCGGTGAGGTGGATCCGGAGCGTATGGGTGAGCTGCGGACCTTGGATGACATCGCCGGTTTCCTGGCCGATGCTTCCGGGTCGGCTGCCCCGGTTGAGCCTGCCGCTCCCGCTTCCGCGCCTGTCGCTCCCGCTCCCGTCGCCTCTGCGCCGTCCGGCGAGGTGAACGCCGCTGTGCTGGGGGCGTTGCTCGAAGTGGTGGCGGAGAAGACGGGTTATCCGGTGGAGATGCTGGAGCCGGGCATGGACGTGGAGGCCGACCTGGGGATCGATTCGATCAAGCGGGTCCAGATCATGGGAGCGCTTCAGGAACGCTTCCCGGTCTCCGGTGAGGTGGACCCTGAGCGTATGGGTGAGCTGCGGACCCTGGACGACATCGCCGGTTTCCTGGCCGGCGCCTCCGGGTCGGCTGCCCCGGTTGAGCCTGCTGCCACTTCCGTCGCTGCCACTCCGGTAGTTGCCGCTCCCGCTCCTGTCGTTCCTGCGCCGTCCGGCGAGGTGAACGCCGCTGTGTTGGGGGCGTTGCTGGAGGTGGTGGCGGAGAAGACGGGTTATCCGGTGGAGATGCTGGAGCCGGGTATGGACGTGGAGGCCGACCTGGGGATCGATTCGATCAAGCGGGTCCAGATCATGGGAGCGCTTCAGGAACGCTTCCCGGTCTCCGGTGAGGTGGACCCTGAGCGTATGGGTGAGCTGCGGACCCTGGACGACATCGCCGCCTTCCTGGCCGACGCCTCCGGGCCGGCCCCCGGCGGTCCGGTCGCCGAGAGTTCCGGCCCTGCCGTCGAGCCCCCTCTCGTCGTCACGTACCCCCAGGCGGACGGCGTGGGACGGACCTTCGCGGCCGTACGCGAACTCCCCGCGGTCTGCCGTGTCGTACGGGCCTACGCGGAGCAGCCCGTCGCCCTCGTCCTCGACGACGGGTCGACGCTGACCCGGCCGCTGGTGGCCGGTCTGCGCGCCGACGGCTGGCGGGTGGAGATCGTCGTACTGCCGGGCGCCACCACATCCGCGGGTGAGGCCGACTCCGTCCGCCCGCTCCGTACGTGGGACGAGCAGGAGCTCGCGGCGGCTGTCACGGCCGAACGCCTCGACCTGGTCGTGCAGATGGCCGCCGAGGCCGGACAGGAGTGGATCGAGGCGGCACGCCGTCTGGCGCACGCCGTCCTGGTCGCCAAGCTGACCCAGGCCCCGCTGAAGGCGGCGGCCGGCGACCGGGCGTCGTTCGTCGCGGTGACCCGGCTGGACGGAGCGAACGGTTACCGCGGCAGCGGCACCGGCTCCGCCCTCCTCGGCGGCGTGAGCGGACTCGTCAAGACGCTGGCGATCGAGGTCCCCTCGCTCTTCACACGCACCGTGGACTTCGCTCCCGGCCTGGACGACCACACCGTCGCGGCACGCTTCCTGGACGAGATCCACGACGTGTCGGCCGGCCTTTCGGATGTGGGCGTGGATCCGGACGGACGCCGTACGATCGTGCCGTCCGCCGAGCCGCCGGCCACGCACGTGACGGCCGTACAGGAGATCGGCGCCCAGGACCTGCTCGTCGTCACCGGCGGCGCCCGCGGCATCACCGCCGACTGCCTCCAGGCGCTCGCGGAGGCCCGTCCCGTGGGCCTGCTGCTGCTCGGCCGCAGCCAGGTGACCCCCGAGCCCGAGTGGGCGGCGGGTGCCGACGGCGCGGCGCTCAAGGGCCTCATCGCCAAGCGGATCACCGCTTCCGGGGAGAAGGCCACCCCGCGCGGTGTCGAGGCCGTCTACCGGGAACTGACCGGCAGCCGCGAGATCCAGGCCAACCTCGACCGGCTCCGGCGCACCGGCGCCACCGTCGAGTACCTCGTGGTGGACATCACCGACGCCGCCGCGGTCCGGACCGCCCTGGCCCCGTACGCCTCCCGTGTCACGGGCGTCGTGCACGGCGCCGGTGTCCTGGCCGACCGGCTGATCGCCGACAAGACGCCGGAGGAGATCGCCCGGGTCCTCGGTACGAAGATCGTCGGCCTCGGTCATGTGCTGGACGCACTCCGCGGCCCGGCCGACCTGCGCCACCTGGTGTTCTTCTCCTCGGTCGCCGGATTCTTCGGCAACCGGGGCCAGTCGGACTACGCCGTGGCCAACGAGGCGCTCAACCGTCTCGCCGTGCGCCTCAGGCAGGAGCTGCCCTCGGCGCGCGTGACCTCCGTCAACTGGGGTGCGTGGGACGGCGGGATGGTCACCGACGACCTGCGCCGGATGTTCGCCTCGCGGGGCGTGGCGCTGGTTCCGGTGGCGACGGGTGCGGGCATGTTCGCCGAGCAGTTCACCGCCGCACGCGGCCAGGACACGGTCGTCGTCGCCGGCCCGCTCACCCCGCTGTCCGCTCCGCCGGCCGAAGGCTCCCCGGCCTCGCCGACCCTGCTCGTCGACCGTACGCTCGCGGACATCTCCGCCGACCCGCTGCTCGCGGACCACACGATCGGCGGCAAGCGGGTGCTGCCCGCCACCGCCGCGCTCGGCGCCCTCGTCAACACCACCGAGAGGGTGACCGGCAAGCCGGTCACCGGGGTGTCCGCGTTCAAGGTCTTCAAGGGCCTGGTGATGGACGCGGCGGAGGGCGAGGGAGCCGACGCCTCACGGCTGCGGCTGTTCATCGAGCCGGGACCGGCCACCCGCCCGCACGCGATCGAGGTGCTGGCCTCCGCGGTGGACGACGCCGGACGGAGCAGGCCGTCCTACGGGGCGAGCCTCTCCACGGACGTGCCGCCGGTCCCCGCGGACCGTACGGACCTCGCCCGCGCCGCGCGTGCGGCGAACCGTACGGACGCCGCCCCGCTGTACCGGGACGGCACGCTCTTCCACGGTCCCGCGCTCCGCGGGATCCGCTCGGTGCTCGTCGCGGAGGAAGGGCTGCTGCTGCTCGGCGCACGGCTCGGTGACGGGCTGCCGGCACGCGGTGCCTACCACGGCCGGTTCCACAGCCCGGTCATCGCCGATCTGCTCCTCCAGTCCGCGCTGGTGTGGGTGCGACGGTTCCGTAACCGCGCCTCCCTGCCGATGGAGATCGGCAGCGCCCGCTTCCTCGCGGAGCTCCCCGCCGACCAGGACTTCCTGATCGCGGTGGAGAACGTCACCGCCGGGCCCAGCGGCATCAGCTGCTCGATCACCGCGCTCGACCGGGAGGGCCGTGTGCTCCAGGTCCTCGACGGTGTGGTGGTCGTGGAGGACCCCCAGCTGGAAGGCAAGTTCGGGGCGGCCGAACGGACCGCTTCCGCCACCGTCTCCGTCTGACGGCGACCGGGCGGGTCCGGCCCCGGCCCCCTCCGGGGCCGGACCCGCCCGGTGCTTACCGGGCCTCCCGGGCCCGGTGTCCGACGGACGCCGGCCCCCTGAGGACACGGCCCCTACCGCCCCTCCCGACCCCTGACTCCCGAACCGAACCATGCGGACACCCGGAGGCTGACCCAACCATGGGCAAGTACGCGATCGTCGGCCTGGCCTGCCTCTTCCCGGGGGCCGGGACACCCGACGACTACTGGCGCAACCTGATCGCAGGTGTGGACTCTCGCACCGACGGGGACGAACGCGTCTTCGGGCACACCCCGGAGACCCGGGAGACCGACCCCGAGGACAGGCACCGCATCTACTGCACCAGGGGCGGTTTCCTGGACGAGTACGACGAGAGTGCCGCAGGTCTCGACCCGAAGGACTACCGCCTCCCCGCCGACTACCTGGCCGGCCTGGACCGCTCGTTCCACTGGGCGCTCCGGGTGGCCGGGGACGCGCTGGCCGACGCGGGCCACCCCCCGACCGTGGACGGCCGGCAAGGACGGAGGACCGGGGTGGTGTTCGGGAACTACCCGTTCCCCACCCCGGCCTCCGGCCGCTTCGCCGGCGAGCTCTGGGACTCCGCCGTGGCCGACGGTCTCGCCGAGGCCGGCCTCTCCGTGCCCGGCGCCCTGATCGCGCCCGGCGCCCCGGACCCGTCCGGCGCGGTCACCGCGCACAACCTCTGGGCGGGCGGCATGCCGGCCCGTGTCGTCGCGGCGGCCCTGGGCCTGGAGGGCCCGCGGTTCACCCTCGACGCGGCGTGCTCCTCCGCCCTGTACGCGCTGAAGCTCGCCTGCGCCCATCTGGAGACGGGCCGGGCCGACCTCATGCTGGCGGGGGGTGTCTGCGCACCCGACCCGACCGTCATCCACCTGTCCTTCTCCGACCTGCGCGCCTATCCGCAGGACGGCTTCAGCCAGCCCTTCGACGCCCGTTCCCGGGGCATCGTCACCGGCCAGGGAGCCGCGATGATCGCGGTGAAGCGGCTCGCCGACGCACAGCGCGACGGCGACCGCATCCACGCGGTGATCGACGCCCTCGCCCTGACCAACGACGGCCCCGGCAAGCACCTGCTCGCGCCGAACGAGGCCGGGCAGCTCGCCGCGTACGAACTCGCCTACCGGGAAGCCGGGGTCGACCCGTCCGCGATCCAGTACCTGGAGTGCCACGCCACCGGTACGCCGCTGGGCGACAGCACGGAACTCGGCGGCGCCGAGGCGTTCTTCGGCCGTGGCCCGCTGCTGGGTTCGGTCAAGGCGAACATCGGCCACCTGCTGACCGTGGCCGGCATGTCCAGCCTCCTCAAGGTCGTGCTCTCGCTGTCGCACGGTGTCATACCCCCGACCATCGGTGTGGAGCAGCCGCTGCCCGGCACGATCGCGGACCGGGTCGTACGCGAGGCCGTGCCCTGGCCGGACCCCGCCCCCGGTGCGCCCCGCCGCGCGGGAGTCTCCGCCTTCGGCTTCGGCGGTACGAACGCCCACGTCGTCCTCTCCGCACCGGAGGCGCTCGAGACACCGGAAACGACGGGAACCCCGGCCGCACCGGCCACCACGGTCGCGCCGGAAGCGCCCGCCGCCCCCACCGAGCCGCCCCCGCTCGCCGTCATCGGCATGGGCGCGCACTTCGGTTCCTTCGCCACCCTGGACGAGTTCGAACGCGCCGGCTACGACGGGCTCGTCGGCGTACGCTCCCTGCCCGAGCAGCGCTGGCGCGGCTTCGAGACCGTGGAGGGCGGCCCCCTGGACCGGGCGGGTCTCGGCGGGGACGCGGCCCCCCGGGCGGCCTACATCGAGGACTTCGAGGTCGACACCACCTCGTACCGCATCCCGCCCAAGGACCTCGCCCACTTCAACCAGCAGCAGCTGCTGCTGATGCGCGTCGCCGAGGAGGCGCTGCGCGACGCGGGGTTCGAGCGCAAGCGCTCCGGCGGCAAGGCCGGTCCCGACGCACGGCGGGTCGGCGTCGTCATCGGCATGGAGATGGAACCCAGCGCACACGGCCACGGCTCCCGCTACGAGCTGGGGCGCAAACTGACCGAGTGGTGCGCGGCAGCCGGCGTCGACCCGTCGCCGCAGCAGCTCGCGGAACTCACCCGGGCCGCGCGGGACGGCGTCCACGACTCCATCGAGCCCAACGAGGTGCTCAGCTACATCGGCAACATCATGGCGAGCCGGGTCTCCTCGCTGTGGAACCTCACCGGCCCCTCCTTCACGCTCTCCTCGGACAGCGCCGTCGGCGTCGAGGCGCTGGACGTGGCCCGGCTGCTGCTCCTCGACCCCACCGTGGAAGCCGTCCTGGTCGGCGCGGTCGACCTCGCCGCCGGACCGGAGAACACCCTCGCCCGCGAACTGCTCGAACCCGGCACCGTACGGGACGGTCTGCGCATCCTGGGCGAGGGTGCGGGCGCCGTCGTCGTCACCCGGCCCGACGCCGTCCCCCAGGGACGCAGGGTGTACGCCACGGTCGAGTCGATCGCCGTGCACCACGCGCCGGACGTCACCCCCGCCGCGAACGCCGGACTCGTCGCACGCGCCGCGGAGGACGCGCTCGCCGCCGCCGGGATCGGTCCGTCGGACGTCGAGCTGGTGGAAGCCGGCGGTGCGCACCCCGCGGAGCTCGACGGCCTCGCCCGCGTCTGGAGCGCCGAGCGGGCGGGCGGCGAGCTGCGTACCGCCCTCTCCTCCGCCAGCCGGGCCGTGGGCGACACCGGGTGCGCCTCCGGACTGGCCGCTCTCATCCGGGCCGCGCTCTGCCTGCACCACGCCTACTTCCCCGTGGCACCCGAGGAGATCGCGGCGGACCGGACCGAGGGCTCCGCCTTCTTCCTGGCCTCCGACTCCCGGCCCTGGCTGCGCTCCCACCGTGAGGGCAGGCGCGCCGCGTCCGTCAGCGTCGTCGGCGCGGCGGGCAGCCACGCCCACCTGGTGCTCACCGGCGCTCAGGTACGCGGTGAGATCACCGAGGCCGACTGGATCCGTTCCGGCGGGGGAGTGGTCGTGCCGGTCGGCGCGGACGACTTCGACGGGCTGCTGCGACGGCTCGGCGAGCTGCGTACGGCCGTCTCCGCGGCCGGGACCGGAAGCGACTGGCAGACGGACTTCGCGGACCGGCCGGCGAAGGTCAAGACCGTGCTCGTCGCGGACGACGAGGCGGGTCTCGTCCGGCAGATCGACCAGGCCCTCAAGGACCTGCCGGGCGTGTGGAGTTCCGGCGGCGAGTGGTCGTCGCCGTCCGGTAGCTGCTTCACCGCCAAGCCGATCGGCCCCGACGCCAAGGTCACCCTGGTCTTCCCCGGAGCGTTCAACTCCTATCTCGGTCTGGGGCGTTCGATGTTCCGCGCCTTCCCCGGACTGCTTCCCCGCTTCGAGGCGCAGGCCGAACTCCCCGCCGACCTCCTGCGCAGCGCGGCGCTCTACCCCCGCTCCCGGGAGCCCCTGGGCCGGCGTGAGCTGATGCGCATGGAGGGCGAACTCGTCGAGGACATCCCGCTGATGCTGGCGGCCGGCACGAGTTACGCCCTGCTCTCCACCGACCTGGTACGGGAGGTGCTCGGCGTCCCCGTGCACGGAGCCCTCGGGTACAGCCTGGGGGAGAGCAGCATGCTCTTCGCCACCGGAGGCTGGGTCAAGAGCGCCCGTGGGGACGAGAAGATCAGCGCCTCGCCGCTCTTCGACGACATGCTGCGCGGACCCAAGCGCACCGTGCGCGCGCTGTGGGGTCTGCCGGACGAGGTCCCGGACCCGCAGGTGTGGGCCACCCATGTGCTGCTCGCGCCCGCCGACGACGTACGGGCGGCACTGCGCCGCTACGACCGGGTGTTCCTCACCCACGTCAACACGCCGCAGGAGGCGGTCGTCGCGGGCGACCCGCAGCAGTGCCGTGACCTGATCGCCGAACTGGACTGCCGCAGCGCCCGCTCGCCCGCCAACCACGTGATGCACTGCCCGGTGGTGGACGGGGTCCTGCCCGAGCTCGCCGACCTCAACCGCTACCCGACCGGCGACGTCGGGGACCTGGTCCTCTACAGCAGCCGGCACTACGCGCCGGTGACGGACTTCGACGCGGACGCGGTGGCCGGGAACATCGCGGTCACGCTGCGCGAGACGGTCGACTTCCCCCGGCTGGTCCGGCGTGCGTACGACGACGGCTACCGCTGCTTCATCGAGGTCGGCCCGAGCAGCACGTGCTCACGGTGGATCCACGAGACCCTGGGCGACGAGCCGCACCTGTCGGTCTCGGTGGACCGGCGGGGCGCCCGTGGCGCGACCGACATCGCCCGGCTGGCGGCCCGCCTCGCCGCCCATGGCATCCCGGTCGACCTCAGCTCCTTCGCCCCCCTCCCGGACAGCCGTCCCGACCGCTCGCCCGGCCTGCGGGCGTTCGTGGCGGGCGGCGCCCCGGTCCCGCCCCTGGTCGCGTCGGCTGCCGCCCCCACGGTGGCAACGCTGCCGCGCACCCCGGTCCCGGTGGTGGCAACGCTGCCGCGCACCCCGGCCCCGGTGGTGGCAACGCTGCCGCGCACCCCGGCCCCGGTGGTGGCAACGCTGCCGCGCACCCCGGCCCCGGTGGTGGCAACGCTGCCGTGCACCCCGGTCCCGCAGGCCCCGGCGGCCGTCCCGTCCGCGCTCGCAGCTCCGTCCGCGGTGCCCGCCGCGCCGAGCACCCGGCCCGCCGTCCCACCCGCCCCCGCGTCCGCCCCCACCGCCAGGACCGCCATCACACCCGCACCCACCGCCCTGCCCGACCGTCCCGCCGCGCCCGTCGCGGCGCACCACGACAGCCCGGCGCAGGCCGCGACGTCCGTCGTGGCCCAGGGCTCTCTCCTCGCCGATCCGGCGCCCGGCACGGGCGCCGAACACTCCACGGAATGGGACACCGCGATGCCGACCCACCCCTCCGCGCAGCCGCCGACGCCATCCCTGGCGTTGGAAAGGGAGCCCATCACGATGATTCCGGCCGGTGCCCAGGTGCCGCCCGCGAACACCCCCGCGCCCCCTGCCGCCGGCCGCGTGTCCGCCGCGCCCCGGCCGACGCTGCCCGCTCCCGCGAAGAGCCAGGCGCTGACCGGCGACGAGACCGCGGCCGTCCTGGTGCGCGGGCTCCGCAGCGAGATGCTGGAGGCACACCGCGAGGTGCTCGCGGCCCAGCGGGAGCTGCGTGACCAGCTCGTCTCGCTGCTGACCGAGGGAGGCGCCCCGCCGCCGCGCCCGCCCAAGCCCGAGGGCGTGATCTGGGACGAGCACGACCTCCTCGAGTTCGCCACCGGCAAGGTCGGCAACGTCTTCGGCCCCCGTTTCGCGGAGATCGACGAGCACCGCCGCCGTGTCCGGCTGCCCGCCCCGCCCTACCACTTCGCGACCCGGGTCACCGCCCTGGAGGCCGAGCCGGGGGAGTTCAAGCCCTCCTTCATCCGCACCGAGTACGACGTACCGGAGGACGCCTGGTACGCCGTCGACGGACAGGTCCCCCCGGCCGTCACCATCGAGGCGGGCCAGTGCGACCTGCTGCTGATCAGCTACCTCGGCGCCGACTTCACCAACCGCGGTGACCGCGTCTACCGCCTGCTCGACAGCAGTCTCAGCTTCGTCGGAGACCTGCCGCGCGTCGGCCAGACCCTGCGCTACGACATCTGGATCGACCAGTTCGTGCGGCAGGGGGACACCCTGCTCTTCTTCTTCCACTACGACTGCTACGCGGACGGCGAGCTGATCCTGAAGCTCAACAACGCCTGCGCCGGCTTCTTCACCGACGAGGAGCTGGAGAGCTCCCTCGGCATCCTCCAGGCCAAGGTCCGCCCGCCCGTCGGCGACGGCACGTTCACCGGGTCCAGTGCCTTCAAGCCGCTCGCCCGCACCGGGCGCACCGCGCTGGGCCCCGCCGACCTCGCACGCCTCGGCGAAGGCCGGATCGCCGACGTGTTCGGGCCGGGACACGCACAGCCCGCCGGCTGCAACACCTCCCTGAGGCTCCCCACCGAGCGGCTCCGCATGGCCGACGAGATCACCGTCCTGGACCGCAAGGGCGGCCCCGCCGGCCTCGGGCGCATCGAAGCCGTCAAGCATCTGGTGCCGGACGGCTGGTACTTCACCAGCCACTTCCCGGACGACCCGGTACTCGCCGGTTCCCTGGTCGCGGAGGGCGCCGTCCAGCTCCTGGAGGTGTACGCGCTCTCCCTCGGGCTGCACCTGTCGTTCCCCGACGCCCGCTTCCAGCCCGTCCCGGACCTGCGGACCGAGGTCAAGGTCCGGGGGCAGATCACGCCGGAGCACGAGAAGATCGAGTACCAGGTCGACATCACCTCCCTCACCCTGGTGCCGCGCCCCGCCATCACCGCCGACGTGGTCGTCCTCCGCGACGGCAAGCCGTCCATCGGCGTCACCGGGCTCGGCATCCGGCTGGTGGAGAAGCCCGGCGCGCCCTACCGCCCCGAAGCCGGGGGGACGGTCCCGCACTTCCTGGGCCGGCTGAGCCCCGCGAGCGGAAGGCCCGCGCTGCTCAGCGAGTTCCACATGGCCCACGCCGCCAAGGGCGACCTGGCCACGGCCATGGGGCCCGAGTTCGAGGTCTACGCCGACAGCCGCGCCCCGTACATCCCCAACGGCGACTTCCTCTTCGTCGACCGCGTCATGGAGCTGGAGGGCACCCGGGGCGTCCTCAAGCGCGGGGCCGTCATGGTCACCGAGTACGACTCCCCGGACGACGCCTGGTACTACGACCACAACGGTCACCCGCACATGCCCAACTGCGTCCACATGGAGTCCAGCCTCCAGGCGGCCATCCTCCTCGGTTACTACCTGGGCGCCACCCTGCCCTTCCCGGAGGAGCAGTTCAGCATCCGCAACCTCGACGGCCGCGCCACCCTGGTCAAGGACGTCGATCTGCGCGGCAAGACCGTCCAGCACCGGTCGACCCTGCTGTCCAGCGACCAGATGCCGGGCTCCATCCTGCAGAACTACAGCTACGAACTGTCCGCGGACGGCGAGGTCTTCTACCGGGGCGAGTCGCTCTTCGGCTACTTCAGCGCCAAGGCCCTGGAGAACCAGGTCGGCCTGGACAAGGGCACGCACGTGGCGCCCTGGATCGACCGGCAGCCCTCCCGCCCCGCGCAGACCCGCCGCGTCGACCTCGGTGCCTACCGGGCCGCCGAGGCGTCCCGTCCCGGGCCCCGTATCGGCCGGGACCACCTCGACCTCGTCGAGTGGGTGGACATCGTGGCCGGCGGCGGCGACCACGGCCGCGGCTACCTGCGCGGACACCGCACGATCCGCCCGGACGACTGGTACTTCTCCTGCCACTTCCACCGCGACCCCGTGATGCCCGGTTCGCTCGGCGTCGAGTCCCTGCTCCAGGGCCTCCAGGTCTACGCCGTGGAGACCGGCCTCACCGACGGCCTCGTCAACCCGCGCTTCGCCCTGCTCTCCGGAGCCGAGACGACCTGGTCCTACCGCGGCCAGATCCTGCGCGACGACCCCGAGATGCAGTTCGACGTGCACATCAAGGAGGTGCGCCGCGCCCCGGGCCGGATCCAGCTGGTCGGCGACGCGAGCGTCTGGAAGTCCACCCTGCGGATCTACCAGCTCGGTGGCATCGGCATCGAAATCCACCACGACCAGTCCTGATCCCGCGTACGACCGACAGGAGACGCAGCATGACCACCGATCAGCACCGGCCGCGGTGGGCCGGGCCGGGAGACCCGGCCACCGGCGACACCGGGGTCTACGAGACCCTGATGCGCCTGGACGAACCCGTCTACATCGTGCGCGGGCCGTACGGTCTCGGTGCCGCCGCCGGCGGGACGCTCACCGGCGACGGCCCCCACGAGGTGGTCGCCGCGGTGCCACCGCTCGGCCCCGAACGGCTCGGCAGCGCCGCGTTCCTCGCCGCCCACGGCCTCCAGCAGGCCTACATGAGCGGCGCCATGGCCAACGGCATCGCCTCCGCCGACCTCGTCGTCGCGATGGCCCGCGCGGGATTCCTCGGCTCCTACGGAGCGGCCGGACTGCTCCCCGAGGCAGTGGAGAAGGCCCTGATCCGGTTCCGCGACGAGATCCCCGGCCTCGGCTACGCCTGCAACCTCATCCACAGCCCGAGCGAGGACCGCCTGGAGCGGACCTCCGTCGACCTCTTCCTGAAGTACGGCGTGCCGTGCGTGGAGGCCTCCGCCTTCCTCAAGCTGACGCCCCACCTGGTCCGTTACCGGCTCGCGGGTCTGCGGGCCGGCGGCCCGCACGGTGTCATCGCCTCGAACCGGGTCATCGCCAAGATCTCCCGCACCGAGACCGCCGAACTCTTCATGCGGCCCGCCCCCGAGGCCATGGTGCGGGCGCTGCTCGCGGACGGCCTCATCACGGAGGAACAGGCCCGTCTCGCGCCCCGGGTGCCGCTCGCCGACGACATCACCGTCGAGGCGGACTCCGGGGGCCACACCGACCGCCGGCCACTGCCCGCCCTGCTGCCCGTCATCATGCGGCAGCGCGACGCGATCATGCAGGAGACCGGCTACGCCGAGCGCATCCGGGTCGGGGCCGCCGGCGGCATCGGGACCCCGGACGCGGCGGCCGCCGCGTTCGCGATGGGCGCCGACTACATCGTGACCGGCTCCGTGAACCAGTCGTGCGTGGAGGCCGGCACCTCCCCGCGCGTCAAGGAGATGCTCGCCCAGGCGGGCATCGCCGACTTCGACATGGCACCCGCCGCCGACATGTTCGAGATGGGCGTCGAGCTCCAGGTCCTCCGGCGCGGCACGTTCTTCCCCATGCGCGCCAAGCAGCTGTACGACCTCTACCGCACGTACGACGGCATCGAGGCACTTCCCCAGGACGTACGGACCCGGGTCGAGCAGCAGATCTTCCGACGGCCGCTGGACAGCGTCTGGGAGGAGACCGCCGAGTACTTCGCCCGCCGCG
Organism: Streptomyces sp. NPDC079167; assembly: GCF_040686735.1. Taxonomy (NCBI): domain Bacteria; kingdom Bacillati; phylum Actinomycetota; class Actinomycetes; order Kitasatosporales; family Streptomycetaceae; genus Streptomyces; species Streptomyces sp. NPDC079167. Next base: position 354,241 of record NZ_JBFBLO010000002.1, on the reverse strand, counting down.
ACCCCGGCCAGCTCGAACGGGCCGAGGGGCACCCGAAGAGGCGGGCGGCGCTCGTCTTCCGCTGGTACCTGGGCATGGCGTCCCGCTGGGCGAAGACCGGTGAGGCCGACCGGGCGGTCGACTACCAGATCTGGTGCGGGCCGGCCATGGGCAGCTTCAACTCATGGGTGCGGGGGACCTATCTGGCGGCGCCCGAGCACCGCGGGGTCGCCGACGTGGGGCGGCAGATCATGAAGGGCGCCGCCTTCCACCAGCGGCTCGCCATGCTGAGAGCGGCAGGCGTCGCCTTCCCCGCCGGCATCGCCACCCGGCCGTCACCGGAGGACTCCGCGCCCCGTGACTCCTCCGTCGGGGTGGCGCGGTGACCCTCATCGACGCGCCCGTCCCGGCCGCCGAGCCCGCACACGCGGCGCACCCTGCCGGGTCCCTCGCCGATTCCCTCGCCGGCGCATTCGCCGGGGCGGAGCGCCTGGACCGGCTGCTCGGCGACCCCTGGTCACCGGAGAACCCGTACGGCTTCGCGGCGGGCGTCACCCGGGACGCCGCCGAGGAGTACCCGCACGACGCCGAGGCCCGGCTCCGCGCGGAGGACTTCCACCTGTGCCATCTTCCCCGCGCCCTCGGCGGGAGCCTCCGCTCCTTCGAGGACACCCAGATCCTGGTCCGGGTCGCCGCCCGGCGTGACGTCAACGTCATGCCCGCCACCATGTTCAGCATCTCGGCGGTCATGACCGTGCTCGCCGCCGGGACGGAAGCCCAGCACCGGACCGTCGCCCGCTGGCTGCGCGAGGGCCGCACGATCGCCTTCGGGTTCTCCGAGGAGCAGGCCGGCAGTGATGTGCTCGCCAACAGCTGCCTCCTGACGCCCGAAGGACTGCTCAGAGGAGCCAAATGGCTCGTGGGCCGGGGGAGTTCGGCCGACGCGGCGGTCATCGTGGCGCGTACGGGGGAGCGCGGCGCCGGCGCCTTCACCGCCGTACTGCTGGGCCCGGAGGAGCTGGCCGCCCGCCAGGTGAGGCGGCACGCGCCGCAGCCCACCACCGGGATGCGCGGCATCGACTTCGCCGACCTGGAGTTCGACGGGCTGCCCGTGCCGCCGGAGGCCGTCGTCGGGGACGTCGGCAGCGGTCTTGCGGGCGCACTGCGCGCCCAGCAGATCGTCCGGCTGATGAGCACGGCCGGCTGTCTCGCCACCGCCGACACCGCGCTGCGCACCGCACTGCGGTTCGCGGCGGGGCACCGCACCGGGGGAGAACGCGTCGCGGACACCCCGTACGGTTCACGTGAACTCGCCCTGGCCGCAGCCGGACTGATCGCCACCGACCTCACGGTGCTGACCGCCGCACGCCAGGCGCACGTCGCGCCCGGCACCTTCGGCCTGGCGTCCGCCGTCGTCAAGGACGTCGCCGTCCGGCTCACCGCCGACTGCGTCACCCGCTCCCGCGCCCTGATCGGTGCCCGGGCGGTCCTGCGGGACGGCCCCGGCGCCGTACTCGACAAAGCGGTGCGCGACAACGCCATGGTCGCGGTCATCGACACCAGCGTGCTCGGCAACCTGCGCGCCCTCGCGATGCACCTCCCCGGGTACGCGCCGGCCTTCCCGGAGGACCGGGAGGCACCCACCGTCCTGGAGGAGCCCGCGCGGCAGCGGCTGCGCGCGGTCTTCGCCCTGGGCGACCCCGCGTCACTGCCCGGACCGGACCCCGCCGCACTGGACCTGGGGGTGCGGCCCAAGGACGACGTCCTGCTCGGATTCGCCGCGTACGCCCCCGCGATCGGCGAGGAGCTGACCGGCCGGGGCGAGGACCGGGCGGCCGCACTGGTCGCCGAGGTGCGGTCGGCGCTCGCCGCGGTGGTCCGCGAGTCGGCCGCTGCCCAGCGTGACCGCGCCCGGTCGGCGAAGGCATCCCCGGAGACCCTGGACCTCGCCGGCCGGCTGTCCCTGCTCAGGGCGGCGGCCACCGCCGCCCTGGCCTGGTGGTACCACCGCGACGGGGGCGGCCTCTACGGCGCGGCCCCCGGCGACACCTCCTGGCTGATTCCCGTACTCACGCTGCTGACCACCCTGGCCGACGGCCGTGACCCGCGCACCGCGCCGTACGGGGATCTCGCCCCGGCCGGACGCCTGGTCACCGCACTCGACGCGGCACAGCGGCTGTTCACCGCGCTGCCGGTGCGGCTGAGCGACACACCGACGAAGAGCGACATGAACGAGGAGGTCGAGGAGCGATGACCGATCTGCCGGCCCTCATGGCCGACCTGGAACGCCACATGGGCGATCCCTTCGACGACGACGGGCCCTTCTCCTTCAGCCGCGTCCTCGAACTGGACGAGCGGGAGACGTACCCCGACGAGTTCGTCGGCCTGCTCGCCTCCTGGGGGCTGTACGACTGGAGCATCCCCGCCGCGAGCGGCGGCCGGGCCGTCGACATCCAGGACGGCTTCAACCTCTACCGGCTGGTCGCCCGCCGCGACCCGACCACCGCGACCGCCATGGTCATCAGCACCATCAGCTACATGCCGCTGTGGGTCGCCGGCACCCCGGAGCAGCGCCGGTACTTCGCCGGCCTGATCCAGAGCGGGTCGAAGCTGGCGTGGGGCCTCTCCGAACGCGAGCACGGCAGCGACATCCTCGCCAACGCCACCACCGCCCGGAGGACCGAGGGCGGCTGGGTGCTCGACGGCGAGAAGTGGACCATCGGCAACGCCACCGTCGCCGACGTCGTGATGGTCTTCGCCCGTACGTCCCAGAAGGGCGGCCCGGGCGGATACTCCATCTTCGCCGTCGAGAAGGGACTGCTCGCGGAGGGACAGTGCGAACCCCTGCCGCACGAGCCGCTGCACGGCCTGCGCGGTCTGGACATGAGCGGGGTCCGGCTGCGCGACTGCTTCGTGCCCGACTCCGCAGTCGTGGGGAAGCCCGGCCAGGGCCTGGAAATCGCCCTGAAGAGCAGCCACCTGGTCCGCATCGCCATCACCAGCATCGCCATGAGCTGCGCGGACACCGCGCTGCGCGCCACCCTCGACTTCGCGACCCGTCGCATGATCTTCGGTGCGCCGGTCTCCGAGGTGCCCTACTCCCAGCGCCAGCTCGTGGAGAGCTACGCCGACCTCCTCGTCGCCGACGCGCTGACCACCGGTGCGATACGCAGCCTCCAGCTGACGCCGGAGCAGTCGAGCATCTGGTCCTCGGTGGTGAAGTACTTCGTCCCCACCCTGCTCCAGGAGACGCTGGCCAGGCTCGCCATCGTGCTCGGGGCCCGCCACTACCTCCGGACCCACCCCCGGTACGGGATCTTCCAGAAGGCCGTGCGGGACTGCGCGGTCGCCGACTTCGCCGACGGCAACACCGTCGTGAACCTCAAGAACATCGCCCTTCAGCTCGGGAACCTCCTGGACACGGCGGTCACCCAGGACCCGGAGAAGGTGGCGGGCGCGGTGGAGAGGACGCGCGCGCTCTTCGACCCGGCCCACCCCATGAAGCCCTACCGGCCGGCCGAACAGCAGCTGTTCAGCCGCGGCGTCGACGACCCGGTGCTCGCGCTCCGGTCGGCCGTCGACGCCCTGCACCGGGCCGCGGCCGCCGCGACCGCGACCGGGACCGACGCCGCTCGCCTGGCCGCCGCGGCCGACACCGCGGGGACCCTCGCCGGCGAGCTGGACCGCATCGCCGTGGAGCACCGAAAGCTCTTCTCCGGCCTCGGCAAGGCCGCCGGCCAGTCCGCCGAGCTCTACGACCTGGCCAAGCAGTACACGTTCGTCTCGGCGGCCGCCGCCGTCGTCCACCTCCATCTGCACGGCCACGACAGCGTCCATCCGGCACTGCGCTCGCCGGCGGTCCTGCTCGTCTGCCTGGAGCGGCTGCTCAAGCGCTTCCACCCCACGGTGAGCGTGGCCGGGCCCGAGGAGATCAGCGAGGTCGCGGACGCACTGACCGCCGCGCACCGTGAGGGCCGCCTCTTCTCGTTCAGGGCCTTTTCCGTCAACTGGTGAATCAAGGAAGGAGACCGAACCCATGGACAGCACGGCACCGTTCGCCGACCCGCTCGCCGACACGGCCGAGGTCTGGCTGCTGGCGGAGGAGGACGTGGACCGGTTCGCCGAGGCGACGGGCGGCGCCGCGTTGCTGACGGACGAGGAGCGGGCCCGGCACGACCGGCTGCTGTTCCCGGCGGCCCGCCGCCGCTTCCTCGGCGCACGTCTTCTCTCCCGTCAGGTCCTGTCCCGTTACGCCGACGTCCCCCCCGACTCCTGGCGGTTCAGGACCGGCACCTACGGGCGTCCCGAGGTCGAGGGATGCGCCTGGGGACTCGACTTCAACATCACCCACACCAACGGTCTGATCGCGGCCATCGTCGTCCGCGGCCGGACCGCCGGCGTGGACGCCGAGATCACCCCGGCCAGGCCCGAGGCGATGCAGTTCGCGCCGAAGGTCTTCACCCCGCTGGAGAACGAGGTCCTCCGCCGCAACCGGGAGGGCCAGCGGGGCCACGCCTTCGCCGACTCCTGGGTGGCCAAGGAGGCGTACACGAAGGCCACCGGCATGGGCATGTGCCGGGGCTTCGACGCCTTCTCCGTCCACCGGCTCAGGGACGGGAGCCTGGCGGTCGTCGACGAGGACATCCCCGAGAAGGACCGGGACCTGTGGCAGGTGCAGGTCCTGCAGATCTGGGACCGGTACGCGCTGGGTGTCGCCATCCGTGCCGACCGGAGCGACGCCGGCCCGCTGCCGGTCAGGCTGCGCTCGGCGATCCCCGACCTCCTGCCGGAGCAGGCGCTCCGATGACCGGGCCGGCCCGGAACCACCGCTGTCCACCTGTGGCCGGTCCCCTACCTGACGTCGTATCCGCTTGCCCCGCACACCCCCCAGCGGATTGCATTGTCGTACTCCCGTTGACGGCGTTCAAGAACCCTTTCCCCACCCCTCACGAAGGGAATTCCCATGCCCCGTAAAGCGAACGCGGAACTGCTGGCGGGGTGCGCACGTGGAGAACAGGCGTCCTGGGACGCCATGGTGGAACGATTCGGCAGACTCGTCTGGTCCGTTGTCCGGAGCCATCGGATGAGCGATGCCGACGCCGAGGACGTACGACAGCTCACCTGGCTCCGGCTCGTGCAGAACGTCGAGCGGATCCGGGACCCGGAACGCGTCGGTGACTGGCTCGCCACCGTCGCGCGCCGGGAGTCCCTCAAGGTCCTCTCGCGCAGGAAACGACTCGTCATGGTCGGTGACAGCGAGACCCTCGACGGACTCTCCGGCCACAGCGAGAGCCCCGAGCAGATCACCCTGCGCGCCCAGCGCAGGGAGGACGCCCAGCGGGCCATCGACACGCTCTCCGAACAGTGCCGCGGCGTGCTGATGCTGACCCTCGCGGACCCGCCGGCCTCGTACGACGAGATCTCCACCGCGCTGGCCATGTCGGTCGGCTCCGTCGGCCCCGTCCGCACCCGCTGCCTGCGCAGACTCCGCCGCGCGCTGGCCGCCGCGGACGCCGGCGAACGGCTCCCCACAGCGGCGGGGCACTCCCGGTGCCCCCTCGTATCGCTACATGCGGACCTGTCCGGTCCGCGGCACCGGAAGGCTCTGGTGGGAGGAAGCCCCGAAGCGGGGGCCGCACAGGCCGGGCAGGCCGGACAGGAGTGACGCGCATGTCCCACTACGACGTGAACGAACTGGTGCGGTCGATCGTCATCGACACGCTGGGAATTCCCGCGGACCTGTACAGCACGGATCTGGTCTTCTCCGCCGATCTGGGCCTCGAATCCCTGGATCTGCTCGACATATTCTTCCGCATCGAATGCACCGCACCCGTCATTCTCTCCGTCGAGAAATGCGGGGAGTATCTCCAGGGAACGGTCCCCGACACGGAGTTCTGCGACGCCCGCGGAATCATCAGCGGGCGAGGTATGGCGCAGCTGAGCACCGTCATGCCACAGCTCGACACCGCTCGGTGGGACGGGAAACTCACCCTCGACCGCATGCTCGCGGAAATGTCCGTCGGCAACCTCATCTCCATGGTCGAGAACCTCCTCGCCGAGGGGCAGGCCGCCCATGCCTGAGACGGCGAACCCGCCGGCCGGGCGCGGCGGCCGCCCGCCCGTCCGGGCCGACAGCGTCCTCAGGGTGGGCAGCTACGGCGTCGACACGCACGCCGTCGAGCGGCTGGTCGCCTGGCACGGACCGGGCGCCCTCCAGATCTCGTCCGGCGGCGGCTCCGTCGTCGGCTGGGCGTTGCGCCAGGCCGCCCTGCGCGCCCTGGCCGCGCCGCCGAGGATCGCCTCCCGATGGAACGACATCCTTCTCCGCGGCACCGAGGAAGGCCCCTGGACCCTGGCCTTCCGGGGCGAACTCGCCCGGTTCGCCGAACACGTCCTGCACGGGGACATCTCCCTGTCGGTGACCTCCGGCCCCGGCCGGATCACCGCCCACGCCGTCCTCACCCGTGCCGGCACCCCCCGACCCTCCTCCCGAGAATCCGAGGTACCCAGGTGAGCACCGTCACCGAAGCCGGACTGCTGACGAGCCGCGAGATCATCACCGGCGACGAGCTGGGCAGCGTCCCGCTCGCCACCTCCGGCGCCGTCCTCTCGGCGGCCCGCCGGGCGGCCGCGGCAGCGCCGCGCTGGGCCGCGACGCCGGCCGCCGAACGGGCCGCGATCCTGAACCGCGCCGCCGACCTGCTGCTCGAACGTGCCCAGGAGGCCCAGGACCTGCTGGTCAGAGAGGGCGGATCCATCACGGGCAAGGCCTTCTACGAGGTGCACGCCGGCGCGGCGGAGCTGCGCCACGCCGCCGAGCTCGCCACCGCGCCCCAGGCGCCGCACGGCCCCGGCTCCGACCCGGGCCGCGAGACCGAGGTGCGGCGCGTACCGCTGGGCGTCGTCGGCGTGATCGTGCCCTGGAACTTCCCCGTCCTGCTGGGCATGCGCTCGGTCGCCCCCGCCCTCGCGCTGGGCAACGCCGTCCTCCTCAAGCCCGACCCGCACACCCCGCTGAGCGGTGGCCGGCTCTTCGCTGAGGTGCTGGCGGCGGCCGGGCTGCCCGAGGGCGTCCTGGAGGTGGTGTACGGCGACGCGGACGCGGGCGCCGCACTCGTCAGGTCGCCGGACGTCGCGATGGTCTCCTTCACCGGCTCCACCGAGGTGGGCCGCGAGATCGGTGCCACCGCGGGACGGCTGCTGAAGCGCGTGGTCCTCGAACTGGGCGGGCAGAACGCCTACGTCGTCCTGCCCGACGCCGACATCGAGGCCGCGGCCTCCGCCGGCTCCTGGGGATCGTTCCTCCACCAGGGCCAGATCTGCATGGCCGCCCGGCGCCACCTGGTCCACCAGGACGTGGTGGAGAGCTACACCGAGGCACTGGCCCGCCGCGCCGCGGCGCTGCGCATCGGCGACCCGTACCGTACGGACGCCCAGATCGGCCCGGTCATCGACCGGGGCCAGCTCACCCGGATCGCCACCGCGGTCGAGGACGCCGTCGCGCAGGGAGCCCGCCTGGTCACCGGCGGCCGTGTGCAGGGGCAGTTCTTCCCCCCGACCGTGCTGGCCGACGTGACGCCGAAGATGTCCGTCTTCCACGCCGAGGTGTTCGGCCCCGTCGCCACGGTGACCTCCTTCGCCGACGTGGAGGAGGCCGTGGAACTCGCCAACACCTCCGACTACGGCCTCACCGCCGCCGTCTACACCTCGGACGCCGGCCAGGGCCGCGCCCTGGCCTCCAGACTGCGCTGCGGTGTCGTCCACGTCGGCGACCAGACGGTCAACCACGACCCCCGCCTGCCGTTCGGCGGGGTCGGCGCCTCGGGCAACGCGTCCGGGTTCGGCGGGCAGGCGGCGATCGACGCCTTCACCCGCTGGCACACCCTCACCGTCAGCAGCCCGGCGCGCTCCTACCCCTTCTGAGAGGAAACCATGGATCTCAAGGTCGTCACCGAACCGCGCATCGCCTCGGCACCCGAGGGAACGGTGGTGCTGCTGATCGGCACCCGGATCAACAAGTTCTGGATGGTGCACCGCTGGGTGCCCGTCATCGCCTCGATGATCCCGATGCTGATCGAGCTGAAGAAGAACAAGGACCACGGATTCCTCTACTCGCGCGCCTGGTTCAACCGGACCGTGATCATGCTCCAGTACTGGCGCAGCATGGACGATCTGATGCGCTACTCGCACAACACCACGGGCAAGCACCGCTCGATGTGGGCCTGGTTCAACCGCGCGGTGCGCAACGACGGAGCCGTCGGCATCTTCCACGAGGCCTACATAGTCGACCCGGCGCGCATGCACACCGTGTACCGGAACATTCCCGTGTTCGGGATCGCCGCCGCCACGGAGTCCGTCCCGCAGCGGACGCGTCCCCCCGTGCCCGGCGCCGCCGGCGCCGAGAAGGCCTGACACCGCCGTGCGCCAGGGGCAGGAGCCGGCACGCGCCGGCCAGGACGTGAGCGTCTCCGGCCCCGGGGCGCGTGCCACCGTCCCCGGACACGACCCCCTCCCGGCCGACGAGCCGCTCACCGACGAGGACATCAGCGTCTACCGCCACCTCCTGGAGGTCTCACCGGACGCGGACGAGGCCGCGGCACGACTCGGCCTGACGCCCGACCGGTTCGCCGGGTCCGTCCGCAGGCTGACGGCCCGGCAACTGCTGCGCCCCGACGGACCGCACCGCCTGGAGGCCCTCTCCCCGGGGCTCGCGGCGGTCGCACTGACCACCTCCTCCCAGACGCGGGTGCGCGAACTCCTACGCCGGATCGACACCACACACCGCGAACTCGGCCCGCTGGGGCCCCTGTACGAGCGACAGGTGCGCCGGGGCCTCGAAGGCGGCGCGACCGAACTGCTCACCGACGGCGAGGCCGTGCGCCACCGGCTCGCCGAACTCTCCGCGCAGGTACGGCACAGCGTGCTCACGGCGCACCCCACCCTCGGCGGTCCCGAGACACTGCGCGCCGCCAGGGAGCTCGACCAGGACCTCCTGGACCGGGGTGTGCGCTACCGCACCGTCGTACCGCACACCGCCCGCCGGCAGCGCGAGGCCCTGCACCACATGACGCTCCTCAACGGCCTCGGCGCCGAGGTACGGTCCGCCGCGGTGATCCCCGGGCGGCTGATCATCCTCGACGACGACACCGCGGTCGTGCCCACCGCGACGGGCGGCGCGGCGGTGCTCCGCGACCCCACCGTCGTCACCTTCCTCACCGTGATCTTCGACCACATCTGGGAGCACGCCAGACCGGTCGGCACGGGCGGTGCGGACAACGAGGTCTTCGAGGACGTCGAACTGGCCGTGCTGCGCCAGCTGGAGCGCGGCAGGTCCGACGACTTCATCGCCCGCAAGCTGGGGATCTCGACCCGCACCATGCGCCGGTACCTCGCCGGGCTCTGCGAGAAGCTCCAGGTCGAGACCCGCTTCCAACTCGGTCTCGCGGCCGCGCGGCTGGGCCTCCTCAGCGACGCCCGGCCCCAGGACGACGGCGGATAGGAATTGCTGATCGACCGCATCGGGAAACCCCGTCGAGGCGGCTGGACCGGGCCGCGGAGCGGGGCGGATAGTTTCCACGACCGCTCGCTCACATACCCCCGGGGGGACAGCATGAACGGCACGGCCTTCGCCGGGCGCCGCCTACGCGTCGTCGTCTCCGGCCTGTCCTCCGACGCCCACCTGTGGAACCTCGTGCACCTCCAGCTGTTCCTGGAGGACCGGGGACACGAGGTGGCGAACCTGGGCAACACGACACCCGACGCGACGATCGTCGAGGCCTGCCGCACCGGCCGCCCCGACCTGCTCGTCATCAGCACCGTCAACGGCCACGGGCGGACGGACGGGCTCCGGCTGATCCGTACCCTCCGCGCCGTGCCGTCACTCGCTCATCTGCCCGCCGTCATCGGCGGCAAGCTGGGCATCGACGGCCGCGACCACGCCGACGCCGACGCGCGGCTGCGGGCCGCCGGATACGACGCGGTCTTCGACGACGCCGCCGAGGGCGGACCCGAGTCCGGCCTGGCCCGCTTCGAGACCTTCCTCGGCCGTCTGGCGGCCGGCCACTCCCGTGGACGGCCCGGCGCAGGGGCCGGAGCCGCCTGATGACGGCCACCGACCGGTTCACCGGCTTCGTGGACCGCGCGCACGCCGCGGGGCGTCTCGTCGTCCAGCCACGCATGGGCTTCGGCGAACTCCACCGCATGCGCGCCGGCCTGGCCGCCGTACGGGAGGCGGACGCCACCACCGTCGGCACCGTCACCCTGGACAGCTACACCCGGTGTCTCGACGACGCGACCGCGCGTCGCGCGCTGCGCGAGGACCCCGCGGGCCTCAACGGCTTCCCGCTCCTCGCCCACGGCGTCCCAGCGGTGCGGGCTCTCCTCCAGGAGTGCTCGTCGGCCGCCTTCCCCGTACAGATCCGTCACGGCACGCCCCGGCCCCTGCGGCTCTTCCGCGCGATGGCCGAGACCGGGGCGGACGCCACGGAGGGCGGCCCGGTCTCGTACTGCCTGCCCTACGGCCGGGTGCCGCTCGCGCAGGCGGTCGCCGAGTGGAGCGCGGGCTGCGAGCTGCTCGCCGCCCGGCCCGTGCCCCCGCACATCGAGACCTTCGGCGGCTGCATGCTGGGTCAGCTGTGCCCGCCGTCGCTCCTGGTCGCGCTCGCGGTGCTGGAGGCCATGTTCTTCCAGGAACACGGTCTGCGCGGCATCTCCCTCAGCTACGCGCAGCAGATCCACCAGGGGCAGGACCTGGAGGCACTCGCGGCGCTGCGGCGGCTCGCGGGCGAGCGGCTGTCCACCACCCACCACATCGTGCTCTACACCTTCATGGGCGTCTTCCCGCGCACCGAGGACGGCAGCCGCCGTCTCCTCGCCGAGAGCGCCCGCCTCGCCGTCCACGGCGGCGCCGAACGCCTGGTCGTCAAGACCCCGGCCGAGGCGCACCGTATACCCACCGTCGAGGAGAACGTGGCGGCACTCGAGTACGCGGCCTCCGTGGCCGCCCGCACCCCGGACGGCGCGGACGGCCCCCGGGCCACCTCCTCCGGCCTCTACGAGGAGGCCCGCACCCTGGTCGACGCCACCCTGGAGACCGGCCGCACGATCGGCGAGTGCCTGGTCAGGGCCTTCGCCCTCGGTGTCATCGACGTGCCCTACTGCCTCCACCCCGACAACGCCAACCGGGCACGCGCCACGATCGACGCACGGTCCATGCTCGGCTGGAGCCGGGCCGGCGGCATGCCCGTGACGGCCCGGGGAGCGGCGCCGGTCACCGCGCGCCGGCTGACCGAGCTGCTCACCTTCAACCGTCGGCGCTTCGACAGCGACGTCCGACGCCACCCGCTGAGGAGCGCCTCATGACCCGCCCCGTCCCGGCTCCGAGGCTGCGCGCCACGGGCCGTTCCCTCTCCCGCCCTCCGGCCCCTCGCATGCCCGCCCGCACGGCGGCCGCCCCCGGGCCGCACGACGGCGGGCCCTCGGGGCCCCGCCGGACCGCGACGGCCACGCTGCGTGCCGCCCGCGCGCGGGGAGCCCTTCGGGCGGCCGTCTCGCAGGGCATCCACGGACTCTCGCGACGCACGCCGGAGGGGCGCTGGACGGGACTCGACACCGACATCGCACGCGCCGTCGCGGCGGCGGCCCTCGGCGACCCCGAGGCCGTCGACTGGCGCCCCGTCACGGCCGGCGACCGGCTGACGGCGCTCGAAACGGGGCACGCCGACCTGACGACGTGCAACCTGACCTGGACCATGGGCCGGGAGGCCACCCGCCGGGTGCTCTTCGCCGGGGTCACCTGCTACGACGGCGAGGGGTTCCTCGTCCCGGCGGACGCGGACGTCACCGGACCCGAGGACCTCGCCGGCCGGCGTCTGGCCGTCCACAAGGGCTGCACCACCACGTCCAACCTGGACGCCTGGTACGGCCCGCGCGGGCTGGAGGTCGAGGCCGTCCCCTTCGACGACCCGGCCGACGCCCTCGCCGCGTACGCCGACGGCGACTGCGCGGCCTACGTCCTGGACCGTACGGCGCTCGCCGGTGCCAGATCCCGGCTGCCACGGCCACGGGACCACCGCATCCTGCCGGTCTCCATCTCCCGGGAGCCGATGGCCGCCGCCGTCCACGAGACCGACCCGCAGTGGTTCCGCCTGGTCCGCTGGGTGCTGCAACTGCTGCTGGCCGCCGAGTACGAGAGCCCCGCAGCGGCCGCCCGGCACGCGGGACCCCACGGCCCCGCGGCCGGTCTCGACGAACGATGGGCCGACCGAGTCCTGTCCGCGGTCGGCACCTACGCCGACGTCTACGAGCGCAACCTCGGCGCCGCCTCCGGTCTCGACGTGCCGCGTGGACTCAACCACCTGTGGACATCGGGCGGGCTGCACTATCCCGTGCCCCTCCACTGACCCGCCCCTCGCCCAGAACGGAGAAGTCTCATGACTCTCGTCACCGACCCCGCCGCCCCTCGCATCGCCGTCATCGGTGCCACCGGAGCCGTGGGCAGCACCCTCATCGAGCTTCTCGAGGAACGAGGTCTGCGTTACCGCGAGTTGTACCTGGTCGCCTCGGTCCGCAGCGTCGGCCGCCGGATCCCGGTCGGCGGACGGCCGCACGAGGTGCTCCCCCTGGAGGAGTTCGACTTCGGCCTCGTCGACATCGTCTTCTTCTCCGCCGGGACGTCCGTCAGCAGAGCCTGGGTGCCGGCCGCCGTGGCCAAGGGCGCCCTGGTCATCGACAACACCCGTGCCTACCGGATGGACCCCGAGACCCCCCTCGTCGTGCCCCAGGTCAACCACGCCGTCCTGGACCGGCCTCCGGCGAGCGGTGTCATCGCCAACCCCAACTGTTCCACCATCCCCCTGGTCCGGGTGCTGCAGCCGGTGGAGCGGCGCTGGGGGATCAGGCAGGTCGTCGTCAGCACCTACCAGGCGGCGTCGGGGCAGGGGCACCAGGGCATAGAGGAACTGCTGGAAGGCTCCGAGGTGGCCCTGCGCGATCCGGACGCCGACCTGCCGTCCGAGCGGTTCAGCCCGCCGCTCGCGTTCAACGTCGTCCCCTTCATCGACGAGCTCCAGGACAGCGGATCCACGCTGGAGGAGCAGAAGATGGTCCAGGAGTCCCGGAAGATCCTCGGTCTGCCCGGTCTCCAGGTCACCGCGACCTGCGTCCGCGTCCCGGTCGTCAACTCCCACTCCGAAGCGGTCTGGGTGGAGACGGACGAGCCGGTGGACCGCCGCGAGCTGGTCGGGCTGCTCGGCCGCCAGACCGAGGTCACCGTGCACGACGCCGAGAACCGCTCGGCGTTCCCCACCCCGCTCAACGCCGGCCACCCCGATCATGTGCACGTCGGCCGGGTGCGGGTGTCGCCGGAGAACCCGCGCGGCTTCTGGCTGTGGCTCGTCTCCGACAACCTGCGCGTGGGCGCGGCCCTCAACGCGGTCCAGATCGCCGAATACGCCCTCGGCCGCGGCTTCCTGTCGGGAGGAGAGCGGTGAACACGCCGGTGGTACTGAAGTTCGGCGGCTCCACCTTCCGCACCCCCGACTCCTACCACGAGCTCGCCGACGGACTCGACGAGCGCATCCGCCGCGAGGGCCGGCCCACGGCCGTCGTGGTGAGTGCGATGCAGGGGGAGACCGAAGGGCTGCGCGACCGGCTCCACGAGGTCAACGACCGCCCAGGACCGGACACCGCCGCCGGCCTGCTGACCACGGCCGACCTGGTCAGCGCCCATCTGCTGGCAGCCGCCCTGCACCGCAGGGGACGCAGCGCCACGGTCCTCGCCGGACACCAGCTGGGGCTGACCACCGGCGCCTCCTTCCTCTGGGCCCGGGTGACCAGGATCGATCCCGGCCCGCTGCGCCGGGCGCTGTCGGAGTACGAGGTGGTGGTGGTGCCCGGCGGTCAGGCGGTGGACGCCGAGGGGCGCCCGACCTGGCTGGGCAAGAACAGCTCCGACCTGTCGGCGCTGGCGGTCGCCCGCGCCGTCGGAAGCCGCTCGTGCGAGATCCACTCCGACGTCGACGGGATCTACACCTCCGACCCCCATCTGATCACCGGGGCCAGGAGGCTCCGGGAGGTCTCGTACAACATGGCGGCCCTGATGTCGCTGTACGGGGCGAAGGTGCTGCACCGCCGCGCCGTACAGCTGGCGCTGCGGCACCGGATCGAGATCGTCCTGCGCTTCAACCGTGCCCCCTACACAGCCGGTACGACGATCAGCGGGGCGGGCACCCAGGCGGCGGCCGTGGTCCTCAACCAGCGGTCCGTGGTGCTGGACTACCCCGACGAGGCCCGCGCGGACGCCGCGCACCACGCCTTCCACCTCGAAGGGCTCGACGCCGTACGCCTCAACCGCCGTCCGTCGGTGGCGGTCGTCGGCGGATACGTCGACACGGAGGGGGTCCAGCTCCGGCACGGGGTGGTGCCCGGGCGGATGGCGGGAGTGCCCGTGGCCGAGATGCGGGGGAGCAGGGTCACCACGCACGTGGCCGACGGAAGCGCCGAAGCGCTGCGCCTGGCCCAGCAGTTGCACGACGGCCTGGACCACCCGGCCCCGCGGGCCGGAATTCGAGCGGGGGTACGAGCGACATGAGTGAGTCCACCATGACCTTCACGGATCTGGCGCTGCCCGATGCCGTACGCGAGTCGATCGGCCGGGAGCTGGCCGGCCTGCCCGATCCCGGGCACGACATCGACGAGACGACGGCGCGCTGCCACCAGATCTTCGCGGGATTGCCCCTCGGGCTCCTGCGCGCCGTCCTGGACTTCGGCCGGCACATCGACACCCCGGGCGTCGCGCTGGTGCGCAACCTCCCCGTCGACGCCGAGACGGGACCCACACCGCTCGACGGCGGACCGGGACGGGGCAAGAGCGGATTCGTCAGCGAGGGCGTGCTGCTGGGTCTGACCGGCCTGCTCGGCGAGGCGCTCGGCGTGCTCACCGAGAAGGGCGGCCGCCTGGTCCACGACGTCGTTCCGGTCGCCGGCGGCGCCCGGACGCAGACCAACCAGAGCTCGGCGGTCTTCCTGAACTTCCACAGCGACATCACCTATGACGCCACGGGCCGTTACGACGTCGCCAACCCGGACTTCCTCGTACTCAACTGCCTGCGGGGCGACCCCTCGGGTGCGGCGGTCACCTATTACGCGGATGCCCGCGACCTCTGCCGCCGGCTGGACGGCGACGCCCTGGAGGTGCTGCGCCGTCCGCTCTTCCGGCTCAACGCGCCGGGGAGTTACACCCGTGGCGCCGCGGGAGGCGCGGAGGTCCTGTCCGACCCGGTGCCCTTGATCAGCGGCACCGGGCCGTACCCGGAGATCGCCGTGTCGGCGAACGGTGTGCGCGCCCTCGACCGGGAGGCCGAGGCCGCCTTCGAGCACCTGCAGGAGGCCGCCCGGGGGGTGGCGCACGCCGTGCGGCTGGAGCCGGGCCAGGCCCTGCTCATCAACAACCGCAAGGGCATCCACGCCCGTTCGCCCTTCGAGGCCCGCCACGACGGCTCGGACCGGTGGCTGCAGCGGACCTATGTGCGGCGGAGCCTCTGGGACATCCGTTACCGGGTGACCCCCGAGGACCGCCGCGTGCACTTCTGACTCGCACCTTCCGTACCCGTCCCGCACCCCCCCGGGTGCCGCGGGCGCTACGGGGTCCGGCGCGGCCAGTGCAGCGTTCCGGAATCGCTGCGCGGTGTTTCATGAACGGTCGCGGAAAGTTTCCTCTGGAACACGCTTGCTCCTTGGTATTTCAGCGCGGATTCAGGAAAGGGAAGAGAAGGTGACGGAAGAAGCCGTGGAACCGGTCGGCGGCACGGGCGGGGCGACGTCCCACTTGTCGTCGGCGACGATTACCCGGCCGGACGTTCCGTCCGTTCCGGTGCTCGGGGACGTCATCTCGACGGAGTGAAAGATTCCGATTGCCAGTGCGGTCGCGGCGATGCCCTGAGTCAGGAAAGTACGAGCCTTCATGTTGTGCCCCCCAGTGAGTCTCATTCGTTTGCGGCGCCGTTCGGGCCGCACTGGAAATCTGCCAGTTCCGGAGATCCAGTTCGAGTGCCGCGGGGTGTCCTATGATGGAGCGGCAGCAAGTGGATAGCGACATATCGGGCATTCGATGGGGGCTGGTGGCCGATGGACGAGCATCACGAGTTGGACGAAGTGGCCGTCGCGACTTATGAGTTCGCGTTGCGGACCGGTTCGTTCGGGGACGAGGACGTCGCCGGCCATCTCGGCGTCGACGTCCGCCTGGTCACCCAGGCACGCAAGACCCTGCAGGACATGAGGCTGCTGGCCTCGGCGGGGGGCGGCCGGGCGGTCGTGGCGCTCGACCCCGAGATCGCCGAGGCGGAGCTGGTCACGCCGCTGGAGCTGTCGATCGCGCAGCGCCGCCGGGAGATCTCCAGCATCCACCAGCAGTTGCGGGTGCTGTCCTCGATGTACCGCGCGCGGGCCCAGCCCGTGGCCGAGGACGTGCCGATCCGCGTCCTCGACGACTTCGAGGACGTCAGACGCGAGATCGATCTGGCACGAAGACGGTGTACCGACGAACGCATCACCCTCCAGCCCGGTGGGGGCCGCAGCGCGGAGCTGCTCGACCAGGATCTCCTGCAGACCCTGGAGATGCGGGAGCGCGGCATCCGCATCCGGACCCTCTACCAGCACACCGCACAGGCCAGCCTCGCCACCCGCGCCTACGTGCGCCAGATATGCGAAGCGGGCGCCGAGGTCCGCACCGCCGAGGAACTGTCCGAGCGGCTCATCATCTACGACCGCAAGGTCGCCTTCATCCCCAAGGAACGTACGGGCAAGGAGCCCCCCGGTGCGGCGCTCGTCACCGACCCCACGATCGTCGCCTATCTGTACCGCTCCTTCGAGTCCGTCTGGCAGGGGAGCCAGACCTTCGACATCGGTGGGACCTCCGAGTACCACCACGCCGAGGACCTGCGGATATCCGTCGTCCGTCTGATGGCCATGGGTCTCAAGGACGAAGTGATCGCCCGCCGGCTGGGAATGTCCACGCGCACATGCCGCCGTCATATCTCCGGAATCATGGGGGAGGTGGGAGCGACGAGTCGCTTCCAGGCGGGGATCCTGATCGCGAAACAAGGGCTGGATCAGGGCGACGAAAGCGTGACCGTTTCCTGACGGCGTCTGTCCTCGATGAGACAGCTGATTGTTCTGGCCCGCCCCTCCCATGGGCTGCTTTTCTTGTGTTCGCCACGTTCGGCGAAAACCGGACCTCGGAGGGGACATGGATATTCGGCAGTTGGCGACGTTTCACAAGGTGGGGACGCTGCTCAGTTTCACTCGTGCGGCGGCTGAACTGAAGTATGCACAATCGAGCCTGACCGCCCACATCAAGAGTCTCGAGGAATCGCTCGAGGTGAGCCTTTTCGACCGGCTCGGCGGCCGGATCGAGCTCACCGACGCCGGGCGGCGGCTCCTGCCCTACGCCGAGCAGATGCTCACGCTCGCCGGTGAGGCGCGGGGCGCCGCCCTGGGCTCCGACGAACCCACGGGCGCGCTCACCGTCGGCTCCATGGAGAGCATCACCTCCTACCGCATGCCGATGCTGCTGGAGTTCTTCCACCACCGCCACCCCGCCCTCCAGATCGTCCTTCGCCCCAGCCTCTGCGCCGAGACCTGCCATGCCCTGCGTCAGGGCCTGTTCGACCTGGGCTTCCTCATGGAGGCCGAGACCCGGCACCCGGGCGTCCAGACGGAGGTCCTCGGTTCGGAGCCCCTCACCCTCGTCGCCTCTCCGGGGCACCCCCTGGCGCAGGCGGAGAAGGTGACCACCGAGGCCCTCCGCGGCGTGCAGGTCCTCTCCGCCGAAGCGGGCTGCGCGTACCGGGAACTCTTCGAGGCGGAACTCAACGACGGCACCGGCGAGTCGCTGCCCTTCCTGGAGTTCGGCACGATCGAGTCCATCAAGCGAGGGGTGTCCGCCGGACTCGGCGTCAGCCTTCTCCCCACGGCCACGGTCGCCGACGCCCTGGGGGCCGGGTCCCTGGTCTCCCTGCCCTGGGCGATCCCCTTCACGGTGTACACCCAGCTCGCGTGGCGCCGGGGCAAGACCCTCACACGCGAGATGCGGGTCTTCATCGACCAGACCATGCGGTTCCTCACCGAGGAGTACGCCCAGGAGCCGGCCCTCGCGCCGCGACTCGCCTGAGCGGTCGTCGTCGTACGCGGTTCGACGCGGCCCGATGTGGAAAGCTCTACCGGAGCACGTCGCTCTCGGACGCGCCCGCGGAGCCGCTCCGGCGTGCCCCGGGACACCTGAGGACCGTGGCTCGGAGGACCCCCGGGCGCAGCCGGTCCCGGCCTCCACATCCCCGCGCCTGTTCGGCACCGGACCAGGAGTATCCGCCATGGACTTCGGACTCGTCCTCCAGACCGATCCGCCCGCCTCGGCCGTCGTCGGACTCATGCGCCGCGCGGAGCGGAACGGGTTCCGCTACGGCTGGACCTTCGACTCGACGGTGCTCTGGCAGGAGCCCTTCGTCATCCACAGCCGGATCCTGGAGCACACCGAGCGGTTGATCGTCGGGCCGATGGTGACGAACCCGGGGACGCGCGCCTGGGAGGTGACCGCCTCCACCTTCGCCACGCTCAACGAGATGTACGGCAACCGCACCGTCTGCGGCATCGGCCGCGGCGACTCCGCGATGCGGGTGGCCGGCCGCAGGCCGAACACGCTGGCCCGGCTGGGCGAGGCCATCGAGGTGATCCGGGACCTCGCCGAGGGGCGCGAGGCCACCGTCGACGGGCAGCCGGTCCGGATCCCCTGGGTGAAGGACGGGAGACTGCCCGTCTGGATGGGGGCGTACGGCCCCAAGGCGCTCGCGCTGGCCGGGGAGAAGGCCGACGGCTTCATCCTCCAGCTGGCCGATCCCTACCTCACCGAATGGATGGTCAAGGCCGTACGCGACGCGGCCGCCTCGGCCGGCCGCGACCCGGACTCCGTCACGATCTGCGTCGCCGCACCCGCCTACGTGAGCGAGGACCTGGACCACGCGCGCGAGCAGTGCCGCTGGTTCGGCGGCATGGTCGGCAACCACGTGGCCGACCTCGTCAACCGGTACGGGGAGCACTCCGGCCTCGTGCCCGAGGCCCTCACGGCGTACATCGCCGGACGCTCCGGATACGACTACAGCCATCACGGCCGCACCGGGAACCCGGACACGGCCTTCGTGCCCGACGAGATCGTGGACCGGTTCTGCCTCCTGGGACCCGCCGAGGCCCACATCGAGAAGCTCCAGGTCCTGCGCGATCTCGGCGTCGACCAGTTCGCCGTCTACGACATGCACGACGCGCGTGAGGCGACCATCGACGCCTACGGCTCCACGGTCATCCCCGCGCTGTCCGGCTGACCCCTGCCGCGCACCCTCCTCAGCGAGGCCAGAGAGTGACGCGCTGGACGCTGTGATCGGAGAGGCCGTGCGGATCGAGCAGGTCGTAGCGCGACACGGCGACATCGGGGGTCGTGAAGAGCCAGTCGAGCCGCCAGGCGCGCTTCCCGGCCGGCCAGGAGACCGGGTAGAGCGATGAGAGCGCGTGCGACTGGTCGACGAGCCGGTCCGGGATCATCGACTTGATTCCCATGGCGGGCGATGTGTTCAGATCGCCCCCCAGAACGACCCGGTTGGAATTGTCCGCGACATCCGATTGTAGTGCCTGGTAACTGGCGCGCCGCATCTCGAAGTTGAGCCGGTCGACCTCGAACATCGAGCCCTCGGGGCCGTTCTGGAGACGCATCAGCCGCTGCGGTGGCTGGAACAGGTGCGAGTTGTAGAAGGATACGGTGCTGCCGTTCACCCGGATGTCGGTGCGCAGCGTCTGCGACGAGTAGAACAGCGGGCGGTCCCGCAGCGCCGCCGGGACGGGCCTGAGGTCCTTGGGCATCCACCTGGTCGTGTCCAGCCAGCGGTGACCGACGACCGGCAGCCGGGACAGGGTGACGTTACGCCCCTCGATCACGACCTCGTACCCGGGGAACTCCTTACGCAGCCGCTCCGCCTGGTCGACGGAACGAGCCTGCGCCCAGTGTGTCCGGGTCATGTCCACATGCGCGTACTCCTGCAACATGTAGACATCGGCCTCCAGGCCGCGAAGGAAGTCGTAGAACTCGTCGGTGCTGCGCGGCCCTCCGGGCTGGAGGTCCTGGTCCCAGTACTGGGTGTTCCAGGTGACGACCTCGACCGCGTCGGAGGGCGCCGGCGGCGGTGTGTACCAGAGGGTGCCGAAATTGAGTCCGGAGCCACCGATCCCCAGCACCAGGGCGAGCACCGGAGCGGCGGTGAGGCGCCACCGTACGGGCCCGGCCAGCTGGGCCACGCCGATCAGCACCAGCGGGACGAGGGCGAAGACCAGCGGCGGGGCGACGTCGAAGGGGCCCCACCAGTAGAACTCGTTGCTGAGAAGCCGGTGCAGTACGACGAAGACCGTCCACGACAGGCACGCGAACACGGCGAGGCGCACGCGCCAACGTCCGGGACGGCGGCCGGCCCGTGTCGCGTCCTCCGGCCGGCCCTGCTCGGAGACGGATGGTTCGAGGTTCGCGGTCTCGCTCACGGACTCCCACTTCTCCCGGGTGGCTGAAGGCTGTCCCGTAATCCCTGGCCGGATTACGGGGCAGCCCCTGGGCTGCACGCCTGCAGATACTCGCACCGCGACCTTGTCCCGACCTTGGGGTGACCACCAAGACCGGCGCAATCACCCGTCGGCAAGGATCCGGATCCGGGCCCGGCGAGATCGCCCGGGCGTCCCGGCGACGTGCCGCCCCCTCGGTGTCCCGCAGACCGGATGCCGCTCCTCCACCGGCCTCCGGGTGTGCCCCGTGCCTGACGAAAGGGATGTGAGATGAACATTGTCGTCACCGGTGCGGCCGGGATGCTCGGGACCGCTCTCCTTGCCCGGCCCTGGCCCGGGGTCGAATGGAAGGGCGTCGACATCCGCCCCCTCGCGCCACGCACCGGTGACCGAGCCGCGTTCGTGCACGCCGATGTCCGCGACACCGAGGCACTGGTCAGAGCCTTCCGGGGCGCCGACGTGATCGTCCATTCGGCGGCCGCCCTGCCGAGTCACCGCGCCGGCGAGATCAGGTCGGTCGACGTGGACGGCACTGCTTCGGCGGTGGCGGCCGCCCGGCGCGTCGGTGCCCAGCGGTTCGTCCACATATCGTCGACCGCCGTCTACGGACTGCCCCGCCACTGCCCCACTCCCGAGGACTATCCCTGCGAGCCGGTGGACCCGTACTCCGGCGCCAAAGTCGCCGCCGAATCCGTCGTGCTGGAGGCCCGGGAGCAGGGCCTCTGCGCCCCGGTACTGCGGCCCAAGACGTTCCTCGGACCGGAGCGGCTGGGGCTGTTCGCGATGTTGTTCGAATGGGCGGACGAGGGGCGTAACTTCCCGCTGATGGGAGGCGGCCACGCCGCCGCGCAGATGCTGGACGTCGACGACCTCTGCGAGGCGATCCGGCACGTGTGCGAGGGGCCGGACAGCGCTGTGAACGACACCTTCAACATCGCCGCCGCCGAATTCACCTCGCTCCGCGACGACTTCCAGGCGGTCCTCGACGCCGCGGGCCACGGGCGCCGGGTGGTCACCGTCCCGGTCGGACCGGCCGTCGTGACGCTGCGGACCCTCGCCGCTCTGCGGCTCTCCCCGGTGTACGGGCGCCTGGTGCACAAGCTGACCCGTGACTCCTACGTGTCCATAGACAAGGCACGTGAGCAGCTGGGCTTCACTCCCGCGGTCAGCAACAGGCAGTCGCTGCTCAGGACGTACGACTGGTGGCGGAGCTCGGGCCGGGCGCGGCGGAGCGCCGGCGGCCGGACACACCGCGACCCGTGGCGGCAGGGCGCCCTGCGGCTCGCCAAAGCATTGTTCTGATCGACCGTCACGATAGGGGAGACGTTCATGGATCACCTCGTAGGTCCTGACAGGCTCGCGCTCGACGTTGTGGATGGACCGATCGCTGCCGGGCGGACAGGAGTGGTAAGGGCGTACGTGGCGCTCTTACGGCCGCGTCACTGGACCAAGGGCGTCCTCGTGCTGGTTGCCCCGCTGACAGCACCGTCGGTGGTGCTGCCGCACGTCGCCGCGATCGCCCTCACCCTGCTGGCCTTCCTCACCGCGTCCTCCACCGTGTACGTCCTGAACGACCTCCGCGACAGTGAGGCCGACCGCCTGCATCCGGTCAAGAAGCTGCGGCCGATCGCGAGCGGGGAGGTGGGGTTCCGGGGGGCGGTGGCCCTGCTGGTCGCGCTGCTGCTCCTCACGGCCGGGCTGCTCGTGGCGGTCCCGCCGCTGGTGGCGCTGATCCTCGGGGGCTACGTCCTCATGAACATCTGGTACACCCTGGCCCTCAAGCACCAGCCACTCGTCGACGTCTCGGTGGTGGCCGCCGGCTTCGTCCTGCGGGTACTGGCCGGAGCCGTCGCCGCCGGTCTGGCCGTCCAGCCACTTCTGCTCATCTGCGTGTACTGCGCGTCCGTGGCACTGTCGCTGGGAAAGCGCCGTCACGAACTGGCCGGCCTGAAGGTGGCCGGGGAGAGACACAGACCGGCCCTGTCGGCGTACTCGGTGCCGTTCCTCGATCACGTGGTCGTCCTGAACCTCGTGGCGGCCCTGATGTGCTACCTGGCCACGATGTGGCAGCTGAGGCCGCCCTTCGGGAAGGTGGGAGCCGCTCTCACCTTCCCGTTCGCCGCGTTTCACGTCACCCGCTATCTGCAGATGCTCATGGTCGAACGTTCCGGCGGCGACCCGGTCGACGACCTTCTGCGCGACCGGCAGATGCGGCTCAACCTCGGCCTGTGGACCACGGTCCTGGCCTCGACCTACCTGGCGAGCTCCCTGTGACCTATGACGTCTGCATCGCGGTCAACTACTACGCGCCCTACGTGAGCGGCCTGACCGAGGCCGCCCGGATCGTCGCCGAGGGCCTGGTGGCCCGCGGCTGGAAGGTGGCCGTCGTGGCCACCCGGCACGATCCGGCACTGCCGTTGCGTGAACGGCTCCAAGGCGTGGACGTCTACCGGTGTCCGGTCATCGCCTCGATCGGCCGAGGTCTGGTCAGCCCCTCGTTCGCCCGCACGGTACGTCGTGTGAGCGGACGGTCCCGCGTGCTGCACCTGCACCTGCCCATGCTCGAGGCCGGACTCATCACCGGGCTGCGGCCGAAGGTCCCCGTCGTCTCGACCTACCACATCGACCTCTGGCTCCCGCCCGGCCTCGTGGCCCGTGCGGCGACGGCAGCGGTGAGGGTCTCGTCCGGGATCACACTGCGCCGTTCCGCGGCGGTCGTCGTCAACAGCGACGACCAGGCCGAGCACTCCCGGATGTGGCCGACGCTGCGTGACACGAGGCGACACGCGATCGCGGCCCCCTGCCTGGACCGGAGGGGCGGGTCACCCGCGTACCGGCAGACGCCGGGGCCGCACATCGGATTCCTCGGCCGCATCGTGCCCGACAAGGGACTGCCCTATCTCCTCGCCGCGTTCGGCGCGATCGAGGACCCCGACGCCCGGCTGCTCATCGGCGGTGACTACCTGACCGTGGCAGGAGGCAGCGTCATCGACGAGATCCGCCGGGCCGCCGGGCGTGACCCGCGCATCAGCATCCTGGGGCTGTTGCGGGGACAGGAGATCGCCGACTTCTACGCGTCGATCGACGTCTTCGCGCTGCCCTCGGTCGCGGAGTCGTTCGGCATCGCCCAGGCCGAGGCGATGATGTGCGCGGTGCCCTCGGTCACGACCGATCTGCCGGGCGGACGCTACCCCGTGACCGCCACCGGCATGGGAGCGGTCGTCCCTCCGCGTGATCCGGCGGCCCTGCGCGAGGCCCTCCTGGCCACACTGAGCTGGGACGCGGCGGCGCGGGAGGAGGGGGCCGAGCGCGCCAGGAACCTGTTCGGCCTCGACAGCTGCCTGGACCGGTACGCCGCCGTCCTGAAGGAGGTGCAGGCATGAGCACATCGTCCGCGCGGGGAACCCGGATCACCAAGGCGGTCGTTCCGGCAGCCGGCCTCGGCACCCGCTTCCTGCCCGCCACCAAGGCCACTCCCAAGGAGATGCTGCCGATCGTCGACAAACCGGCGATCCAGTACGTCATAGAGGAGGCCGTCACGGCGGGCCTCTCGGACATCCTCATGGTGACCGGGCGGAACAAGCGGCCCCTCGAGGACCACTTCGACCGCAACCACGAGCTGGAGGAGGCCCTGCGCCGCAAGGGTGACATCACCCGGCTCGACCAGGTGCAGGCATCGAGCGAGCTGGCCACCATCCACTACGTCCGCCAGGGGGACCCCAGAGGGCTCGGCCACGCGGTGCTGTGCGCCGAGGAGCACGTCGGCGAGCAGCCCTTCGCGGTGCTCCTCGGTGACGACATGACGGATCCGCGCGACCCGCTGCTCAGCCGCATGATCGAGGTGCGGGAACGCCACGGCGGCAGCGTCGTCGCGCTGATGGAGGTCGAGCGCTCCCAGCTCCACCTCTACGGCTGCGCGGCGGCCGCTCCGCACGAGGACGGCGACGGCGACCTCGTCACCGTCAGCGGCCTGGTGGAGAAGCCCGAGCCCGGGGAAGCCCCCAGCAACCTCGCCATCATCGGGCGCTACGTGCTGGACCCGGGCATCTTCGAGGTGCTGCGCAAGACCTCGCCCGGCCGCGGCGACGAGGTCCAGCTCACCGACGCCCTGCATGCCATGGCCGCCGACCCGTCCCTGGGTGGTCCCGTACACGGTGTCGTCTTCCGCGGTCGCCGCTACGACACCGGCGACCGCGGCGACTACCTGCGCGCCATCGTCCGCCTGGCCTGCGAGCGTGAGGATCTGGGGCCCGGATTCAGGGACTGGCTCCGCGCTTACGTCGAGCAGGAAATGCCCCGCGACTTGTGAGGAAGGTGCCGCCGGCAGACGGCCCGGCCCCGGGGGAGCGGTGACGACGTCCTTGTCGTTCCGCTTCCCCGAGGTCTGCGTCAGAGACGCTGTCAGCACTCCTGGGCGAACAGCCGCAGGAGATCGTTCATCTGGTAGCGGCCCGGGGAGACACTCTCCAGGAGCTGGGCGTCGACAAGCCGCTCCAGGCACAGTTCCGCGCGTGCGCTGGACTCCGAGAGCAGCCGCGCGGCGTCCGAGAGACTGACCACCGGCTTGCTGAAGCCGCTGAGCAGTTTGAAGGCTGCCGCGGCCGCCCGCATGGCGGGATCGGCGTTGTCGGAGAGACGCTGGTACGAGCCGGACAGGCTGGCCCGCACCCCCATGCCTTCGATCTCGAGGTTGTCGAGGCGACGGGCCTCGTCGGCGAGGCGGGAGTGCAGCTCGGCCAGGGGCCAGCTCGGGCGGGAGGCCAGACGCGCCGCCGCAGTGGTCACGGCGAGCGGCAGGCACTGGCACAGCTTCACGATCGCCACGGCCGCGGCCGGCTCGGCAGCCACCCGGTCCATGCCGGTCAGCCGACCGAGGAGAGCGAGAGCTTCGTCCACCTCCATGGGCCTCAGGGGCAGTTGGCCGACGCCGCCCAGGGCGGACAGCGGCTGCCTGCTCGTCACGATCACTCCGAAGCCGGCCCCGTTCAACAGCAACGGCCTTATCTGCTCGGAGTCGGAGGCGTTGTCGAGGACGACCAGCATCCTTCGCCCGGCAACCAGGGAGCGGAGCAGGGCGGACGCCTCGTCCGCCTGCACGGCCGGTGGCGGCGGCTCGGTGCCGAGCGTACGGAACATGCGGGCCAGGGCCTCCGACGGGCTGAGCGGTGGCGCTCCGCTGCTGCTCCCGCCGAGCTCCACGTACATCTGGCCCTCGGGGTAGCGGTGGGCGAGCTGATGCGCGGCATGGATCGCGAGGGCCGACTTACCGACTCCGGCGGCTCCGTGGATGCTCACCAGCGGCGTCGCGGCCTGTGGCCTCGGTGTGGCGAGTGCGTTCTCGATCCAGGCCAGCTCCTCGGTCCTGCCCACGAAGTGCGCGACGTTCATCGGCAGTTGCCGGGGCAGCGGTGCGGAGCCGGTGCCGGTGCCGGTGCCGCGGTGGTGGGGCTGGAGTTCGCCGCGGAGCATGGCCATGTGCAGGCCACGCAGGGGCGCGCCGGGTTCGTGTCCCAGCTGCTCGGCGATCTGTTCACGCACGGTGGCGTAGTGCTGCAGAGCCTCCGAGGTGCGGCCGAGCGCGCACAGGGCGCGCATGTAGAGGTCCGCCAGCGGTTCGGCCAGTGGATACGAGTCCAGGACCTTGGCCAGCCGGTCGGCGACGGCCTGGGTGTTGCCCAGCCGCAGCTCATCGGATGCCCAGGCGCTCGCGATGCCGACGAAATGTGATTCGGCGTTCCGGCGTATCGTGCCGGCCCAGTACCCCGTCAGATTCACCAGAGGCTTGCCGCGCCAGAGGTTCATCGCCTCCCGCAGGGCGAGGAGGCGCTCCTCTCCGTGTGCGGCGCGTGCGTCCTCGGCGAGGGTGCCGATGCGGTGTAAATCGACATTCTGCGGATCGATGCGCAGCACGTATCCCTGTGCCCCCTTGACGAGGGACACCGGCTCGGCTGTCGCGTCCTCGGACGCGGAGGCCCTGGTCAGGAAGTCACGGAGCCGGGCGATATGGGCGTAGAGGGCGCTGCGCGGCGCGTCGGGTGTGTCCTGGCCCCAGACCCGCCGGATCAGGGCGTCGATCGACACCGGGCTGCCTGCGTCGACCGCCAACGCCGCCAGCACCAGGCGCCGTTGATGCGGTCCTACGTCCAGTGGCCGGCCGGCCACTTCCACTTCCATCGGGCCGAGCAATCTGATTCTCATAGTCCCCCGTCTTTCGGTGAGATCGCAGTGGGAGCGCTCCCGCTCGATGCTGCACCATGCCGT
Organism: Streptomyces sp. NPDC079167; assembly: GCF_040686735.1. NCBI lineage: Bacteria > Bacillati > Actinomycetota > Actinomycetes > Kitasatosporales > Streptomycetaceae > Streptomyces > Streptomyces sp. NPDC079167. The sequence continues at coordinate 327,412 of NZ_JBFBLO010000002.1, read as the reverse complement.
CAGTGTTCAGAAGGGTCGGAGTCATGTGGCCGCGAGGCCGGTGCGGTACCGCCGCCGGAACCCCGGGTCGACAAGGTAGCGCAGTGCCCCGGTCAGGCCGCCCGCCGAAACCGCGAGCCCGTAGCAGTAGTTCAGCGCCGTCGTCACCAGCACCATGCGCCAGCCGGCGGCACGCCGGACGTAACCCAGCAGCGGGTGGTTCACCCAGAGGAACCAGGCGAGGCCGGCGACCGGCAGGACCGCGAGCGCCGGAGCGAGGAGCGGCAGCGGCGCTGTCGCCGCGGTGAGGGTGATCGCGAAGATCTCCGGCGGCCGGTGCAGGGCCTCACGCTCGGGCTTGAGGTCGCGTTGCAGGAGGATCAGGGGCACCAGGGAAACGGCCCGGCCGAAGCGCTTGCGCAGCACCGTCGACATCCGGTCGTCGTCGTCGTGGTAGCCGACGACGTCGAGCGCTCGTGCCACCGGGAACCGCCCGGAGATCCGCAGGCCGTACTCGTGGTCCTCGTTGGCCCACTGTCCGGTGAGCCGCTCGTCGAACCCGCCGAGCTCGTCGACGACCCGGCGGCGGATCGCCCCGACCGCGAAGTGCCCCGTGAGCACGGGGCGGGGCTGGATCTGGCGGTAGTGGCCGTGCAGGACCTGCACCTGCTCCACGACGCTGTCGTCCACGAGTGGCCGGTCGCCGTAGATGCCCCACACCGCGGCACACGTGGGGTTCTCCTCAAGGCTGCGGACCGCGTTGGCCACGGCGTCCGGGGCCAGCGCGACGTCGGAGTCGAGGAAGAACAGGACATCACCGCGGGCGGCGGCGATTCCGCGGTTCCGCGCGATCCCCGCCCCGGAGTTCTCGGCCAGCCGGACGACCGTGCACGCGTAGGTGCCGGCGATCGCTGCGGTCCCGTCGGAGCTGCAGTCGTCCACGACGATCAGTTCGACGTGCGGGTACGTCTGCTCCAGCACGGACTCGAGACAGAGCGCGACGGTCTTCGTGCTGTTGTAGCAGGGCACGATCACCGACACGAGCGGGTGTCCGGATCCAGTCACGTCAGCTCCAGGGAATCGAGGTCGCCCGCCCTGCCCTCAGGGCGGCGCGACAACATGGGGTTCGGTGCGACACCACCGGACGGGCAAACCGCGGTGCGGTGGTGCCCGAGGCTCTGGTCCATGGCCGGATTCTCCTTCCTGTCGGTCGTTCATCTCAGTCGGTGGGCACTGGAGTTCGACCTCATAGGGCACAGGTGTTCCATGCGCCGAATTTTGTCTCAAAGGTAGCCGGTGGTCCGTCGCGCAGAAAGGGCTTTTGGAAACTGCCGGGGCGGCCCACCGGTCTTGCCCCGCTATGTGGACCCCTGTGACCCATGCATTCGGATACCGGCCCGATCATTTACCGTTCGTGCGCGCGGCCGGTCCGGACAAGCGGAATGCCGGCATCGATTATTGATCGGCAGAACTGATCATTCCGTGGTGATCGCGTCGAATGCGGAAGTCACCGCGGTCGGTTCCGGCTGCGGAATCGCACGCCTGAGGGGCGGCCTCGTCGAGACCGCCCCTGAGGACACCGCATGCTGTCGCCGGGAAATAACGGGGCCCGGACGATTACTGACTCAGGAAGGGCTGTCCCCGGCAGCGAATGCGTCCACTCCGGTCAGCTCGGCCGAGAGGGCCCACAGACGTGCGGCCTGCTCCTGGTCCGCCGGCTCGTCGAACGGACGGGCCACCGCGCAGTGCAGGCAGTAGGAACCTCCCGCGTCGGCGAGTTCCGGAGAGGTCGCCGCCCACACCTGGGTGGCGGCGCCCTGCTCGGGCGACCGGAACTCGGGGAGCAGCGGATTCCCGGCGTCGTCGATCCAGCCCGAGCCGACCATCTCCTCATGGGTTAGGTGCCGCTGCAGCGGAGTGAGGATGTATCCCGGATTCACGGAGTAGCCGTGCACCCCCCGGGCGCGGCCCAGCAGGTCGAACCGGGCCGCGAACAACGCGTTGGCGAGCTTCGACTGGGCATACGCCGCCCACTTGTCGTAACCGTGCTCGAAGTGCACGTCGTCCCACTGGACGGTTCCGGTCGGGCTGACGCCCGAGGAGACGACGACCACCCTCCCGCCCTCGCCGATCGCCGGAACGAGCCGGTTGACCAGGGCGTAGTGCCCGAGGTGATTGACGGCGAAGTGCCCCTCCCAGCCCGGCCCGACACGGGTCTCGGGGAGAGCCATGACACCGGCGCCGGCGATGACGATGTCGATGCTGCGACCGGAACCGAGGAAGCGGTCCGTGAAGCCGGCCACGCTCCCCAGGTCGGCGAGGTCCAGTTCGTCGACCTCCGCGTCCACGTCGACGAGCGCCTTCTGCGCCACCTCCGGGCGACGGGCCGGGACGACGACATGCGCGCCGGCGCCCGCCAGCGCCCGGGTCGTGGCCAGGCCCAGGCCGGAGTAGCCCCCGGTGACCACGGCCAGCTTCCCGTGCAGGTCGACGCCGGCCAGGACGTCTGCGGCGGAACTGTCGATGGTGAATGTCATGCATGCCTCAGCTTCGGAGATGGTCAGGCAGGGGTGTTCACGCCGTAGAGCCGGCGCACCGAGCGGGGGAACAGCAGTCCTTGCAGGATTCCGATACCGGCGGCGAGCGCGGACGTGAGCGTCACCAGGAGGTGGAGCACCGTGAACTGGAGCCCGAACAGGACTCCATGGTGCCGATAGGCGTACGCGTACGTCCGCCAGTCGAGCAGAATGCCCACAGCGAGAGCGAGAGCCGTCGCGACGAGGGCCAACGGCCCGAAGAACGGCACGCCGAGGAGGCTGAGGGCCGCGGCCAGCACGAACCCGCTGCCCAGAGCGCGGTAACTCGTCCCGGCGCCGCCGGGCAGGGAGCGAAGGCGTACCCAGTTGGGGGCGCCGATCCGGGTGCGCTGGAACACCTTCGTCAGCATGACCCCCAGAGTGCCGTCGTGGTCGTGACGGCCGCGGACGGACCCTGTCGCCCACACGTCGTAGCGGGCGTTGAGCCGGAATCCGTAGTCCTGCTCCTCGGTCCAGCGCAACTTGTCGTTGAAGGGTCCGATCTCGCGGAAGACGGCGGTCCGGATCGCGAAGAGGGCCGAGTGCAGGCCCGGGATCAAACCGTCCACCTCGTTGAACCAGACGTACTGCTGGATCGCCCGGTATTTCTTGACGATGCTGTCCGGGAACATCGATTCGGCCTGATACATGCCGCAGACGGCGCCGAGGGAATTGTCCGCGAGAAGGAAATCAACTGCTTTCGCCACCGCGTCGGGTGCCAGGGCGACATCGGAGTCGACGAAGAAGAGCACCTCACCACGAGCGGCTTCCGCCCCGAGGTTGCGGACGGTGGAGACACCACGGTTCACCGGGCTCTCCAGAACCGTCACGCCCAGCCGACGCGCAATGGCGACGGAGTCGTCGGTGCTGCAGTCGTCCGCCACGATGATCTCGATCGCGGGGTACGTCTGGCCCTGTGCGGCTTCAATGCACGCCCCGAGCGTCCGGGCGTAGTTGTAATTCGGGATTATCACCGAAACCAGCGGCGCCTCAGCCATCATTCCTCCGAATTCATCTTGTCGGTCGTCAACAACTGGGGATGCAACGGTGGTGACCCTAGGCGCGCGGCGCTTGGCCGAAGCTTGTCGCCGCCTTCGGGCCGCCCGGACGTATGCGCGGAGGGGGAGGCCGCTCGCCGCCGGAGTATCTCGGTCACGGCCAGCCCCAGCGCACCGGTGACGAGTTCGCTCAGGGCGACGACGAGCCGGCTGAGGACGGCGACCACACCCGCCGCCGGCAGCGGAAGGACCGCGCCGAGCGCGCTCAGCAGGATCACCTCGCGCACGCCGAGCCCGTCGGGCGTGAAGACCGCGAAGACACCGGCGGCCGCTCCGAGCGCGAACGCGCCGACGCACACCGGCAGCGAACGGAGCGGCGGGGCACCCAGCATGATCGCCAGGAACCACAGCTGCATCCCGCCGAACAGCCAGGAGAGGAGCTGGATCACCACGTTGCGGCGAATGACCCGCCCCGGCACCGTCACCGCGGGCGGCGGGCGCCGACGCAGCCGTGCCGCCAGGACGGCGGCATCGTTCACCAGCCGGGGGCGCAGCAGGAGCACGGCCAGAGGCACCGCCGACGCGGCCGCCAGCCATGCCTCCGAGCCACCGAGCACCTGGGGCCCCGCCACCAGCCCGGCCGAGGCCGCGGTGAGGAGCCCGATCACCAGCGTCAGCAGCCACGCCGTGGTCATCCGGGCGGTCGGCACACCCATCGCCCGGCCCATCTTCACGCTCAGGACCAGCCCGAAGACCTTGCCCGGCACGTATTTGGCGAACTGGCCGACGAAGAAGATCCGGGCCGCACCCACTTTGGTGACTCCACCGCCCTCGGCCGGGGGCGTGATGTCGGCGCTGACCGCTGACAGCATCGACCACCAGGCGAGCAGGGCAGCGAGTACGGCGACGGCGTTGGCGAGCATCGCCAGCCCGACCAGCACCACGAAGGACCCCGGCGGCCGGTCGCGCATCTCGGTGGCGAGGACGGACCAGTCCTGGCCACGCACGAACAGTGTCACCGCTACGGCCATGCCCACGAGCAGCACGGCCGTGAACGCCCGTTGGAGGAGTCTGGCCGGGCGGGAGCCGCGGACCTGGGGATCCTGGGTGTCCGCCATGTCTCACCGTCCCGCGTCGTTCGGCTGGATCATGGGAGGGACCGTAGGGGAGCGGTTCTTGGCGAGTTCTTGGCTGTCGCCGCTCACGGATGCCGTGCGCGGCCGTACCGGACCACGGCAGCCGCACGGGTCCGGCCACGCCTGACCGAGGGGCGCGTGTCACCTTCCGTCATGGACGGGCGGGCGCATTTGCCTCAGCCATGGCGACGGCGACCGGTGATCCCTGCCGCGGCGTCACGTGCTGTCGCCGATTCCCCTCTCGCCGACGGCTCGGCAGGCTGCTCCCCGTGGCTCGAACCGATCTCCGGATCCGGTCGTTCCGCATTTCCGGGGGGTGACGGTGCGGTTAGCATCACGCTGCTCGAACGGGGGATCGGCATCTCATGGATTCTCATGCCCCACGTCTCGGCAGTGTCCGGTATCGCGAACGGGCCGTACGGCCCGGCAGGCCGCAAGGGGAACGGGGAGGAAATGTCCGCGCCGCAGAAGGGTGGCATGGGGGTGTTCTCCCTCAGCTGGCCGATCTTTCTTCAGCTGACCTGTACGTACTTCATGGGGATCGTCGACGTATGGGCTCTGGGCCGTATATCCGACGACGCCGCGGGCGCGGTGGGATCCGTCACCACCTTGGTGACGTTCGTCCTGATGATGTTCTCCTTCATGGGGCAGGGCGGCAGCCTCGTGTACGCACGCTCGCTCGGCCGGGGCGGGGGCACGAAGGTCCAGGAGTACTACTTCGTCGCCCTGCTGCTGCACATCGTCCTGGGCCTCGTCGCCGGAGTCGTGGTCTACGTCTTCGCCGGGGACGCCGCTCGTCTGATGGGGCTCGACGGGCGACTGCTCCCGTACGGGACGGTCTTCCTGGAAGTCGTCGCCGCGGGGGCCCTCCTGCATTCGGTCATGGCGATGTTCGGCGGGGTCATGGCGGCGAACGGGTTCACGCTTCAGGCCATGTTCGCCAGCGCCCTCGCCAACATCGTCAACATCGCGCTGATCTACGTCCTGGTGCTGTCGGACTCCGGGCCGCGTCTGGGCGTTCGGGGCGTAGCCCTCTCCACCGTGCTGGCCACCGCCGCCGGCCTGCTCTACAGCGTCCGGCTGGTGTTCTTCCGGATCGGGATCAGATTCAGGCGCCCGGCGGACCGGCGGGACCTGCGCGCGCACTGTGCGCTGCTGGCGGCCTTCACGCTGCCCACCATGCTGGAGCCGGCCTTCTGGCAAGCGGCGCAGATAGCCACCACCAGGATCATCGCGGTCGTGGGTACCGACGAACTCGTCGCCCGGACGTACACCCTGAGCATCACCAACATGATCGGGATGTTCCCGTCCGCGCTCTCCCAGGGACTGCAGATCTCCCTCGGGTATCTCGCCGGCGCGGGCGACCTCGACGCGATCCGACGACGCGCCCGCGGAGCCCGGCTGGCAGGTTCCGGGATCGCTCTCGCCCTGGCACTGGTCACGGCGCTCAGCAGCGGCTGGATCATGGGCCTGTTCACCAGTGATCCGCAGGTGACCGACACCGGGAAACTGCTGCTGTGGTGCGGTCTGCTCTATCTGCCCGGCTCCGCTCTGATCATGACCACGGCGAGCACTCTGCGCGCCGTCGGTCATGTCACCTATCCGGCGGTGGTCGGGATCGTCGTCCTGTGGGGTGTCTTCGTCCCCCTGGCCTACCTGCTCTCCCTGCCGCTCGGGCTGGCGATCCTCGGCGTGATGATCGCCATGGCCGTGGACGAGAACCTCCGCGCCCTGCTGCTCAGCGCCCGTTGGCGCTATCTGTCCGCACCGGAGCGGGCCCATCGCGTTCTCGACCAGCCGGAACAGGTGCCTGTGTCCGGGTCCTGACGCGGCGACACGTCGTGAGCAGGGCTGAACAACGAATTCTCGGGAGCTCAGTGTGAAAGCAAGCCTGGTCGTTCCGACCTACAACTCCAAGGAACTTCTCGCCCCCTGTCTGATCTCGCTGAACCACCAGCGCCTCGACCCGTCCGACGCATTCGAGGTGGTACTGGTCGACGACGGGTCGACCGATGGCACAGGGGACATGGTCGACGCGCTTCCCCTCACCTACCCGGTGCGCCGTCTCCATCTTCCGCGCACCGCGGAATCCTGCCGTTCGGCGGCCCGGAACGCCGGGATCCAGGCGGCGGACGGGGATCTGATCGTCTTCGCGGACGGCGACCAGATCATCGACCCGCTCTTCCTCCAGGAGCACATACGGTGCCACCGTGACCGCCCCGGGATCGTGGCCATCGGGTTCCGTGACTACCTGGCCCCCGGCGCGGTGGACCTCGAACGGCTGCGGTCCGCCGTCGACCCGGAGGCCCTCCCGGAGCCCGCCGCGCCGGACGAGCGGGCGGAGGTCACGGACCTGCTCTCGGAGAACCTCGGCAACCTGGCGACCGCCTGGCACTTCCTCTACGGCTGCAACGTCTCGGTACGCAAGGAACACCTGCTGGCCGTCGGCGCGTTCGACGTGAACATCAGGAAATGGAGCTTCGAGGACGTCGAGCTGGGCTACCGCCTCCACCGCCACGGCCTCACCTTCGTCCACACACCGTTCGCCCGCGTCCACCACCAGCACCACCCGGAGTCCCAGCGCGAGCGCCACGCCGACTGGCGGGAGAACTTCGCCTACTTCACGGCGAAGCACCCGGAGCCCGAGGTCCGGCTCCAGTGGATCCTCGACGCGTACTTCGACCCCGCGCGCGACGACGGACCGAGCTGGTTCGACGCGTATCTCCGCCTCGAGTTCGCCTGCCGGGCACTCGCCGGCCGGCTTCCCCTCGGGGAGCCGTACGAGGTGCTGGTGGTCGACGACAGCGGCCTCCCGGGAGCCGGGAAGAGGATCGCGGACGCCGGTGCGGACGCCGACCTGATCGTGGTCGACCTGACGGAGGACAGGGATCTGCCGCTCGCCGTGCAGACGCTGCGCACCGGGCGGGAACTGCTGTACTTCAAGAGGCCCGGCGCGCGCGTGCTGGAGCGAGCGGCGAAGACCTTCGGGTGCCCCGCGCTCGCCCACCTCGCGGGAGAGGCGTGAGCGCCATGACGGTTCGTCCCCCGGCCCCCACGGCGAAGAGGTTCACCGGAGACAGTGCCGGCATCCACCGTCTGGTGCTGGATCTGCGGAGCGGCGGGATCCCGGCCCGCGACCCGGACTCGGCCGTGGCCAACCGCGACCTGGCCGAGCTCCTCAGGACGCGGAGCCCGCGCCTGCTTCCCTCCACGGCGGACTCCGTCTTCGCACCGGAACCACCGGCCGGCGGACCGGGCCGGCCTGCGGTGCCGTTCCTGCCCCGGGAGCGTCTGCTGACACCGGCGGAGCAACGGATCGCCGTCGAGTGCTTCGCCCGGGCGGTGGCATCGGGTGAACTGACGAGCGGGCCCGCCGTGGCCCGCTTCGAGCACGCCCTCGCCGAGTTCGTCGGGCTGCCCCACGCCGTCGCCACGAGCAGCGGCACCGACGCCCTCGTCATCGCCCTGCGCGCGGTCGGAGTGGGGCCGGACGACGAGGTGATCATGCCTGCCAACAGTTTCGCCGCCACCGAGAACGCGGTGTTCGCGTGCGGTGCCGTCCCGGTCCTCGTCGATGTGGACCCCGGACGCCACTGCCTGGATCCCACGCTGATCGAGGCAGCCATCACCCCCAGGACCCGGGCGGTCCTGCCCGTGCACCTGTACGGCCGGCTCGCCGACGCCCCCGGTGTGCGGCGGGTCGCCCGGGAACACGGGCTGCGTGTGGTGGAGGACGCCTGTCAGGCCATCGGGGTCTCAGGCGTCGGCCGGTACGCGGACGCGACCGTTCTGAGCTTCAACCCGTACAAGAACTTCGGGCTGACCGGAAAGGCCGGCGCCGTCCTCACCGGCGACAGCGAACTCCACGCACGCATGGAGAGCCTCGCCTACCACGGATTCGCCCCCGGCGAGAAGAACGTCAAGACCGATCTCTGGGGCCTCAACGCCAAGATCGACAACTCGACCGCGACCGTGGCGACCGGGCTGGTGCCCGGGCTCACCCTGAACAACTACCGCCGGGCCTTCCTCGCCCACCGCTACGTCGAGGCCCTGGCGGAACTCGGCACGGCCGGACAGCTGGAGCTGCCCGCCTTCACCGACGACCACTCCTGGCATCTCTTCCCGGTGCGGGTGCCGGCGGGGGAAGCGGCCCGGGACGCACTCCGCGTCCGCCTGCGGGAGAGCGGCATCGAGACGGACGTCTACTACCCCGTGCTCGCCCACCGGCACCGGACGCCGCTGCACGAGAAACTCTTCGGAGGCGTCGTCCTGCCCCGCACCGAGAAGCTGAACGCGACCGTGTTCCACCTTCCGCTCCACAACGGACTGTCCGTCACCGAACAGGACAGAGTGATCGAGGAACTGCATGCGGCTGTCCATGCCACCGGAGTCTGAGACGGCTGTGCTGCCGCTGCCGCTGCCGCTGCCGCTGCCGCTGCCCCGTCCGGTGCGGGCCGTGGCCTTCTCCGACTTCGACGAGACCTATCTGGCGCACTTCCCGACCGAGCGGGAGAGGCTTCACCGGGAAGCCCTGGAGGACTACCTCCTGGAGGCGGGCGTACGGCACGGGCTGCTGTTCGGCTGGGTGACGGGCAGTTCACTGTCCTCCGTGCTGAGCAAGGCACGCGCGTACGGGCTGCGTACGCTGCCGCACTTCGTCGCCTGCTCGCTGGGCACCGAGCTGCTGATGTCGGACGCGGGAGAGCTCCGCCCGGACCCCGGCTGGACGCGGCTGCTGCCGGACGCCGAGAGCCTCGGACGCGGCGCCGGGAACGTCGTACGGGAACTGGCGGAAGCCGGGGTCGGCCTGGAACCGCAGCCCGGCCGTGCCCCGGACAGTCTGGTGAAGAGCTACTACTACCGCTCCCGTGACCCCGGGACCGACGCCCGCAACCTGGCCGCCGTCCGGGAGGCGGCGGCGCGTGCCGCACTCGGGGCCGGCGTGAGCCGGTGCAATCCGGCGGCCGGGGACCCGGCGGACAGCTACGACATCGATCTCCTGCCCCTCATGTGCGGCAAGAGACAGGTCGTCCGGTACGTCTGCCGCAAGTACGCCCTCGACCCGGCGGACGCGTTCGCCTTCGGCGACAGCGGCAACGACCTGGAGATGCTGGCCGCCGTGGGCCACGGAGTCCTGGTCGGCAACTGCACGGAAGAGGCCCGAGGCCGCCATCCACGCGTGTCCGACCGGTGTCATGCGGACGCCGTCCTCACCACGCTGCGCACAGGACTGCGAGCCGGACGGTGACGACCACTGCCACAGCGACCGAAGGAGTACGTGGACCGATGCGGGTGGGAATCATGGGGGCCGGAGGGATCGGCCGGACGCACGCACAGGCGGTCCTGGCCGTCGAGGGCGCCACGCTGGCCGGCTTCTACGACGTGGACGGCCCCAGGGCGGCGGTGGTCGCCGACGGTCTGGGCGTACCCGCCTTCACCTCCCCGGACGCGTTCTACGAAGCCGTCGACGCGGTCGTCGTGGCATCCCCCAACCGCACACACGCCTCGTACGCCTGCGAGGCCGTCGACCGTGGGTGTCACGTGCTGTGTGAGAAGCCGATGGCCGTCTCCGTCGAGGAGACCCTCGCCATGCGGGAACGCGCGGCCGGCGCACCCGTGGTCTGCTGCGTGGGTTTCAACTACCGCTGCCTGGGCGTGGTGCGGGAGATCCGCCGGCAGATCGACGAGGGCGTACTGGGCCGTGTGCTCCACGTCGATCTGGCGTTCAGACGTGGCAGTGCGCTGACGCGCAAGACGTTCACCTGGCGGGACAATGCCGCCGAGCGCTTCACCAGCGGTGCGCTCGGTGACCTGGGCGTGCATCTCATCGACCTGCTGCACCACCTCTTCGGCAGCGAGGTCGACACCGGATCCTGCGAGGCCGGGCTGCGGACGAAGGTGGCCGCGAAGGAGGGGCGCAAGGTGTGCGTGGACGACCACGCCTTCGTGAGCGGCCGGCTGACCGGCGGGCCGCACTTCACCCTGACCGCGTCGAAGTCCTCCCTGCCGGAGGACGTCGGCTTCCGCGTCTCCGCCACCGGCACCCGGGGCGAACTCCGGTACAACTCGCAGGACGGTCCTGTCCTCGACGTGCGCACAGGTGTCGAGTGGGAGCCGGTGAAGATCCTCGGCACCCCCGGCCTGGAGGACCCGCCCGGCGAGATCCACGGCTGGGCCGATTCCTTCGTGACCCAGCTCCACCACTGGACGGCGGCCGTCGCCGGCCTCGGGCGTGCGCAGGCCCTGGCGGGTTTCGACGACGGGCACCGGGCTCAGCGGGTCCTGGACGAACTGCTGCGCAAGGGGAAGGCCGGGTGACCGGCCGGGCCGGGGGAGTCAGGACTGCGCCGGGGCCCTGCCCAGCACGGCGCTGACATCCACGGTGTCCTCCGCGGACGGAGTGGCCGTGGGCACCGGCTCGTCGAAGCCGGAGAAGTCCACGGCCGCGTCCGCCCCGTCGCCCAGCACGGTGATCCGCACGGGGTAGTGCTCGCCACCGGTGTCGACGTACGCCGTCAGCTTCTGTCCGTGCAGTGTCCTGGTGACCGGCACGGTCCGTACGCCGTCGACCGTCGTCACCTCCCCCTTGGCGAACGTCCCGACGTCGTTGCCCGCGTTGTCGGAGACCAGCTCGCGGAAGGTGTCCAGATCGCACGCCTCCACGACGGGCCGCAGCCTGGAGTCCGAGGCCGAGCCCTTCATGTACCTTCCGGCGAGAACGGCCTCGAAGGCCGAGCCGCCCACGGGGACCTGGTTCTCCCAGAAGTCCGCGTCCGGCTTCAGCCAGACCGAGTCGGCCCGTTTGACGATCTCGACGGAGCCCTTGCCCTCACCGAGATCCACACCGCCCGCGCAGTTGCCGTTCCGGTCCACACTGAGGTTCACCGTCATCGGTGGGCGCCCCTCCCCGAGGTCGCCCCGCGCACGCAGATGCACGGAGCTGACGTCCAGCAAGGCCTCACGCGAGCGGTCGGCGATCTGCTCGGCGGGGAGAGCTTCGATGTCGTCGTCCGCCTGGGCCGCAGTGGTGCCGGCGACGGCGAACACGGCCACGGCCGCACAGGCCGCAGCGCGGGTGGCGATGCGCTGTCCTGTCACGGCGCCTCCTCGGAAACTCCCTGTCCAGGGCCCTTACGAGCGGGATTCACCCCACCTCGCGAGCGTACGCCCGCGCACGGTCGGGTGCATGGCGGGCCGGGCGGCGCACAGCAGCTCGCGGGCCGTCGTCGCCTGCCGCTCCTGGCACGGACGACGCGGGCGACGACCTGCTCCGCGACGGCCCGCAGATCGGCGTCGGTGACGGACCGGACCCGCCGGGTCGGGGTCACCCGTACACCCAGCCTGAACAGCCCGAGCCGGCCACCCGAGGCGGCGGCCATCCGCGACCTGTTGCGCAGGCTCCGGACGGCAGGCCGATGCGCCGTCCTGTCACGCTCGCGCCCTCCGGAATCCGCCTGGTCAGGGCACATATGACGGCGTTTCACCTCAACCGGTGAGCGCACGCCCGCGCACGGCTGCGTGCGCGGGCGGCCCGGTGTACGGAGGGTGAGGTTCGGCGCTGTTTTCGGCTACGGACCGTGGGGGAGCACTGCCCCGAAGATCACCGGAACTCGACCGGAATCAAGGGGAGACATGAAGAAGCTGTTCAAGGGGAACGTCGTCCGCACGCTGGCGCGGGGTGCTGCCGTCACCGGTCTGACCGTCGCGCTCGCCGTGCCGGCCACCGCCGCGGTGGCTGTCGCACCCGCTGCCGCCATCCCGCCGGGTCTGTCGTGCGACACCGGCAAGCACGCGATCGACGACTACACCGGTTTCGCGCTCTGCCGGAACAACGGTTCGGCCACGCAGGTCTTCTGGGTGCACCTGGTCTGCGGCTGGTCGCCCGACGTGGACGGTGAGCGCGTCACGCTGCGGCCTGGCGAGTCCGGGCAGTCGACCGCACACTGCGCGGGCCTCGGCTCGGGCATCGGCGAGATCCACGTGCGCCCGTAGCACCCGGACACCGGGCCCCGTCTTTCGTACGCCCGGGAGACGGGGTCCTGGATCCCGACCCGTGTGCGGCGTGCTTGAGAGGAGTTCGCCGCCTCGTTACTCTCCGGTAGACCGCTCGGGCGGACTCCGGGCAGACACCGGGGCCGGTGCTCCGGCGGACGCGAGGAGGCGACGGCGATGTCCTCAGCAGACCCCACGGAGCGGACCGGACCGAGCAGGCCGGCGGAGCCGCCCTTGGGGCCCGGACTCGTCGACAGCGCCCGGGAGCTGGCCGAGGGCCGGACGACCTCGGCCGGGCTGGTCGCCGCGGCGCTCGCCCGCATCGAGGCGAGCCGTCACACCCTGAACGCCTTCCGGCAGGTACGCACGGAGGCCGCGCTCGCCGAGGCCGCCGAGGCGGACCGGCGGCTCGAGGCGGGGGAGCGGCTTCCGCTGCTAGGGGTGCCCGTCGCCGTCAAGGACGACACCGACGTCGCCGGGATGCCCACCTACTTCGGCTGCGACGGCGCGCTGCCGCCCGCCACCGCCGACAGCGAGGCGGTCCGCAGGCTCAGGGCCGCCGGGGCCGTCGTCGTCGGCAAGACCAACTCCTGCGAACTGGGCCAGTGGGCGTTCACCGAAGGGGCCGCCTTCGGCGTCACCCGTAACCCCTGGAGCACCGCGCACACGCCCGGAGGCTCCTCGGGCGGCTCCGCGGCGGCCGTGGCCGCCGGGCTCGTCCCCGCCGCACTGGGCTCGGACGGCGCGGGCTCCATCCGTATCCCCGCCGCCTGGACCCACCTCGTCGGCATCAAGCCCCAGCGCGGCCGGGTCTCCGTCCACCCCCGGAGCGACGCCTTCCAGGGCCTCACGGTCAACGGTCCCCTCGCCCGTACCGTCGCGGACGCCGCCCTCCTCCTGGACGCCGCGGCGGGACCGCACCCCCGGGACCCGCACCGCCCGCCCGCCGTCGACGCCTCCGCGGCCGCCCGCCGCGACCCGGGCAGGCTGCGCATCGGCCTCTCGCTGCGGCCTCCGCTCACGCTCACCCGCAACGCGCCCCACCCGGAGGTCCTGCGCGCCGTCACCGCCCTCGCCGAGACCCTCGCCCGGCTCGGCCACCACGTCGAGGAGGCCCATCCCCGCTACGGGCTCATCGGCCTCTCCTTCGTTCCCAGGGCCACCGCCGGCATCGCCGAGCTCGCCGCGCTGCACCCCGAGCCCACCCTCCTGGACCCGCGCACCCTCAGCGCCCTGCGCACCGGGACCCGTCTCGGCGGCCGGATCGTGCGGGCGGCCCGCGCCCGTGAGGTACGCCAGCACGCCAGGATCGGCGCCTTCTTCGACACGGCCAGGGGCGGTCACGGTTACGACGTGCTGCTCACCCCGACCACCGCCGCCCCGCCGCCACGGGTCGGTGCGTTCGACCGGCTCAGCGCCTGGCGCACCGACCTCGCGATGACCTCGGCCTGCCCCTACGCCTGGCCCTGGAACGTCCTCGGCTGGCCCGGGGTCAACGTCCCGGCCGGCTTCACCCGCGACGGCCTGCCCCTCGGTGCCCAGCTCCTCGGCCCCTCCCGCAGCGAACCCCGGCTCATCTCGCTCGCCGCGCAGCTGGAGGCCGACCGGCGCTGGTACGAGCACCGGCCGCCGGCCCCGGAGGCACCCGGAGCGGCCGGCGGGCGCTGACCACCCGCGCGCGCCCGCAGCGGGACGCCCTCCGGAGTCCGGCAGGGCCGGGACGGCGGCCACCGGAACCGCACGCACGGACAGGAGTGACCGGTTCCGCCGGAATGGGCGCGGGCCACTGTGGAGAGGGGGCCGGTCACGAGATATCTTGATGTCAAGCAATGTTGCAGACGTGGAGCGGAGCACCCGGTGACTGACTCGACCATCATCTATACGCACACCGACGAGGCCCCTGCCCTGGCGACGTACTCGTTCCTGCCGGTCATCGAGGCGTACGCCTCGACCGCGGGTGTCACGGTGGAGCGCCGCGACATCTCCCTGGCGGGGCGGATCATCGCCGGCTTCCCGGAGCGTCTCAAGGCCGATCAGCGTATCGATGACGCGCTCGCCGAGCTCGGTGAGCTGGCCAGGACTCCCGGCGCGAACATCATCAAGCTGCCCAACATCTCGGCCTCGATCCCGCAGCTGAAGGCCGCGATCGCAGAGCTCCAGGAGCAGGGCTACGCGCTTCCGGACTACCCGGACGACCCGCAGACCGACGAGGACAAGGACGTCCGCGCCCGGTACGACAAGGTCAAGGGCAGTGCGGTGAACCCCGTCCTGCGCGAGGGCAACTCCGACCGCCGTGCCCCCGCGTCGGTCAAGAACTACGCCAAGGCGCACCCGCACCGCATGGGCGCCTGGACCGCCGACTCGAAGACCAACGTCGCCACCATGGGCGTCGACGATTTCCGCTCGACGGAGAAGTCCGTCGTCATCTCCGAGGCCGGCTCGCTGCGCATCGAGCTCGCGGGCGACGACGGCACCACCACGGTGCTGCGCGAGTCCGTCCCGGTCCTCGCGGGCGAGGTCGTGGACGCGGCCGTCATGCGCGTCGCCGCGCTGCGTGAGTTCTTCACCGCACAGGTCGCGCGCGCCAAGGCCGAGAACGTCCTCTTCTCCGTGCACCTCAAGGCCACGATGATGAAGGTCTCCGACCCGATCATCTTCGGTCACGTGGTCCGCGCCTTCTTCCCGAACACCTTCGCCAAGTACGGCGACGCGCTCGCGGCGGCCGGCCTGACCCCGAACGACGGCCTCGGCGGCATCCTCAAGGGCCTCGACTCCGTGCCGCACATCGGCGCCGAGATCAAGGCGTCCTTCGAGGCCGAGCTCGCCGAGGGCCCGGCCCTGGCGATGGTCGACTCCGACAAGGGCATCACCAACCTCCACGTGCCGAGCGACGTCATCGTCGACGCGTCCATGCCCGCCATGATCCGTACGTCCGGCCACATGTGGGGCCCGGACGGCAACGAGGCCGACACCATCGCGGTCCTGCCCGACAGCAGCTACGCGGGCGTCTACCAGGTCGTCATCGACGACTGCCGCGCCAACGGCGCCTTCGACCCGTCGACCATGGGTTCCGTACCCAACGTCGGTCTGATGGCGCAGAAGGCCGAGGAGTACGGCAGCCACGACAAGACCTTCGAGGTCCCCACCACCGGCACGGTGCGGGTCGTCGACGGCAAGGGCGACGTCGTGCTGGAGCAGGCGGTCGGGGCCGGTGACATCTTCCGGATGTGCCAGACCAAGGACCTGCCGATCCAGGACTGGGTCAAGCTCGCTGTCACACGCGCCCGCGCGACCGGCAACCCGGCCGTGTTCTGGCTCGACGAGGGCCGTGCGCACGACGCCAACCTCATCGCCAAGGTCAACACCTACCTCGCCGACCACGACACCGACGGCCTGGACATCTCCATCAGGACGCCGGAGGAGGCCACGGCCTTCTCCCTGGAGCGCATCCGCCGCGGCGAGGACACCATCTCGGTCACCGGCAACGTGCTGCGTGACTACCTCACCGACCTGTTCCCCATCCTCGAGCTGGGCACCAGCGCGAAGATGCTCTCCGTCGTCCCGCTCATGAACGGCGGCGGACTGTTCGAGACGGGCGCCGGCGGCTCCGCGCCCAAGCACGTCCAGCAGCTGGTCAAGGAGGACTACCTGCGCTGGGACAGCCTGGGTGAGTTCCTCGCGCTCGCGGTCAGCTTCGAGCACCTCGCCACCACCACGGACAACGCGCGCGCCAAGGTGCTCGCCGAGACCCTGGACCGGGCCACGGGCACCTTCCTCAACGAGGACAAGTCCCCGAGCCGCAAGATCGGTGGCATCGACAACCGCGGCAGCCACTTCTACCTGGCGCTCTACTGGGCCCAGGAGCTGGCGAAGCAGACCGACGACGCCGCGCTCGCCGAGGCGTTCGGGCCGCTCGCCAAGACGCTGGCCGAGCAGGAGCAGACCATCATCGGCGAGCTGGCCGCCGTCCAGGGCAAGCCGGCCGACATCGGCGGCTACTACCAGCCCGACCCCGCGAAGGCGGAGGCCGTCATGCGTCCGTCGGCCACCTTCAACAAGGCCATCGCGACCCTGGGCTGAGTCCCCCCGCGCGCCCCTCTCCGGGCGCGCAACCGCCCGTACGACCGCCCCGGCAGGCACTCCGCCCGCCGGGGCGTTCGTGCGCGCGGCGCGCGCGGTGGCCACGCCGCCTGGGCCTTCGACACCGTCCTCGTGCTGACCGTGCTGTACGCGGCGTCGACCGAGGCCGGTACGACGTCTCCCCTGACAGCCCTGCCGCTGGTGGCTCTGGGGGCCGCGGCCGGCGCCTACGGCACCCGCGCCGTCCACTCCGCGCTGCTGAACTTCGTGGCGGCCAGCTCCTCCGCCCGCGCCAGCTCCTCACGGGTGACACCGCCGGCCGCGAGTCCGTAGCGGTCTCGGAAGGACCGCACCATACGGTCGATGACCGCCTCCCGGGGCAGGCCGGTCTGCCGGCGCAGCGGGTCGACCCGCTTCTTGGCCGACTTGGTGCCCTTGTCGGACATCTTCTCCTTGCCGATACGCAGGACGTCGAGCATCTTGTCGGCGTCGATGTCGTACGACATGGTGACGTGGTGGAGGACCGCACCCGGCCCGCCGTCGGGTCCGACCATGCGCTTCTGTGCGGCTCCGGCGATCTTGCCGACGTCCGTCGCGATGTCGTTGAGGGGCTGGTACCACGCCTTGATCCCCATGTCGCCGAGCGCGTCGAGAACCCATTCGTCGAGATAGGCGTAGGAGTCGGCGAACGAGAGACCGGAGACCAGGGACGAAGGGACCGAGAGGGAGTACGTGATGGTGTTCCCGGCCTCCACGAACATGGCTCCGCCACCCGAGACGCGGCGCACGACCGTCACCCCGTGGCGCGCCGCACCCTCGGCGTCGACCTCGTTGCGGAGGGACTGGAAGCTGCCGATGATGACGGCCGGGGCGCCCCACTCCCAGACGCGCAGCGTCGGGGGGCGGCGCCCGGCGGCGACCTCGGCGGTGAGTACCTCGTCGAGGGCCATGTGCAGCGCGGGGGACTGCGGCCCCTCGTGGATGAGCTGCCAGTCGTAGTCGGTCCAGTCGGTGGCCTGGGCCAGTGCGCGCCGCACCGCCACCGCGACGCCTTCGGCGGTGATCCCGTACATGACGGTGCCCTCGGGCAGCATCGCTTCGACGCGGGCGGCCAGGCCCGCGGCGTCGGTGTCGGCGGGGGCGCCTTCCAGCGCCTCGTCGATCGCGGTGATCGCCTCGTCGGGCTCCAGGAAGAAATCGCCCGCGACTCGTACGTCCCGCAGGACGCCGTCCTGATTCCTCAGGTCGACCACCACGAGTTTGCCGCCGGGAACCTTGTATTCGCCGTGCATTGCCGGGCCTCCGATGTGTTGAACCGCCTCTGACGTCAGCGTTCGCGAGGCTCGTTGTCTTCCCCGCGAGTGACCATCGGTAATGAGGCTGCGGCAACGAGGGCCAGGAGGTGCCGCAACGCGCGGTGGCGCCCGGTCTAGCAGTCATGACGGACGCCTCCGCGCGCCACCGCCGAGGCCGTCGGGTGCGGAGCGGCAGGTTCCGGGCATCCGTATACGAACCGGAGGTCACATCCGCGTCGCCTCGGCCCCGGGACCCGCAGGTGAACGCTCGTGCCGGCGACGCCGCCGGTGCTCCGTTATCCGATCGTCAGGTAAAACCCGTCCGCCATGTGAGCCGAGGTCTTGCCTTGCGGACTGTATGCGAAATACGGTCGGCGATATTCCTTGATCAACCCCTGGCGGGAGGTAGGCCCCCGTGCGCCGAAAAGCGGTTGCCCTGGTGGCGGTTGCGTTGGTGTCCCTCACCTCGGGCTGCGCGTCGTTGCAGTCCTCGGCGACCGAAGTCGGTGGTGTGCGCATGACCGATGACCGGTCCGTACGCGACGGCGGGACACTCACCGTCGCTCTCAACTCCGACCCGGACAAGCTGGACCCCACCCTCGCGCAGACCCTCGTAGGCCGCACGGTCTTCGCGAGCATGTGCGAGAAGCTCTACGACATCGACGAGGACGGCACCGTCGTGCCGCAGCTGGCCTCGTCGCTCCCCACCACCTCGGCGGACGGCCGTACGGTCACCATCCAGGTGCGCCCCGGGGTGGAATTCAGCGACGGCACCCGGCTGGACGCCGACGCGGTCGTCACCTCGCTGCGGCGCCACCGCGATCTCCCCGGATCCGCGCGCGCCACCGAACTCGCACCGGTCAGCAAGGTGGAGGCCACCGGGCGGCTCACGGTCCGCCTGACGCTCGACCACCCCTACGTCCCGCTCACCGGCGTGCTCGCCGACCGGGCCGGGATGGTGATGTCACCCACCGCACTCGAGAAGTACGGCAAGAACTTCACCAACCACCCCTCCTGCGTCGGACCCTTCCGTTTCGTCGAGCGTGTCGGCGGCGACCGGATCGTGCTGAGGAAGGACCCGAACTACTACGACGCCGACCGGGTGCACCTCGACGGCGTGGTCTACAAGCCGATACCGGACGGCAACGTCAGGCTCGCCAACCTGCGCTCCGGCGATCTCCAGGTCGGGGACCAGATGGCCCCCGTCGACGTACAGAGCGCCCTGACCGAGCCGAAGCTCCAGCTGTTCAACTCGCCCTCGCTCGGTTACCAGGGCATCGGCCTCAACGTCGGCAACGTGAAGGGCCTCGGGCAGAAGCCCGGGAAGATCGACACCCCGATCGCCCGTGACGTCCGGGTCCGCGAGGCCTTCGAGCTGGCCATCGACCGCGACCTGCTCAACAAGGTCGTCTTCCAGGGCATGTACGAACCGGCCTGCGGCCCCATCTCCCCGCAGTCGGCCATCGCCCCGGGCGTCGCCCCGGAGGACTGCCCCCGGCGTGACGTCGACCGGGCGAAGAAGCTGCTGAAGGAGGCCGGGGTGAAGACCCCGGTGAAGATCGAGCTGAAGACGTCCACCACCCCTGAGCAGGGGCGCGTCGGACAGGTGCTCCAGGCCATGGTCAAGGAGGCGGGCTTCGAACTGTCGCTGCGTCCCACCGAGTACGCCACCATGCTCGCGGAGACCGATGCCGGCGACTACGACGTCTTCACCAGCGGCTGGTCCGGCCGGCTCGACCCGGACGGCAACGTCTCCAACTTCCTCAAGACGGCGGGCGCCATGAACGCCTACGGTCTCGGCGACCCCGAGATCGACAAGCTGATCGCCGAGGGCCGCAGTGTCGCGGACCCCGCACGGCGCACCGAGATCTACGACGAGCTCACCCGGCGCGTGCAGGATGCCCACGCCCTGATCTACCTCTACCGGCAGAAGAACTACGTCGTCGCCGGCAAGGACATCGCGGGCATCCACGTCTACGGCGACGGACTGGTCCGGGTCAAGAATGCGGGGTACACCCGATGACGAAGTACCTGCTGACGCGCCTGCGTCAGTCCCTCATCACGCTCTTCCTCGTCAGCGTCGTCGTCTTCGCCGGCATCCGGGCCCTGCCCGGCGACCCGGCGCTCGCGCTCGCCGGTGAGGAACGCAGCCCCGAGGCACTCGCCGCCATCCGCGAGAGCTACGGCCTGAACGACAACGTCGTCATCCAGTACGGACGGTTCATCGGCCACGCCCTGACCGGCGACCTCGGCACCTCCTCGCGCACCGGCCTCCCCGTCGCCGACGCGATCGGGCAGGCCCTGCCCGTCACACTGGAACTGGCCGCGCTCTCCCTGCTGCTGGCGATCGTGGTCGGCATCGGGGCCGGAGTGGTCGCCGCCGTCCGGCGCGGGAAGCCGGAGGAGTGGATCGCCAACGCCATCGCGCTGATCGGCCTCTCCATCCCGACCTTCTGGCTGGGCATCGTGCTCGTCCTCGGATTCGCCATCGCCGTCCCGGTGTTCGCCGCCTCCGGTTACGTACCCTTCGGCACCGACCCCGTCGACAACCTGCGCCGCATGGTGCTCCCCGCGATCGTCCTCGGCTCCGGCCTCGCCGCCGTCGTGATGCGCCAGACCCGGGCCGCGATGCTCGACTCGCTCTCCGCCGACTACGTCAGGACCGCCCGGGCCAAGGGCCTGTCCCGGGGCTCCGTCATCGGCGGTCACGCGCTGCGCAACTCGCTCGTCACCGTCGTGACCGTGCTCGGCCTCCAGCTCGGCCACCTGATCTCCGGCGCCGTCGTCACCGAGCAGATCTTCGTCCTCCCCGGCTTCGGCAAGCTCACCATCGACGCGGTCTTCACCCGCGACTACGCGACTCTCCAGGCCGTGGTGCTCTGCACCTCCGCCGCGTACATCCTCATCAACCTGCTGGTCGACGTGGTCTATTCGGTCATCGACCCGCGCATCCGGCTCGGAGGTGCCCGGTGACCACCGCGACCACAGTGCTCCCCACCCCGCCCGAGGCGGGCCGGCGGAAGTCCGGCGGCGGCAAGCTGCGCGCCCTGCGCCGGAACCGGCTCGCGCTCACCGGAGCGGTCATCGCCGCCGTCTTCGTCCTGGCCGCCCTGTTCGCCCCGCTCATCGCCCCGTACGACCCCTCGCAGCCCGACTTCGGGAACGTCCTGGCCCAGCCCAGCGCCTCGCACTGGCTCGGCACGGACGACCTCGGCCGCGACCAGCTCTCCCGCATCGTCCACGGCGCGCGTGCGTCCATGCAGGTGGGCCTCGTCGCCGTCGTGCTGGCCTTCCTCGTCGGCGTACCGCTGGGACTGCTCGCCGGGTACTACGGCCGGTTCGCGGACACCGCGGTGTCCCGTCTCACCGACACCATGCTGGCGTTCCCCTTCCTGGTGCTCGCCGTCGGACTCGCCGCGATCCTCGGCCCGTCCCTCACCAACGCGACCATCGCCATCGGCATCTCGCAGATTCCCGCCGTCATCCGGATCACCCGGGCGGAGACCCTGCGGCTCAAGCACGTCGACTACGTCGCCGCGGCCGTCGCCAACGGGGGCGGCGACGGCACCGTCCTCTTCCGGCACATCCTCCCCAACGCCACCTCCGCCCTGATCGTCCAGGCGACCGTGGGCATCCCCGCCGCGATCATCGGTGAGGCGCTGCTGAGCTTCCTCGGCCTCGGCGTCCAGCCCCCGGACCCCTCGCTGGGAGTGATGCTCTCGGGCGCCCAGTCCTTCCTGGCGCCCGCCCCCTGGCTGGCCGTCTTCCCCGGCCTCGCGATCGTCGCGGCGACGCTGGCCTTCAACCTGCTCGGCGACGGGCTGCGTGACGTCCTGGACCCCCGAGGAGCGACCCGATGACCGAGACCGTTCTCGACCCCGCGCCGAAAACGGCGGCCGAACCCGCACTGAGCGTGCGCGACCTGTCGGTCTCCTTCCACTCCGACACCCGCACCGTGCACGCCGTCGACGGGGTCTCCTACGACCTGGCACCCGGCGAGGTCCTCGCCGTGGTGGGGGAGTCGGGCTGCGGCAAGTCCGTCACCTCGATGGCGGCCATGGGGCTGCTGCCGCCGACCGCCCGTATCGGCGGCTCGATCAGGCTCGGCGGCCGCGAACTGGTCGGCGCGTCGGAGAAGGAGCTCCAGGCGGTCCGCGGCAAGGACATCGCGATGATCTTCCAGGAGCCGATGACCTCGCTGAACCCGGTCCTCACCATCGGCCGGCAGATCGGCGAGGTGCTCCGCCGGCACCAGGGGATGAGCCGCAAGGAGGCCAAGGCCCGCGCCGTCGAACTCCTCGAACTCGTCGGCATACCCGCGCCGGTACGCCGGATCGACGAGTACCCGCACCAGCTCTCCGGCGGCATGCGCCAGCGCGTCATGATCGCCATCGCCGTGGCCTGCGACCCGGCCGTCCTCATAGCCGACGAACCGACGACCGCCCTGGACGTCACCGTGCAGGCCGGCATCCTCGAAGTCCTCCAGTCGCTGCGCGAGCGCCTCGGCACTGCCATCGTCCTGGTCACCCACGACCTCGGGGTCGTCGCCGACGCCGCCGACCGGGTGCTCGTGATGTACGCCGGACGAGCCGTCGAACAGGCCCCGGTCCACGACCTGTTCGCCTCGGGCCGGCACCCGTACACCCGTGGTCTGCTCGGCGCCGTGCTCCGGCCGGGCGGCGAGGGCAAACGGCGGCTGCCCGAGATTCCCGGCCTGGTCCCGAGCCTGGACAGCCAGCCCGACGCCTGCACCTTCGCGCCGCGCTGCTCCCGCGCCGACGACACCTGCACGGGCAGCCGCCCCGGCTTCCGTGCCATCGACCCCGAGGCCGGAGCGGACGCGCCGCACCGGGCCGCCTGCTGGCACCCGTACGCGAAGACCGATGCCGAGGCCGTGCCCGCGACCGGCACCGAACCCAAGGAGGCCGGAAAGTGACCACCGCGCAGACCGTTCCCGCCCCGCGCGAGGGCGAAACGGACGCACCGCACCCCCCGGTGCTGGAGATCAGCGGCATGGAACGCCACTTCGGCGCCTCGGGCGGCGGCACCGTCCGGGCCGTCGACGGTGTCTCGATCACCATCGGCCGCGGCGAGGTCGTCGGCCTTGTCGGCGAGTCGGGCAGCGGCAAGTCGACTGTCGGAAGGTGCGCCGTACGCCTCGACGAACCCACCGCCGGCACCGTCCACATCAACGGCACCGACATCAGCCACCTCTCCCGCCGCGCCCTGCGCCCCCTGCGCAAGGACTTCCACCTGGTCTTCCAGGACCCCTCGTCCTCCCTGGACCCCCGGATGACCGTCGGCCAGATCATCGCCGAGCCCGTCCGACTGCACCGCCGCGCCCGTGGAGCGGCCGTACGGGAACGGGTCGAGCAGCTGCTCGGCCAGGTCGGGCTGCGCCCCGAGCACGCCGACCGGCACCCCCACGAACTGTCCGGCGGCCAGCGCCAGCGCATCTCCATCGCGCGCGCCCTGTCCTGCGACCCCGACCTGGTCGTCGCCGACGAGCCGACGTCCGCCCTCGACGTCTCGGTGCAGGCGTCGGTGCTCAATCTTCTCGCCGACCTCCAGCGGGACCGCGGCTTCGGCTGTCTGTTCATCACCCACGACCTGGCCGCCGTCGAGTTCCTCGCCGACCGGATCGCCGTGATGTACCTCGGGCAGATCGTGGAACAGGCGCCCACCACCGAGCTGTTCGCCGCACCGAAGCACCCCTATACCCAGGCACTGCTCTCCGCGGCGCCGGTGCCCGACCCGGTCGAGCAGCGGTCCCGCGAACGCATCGTGCTGCACGGCGAGCTGCCCAGCCCCCTCGATCCTCCGCCGGGCTGCCGTTTCCACACCCGCTGTCCTCTCGCCGTCGACCGGTGCCGCACCGAGGTGCCCGCCCTGCGCGAGATCCCCGGCGGCCGGCAGGTCTCCTGCCATCTGGTGACCGACGACGGCACCGCTCCGGACGCGGCTGCCTGACCTCCCCTGCCGGGGCACCGCCTCCCGTACGTACGATCCGCGAAGCACCACCGAACTCCGCACGCCGCAGCAAGGAGCCCCACCCGTGTTCACCACCCGCCCCACCCTCCAGGGCACCTTCGGCATGGTGTCCTCCACCCACTGGCTCGCCTCGCAGTCCGCGATGGCCGTCCTGGAGGACGGCGGCAACGCCTACGACGCCGCCGTCGCCGCCGGATTCGTCCTGCACGTCGTAGAGCCGCACCTCAACGGACCGGCCGGCGAAGTCCCGATGATCATCGCGCCGGAGGACGGCGAGGTGCGGGTGCTCTGCGGACAGGGCCCCGCCCCGGCCGGCGCGTCGGCCGCGCACTACCGTTCGCTCGGCCTCGACCTGGTCCCCGGCACCGGCCCGCTCGCCGCCGCCGTACCGGGTGCCTTCGACGCCTGGATGCTGCTGCTGCGCGACCACGGTACGAAGACCCTCGCCGAGGTCCTGCGCTACGCGATCGGATACGCCGACGACGGCCACGCCCCCGTGGAGCGCGTCGGCCAGACGGTGGAGACCGTCCGCGAGCTCTTCGAGACCGAGTGGCCGACCTCGGCCGAGGTCTACCTCCCCGGCGGGAAGGCGCCCGAGCCCGGCAAGCTGTTCCGCAACCCCGCCCTCGCCGCCACCTGGCGCCGCCTGACAGCGGAGGCCGAGGAGAAGGGCGGCGCGGACCGCGTCGCGCAGATCGACGCCGCCCGTGACATCTGGCGCACCGGCTTCATCGCCGAGGCGCTGGTCCGCCAGGCCGCCGTACCCACCATGGACACCAGCGGGACCCGCCACACCGGCACCCTGACCGCCGCCGACCTGGCGGACTGGTCCGCGACGTACGAGGCGCCCGTCACGTACGACTGGAACGGCTGGACGCTGGCCAAGGCGGCGGGCTGGAGCCAGGGCCCCGCCTTCCTCCAGCAACTCGCCCTCCTCCCGGCAGAGCTCCCCGCCTACGGCTCGGCCGACTACGTCCATCTGCTGATCGAGGGCTGCAAGCTCGCGATGGCCGACCGCGAGGCCTGGTACGGCGACGCCACCGGCGTACCGCTCGACGCGCTGCTCTCGAAGGCGTACAACGACGAGCGCCGGGCGCTGGTCGAGGACACCGCCTCCCTGGAGCTGCGCCCCGGCAGCCCCGAGGGCCGCACCCCGGTCCTCAGCGGGCACGCCCTCGCCGTCGCCTCCGGCGAGTCCGGCTTCGACGCCATGGGCATCCCGGCGGCAGGGGCGGGCGAGCCGACGGTCGCCAAGGAGGGCGCGGGGGAGCCGACGGCCACCGCGGACCGCGTGGGCGAGCCTACGGTGACCAAGGACGGCGCGACCCGCGGCGACACCTGCCACCTCGACATCGTCGACCGCTGGGGGAACATGGTCGCCGCCACACCCAGCGGTGGCTGGCTCCAGTCCAACCCGGTCGTGCCCGAGCTCGGCTTTCCGCTCGGCACCCGGCTGCAGATGGCCTGGCTCGACGAGGGCCTGCCGAACACGCTGACCCCCGGCCGCCGCCCCCGCACCACCCTGACCCCGTCCCTCGCCCTGCGCGACGGAGTCCCCGTCATGGCGTTCGGCACCCCCGGCGGTGACCAGCAGGACCAGTGGCAGCTGCACTTCTTCCTCGCCGTGGCGCTGCGGGACCGGGTCCGTGGCGGCCTCGACCTCCAGGGCGCCATCGACGCTCCCAACTGGCACAACGACAGCTTCCCCGGCTCCTTCTTCCCGCGCGGCATGCGACCGGGCAGCGTCACCGTCGAGGAGGGCATGGACCCGGAGGTCGTCGGCGAGCTGCGCCGGCGCGGTCACGACGTCACGGTGGGCGACGCGTGGTCCGAGGGCCGGATGTGCGCGGTCGCCAGGGACCCCGAGACCGGCATCCTGTCCGCCGCCGCCAACCCCCGCGGGATGCAGGGCTACGCGGTCGGCCGCTGACCACCTGCCCGGGGTGCCCCCGGCGGACCGTGCTTAGCTGGAGTCATGATCGATGACTTTCTGTACGGGAACGCCGGGCACGCCGGGCCGACGGCCGAGGTGGAGGCGGCGGTCCGCGCAGCGGCCGCCGCCGAGATCATGCCGCGCTACCGGCAGCTGGCCGCACACGAGATCGTCGAGAAGAGCGGTCCCCACGACCTGGTCACCGCCGCCGACCGGCTCGCCGAGGAGCACCTCGCCGCGTCCCTGACCCGGCTGCTGCCCGGCTCGCTCGTCGTCGGCGAGGAGGCCGTCCACGCCGACCCCGCGGTCCTGGACGCCCTCGGCGGCGACGCACCCGTGTGGATCGTCGACCCGGTCGACGGCACCCGCCAGTTCGTCCACGGCGAACCCGGCTTCTGCACCTTGGTGGCGCTCGCCCGGCACGGTGAGGTGTACGCCTCATGGACGTACGCCCCCGTCCTCGACGAGATGGCCGTCGCCGTACGCGGCCACGGCGCCACGCTCAACGGCACCGCTCTGCGGAGTGGTTCACCGGCCCCGGGCGCGGTGCTCAAGGTGGCCATGTCCCACCCCGACTACACCTCCGACGCCCAGAAGCGCGCTCTGCTCGGCCTGCGGACCGACGGCATCGACGCCCGCGCGTGCGGATCGGCCGGGCTGGAGTACCTCGCGGTCGCCTGTGGCGCGCAGGACGCGGTGGCGTTCAACTGGGAGTTCCCGTGGGACCACGCGGCAGGGCTGCTCCTGGTCACCGAGGCCGGCGGCGTGCAGTCGACGCTCTCCGGCGCCCCTTACCGGATCACCGGCGGGAACGACCTGCCGTTCACCGCGGCCAGGGACCGGGGGACCGCGGAGAAGGTCCTCCAGGCGCTCCGGTCCGGCGGACAGGTCTGAAGGCTGTGGCCGGTACGGGAGTCCCGCACCGGCCACAGCCGCAGTACTCGTCGTCGCGCTAGTTGCCGGCAGCCGCACGCCGCCGGACGGCGTAGAAGATGCCGCCGCCCGCGATCAGCGCCGTGGCCGCCGCGGCCACCATGGGCCCGGTGGAGTCCGAGCCGGTCGCCGCCAGGTTGCCGGCCGACATCGTCTTCGGGGCGGAGCCCCCGGCGGTGGAGCCACCGGCCGTGGAACCGCCGGAGGTGTCCGTACCGCCGGAGGTGTCCGTGCCGCCGGAGGACGAGGAGCCGGCGGACGAGGAGCCGGCGGACGAAGAGCCTTCGGCCGAGGAACCGCCCGTCGTGGCCCCGCCCGTTGCCGCACCGCCGGCCGTGGTGGCGGCGGCATCGATCACGATCTCCGCGGTGTCGTTGGCCGCGTTCGTGTCGAAGGGCCTGTCCGCCCCGGTGAGGGAGACCTTCCCGGCCGCGCCCTCGACGGCCTTGTCGATCCGGAGGACGAACGGGTAGGTCTCGCCACCCTCCTCGTCCACCCACGACTGCGAGGTGCCGCAGGTGTAGTGGGTCTCGGTGACCGGGCTGCAGTAGTCGTGCGCCTTCACGACCGAGGTCCCCGAGGGGATCCGGACGTCGACGGTCGCGGCGCCCTGGCCCGGCTCGCGGTAGACCCAGGCCGGGCCCTTGTTGAGGAACTTCACCGACGCGGTGACCTCGTCGCCGACCTTGCCCTCGAGCCGGGCGCCGGTCAGCGCGAAGTCGGCGGTGTTGACCGCGGTGACCTCGGCGGTCGCGGAGTCCTCGCTGTGGCTCGCCCGGTCTGCGTCGGTCGCCGGCGCCTTCTCGACCAGCTTCAGCGGAGCGCCCGTGCCCGGCACGGGGTCCGTCCCGCCGCCGTCGCCCGCCCCGGGTTCCGTGGCCTCGACGGTCATGCGGACGTTGTCGTACAGCGCGTTGTCCAGCGCCTTCAGCCCGACAGGCTGCTCAGGCACGTAGACGACGCCCGGCTTCAGCGGCTGCTCGATCGCGCACACCGCGAGGGTCTTCTCAGGCTCCTCGTCGACCGACGACTGTGTCGAGTAGAGGCAGTTGCCGTAGGAGTCGGCCGTGCCGAGACCCGACGTGACGGAGTAGGTCACCCAGGTCTTCGCGACCTCCTCGGTGCCCTTGTTCAGGACCGAGAACGGCACGTCGACGCCGCTGCCGGGCTGCGCACCCGTGATCGGCGCCAGTGGCCCGATCCCGAGGTCCGGCTCCGCGGCGACGGCGACGGCGACGGAGGGCAGGGAGGCGAGTCCGGTCAGCGCGGCGGCGGCGAGTACACCGACCACGGCGCGCGAAGGACGGCGGCCGGTGGGGGGATAGGTCATGGAGGTTCCCTCGTCATGGGCGTGCGATGGGAAAATGCCGTCTCCGGCACAATCACTTACCGCAACCGAAGACGCTCACGACCCTCGAACGGTTGCATGGGCGCGCCACCGATAGTTCACCCGCCCGCGACCGCCTGGACACCACCACCGGCCGGGGAGTTGCCGTCCAGGACAGCGCGAACATCCCGTACGACGCCGGCCGCGGTCTCCACCGCCGGCGCGTCCAGACCGCGCAGAGCGGCCGACACCCGGTCCGTGAAGTCCGCGGGGGTGTCCGGCAGCGCGGCGGCGGAGGCGAGCGCCCCCTTCTCGTTGAGGCACCAGCTGCGGTGGTGGGCGTGCAGAGCCTGGGCGAGGATCCCGAAGGCCTTCGACAGGCAGAGGGCGACATGCAGGGTGTCCCCGGACGGGGCCGACTTGCGGGCGGAGGCCACGGAGAACTCCGCCTCCCACGCCGCACCGGTCAACGCACGGCGCAGCGGCTCGGGGTAGGAGCGAGTCGCCTCCTGAAGGCAAGTCAGCCCGCCGCCCGGGTCGGTCAGCACCCGGCCGAGGGCGACCTCACCCACGTAACACGGGGACCAGAAGCCCAGTGGATGGCCCGGCTGGATCCCCACCTCGAAGCGGCCCGCCCCGCACTCCGACCACACCGACTCCACCCGGTCCAGGTCGCGCAGGATCCAGTCGACGGCGACACCGTCCACCGTCAGCCACGCCCCGCCGTTCACCCAGGGGCCCCACCCGCCGGGGCCCGCCACCTCGGCCGGCGCCCCCTGGACCTCGGACGCCAGCGCGGTGAGGGCGCCCAGATCCGGGGCGCCCCGGTAGTAGACGCCCAGATCCCAGTCGGAGTCGGGACGATGGGTGCCACGGGCGCGGCTTCCGCCCAGGGCGACGGCCTCGACACCGGACACCTGGACGAGTCGGGACGCCATCGCGGCGACGGCCGGAAAGGACAGGTCAGCGTTGCTCATCGGACGGGAGGCTACCCGGAACCCGGCTGTCGGCGTACATGAATATCCTGGGTTCTCCGGCCGTCGGCTGACGAAGGAGTCCGAAGGTGCCATCGATGCTGGATGCCGTCGTCGTGGGGGCGGGTCCGAACGGACTGACAGCCGCTGTCGAGCTGGCCCGCCGAGGCTTCGCCGTGGAGGTGTTCGAGGCCGGGGAGACCGTCGGGGGCGGTGCCCGTACCGAGGAGCTGACCCTTCCCGGTTTCCGTCACGACCCCTGTTCCGCCGTGCACCCGCTGGGCATCGGCTCCCCCGCCTTCACGTCGATGCCGCTCGCCCGGCACGGCCTCGAATGGCTGCAGGCGCCGCTCTCGCTCGCCCACCCGTTCCCGGACGGTTCCGCCGCCGTGCTCACCGGGTCCGTCGGGGAGACGGCCATGTCGCTGGGGCCGGAGGACGCGGGCGCCTACCGCAGGCTGGTCGCGCCCTTCACCGGCCACTGGGACGCTCTCGCCGCGGACTTCCTGCGCACCCCGTGGGACGGCCTGCCCCGGGACCCGTACCGCTGGGCACGCTTCGGGCTGGACGCCGTCCAGCCGGCCACGCTGCTCTCCCGGCGCTTCAAGGGGGAGAAGGCGCGCGGTCTGATCGCGGGCCTCGCGGGGCATGCCATCGCGCCGCTCAGCGGCTTCGCGACCGGCGCGATCGCACTGCTCTTCGCGCTCGCGGCGCACGAGAACGGCTGGCCGGTGCCGCGCGGCGGCTCGCAAGCCATCTCGGACGCCCTCGCCGCCTATCTGCGCGAACAGGGCGGCACCATCCGTACGGGCATCGAGGTCAGACGCCTCGACGAACTCCCGCCCGCCCGCGCCTATGTCTTCGACACCTCACCGATCGCGCTCGCCCGGATCGCCGGACTCGGCGGCGCCTACGACCACTACCGCTACGGGCCCTCCTGCTTCAAGATCGACTACGCGCTGTCGGGTCCGGTGCCGTGGACGGCGGAGGAGGCCCGGCGCGCCGGCACGGTCCATGTCGGCCCCTCCGCCGCCGAGATCGACGCCGCCCTGCGCGCCGCCGTCGCCGGCCGCGACCCGGACGTCCCCTTCCTGATCACCGCACAGCCCAGCATCGTCGACCCGTCCCGCGCCCCCGAAGGCCGCCACGTCTTCTGGGTGTACGGGCATGTCCCGTCCGGCTGGGAGGGTGATGCCACCGAGGTCATCGAGCGTCAACTGGAGCGGTTCGCCCCGGGGTTCCGTGATCTGGTCCTGGCCCGCGCCGTCGCCGGACCGCCCCGCCTCGCCGCGCGCAACGCCAACTACGTCGGCGGCGACATCGCCACCGGAGCGTTCGCCGGGCTGCAGACGGTGATCCGCCCCAAGCTCGCCCGCGTGCCGTACGCCACCGCGCACCCCGCGGTCTTCCTCTGCTCTTCGGCCACCCCGCCCGGCCCCGGTGTGCACGGCATGTCGGGTCACCACGCGGCGAAGGTGGTGTGGCGTCGGCTGCGGGCGGCGTGAGTCAGGGTGCCCCCGCCGCCGCCGGGTGATCACGCCGTGACGCCACCACCGTCGGCGCATGGTGACGGGCGGGTACAGCCGGGTACGGGAAGCCCGGCGGCTCGAAGCCGCCCGGGATTACCTCGGCGGTAATCGACCCCCTGCGACGAGTGCGACAGGCTGCTGAGCACAAGGAAGGGCGGCACACCGACCGGAGAGCCGCCGTCCGGCGCACCCGCAGAGACGAGAGGACACCGCTGTGACCATCCACGAGGACGCCGTCGCGCGCTACTTCACCGCCTGGAACGCTGCCGACCCCGAGGACCTGGCCGAGGCGGTCGCCGCCGCGTTCACCGAGGACGGCACCTACACCGACCCGTTGGGTGAGGCGAAGGGGCGTGAGGGGATCGCTGCGGCGATCACGGGCGCCCACCAGCAGTTCCCCGGCTTCGAGTTCCAGCTCACCGGCACCCCCGATGCCCACCACAACCTGGTGCGCTTCACATGGGACCTGGTCTCCACCGCCGACGGGTCGGCTCCCGCCGCCGGCTTCGACGTGATCACGCTCGCCGACGACGGCCGCATCAGCAGCGTCGCGGGCTTCCTGGACCGACTGCCGGGTGCCTGACCTCTCCCTCAGCCGGCCGCCTGGAGGGCAGCGGCGGTCTCCGTGTCCGCGGGCAGGAACGTCTCGACCGCCAACTCGGCGACGGTCACGTCCATCGGTGTGTTGAAGGTCGTCGCAGTCGAGATGAAGGACAGCACCCGGCCGCCCGACTCGATCCGGAGGGGCAGGGCGTACGGGTGGGCCGCCGGACCCCGTTCGTCCGGCCCGGCAGGCGCGTCGCCCGCCGGGGCCGGATAGGCGGCCACCTCCTCGTACAGGTCGCGCAGCGCTTCGGAGGAACGCAGCGCGGCCTGCCGCTCCATCCGCTCCAGGAGATGGCCACGCCATTCGCCCAGGTTGAGGATCCGTGGGGCGAGACCCTGCGGGTGCAGCGTCAGCCGCATGGCGTTCATGGGCGGCCGCAAGAGGTGACCGGCCACTCCGTCGAGGAGCAGCCGTACGCCCGTGTTCGCGGCCACCACGTCGTACATCCCGTCCATCACCAGGGCGGGAAAGGGCTCGTAGGCGGTCAGCAGCTGGTCGAGCCCGGCGCGCAGCGTCGTCATCGCAGGCTCGGTGAGCGCTGTCTCCGGGTACGAGGGGGCGTAACCCGCCGCCACGAGCAGCGCGTTGCGGTCCCGTACGGGAACGTCGAGGTGCTCGGCGAGACGCAACACCATGGGCCGGCTCGGCGTGGACCGGCCGGTCTCGATGAAGCTGATATGGCGTGCGGAGCTGTCGGCTCTGAGGGCCAGTTCGAGTTGGCTGATGCCTCGCAGCTTGCGCCAGCCCCGCAG
Source organism: Streptomyces sp. NPDC079167 (assembly GCF_040686735.1). Classification (NCBI taxonomy): domain Bacteria; kingdom Bacillati; phylum Actinomycetota; class Actinomycetes; order Kitasatosporales; family Streptomycetaceae; genus Streptomyces; species Streptomyces sp. NPDC079167. The sequence goes on along the minus strand of NZ_JBFBLO010000002.1, from coordinate 295,310 downwards.
CAGGCTTCCGGCGTTCACGTCATCGACCGTCCTGGTCATGGCAGTCGTCATGGCAAGGACGGTACTAAACGTGGTGGCGGAAGGCTGTGGGGGCGGATATTTCTCCCGGCGTGGTGCCTTCGGCCCGGGCCAGGACGGGACCGGCCTACTGGTGGTGGTGCCAGACCAGCGTGTAGCGCCAGAACAGCCGTCGGTGAAGCCGTGCACCGGGGAGCGCCCGGTGAGCGTCGCGGACGATGTCCGCAAAGGTCATGGTCGCCGGCCGGGCCGGGGCGGTCATCGAGGCCGGCCGCGGCACCTTGCGGCCCTTGTTCTTGATCCAGGCCATGAGGACGTTCGCCGGAACGGCCACGGCGTCGATCAGGTAATCGCTCCGGGACTGCGGGCGGTACACGCCGACGACGACCAGCGTTCCGCCGGGCGCCAGCTCCTGACGGAAGCAGGTGAGGGCGTCGCCGAACGGCATGTGGTGGATGGCGGCGACACATGTGATGACGTCGTAGGGACCCGGCGGCACCTCCTTCGAGGCGTCTTTGACAGTGAAGGTCACCTGGGCGGGGTCGGTGAGCTCGCGCGCGCGGTCGACGATCGTGGGATCGACGTCGATACCGTGCACCGCTCCGGCCCGTGAGGCCAGGAGCCGCGAGAGGTCACCGCTGCCCGATCCGACGTCCAGCGCTCTGTCGAACCGTCCGGGGAGCCGGCGCAGGATCCACCGGTGGTAATGGGCGTTGTGGTCCCAGGGACGAGCCGCGTGGAACTGCTCAAGTGCTCGAAGGATACGGGGCAGCAGAGTCGTCATGGGGTGAGTCCATCAGCCCTTCGGCCGCCTGCGGGACCACCACCGGGAGCCGGCCGCGGCGCCCGGCCCGGAACGACCGGCAGCCGCTCGGCCGGGTAGCCCGGCACGGCTGTCGGAGGCGGCTTGTACCCTGCACTCATTCGACGATCGGGCGATCACGGGTACGGGCACGCGGGCACGGGGTGGGCGTCCAGGGGTGGGAGCGCGGGTTCTCGATGAGTGACGCACACGCGATACGAAGCCGCGGACCGGGCCTGTCGGTCGGTGCGCGCGTCCTTGTAGTGGTCGTCCTCGCCGCGATCGGGGCCGTCGGCGCCTGGCTCCAGCGCGACGCTCCCGGCCGGAGCGCGGAACCGCGTACGGAGTTCACCGCGAACAACCCGCCCACCGGTCTGCCCGACGCGCTCACCACCGGCCAGCAGCTCCACTGGTCCCGCTGCACCTCGCCGCCCACCGCGCGCACCGGCTACGACTGTGCCGTCATGAAGGCCCCCCTCGACTACCGGAAACCGGAAAGCAGCACGATCGACGTCGCCCTGATCCGTCGCAAGGCCACGGGACCGAACGCCCGGCGCATCGGCTCGCTCGTCCTCAACTTCGGCGGCCCCGGCGTGTCCGGCGTGAGCGGACTGCCCGCCCGCCTCAACCAGTACGAGCCGCTCCTCGACCGCTACGACCTGGTCTCCTTCGACCCGCGCGGAGTTGGCGCGACCATCCCCGTGCGCTGCGGGAAGACCGCGGACGACACCGCTTTCGACGGAACCGAGGCATGCGCGGAGCACTCCGGGGCGCTCCTCCCGTACGTCGGCACCTCGCACACCGCGCGCGACCTCGACCTGATGCGCTACCTCCTCGGCGACGAGCGGCTGCACTACTTCGGCGTCTCGTACGGAACGGCGCTCGGTGCGGTCTACGCCCACCTGTACCCGTCACACGTCGGACGGCTCGTCCTCGAAGCGTCCGTCGATCCGACCGAGGACCTCAGCGAGGAGCAGGTGTCGCAGGTCAAGGCGGTCCAGGCGGCGTTCGACCGGTTCGCCGAGCACTGCGCGGCCCGTATCCGCCACTGCCCGACCGGGGACGGGCCCGAGGAGGCCGCGCGACGCATGGCGCGTCTGGCCGACCGCCTGGAGAGGAAGCCCGCCCCGGCCGGCGGCGGAAGGAACCTCGACGCCGACGACCTCGCGCACACCGTCAGCGACCATCTCGACCTCGGCACGGACGGCTGGCCGCCGCTCGCCAAGGCCCTCACCGCGCTGATCGACCACAATGACGGCCGGCCGCTGAGCAAGGGCGCGGACGACCTCGGCTCCGCCGGCCGCGCGGCGCCCCCGAGCGACAGCAGCCGCGCCGCCCAGATCGCTGTCACCTGCGCGGACTCCAACCTGCGCCCCGGCTTCGAACGCCTCGACAGGGACGAGGCCCGCGTCAGGGCCGCCTCACCCGTCTTCGGCGCGGCCTGGTCCACCGGTGTCTACCTCTGTTACGACTGGCCGTTCGACGGTGAGCGGGCCACGCCCCAGGTGAACGCCGACGGCGCGGCCCCCGTCCTGGTGGTCGGCGGCACCGGCGACCCGACCACCCCGTACCCCGGCGCCCGCCACATGGCCCGCGCCCTGGGTGATGGTGTCGGCGTGCTCCTGACGGCCGAGGAGGAGGGACACGGTACGTACCCGCAGAACCGCTGCGTCATGGAGACGGTCGACCGATACCTCCGCACGGGCCGCACCCCGGCCCCAGGAACGGTGTGCCGCGGCAGCATGACCTGAGGCCCGGACGTGCCCCACCTGTCCTCGCGCACCGTCCGTTCGGCCGCGGCGGTCTCCGCCGGCCCGTCCGGATCGGACGGACCGGCGGAGGAGTCGGTAACCGCGGCTACGGCGTCACCTTCTTGCCGCCGAAGGTCACGACAAGGGAGCCGTCCGAGGCGAACGACCAGTCCATCGCACCGGAGTAAGCCGAGCAGGACGAGCCGTTCGAGCCGGTCCAGAACTGGTTGGAGCTGTCCGCGTCGCCCACCGTCTTGTCGTTGGAGCCGTCGTCACCGCGGCAGGAGACGTTGTCGCGGAACACCGAAGTGCCCTTGTCGAACGAGAAGTTGCGCTCGGCGTTGTCGATACTGACGTTGCCCGACACCGTCATGGAGCCTGGGTTGCTGTTGTAGGTGAATCCGTGGTGGCCGTTGTTGTAGGCGATGTTGCGCCGGACGATGTGGTCCACCTCGATGCCGTCACCGCCGAGCTTGTAGCCGTTGCGGTCGCCGTCGGAGTTGACGGTCCCGTCGGACAGCGTCCCGTTGTCGTAGGAGAGGGAGTCCTCGATGGTCACCGGGCCGATGGGGCCCGTCTCGGACTTGGTGTAGAGGTCCCAGCCGTCGTCGATGTTGTTGTGGGACACGGTGTGGCGGAAGACGTTCCCGGGGCCCGAGGTGAGCTTCGACGCGAAGCCGTCGGCGTCCTCACCGTCGGAGTCCGCGTTGTCGTGCGACTCCGAGCTCAGGATGAGGTTGTCGGCGGGCCACTCGTCGTCGGGGGTGTCGGAGGCGATCCGGGAGATCTGCAGTCCCGAGTCGTGATTGAAGCGCGTCACCACATGCTCGATGACGTTGTCGCTGCCGCCCACGAAGATCCCGTTGTCTCCGGCGTGCTCGACGATGATGCCGTCGATGTGCCAGTACGCGCCGTTCACGGCGAGCCCGCGGTTGGCCGGGTCCTCGCTCATGGCCGCGAAGTTGAGGACAGGGGTCTCGTCCGGGTAGGCGGCGAGCGTCGTGCGGGCACCGGACGTGCCGTCGTTGCCCGGCGGGATGGTGACCGTCTCCGAGTACTCGTACGTCCCGCCGCGCAGGTAGATCGTCCCGCCGGGGCTGACGCGGCTGATCGCCGACGAGAGCGTCGTCGGGTCCGACTCCGTGCCCGCCGCGTCGTCGTTGCCCTCGGGCGCCACGTACAGGGCGTCGGCTGCCGGCGCGGCGGAGGCACCGGCCGTTCCGGTCGCGGCGGCCGTGCGGGGGGCGGGAGCGGCCTGCGCCATGGTGCCGGACAGCGCGAGGGCCGATCCGGCCAGCAGGCTGATACACGCGATGACGGGCTTCTTCTTCTGCATCGATCGTCTCCAGGTCGGGTTGGTTCGGCAGCCCATCTGTTCGTTCCGCTGAACAGGGCGGGCTGCCGGGGCCACACTGGGTGGGGGGCAAGCGCTTTCCTGGACCGTAAGTGCGTGTCGTGGTCACGTCAATAGATGTGTACGTGATCAGAATTCATGAATCTGAACAAGAACCGGATAGGCGAGCCGTCGGCGGCCGTGCAGCCGTGTCGGATCGCCGCGCGACATCGATGTCGGATTTCCGCCAGCCGGCCGGCCCTCCCGTGCCCGATGCTTGGACCATGCACACCGACACCGAGCGCTGCGTGAGGGCCGTACAGTCGAAGGACGCCCGCTTCGACGGCTGGTTCTTCACAGCGGTCCTGACCACCCGGATCTACTGCCGGCCCAGCTGTCCGGTCGTGGCACCGAAGGCCCGGAACATGACCTTCTACCCCAGCGCCGCCGCGTGCCAGCAGGCCGGGTTCCGCGCCTGCAAGCGGTGCCGGCCCGACACCAGCCCCGGCTCCCCGGAGTGGAACGCCCGCGCCGACTCCGTCGCCCGGGCCATGCGGCTCATCCAGGACGGCGTCGTCGACCGGGAGGGCGTCCAGGGACTGGCCGCCCGGCTCGGTTACTCCGCCCGGCAGGTCGAGCGCCAGCTCCTCGCCGAGGTCGGCGCGGGCCCGCTCGCGCTGGCCAGGTCCCAGCGCGCCCAGACCGCCCGGGTCCTCATCGAGACGACCGGGCTCCCCATGGCCGAGGTCGCGTTCGCGGCGGGGTTCTCATCGATCCGTACGTTCAACGACACCGTGCGGGAGGTCTTCGCGCTCGCCCCGGGCGAGCTGCGCTCCCGGGCGGAACGCGGGGCCCGTAAGCCCGTCGTTCCGGGGTCGATAGCGCTCCGGCTCCCGTACCGCGCCCCGCTCAACCCCAGCAACCTCTTCGGGCATCTCGCCGCCACCGCAGTCCCCGGCGTCGAGGAATGGCGCGACGGCGCCTACCGCCGCACGCTCACCCTGCCGCACGGGCACGGCATCGTGGCGCTGTCCCCGCGGCCCGGCCACATCGACTGCCGGCTCTCCCTCACCGACCCCCGCGACCTCACCCAGGCCATCAGCCGCTGCCGCAGACTCCTCGACCTGGACGCCGACCCGGTCGCCGTGGACGACCGGCTCCGCTCGGATCCGCTGCTCGCCCCGCTGGTCGACGCGGCCCCGGGGCGCCGGGTGCCGCGCACCGTCGACGCGGCGGAGTTCGCCGTACGCGCGGTGCTCGGCCAGCAGGTCTCCACCGCCGCCGCCCGCACCCACGCCGCCCGTCTGGTCCGCGCCCACGGGACCCCGGTGGAGGATCCCGAAGGCGGCCTGACCCACCTCTTCCCGACGGCCGAGGCGCTGTCCGGGCTCGACCCCGAGACGCTCGCCCTGCCGCGCAGCCGCCGCGCCACACTCACCACCCTCGTGGCCTCCCTCGCCGACGGGTCCCTGAAGCTGGGCGAGGGGACCGACTGGGAGAGGGCCCGCGCGGAACTGGGCGCACTGCCGGGTTTCGGCCCCTGGACGGTCGAGGTCATCGCCATGCGGGCCCTCGGGGACCCGGACGCCTTCCTCCCCACCGACCTCGGGATCCGCAGGGCCGCAGGACAGCTCGGACTCCCGGCCACCCCCGCCGCCCTCACCGCGTCCGCCACGCGGTGGCGCCCCTGGCGGGCGTACGCGGTGCAGTATCTGTGGACCGTCGACGACCACCCCGTCAACCACCTGCCCAGCTGAGGACGACCATGACCACCACACCCACGGCGACCAGGCAGCACACGGTCGTCGACAGCCCGTACGGGGCGCTCACCCTGGTCGCGACCGACGGCGTGCTGTCCGGTCTCTACATGACCGGACAGCGGCACCGGCCGCCGGAGGAGACCTTCGGCGCACCCGACGCCCGGCCCTTCGGTGAGACGGTCCGCCAGCTGCACGCCTACTTCGCGGGCGAGCTGAAGGAGTTCGACCTCCCGCTGCACCTGCACGGCACCGACTTCCAGCGCGGAGTGTGGTCCGAGCTCGTACGCATCCCGTACGGCGAGACCCGCTCCTACGGAGAACTGGCCGACCGGCTCGGCAAGCCCGGAGCATCCCGCGCGGTGGGCCTCGCCAACGGCAGGAACCCGGTCGGGATCATCGTGCCCTGCCACCGCGTCATCGGAGCCTCCGGGAGCCTGACGGGGTACGGCGGCGGGCTGGACCGCAAGCAGCGGCTGCTCGCCTTCGAGCGGGGGAGCGCGTGCGAGGTGCCTGCCCTGTTCTGAGCGGGGCGGCCGGGGGCCCGGCCACTCCGCTCAGCCCGTCACGGTGCGCGCTCAGCCCGTGAAGATTTCGACGACCGACCAGATCGCCAGACCGAGCATGCACACCCCGCCGATGCGCTGCACCGTCTTCAGCGGCACCCGCTTGGCGATGAACCGCCCGGCCAGCAGCGCCAGCGCCGACACCGACATCAGGGCGACGGCCGCCCCGACGGCCGTGGACCAGGCGCCGTTGCTCGCGGCCAGGTTCGCGGTGGTGATCTGGGTCAGATCGCCCCACTCGCTGATGAAGACCGCCATGAAGGCGGTCGAGTAGACCGGCCAGAATCCGGTGACGGTCTTGATCTCCCCGTCCTCGTCGTCGTCCCCGCCACCGCTGCGCAGCAGCATGAAGGCGCCGAAGGCGAAGAGGGCGGCCGAGACCACCTTGACGATCCAGTCGGGCAGCAGGCCGATCAGCCCGCCCGCCCCGACCGCGATGGCGACGTGCACGATGAACGCGGACGACGTACCGAACCAGACGTAGAGCGGGCGCATACGCGTGCCCATGGCCAGCGAGGCGAACATCGTCTTGTCGGGGAGCTCCGCGAGGAAGATCAGCCCGAAGGCGGTGAGGATCGCCAGGGGGTCGAGATGCATTCCGGGTGGCCTTCTGTGAGAGCCGGGCTCCGGGACTTCCGCGAAGCGCCGCAGGGGCTTTTCGGAGGACCACTCGGCCCGGCATGACGGCAACGCCCGCAGGGCGCGGACGTGTCATACCTGACCGAAGGTCTCGCCCGTCCGTGGGAATCCACGAACCCGGCCACCGGGAACCCGGAGGCTCCAGTGTGTCGACGACCGGTTTGCAGGGCTACTCCCCTTCGCAGCCGTCAACACTACCTCACCGGACCTGCGGGGGAGCGGCTCGGTAGAGTCCTACGGTCATCAGCCGTACAGCCCCCGGGAGCGCACCCGCATGAGCCGCCGACCGCACAAGGCCGCCGCACCCGGCCCGTCCCGGCCCACGGTGAGCGTCTGCCGGGGCTGCTGCTGCGGCACCGGGAAGATCCCGGGAGTGGACCACGCCGGGCAGCTCGCGCAACTGCGGCAGTCCGCGGGCGGGGCCGCGACCGTGCGAGCGGTGGAGTGCCTGGACGCCTGCGAGCACGGCAACGTCATCGTCGTACAGCCTTCGGCCGAGGGCCGCCGAGCGGGCGGCCGCCCCGTCTGGCTGGGGCTGGTCAACGATCCGCACGCCGTCGCCGACATCGCCGCCTGGGCGGCGGAGGGCGGGCCCGGCCTCGCGGACGCCCCGGAGATCCTGGAGCTGTACGCCTTCAGCCCTTCCCGCCGGATCCGGGCCGGCCTGGACGACTGAGCGCCTGCCGGGCGCCCGCCGTCCGTGGTCAGAGGGCGTCGCTCCCCGAGGAGAGACGCTCCAGCAGCGCCGGCAGGGCCGTCCCGATCGGTTCGCGTACGGTCTCGTCGGCCAAGTCGTCGTACGGGGTCGGCTCGGCGTTCACCACGACGAGCCGGGCCCCGTGCTCCACCGCGATCCCCGCCAGCGACGCCGCGGGCTGTACCTGGAGCGTCGTACCCACGGCGATGAACACCTGGCTGGCCTTGGTGATCGCCATGGCGTCGGCCAGCACCTGCGGATCCAGGCGCTCGCCGAACATCACCGTCGCCGGCTTCAGGATCCCGCCGCAGACCGTGCACGGCGGGTCCGCCTCGCCGGCCTCGACCCGGGCCAGCGCGTCCGCCATGGCCGACCGGGCGTGGCACCGGGTGCAGACCACCTCGTGCGCCGTGCCGTGGAGTTCGACGACCTTGCGGGCGGACAGCCCCGCCCGCTGGTGCAGTCCGTCGATGTTCTGGGTGATCACCCGGACCGGGGTGCCCGACCGTTCGAGCGCGGCCACCGCACGATGGGCGTCGTTCGGCTCGGCGCCCCGGGCCGCGCTCGTGCGGCGCATCTGCCAGGAGCGGCGCCGGATGTCCGGATCGGACATGTAGAAGTCGTACGTGACGAGCTTCTCCGCCTCCGGGTCCTTCCGCCAGAGGCCCTGCGGCCCGCGGTAGTCGGGGATGCCGGAGTCCGTGGAGACGCCGGCGCCGCTGAGGATCGCGACGAGAGTCATGGCCCGAGCCTACGGACGGCTCCCGGCACCTGCGACGGTATTTCCGCGGGGCACGGCTCGGGGCTCCACACCCGCTCCGTCGTGCTCCGCTCGTCACCGTCCGCCACGTACGGCCCACCCTGCCGGGGAAGGCGGACCGGTCCTGTCCTGAACGGGTGCCAGGGTGGTCCCATGGACGCAGAGGCCCTCGACCGGTCGCCGGTGCCGCACATCCACCGCGAGCTGATCCACCACCTGTCCGAGCTCTGCCGGCCGTGCGACCTCTGCCTCCCCACGCATCACGCCACGAACGGAGCAAGCCGATGAGCCGCCACTTCCAGGTCACCTTCGACGCCCACGACCCGCGAGCGCTGTCGTCCTTCTGGCGCGACGCACTGCGCTACGTCCACCCCGGCCCGCCCGGTGTCGACCTGCCGGAGGGCGCCGACCCGCTGGCAGCGTGGGACGACTTCCTCGCGGGGATCGGCGTGCCGGAGGAGCAGCGCAATTCGAGATCGGCGATCGAGGACCCCGAGGGACACGGCCCGCGCGTGTTCTTCCAGCAGGTCCCGGAGGGCAAGACCGCCAAGAACCGTGTCCACCTCGACGTCCGAGCGGCCCCCGGACTCCAGGGAGAGGAGCGGATGGCGGCGCTGGAGGCCGAGTGCGAACGGCTCGTCGCACTGGGAGCGACACGGGTACGCCGCGACGAGCCCGCTCCTCCGATGAGCGCCGGCTTCATCGTGATGGCCGACCCGGAGGGCAACGAGTTCTGCCTGGACTGACGGCGCCGCAGGGCCGGTCACACGGTTTCGGACAGCCATGGGCAGATCAGGGGTGCTCCGGATAAGGTCGGGGCGGCGCGACTGCCTGTTCGAAAGCAAAGGGATACAAGGTGACGGACGGAGCAGTGATGGAGACCCCCCACGTGCTCGTGGCGGCGGACAAGTTCAAGGGCTCGCTGACGGCCGTGGAGGTCGCGGAGCGGGTGACGGCCGGGCTGCGGCGCGCCGTACCGGGCGTGCGGGTCGAGACCCTGCCCGTCGCGGACGGCGGCGACGGCACGGTCGCGGCGGCGGTGGCCGCCGGGTTCGAGCGCCGCGAGGCGCGGGTGACCGGCCCGCTCGGGAACCAGGTCACGGGGGCGTACGCGGTGCGCGGCGCCACCGCCGTGGTGGAGATGGCCGAGGCCTCGGGCCTCCAGCACCTCCCCGCTGGCGAGTTCGCCCCGCTCACGGCGACCACGTACGGCTCCGGGGAGCTGCTGGCGGCCGCGCTCGACGCGGGCGCCCGGACGATCGTGTTCGGCGTCGGCGGCAGCGCCACGACGGACGGCGGGGCCGGCATGCTCGCCGCGCTCGGGGCCCGCTTCCTGGACGGCGACGGCAAGCCCGTCGGCCCCGGTGGGGGCGCGCTCGCCGAACTGGCCGAGGCCGACCTGTCGGGGCTCGACCCCCGGCTCGCGGACATCGACCTGATCCTGGCCAGCGACGTGGACAACCCGCTGACCGGCCCGAAGGGCGCCCCCGAGGTCTACGGCCGGCAGAAGGGCGCCGGCGAGGACGACATCGCGGTCCTCGACGCGGCACTCGTCCACTACGCGTCGGTGCTGGGCCCCGAGACCGCCGAGCTGCCCGGAGCGGGTGCCGCCGGAGGCATCGGCTACGGCGCGCTGGTCGCGCTGGGCGCGCGCTTCAGGCCCGGCATCGAGGTCATGCTCGACGTTCTCGGCTTCGCCCCCGCGCTGGCCCGTGCCACGCTCGTCGTCACCGGCGAGGGTTCGCTCGACGAGCAGACCCTGCACGGCAAGGCCCCGGCGGGCGTCGCCGCCGCGGCGCGCGCCGCGGGGGTGGAGGCCGTCGCCGTCTGCGGGCGCCTCGCGCTGCCGCCGGAGGCCCTGGGCAAGGCGGGCATACGCCGGGCCTACGCACTGACGGACCTGGAACCGGACCCCGCCGTCTGCATGGCACAGGCCGGACCCCTGCTGGAACGCGCGGCCGAGGCGATCGCCCGCGACTTCCTGTCCTGACGCACCGTCATGAGGGGGGTGCCGGGCGGTCGGCACCCCTTTCACGGCTGCGGTGCCGGGCGGTCGGCACCCCTTTCACGGCTGCGGTGCCGGGCGGTCGGCACCCCTTTCACGGCTGCGGTGCCGGGCAGTCGGCACCCCTTTCACGGCTGCGGTGCCGTCAGCGTGAACGCCTCCAGCGCCAGCGTCATCTCGGTCAGTTCACGCGGCCGTGACAACGACCGCGAGGTCAGCCGCTCCAGCCGCCGCAAGCGGTTGAGCACGGTGTTGCGGTGGCAGTACAGCCGCCCGGCCGCCCTCCCCGCCGACCCCCCGCTCTCCAGCCACGCCTCGAGCGTCCGCACCAGCAGCGCCCGGTCCGCCGGATCCAGCGCCAGCAGCGGGCCGAAGACGTCGGCGACCAGCCGGGCGGCCAGCTCCGGCTGGCTCACCACCAGCGCCGCGGGAAGCCGCTCCTCCAGCCGGACGATCCCCGCCGTGCCCGGCGGACACGTCAGCAGCGCCACCTCCGCCAGCCGGCACGCGGCCCCCAGCCCCGTCAGGCCGTCGGCCACCGGACCGATACCGCCGGGGCCCGGACACCGCGCCAGCAGGGCGGTGAGCGACTCCGTGTCCCGGTCCCCCAGAGCGACGACCACCGTCTCGCGGTCTCCTCGTCCCCGCAGGAAGCACCGCACCCCCTCCGCCTCCAGCGCCGCGCACACCGGCCCGCCCTCGCCCGCCCGCACCACCGCCACCGCGTAACGCCCCCGCTCCGGCAGACCGAGACCGCTCGCCGCGCGCGCCGCGAGGCCCGGCTCCGACCGGCCCTCCAGCAGGGCATCGAGCAGTGCCCGGCCCTGCTCGTCACCGCGCAGCCGCATGTCTTCGCTCCGTTCCGCAGCCAGGGCCTCTCGTCCGGAACAGGCCGGATCCAGTGGATGGAACCGACCCGCTCATGGCTGGTGAGGATGCCACCGGCCGCCCCGGGGAGGGCCGCGCATCACCTCCCTCTGTGCACACGCACAACCGGGCCCTTCGAAGACTGGTCACCCGCAGCGATTGCGCCCGGGGCCGTGGACGCGCGCCGCGCCCACTGCTGGTCTGTGGCACCACAACGACCAGTCGGAAGGAGGAGGACGCATGGCAACGCTCGAGATCCGCGAACTGTCCGTGGGCTACGGCCCGGTACGGGCACTGCGCGACGTCTCCGTCGACGTGCCGGCCGGCGCGATCACCGCTGTACTCGGTGGCAACGGCGCCGGCAAGACCACGCTGCTGCGGGCCGTATCGCGGACCCTCGGCTTCCACCGCGGCACGGGCACGGGCACCATCCGCTTCGACGGCCGTCCCCTGGACGGGCTCCGCCCCGCCCAGGTGGTGGCGGCGGGAGTGATCCAGGTGCCGGAAGGGCGGCAGGTGTTCGCCCGGATGACGGTGGCGGACAATCTGCGGGCGGGCGCCCTCGGGACACGCGGCGGCCGGAAGGCGGCAGCCGCCGCCCTGAAGCGCGTACACGAACTGTTCCCCGTGCTCGCCGAGCGCGCGCACCAGCGGGCCGGTCTGCTCTCCGGCGGTGAGCAGCAGATGCTGGCGATGGGCCGGGCCCTGATGGCCGCACCCCGCCTGTTGCTGCTCGACGAGCCGTCCCTCGGGCTCGCCCCGCTGATGGCGGCCAGGATCGCCGAGACGATCCAGGAGATCAACGCGGGCGGCACCTCCGTCATGCTCGTCGAGCAGAACGCGGCCATCGCGCTGCGGCTCGCCTCCACGGCGTACGTCCTGGACGTCGGCGAGGTCGCGCTCGACGGCCCGGCCGACGAACTCGCCGCATCCGACGAGGTGCGCCGCCGCTATCTCGGTGTCGTCGACGAGACCGCCGCCGAGGACGCCGTACAGGCCGAAGGCGTCACCCGCACCCTGAGCAGGTGGTCCGCGTGACGACCGCTCCGGCCCCTCTCGCCGTACGCGACGTGACCGTGCGCTTCGCCGGACTCACCGCGCTCGACGCGGTGTCCTTCACCGTCGAACCGGGCAGCGTGCACGCCGTCATCGGCCCCAACGGCGCGGGAAAGTCCACCACGTTCAACGTGCTCTCCGGCGTCTACCGCGCCACCTCGGGCAGCGTGCACCTCGGTTCCACCGAACTCACCGGTCTCGCCCCGCACAGGATCGCCGACCTCGGTGTCGCCCGCACCTTCCAGAACCTGGCCCTGCCGCCGCACGCCACCGTCGCCGAGAGCCTCATGCTCGGCCGGCACCGGCTCACCCGCGCCGGATTCCTGGCCTCGGGACTGCGGCTGCCCTCCGCGACCCGTGAGGCCCGTCGGCATCACGAACGGGTGCGGGAGATCGCCGAGTTCATCGGACTGGACAAGGAACTCGACTTCCCCGCCGGCGCCCTCCCGTACGGGAAGCAGAAGCTCGTCGAGCTCGGCCGCGCCCTGTGCATGGAGCCCGAGGTCCTGCTCCTGGACGAGCCCATCGCGGGCATGACCGCCGACGAACGCCGCCGCACCGCGGCCGTCGTCGCCGGTGTGCGCGACAGCCTCGGCATCTCGATCGTCATGGTCGAACACGACATGGGGGTGGTGATGCGGCTCGCGGACGCCGTGACCGTACTCGACTTCGGACGCAGGATCGCGGGTGGCACGCCCGCCGAGGTGCAGAACGACCCGGCCGTCGTGCAGGCCTACCTGGGGGCACAGGAATGACCACCTTCATCGAACTCCTCCTCGGCGGCCTCTCCATAGGGTCGGTCTACGCACTGATCGCCCTGGGCTTCGTCGTCATCTTCAAGGCGACCGAGGTCGTCAACTTCGCCCACGCCTCGCTGCTCCTGGCGGGCGGTTACGTCACCGCCGTGCTCCACGACGACATCGGCTTCTGGCCGGCCCTGGGCGTCGGCATCGCGGGCGCCGCCGTCGTCGGCTCGGCGGTCGAGTTCTTCGTCATGCGCCGCTACCGGGGGAGCGACCAGAGCGTCCTGGCCATCGTCACCATCGGCGTCGACATCATCCTCACCACCGAACTCACCCGGCGCATGGGGACGGACGTCATGTCCCTGGGCGACCCGTGGGGTGACGACGTCGTCACCATAGGGGGCGTCACCCTCGCGGAGACCCGCATCGCGGCCTTCCTCGTGGCGGGGATGCTCATCACGGTGTTCCTGCTCGCCTTCCGCTTCACCTCGTGGGGCGTCTCCATGCGGGCCGCCGCGGAGAACCCGCAGACCGCCGCGCTGATGGGCATCCGCCTCGGCCGGGTCTCCCTCTCCGCCTGGGCCGTCGCGGGAGCACTCGCCGCCGTCGCCGCGCTCTTCCTCACCGTGTTCCCGACCCCCGGCCTGGAACGGGCCACCTCACTCGCCGCCCTCAAGGCGTTCCCCGCCGCGATCCTCGGCGGCCTCGACTCGACGACCGGGGCACTCGTCGGAGGTCTCGTCGTCGGAGTCACCGAGTCACTCGCCACGGGCTACCAGGGCGACCTCTCCTTCCTCGGACGCGGCATCGGTGATCTCGCCCCGTATCTGGTGATGGTGGTCGTCCTGCTGGTCCGGCCGGCGGGACTCTTCGGTACGAAGGAGCTGTCCCGTGTCTGAAGCCGTCAAGGACACCGCGGCCCGGGGGGAGTCGTTCACCGGCCGGCTGCGCCGCCCCGCCCCCTACCTCTGGCTCGCCGGGTCCGTGCTGCTCCTGCTGTTCCCGTTCTACCTGGACCGCTTCTGGCTCCAGGCCGGGCTGTTCGCCATGGCCGCCGCGATCGGGGCGATCGGGCTCAACCTGCTCACCGGCTCCACCGGCCAGCTCTCCATGGGGCACGCGTTCTTCCTCGCCGTGGGCGCGTACGGCTACTGCATCCTGGGAGGCGAGAGCAGCACGGAGAACGGGCACGCCGTCACCGGCCTGGGCCTGCCCACCTGGCTCGCGGCCGTCCTGGCCGTGCTCCTGGCAGGCGCGGCCGGAGGGCTCTTCAGCCCCATCGCGGGGCGGCTGAGCGGCGCCTACCTCGGTATCGCCACGCTCGCGCTGATCTTCATCGGCCAGCACGTGCTGTTCAACGCGGGCTCGCTCACCGGTGGCTTCAACGGCCGTCCGGTGCCGCCCCTCTCGCTCTTCGGGTTCACCTTCGACGACGCCGAAGTGGTCGTCGCCGCAGTGCCCTTCCAGTCGTCGGAGAAGCTCTGGTACCTGGGGCTGGCCGCCCTGCTGGCCGGCGGGCTCTTCGCCCGCGGGGTGCTGCGCGGAAGGCCCGGCAGGGCGCTCAACGCCATCCGGGACCACCGGATCGCGGCCGGCGTCATGGGGGTGCCGGTCGCCCGGTACCGGGCGGGCGTCTTCGTCCTGTCCTCGATGTACGCGGGCCTCGCGGGCGTCCTGCTCGCGCTGGTCTTCCAGCGGACCGTGCCCGAGTACTTCGGCATGATCCTGTCCCTCGAATACCTCGCCATGATCGTCATCGGCGGGCTGGGCAGCGTCGCGGGAGCCGTCATCGGCGCCGCGTTCGTGTCGCTGCTCCCGCAGGTGCTCACCCACTACAGCGACTCCCTCCCCCTGGTGTCCGCCCCTGGTACGGGCGGCATCGCACCGGGCGAGGCGTCCCGCTATCTGTACGGCGCCGCGGTCGTCGCGGTCGTCCTGTTCCTGCCCGGCGGCATTGCGCGTCTGAAGAATCCAGGGGAGAAGAAGAAATGAAACTACGTGTTGTCGGAGCCGTTGTCGCGGCTCTCACCCTCACCCTCGCGGGGTGCAGCGAGAAGGCGAAGTCGTCGGACGACGGCGCCGCGGACAAGAACGGTGTGAAGGCCGGGGAGGGCGTCACCGACTCGAAGATCACCCTCGGGGCCCTGACCGACATGACGGGGGTGTACGCCTCGCTCGGCAAGAGCGTCACCCAGGCCCAGCAGCTCTGGGTGGAGGAGACCAACAAGGCCGGCGGCATCTGCGACCGGCAGATCGAACTGACCGTCCGTGACCACGGATACGACCCGCAGAAGGCGATCGGCGCCTACACCGAACTCGAACCGGAGGTGCTGGGCTTCACCCAGTTCATCGGCTCCCCGTTCGTCTCCGCCGTCGAGTCGCGCATCGACGGCCAGGACAAGGCCATCGTCCTGCCCCAGGCATGGTCCGCGAACCTGGTCGGCTCCGAGTACGTCCGCGTCATCGGCGCCACGTACGACGTCGAGACCATCAACCTGATCGACTTCCTGCTCGACGAGAAGCGCATCGCCAAGGGCGACAAGATCGGTCACGTCTACTTCGAGGGCGACTACGGCGAGAACGCCCTCGCGGGCTCGAAGCACGCTGCGAAGGAAGCGGGCCTCACCGTCGTCGAGCAGAAGATCAAGCCGACCGACAACGACATGACCGCCCAGGTCTCCGCGCTGAAGCAGGCCGGCGTCAAGGCGGTCGTCATCAGTGCCGGCCCGCGCCAGGCGGCCTCCCTGGTCGGCGTGGCCGCGGCCACCGGCTTCGACGTCCCCGTCGTCGGCAACAACTCGGCGTACGCCCCGCAGCTCCTGGCGACCCAGGCGGGCGCCGCCCTGCAGAAGGACTACTACATCGGCGCGTCGACCCTGCCGATCGGTGACGCGGCGGCAGGCCCGGCGAAGCTGGCCAAGGCGTATGCGGCCCAGTACCCCAAGGACGGCCTCGACAACGGCGTCATCGCCGGATACAACGCGGCGTCCGTGTTCGGCGAGGCGCTGAGGAAGGCATGCGAGTCCAAGGACCTCACCCGTGAGGGCGTCGACAAGGCCCTGCTCACCATCAAGGACTTCGGCGCCGACTTCGGGATCTCGCACGACTTCAGCGACCCCGCGGCGCCGTCCACCCGGCAGACCGTCGTCATGAAGCCGGACGCCAAGACGCCCGGAGGCCTCAAGGTGGTCCGCCCGGCCGAGGTGGCCCCGGCCGCCGAGTCGTTCACGCTCAAGCCCTGACCTCCCCGCACGGAGACGGGCCCGGCCGCGTAGGCCGGGCCCGTCTCCGTGTTGCCGCTCGACGGGGCGAAGGTGTGCCCCGCGGGCGCCCTCAGCGAGCTGTACGTACGTGACGATGTCGTCGGCGAGGATCGGCAGGACCACCGTGTAATACGTGAACTCGTTCTGGACGTTCTCCGCCCCCATGGCAGCGCGATCCGGCGGTCCCTTCATGATTCCTTCTGGTAGGTTTTTTTGGGGATCCGGGTCGGCCTAGGGGGAGATCGTGGGTGTGGGGAACTGCGGGTCGGGGGAGTGCGGCGGGCGATACCTCGTCTTCTCCGACGTGGACGAGACCCTGGTGGGGCTGAAGACGATGTTCGACTTCCTCCGCTTCGTCTCGGTGCCGTGGTACGAGCAGGTGGCCGACGGGATACGCGCCCTGAGTGCGGCCGGGACACCGCGGTCGGAGGTGAACCGCGCGTACTACCGGCTGTGGGCCGGCCGGAGCGTGGAGGAGACCGAACGGCTGGGCACGGAGTGGTATGCGCTGCGGTCCGCCGGAGCGGACTTCTTCCTGCCCGGCACCCGGGCCGAACTCGCCCGGCACCGTGCGGCCGGAGCGGGCGTCGTCCTCGTCTCCGGATCGTTCCCGCCGTGCGTCACGCCGATCGCGGCCGAGGTCGGCGCGGCGCACGTCCTGTGCACCGAACTCCTCACCGAGAACGGGACGTACACGGGTGAGATCCGGGAACCGGTCATCGGCGAGGGGAAACGGTCCGCAGTGCGAGGGGCCCTGCGGCTCCACCCCGGCATCGACGCCCGCGACTGCTGTGCCTACGGGGACCACGTCTCCGACATCCCGATGCTCGACTGTGTGGGCCGGCCGTACGCGGTCGGTGACGACCCGGCACTCGCGGCCTACCCGCGGGCGCCCGGGGCCGAGCCCGCACCGGACCCGTCAGCAGCCGCGCACAGGGTGGGCGGCCAGGAGGTCCGCGATGTGGGCGGTGATCGCGCGCCGGTGCCCGTGCAGGAAGAAGTGGCCCCCGGGGTACAGGCGTTGATGGAAGCCCGCTGACGTCAGCGTGCTCCATCCGCCGACTTCGCCAGGGCCGGCCAAGGGGTCCCCGCTTCCTCCCAGAGCCAGGATCGGACAGTCGAGCACGGTGGGGCGCGCCCGGTCGGTGAAGGCGGACGTCAGCCTCAGGTCGGCGCGCACCGCGGGCAGCCACAGGGGTCTCAGCGCCCGGTGGCGCAGGAGTTCGGGCGGCGTGCCGCCGAGCTTCTCGAGGCGGTCCAGGAGCTCCTCGTCCGAACAGGCGGACGCGGCCGTACGACCACCCGCTCCCACCGGCCCGCTGCCGGACACCACCAGGAGCCGCGGCAGCGCACGTCCCGCCGCCCGCAGACGCCGGGCGGTCTCGTAGGCCAGACAGGCTCCCATGCTGTGGCCGAACAGCGCGAAGGGCTCGTCGGAAGGCCGCCCGGCGAGATGGTCCAGGACCCCGTCCGCCAGCTCCGTCATCGTCTTTGCCAGGGGCTCGTCACGACGGCGCCCACGGCCCGGCAGCTCCAGGGGGACGAAACGGGGACCCGTCCCCGCCGTGGACGGCAGCCAGTCACGGTAGGCCTCGGCGCTCCCTCCCGCGTGCGGCAGACAGTAGACGCGGACCCGCCGGCCCGGCGTACGGGGTGTCACGGTCCTGCCTGTACGGGGTGGAGGGCGGGAAGGGCGGTCGCGGGAGCGCGGCCCCTCGCGCGGGAGGCGCCGGCCCTGCCCGGGGCACGGTGGATGGCCCCCGACACGTCGGACAGCGGCAGGCAACTGCCCCCGCCCCGCAGCGCGATGATCTCGGCGGCGACGGAGACCGCGGTCTCCTCGGGCGTACGGGCGCCGAGGTCGAGGCCGATCGGCGAGCGCAGCCGCGCCAGCTCGGCGGGGCCGAGCCCCGCCGCGCGCAGCCGGGACAGCCGGTCCGCGTGGGTGCGGCGCGACCCCATGGCCCCCACGAAGCCGAGCGGCAGCCGCAGGGCCCTGACGAGCAGAGGGACGTCGAACTTCGCGTCGTGGGTGAGCACGCACAGCGCGGTGCGGCCGTCCAGCGCGGGCGACTGCGCGTCCAGATAGCGGTGGGGCCAGTCCACGACGACCTCGTGCGCGTCGGGGAAGCGGGCGGCGGTGGCGAACACCGGGCGGGCGTCGCAGACCGTCACGTGATAGCCGAGAAAGCGGCCGGCGCTCACCACTGCCGCGGCGAAGTCGACAGCACCGAAGACCAGCATGCGCGGCGGCGGCGCCCACGTCTCCACCAGCACCGTGACCGTCCCCGGCACGTCCCCGGGACACGGGCGGCCGTCCGGGCCGAGAGTGAACACGCCCGTGCGGCCCGCCTCCAGAAGGGTGCGCGCCTCGGCCTCGACGGCGTGTCCGAGGGCGGTGCTCCGCGACGGGAACCTGCCGTGACAGTCGTCGGGTGTGACGACGAGACCGAGTCCGAGCAGGCGGTCAGGACCGTCCGCCACCCGGGCCAGCGCCACCGGGAGACCGGCCGCGATCCGGGCCAGCACGGTACCGAGGAGCGGAGTGACGTCCCCGGTCTCGGCTGCCGCTCCGGCGCGTCCGAACGGCTGGACCAGGACATCCAGCTCCCCGCCGCAGGTCAGCCCCACCGCGAAGGCATCGGTGTCGCTGTACCCGAACCGTTCACGCAGAGGCCGCCCCTCCGCCAGGGCTCGCAGGCACAGTTCGTACACCGACGCCTCCACGCAGCCGCCCGAGACGCTGCCGACGGCGCTGCCGTCCCGGCGGACCGCCAGTGCGGCGCCCGGGCCGCGAGGGGCGCTGCCCGACACCCGCGTGACGGTGGCGACGGCGTACGGGTCGCCGGCCGCGTGCCAGGTCCGCAACTGTTCAGCTATGTCGCGCATGTGAGGGCTCTCTCCTTCTCGGAGTCAGGGGGAGCAGCAGTGCTCCGTACGGTGCGCCGGGCGTCTGCTGGCGCAGCCACTCCAGGGCGAGCGACCTGGCCGTCACCGGACTCCCGGCGGCGCCGCGCCAGGCCACGGCGGCGACGTGGCCCGGGTCGCAGGGCAGGTCCCGTACGGCCCAGCCACGGGGGTGCCGTGTCCGTTCGGTGCCCAGGTAGTCGGCGCTCAGGCCGCGGCTCAGCCCTGTGCCGATGCCCTTCAGATAGGCCTCCTTGCGGGTCCAGAGGCGCCCGAATGCCTGTCTTCGCGCGGTGTCGCCGAGAGCGGCCAGTTCCGCGTACTCGTCGGGGTGCAGTGCCGGGGCGCAGATCTGTACCGTCTCCCCGCCGGGAAGTTGCTCGACGTCCACGCCGATGGGCGCGGACGAGAGCCCCAGCAGCACCAGACCGCTGCCGTGCGACAGGGAGAAGTGGGTCGGCGCCCCGCCGGCACGCCCCGCTTGGTCCGGATGCACGGCCGGTCTGCCGTGCGGTTCGCCGCAGCCGGGGCACGGCTCGCGTACGAAGAGGATCTCCGCGGGGGGCAGGCCGAGCCGGTGGCCGAGCAGCCGGCGCAGGGCGATGTGCGCCAGCGCGTACAGCCGGCCGCCCGCGGAGCGGCGGCAGGTCCCGGCCCGCTCGCGTTCGGTGTCGTCGAGCACCCCGCGGTCGAAGTCGTCGGCGGCCGTGCCGGTGGAGGGCTGGCGGACCAGCCAGAGCTCCGTCCCGCCCGCGGCCCGGCCGGGCGCGCTCACGCCGCTGCCTGCTCGTACCGCGCGGTCACGTGGTCGATCAGGTCGTCGACGACGGCGGCGGTGAGCACGACGTGGAGGCTGACGGAGACGCCGAGCTCCGCTTCCAGGCGGCGCTGGAGCTCCAGGGCGGCCATCGATCCGACGCCCAGCTGTCGCAGGCCCGCCTGCCCGTCGGTCAGTCCGCCGGGCGGCACACCGAGCGTACGTCCCAGGGCGCGGCGTACATGACCGGCGAGGTCCTCGCGCACGGACGAGGTGGGAGAGACAGGAGGGGCGGGAGAGGCAGGGCGGGAGGACTCGAGGCGGGGCATGGCGTTCTCTCTTTCTGTGCCGGGCCGGAGGGCCGGAAGCGGGAGCGGGGTCAGCGGCGTGCGAGCAGCAGATCCAGCACCCTCGGTGGGTGCAGCGGCAGCCTCCCGACGTCACCCGTGAGCTGGAGGGCGTCGCGCACGGCGTTGGCGACGGCGGCGCCCACGCCGGCGGTGCCGCCCTCGCCGGCACCGCGCACGCCCAGCGGGTTGCCGGGTGCAGGGGAGTCCTCGTACAACTCGACCTGGATGTCCGGCACATCCGACGCGCGGGGCCACAGGTAGTCACGGAAGGTGAGAGAGAGCGGTCTGCCGCGTTCGTCGTAGCGGAATTCCTCGAAGAGCGCCCCGCCGATCCCCTGCGCGACGCCACCGACGAGCTGGCCGTGGACGGATCGCGGGTGGACGGCGCGCCCGATCTCGTAACTGACCGCGTACCGCAGCAGGGTGACTCTTCCGGTACGGGCATCGACCTCGGCCTGTGTGTAGTGGGCGCCGTACGGATAGGTCATCCCGTCGGCGACGTACGTGCCACGCCCGATGAGGCCGGGCTCCTCCCCGGTGCGGATGAACCGAGGGGTGAAGCAGGCGGCGGCGACAGCCGCCAGCGGCACCCTCCGCTCCGGGGCGCCGGCCACCACCACCTCGCCCCCGGCCATCACCAGTCGGGACGCGTCGGTCTCCAGGAGCACGGCCGCCACCCGCTTCGCCTTGGCGACCACCGCCTCGGCGGCCAGCTTCACCGCCGTTCCGCCGACCACGGTGGAACGGCTGGCGAAGCTGCCCGCACCGTCCGGCAGGATGTCCGTGTCGGAGAGGACGACCTTCACGGTCCCGGCGGGAACATCCAGCTCCTCCGCCGTGATCTGGGCCATCACCGTCTCGATGCCCTGCCCCGATCCTGCCCCGCCCATCGACACGCGCACCGCGCCGCCCACACCGATGTCCACCACGGCGCTGTCGTGGCCGAGCCCCGCCTTCTCCAGCAGGACCGCGCATCCGGTGCCCACCAGCCGGCCCGCCGCCCGCGCCGCACGGGACTCGGCGCGCCAGGCCTCGTATCCCACAGCCGCCCGGGACTTGTCGAAGTGCTCCAGGTGGTCCTTGCCGTCCAGCAGCATCGGGGCTCCGAAGACCTGCATCGGCCGGCGGTGCGGAAGCTCCGTGGCGTCGAGCAGATTGCGGCGCCGCAGCTCGACCGGGTCGATGGCGAGGAGGGTGGCGGCCAGATCCATGGCGTGCTCGCGCACGAAGTTGTTCTGGAAACGGCCGGGGGCACGGTACGTGCCGATCGGCGTCTTGTTCGTCATGACGATGTGGACGTCGCTGCTGCACGCGGCGAGCCGGTAGGGACCGCAGATCATGGCCGAGGTGAGGGCCGCGACGACCGCGCCGTGCGTGCGGATGTAGGCGCCGCTGTCCAGCCACGCCTCGTCGCGCAGCCCCAGCAGCGTCCCCTCGTCGTCGAAGGCCAGCTCGATGCGGTGGTGTTGCTCCCGGGCGTGGTTCGCCGCCAGGAAGTGCTCCTCGCGGTCCTCGGACCACTTGACCGGGCGGCCGGTCAGCCGGCACAGGAACGGGACGAGGAGGTCCTCCGGATAGAACTCGCCGCGTATCCCGAAACTGCCGCCGGCGTCGGACTCCAGCATGTGGATGCTGTGTTCGGGCAGGCCCAGCAGCGTGGTGAGCACCCTGCGGTTGAAGTACGGGACCTTCGTCGCACCCCAGATCGTCATGCGCTCCGCGCGCTCGTCCCACTCCGCGACCAGCCCGCGGGGCTCCAACGGGGTGCCGCTGTGGCGGCCGGTGCCGAGTTCGGCGGTCACCACGTGCGGGGCGGTGCGGAAGACCTCCTCCACGTCCCCGTACGCGAAACGCACCACGCCCACCTCGGCGTCCGCGCCGCCCAGACTCTCCGGCCGCTCGCCGGTGGCGCCCCTGGCGTCCAGCGCGACGGGAAGATCCTCCAGTTCCATGCTCACCAGGTCGGCGGCGTCCTCCGCCACACAGGGGTCCTCGGCCAGGACGACGGCGACCGGTTCGCCCACGTAACGGACGAACCCGGTGGCCAGCGGGGGCTGCAGGTAGGGCGTGAAGTCGAGCCCGGGGTGCGGCTGGCGCACCGGTATGCGCAGGTCACCCGGCAGGTCCGCGACGGTGTACACACCGGTGACACCGGGCACCCGCAGAGCCTCCCGGGTGTCCACACCGACGAGCCGGGCGTGCGCGGAGGGCGAGCGGACCACACGCATCCACAGCTGGCCGGGGCGTGTCACGTCGTCGTGGAAACGTCCCCGGCCGGTCAGCAGGCGCTGGTCCTCCAGCCGGGTCACGGACAGACCTATGGCGCTCATGAGGCCTCCTCGGGGGAGTCCGCCAGGGCGGCCACGGCGTCGACGATGGAGCCGTATCCCGTGCAACGGCACAGGTTGGCGGTGACGCACTCCCTGATCCGCGCACGGTCGGCGGCGGGTTCCGCGCGCAGCAGACCGGTGCCGAGCATCAGGAAACCGGGGGTGCAGAAGCCGCACTGGAGGGCGCCGTGCTCGCTGAAGGACGTTTGCAGTTCGCCCAGTTCTCCGGCGGGGGCCAGCGACTCGACGGTTTCGACGACGGCGCCGTCCGCCTGCGCGGCGAGCATGAGGCACGACCGTACGGGGGCGTCGTCCACCAGGACGGTGCAGCTTCCGCACTCCCCCTGGTCGCAGCCGACGGTGGTGCCGGTCAGCCCCAGCTTCCGGCGCAGGGCGTCGGCGAGGCCGCGCCAGGGTTCGACCGAGATGGTCCGCTGCTCTCCGTTGACCGTGAGACGCACGGAGCGTTCCGCGGTGCCTGTGGGGGAGTCCATCGCCTGCCTGCTTTCTCGGATACGTCGGGTGGGATATAGGGGGTGACGGCCTTTTCAGAAGGCCGGTGCGGCGGCCCGGGCGCGGGAGACCGACCGCCCGAGGGCCCGCAGGAGCATCGCCGCGGACGCGCGGCGGCGGTAGGAGGATTCCGCGAGTTCGTCGGACGGAGGCTCGGGCAGCTCCGCGACCGCCTCCCCGACCCTGTCCTGCCAGCCCTCGTCCGGCCGCGTGCCGCACAGGGCACGCTCCAGCGCCGGCAGCCGCACCGGGCGGTCGGCGGTGCCCGCCAGGGCTGCCCTGACCGACACGGCGAGCCCGTCGGGACCGAGGCGGACCGCGGCGCCGGCGGCCACCAGGGGCAGTCCGCCCTCCTGGAAGGCCGTCTCGGAGAGAGCGGCAGTGGGCTCCGGCCGCGGCAGGTATACGTCGGTCAGCAGTTCGTCATGGACGAGGACGGTGCGCCCGTCACCCGCGAACAGGTCCTGTACCGGGAGCGATCGCGCCCCGTAGGCCCCGCGCACGGTGACCACCGCGTCCAGCAGGACGGCGAGCAGACACCACTCCGCCCGCGGGTCCGCGTGCGCCAGACTTCCGACCAGGGTGCCCCGGGACCGCACCGGCGGATGCCCGATGAGCCGCGCGGTCTCCGGCACCACCGCGAATCCGGGCGGCAGACGGTCGGCCGTCTCCAGGTCGTGGTGGGTGGTGAGGGCTCCGATCCGCAGGCCTTCGCCCTCCACGACGAAGTGTCGCAGCCCCGGCAGCCGGCCGATGTCCACGACGGCCTCGGGCCGCACGGCGCGGCGGTTCAGCTGGGGGATGAGGCTCTGCCCGCCCGCGAGCACCCGCGCCGTGCCCCCCGAGGAGCCGAGCAGCGCGATCGCCTCACCGACGGATGTGGGCTGGTGGTAGGCGAACCGGACCGGCTTCATGATTTCTCCTGAGCGGGGTGCGACGGACAAGGAGGGGGAAGGAGGGGCGGTGGCGGCCCGCCGGAGTACGGGGGCCGCCGGCCGGCTCAGGGCTGGGCGACGGGCGGCACCCGCAGGGACTCGTGTCCCAACTGCCGCATCAGATCGACGATGTCGAAGTGGGCCGAACGCTCGACGACCTTCTCGCCGTCGAACCGGTCGATGCCGATGGCGGTGAACGTGACCCGCTTGCCGCTCGGCGGCAGACCCCGGAACGGGCCCAGCTGGGTGCCGACGCACTCCACCCGGGTGACCACCAGGTCGCCTTCCGCGGTCTGTTCCTGGACGAGGTCGCTGATGTCCGGGAAGGCGGTACGGAAGGCCCGCACCCACGCACGGACGCCCTCCGGGCCACGCAGGTCGAACTGCGGCCAGTAGAAGTCCTCGGCGAAGATCTCGTCGGCCAGTTCCAGGCGGTTGTTGGTGATGATCTCCTCGAACAGCAGCGCGATGCGCCGCTTGCGGTCCGCGATGACGGACGGGGCTGTTCCGGTCATGGTGAGGCTCCTTCGGGAAGGCGGGTTCGGCTGGTTCAGCGGGTGGCGGCCGGGGCGGTGGCCACGGGCGCCACGGGCTTGGGGGGACGCGGCAGCCGGGTGCTCATCAGGCAGGCGAGCAGGACCAGCGCCAGGTCGATGGCGGCGACCCAGGTGAGGGCGTCGCCGTAGGCGGAGACACCGTGCCGGGTGCCGACCGCGGCGAAGAACACGGTGCCCAGTACGGCGACACCCGCGGCGCTGGCGAACTGCTGCGAGGTGGTCAGCACTCCCGCGGCGGCTCCCGCCTGTGCGGGACGGGCACCCGCGAGCACGGCCCCGGTCACGGCCGGTACCGCCAGTCCGTTGCCGAGACCGATGAGGATCATCGGAGCCACCAGGCGCAGCGCCGTCGTGTCGTCCCCGGAGAGCTGGACGTCGATGACGAGCGCCAGCATGCCGGCCGCGGCCACGGCCGTGCCGATGGTGATCAGCCTGGCACCCTGGCGGGCGGCGATGCGGGGGGAGAGGATGGAGGCGATGGCGAACGCCAGGCCCAGGGGCGTGAACATGATGCCGGCGTCCAGAGGGCTGAGTCCCAGACCCGTCTGGAAGACCAGCGTCAGGGCGAACATGAAGCTGAAGAAGGCGCAGAAGGCTCCGAAGCACACGACGAGGCCCTGCACGAACACCTTGTTGCGCAGCAGGAGGGTGTCCAGCATCGGCTGTCCCCCACGGCGCAGCAGGGCGTTCTCCCACTTCAGGGTCAGCGCCATCAGGGGCACCGATGCCACGAGGCAGATCCAGGCCCAGACCGGCCAGCCCTCACTGCGCCCGATGACGAGGGGGAGCAGGAAGAGGGCCAGCGAGACCGAGATCCCGAGGGCACCCAGCGGGTCGAGGCTGACGTCGGCGCCCGGCGCCCGGCGGGGCAGCAGACGTAGCGCGAAGGCGACGGCGGCCAGGCCGATCGGCACGTTGACCAGGAAGATCACGCGCCAGCCGAGGCCGAGCACGTCCACCTGGAGCAGCACGCCGCCCAAAATCTGGCCGGCCACGGCGCCGACGCCGATGGTGACGCCGAACCAGGCGAGTGCCTTCGCCCGCTCAGCCGCGGGGAAGACGCTGGTGATGGTGGCCAGCACCTGCGGCACCATGGCCGCGCCGGTGAGGCCCTGCAGCAGGCGGGCGCCGACGAGTTCGCCCGAGTTCTGCGCGAGTCCGCACAGCAGCGAGGCGAGGGTGAAGGCCAGCGTGCCGTAGAGGAACATCGCCCGGGAGCCGAGCAGGTCCCCCAGGCGCCCGCCGGTGATCAGCCCGCTGGCGTACGTGAACCCGTAGCCGGCGACGATGAGTTCGAGTGCCGCCTGACCGGCGCCGAGGTCGTGTTCAAGCGACGGCGCCGCGACGTTGACCACGTAGAGGTCGAACTGGGCCATGAACATGGCGGCGAGGAGGACGGGCAGCATCAGCCAGCGCTTGGCGTAGGGCGCCGGCGGCTGGGCTGCGGGTGGCTCCGGACGCGGCTGCGCGGCCGTGTCGGTGAGCTGGGACATGATGGTGTTCGCTTTCTCGGGATCCTGGGCGGTGCCCCGGACGGGCCGGTGCGGCGGGGGCCGCACCGGCCGGCTGATGGGTGACGTGCGGTCAGGCCGCGGACACGGCGGGGCGGCGGGCCTTCTCCAGGCGCCAGTCGACCTTCGCGTAGTCGGCCTCGGCCAGGGCGATCGCCTCGTCCAGTCCGCGTACGACGGGCAGACCGAAGTGACCGACGATCGTCGTGAGGCGCTCGGGAACGGAACCGCCCACGGGCAGGTACGGGATGGCCAGGTCGTCCAGGGCGCGTAGCAGCAGTTCGTCGCACCGCGCCCGGAATCCCTCGTTCATCGGCCGGTGGCCGTCGGCGCCGAGCGCGAACTCGTTGCGCAGATGGACGAAGCCGTCGAAGCCCTCCTTGACGTGCTGGCGGAAGGCGTGGCCGAGCTGGTCGGCGACCTCGCCGAAGAAGAGCATCTCGGCCGTGGGCGGGGCCGGCACGCCGGTGTCCGCGCCAGGGTCCATGCCGAACTCGACACGGGCGGCGGCGTACGTCCACTCCTGGAGCGACGAACCGTCGGCCACGAAGGTGTCGCCCAGCAGGGCCTCGCTGACGGCACGGCCGACATGGCGGCGGACCGCGAGCTGGATGTACTCGGCGGGGGTGACCTCGGTCAGGGCCTTGCCGGGAACGGCGTCCGGCATGATCTCCCGGATCGTCCGTGCGGGCGATCGCGGAATGCCGGTGTAGTGGGCGAGGGCCATGGTGGTGAAGGTCTTGCCGGCCGAGTAGGTACCGGATATCGACAGTCGCATGGGTGTACCTCCTGTGGAAGGGGGCCGTCAGGCCGAGGCGGCCTTGGCGTCGGCGGGCAGTTCGTGGGCGAAGGTGGCGCGCATCCGGATGCCCGCCAGCTCGCCGCTCAGCTCGACGCTGCGCCAGACCGCGCCGCGCAGCGGGAGCGTGCGCTTGGCCGTCACCGCGGTCGTGGCGGTCAGGGGCAGGGCATCGGCCGGGTCTCCGGCCGTCAGCGGCCCGGGGGTCCGGGCCGCCTCCAGCGAGGTCTGCATCATCCAGAGCGTGTTGCTGTTCTCCCGGGTGACGGAGTCGAGTTCGTACATGAGCACCTGGGCCAGCTGGAGGGTGACGACGAAGCAGTCGATCAGGGAGACGGAGGGCTGCCGCGCTCCCTCGATGCCCTCGGTGGGCGCCGGGCTGCCGGCGACCGGGGTGAAGGCGACCGCTCCGTGCGCCGTCAGTTCGGGGACGGAGACCCGCACGTCGTTCACCGTGTGCCTGCGGAGCTTGAAACCCTCGCCGTAGAAGCGGGCCTCCCCGGGGCCGAGGAGACCGGCCAGGGAATCGTGGACGACGCCGGTCGTCGCCTCCGCCACGACCGGGTGGACCAGCTCGCACCGCACCCGCAGCCCGCCCACCGAACAGTCGTAGACGGACCGGTGCAGGCCCGGCACGTCCGGCTCGGGGCCGGTCCGCGTCAGGGAGGCGGAGAGGGGGATGTCGTCGAGCACCTCCTGAGGAGCTGTTCCCGCACGCAGCACCACCTTGGCCAGCCGTACGGTCCTGCGCTCCGCGGCGCCCAGGCCCCAGGCGTGGGCCGTGTGGGCCTCGGCCAGCTGGACCCCCAGCACCAGCGCGTCGACGGTGCTCAGGTGGGGCCGCAGGTCGACGCCGGCCTTCTTCTTCGACCAGTCGGCGGGATACGTGATGTCGGCGGTCGCGGTGACCCCGGCGTCGCACGCCCGGGCACCGGTGACGGCCACCGTGTGGACGTCGTAGACCGCGCGCTGGTAGCCCCGTGAGAAGAAGCGGCCCTCGGCCGGCCCCAGGTAGTCGTCGATGGAGCGCAGCAGCAGTTCGGTCGCAGCCATGTCAGACCGCCGCACCGGCTGCGAGAGCCCGGTCGTAGGCGTCCACGAGGTCCTGCACCGTACGCATGTCGGTGATGGAGAACTGCTCCGCGAACGGGTCGACGTCCAGCTCCGCCTCCAGCTCGATGAGGAGCTGGGCGAGCATGAGGGAGTTCAGGCCCAGTTCCATGAGGGGCACCGACGGGGCGACGGCATCGGCCAGCTCCGGATCGAGCACCAGATCGCGTACCCGGACGACGACGAGTTCGCTTATCTCGGCCTTGCTCAACATGTGATTCCTCCATCTATGACAAGGGACTGACCGGTGACGAAATGGGCGCGGGGAGAGGTGAGGAAGAGGATCGCGTCGGCGATCTCCTCCACGGTTCCGAGCCTCCCCAGCGGGGTGCGGTGCTGGATCTTCTCCCGGTTGCCGGCGGTGACCTCGGCGGTCATCTCGCTGTCGAAGAAGCCCGGGACGATCGAGTTGACCCGGATGCCGAACGCTCCGAGTTCACGGGCGAGGCTGCGGCTGAACCCGTCGAGTCCCGCCTTCGCCGCCGCGTAGACGGAGACTCCCCGGTAGCCGCGGATGGCGTTGATCGACGAGACGTTGACGATGT
This sequence comes from Streptomyces sp. NPDC079167, assembly GCF_040686735.1. Classification (NCBI taxonomy): domain Bacteria; kingdom Bacillati; phylum Actinomycetota; class Actinomycetes; order Kitasatosporales; family Streptomycetaceae; genus Streptomyces; species Streptomyces sp. NPDC079167. The sequence continues at coordinate 266,739 of NZ_JBFBLO010000002.1, read as the reverse complement.
TGCCGCCCTGACGGGTCATCAGCCGGGCGCACGCCTGGGTGAGCATCATGGGGGCGAGCAGATTGGTGGTGAGGAGGGTGTCGATCCGCTTGGGCGCGGTCGTCAGGAAGAGCTCCTGGTGGAGAACACCCGCGTTGTTGACCAGCAGGTCGGCCCGCCCGAAGCGCCGGTTCACGCCCCGTACGAACGCCCGCATGGACGCCGGTTCGGTGAGATCGGCGGCCTCCCAGTGGAAACGGGTCGGGTGGAGCCGCTCACTGCCGGCCGTGAAGTCGTTGGCCGTCCGGCTGAAGGTCGCCACCCGCCAGCCGTCGGCGAGGAGGCGCTCCACCACGACGCGCCCCAGACCACGGCTCCCGCCGCTGACCACCGCGACGCGGCCGTCCTCGGGAGTTCCGTCCGGCGATGCGGGCCCGGTCACGGTGCCGGCCGGCGCCGTCACACCAGGCTCCGGGTCTTCTTGAAGCGGTCGTTGTGGTGCTCGGCCTCGGAGATCTCCACGACCGCGGGGACCTTGTACGCTTCCAGCCTGCCCCGGCAGTGGACCCGGGCCCGGCGGCCGAAGCCCTCGTGGTCGGCGCCGGCGGTGAGCCGGACGACGGCCTTGACCACCATGCCGGTGACGTGGCTCGGGCGCCCCGAGACCGTGACGTCCGCCACCTCGTCCAGTTCCAGCAGGACGTTCTCGACCTCGCTGGGGTAGACCTTCTCCCCGGCCACGTTGATGATCTCCGAACGCCTCCCCAGGATGCGGACGTACGGGCCGTCCACCTCCACCGCGTCCTGGGTGTTGAAGAACCCCTCGTCGTCGAAGGGCGCCGGGGCGTTGAGATAACCGAGCATCGCCATCTCCGAGCGGATCCAGAGCACGCCCTCACGCACCTGGTACTCGAACCCCGGCCCTCCCAGGCGCACCCACAGGGTGTCGTCGGCCTTCGACCTGGTCGGCAGGATGCCGAGTTCGGAGAGACCGTAGGTCTGCTTGAGGCGCACGGCGGGCAGTGCCGCCTTCAGCCGCTGGAGGGTGCCCAGCGGCATCGGCTCGGTGCCGTAGGTGACGAGGGTCAGGGAGCTGAGGTCGTGTCGCTGGTACGCACCGGAGATCAGCAGCATGTTGAGGAACGTGGGGGTGGTCGGCAGTACCCGTATCCCGAAGCGCGCGATCGCGGCGCAGACGGTGTCCGGTGTGCGTTCCGGCAGGGTGATTACGGTGCCGCCCTGACCGAGTGTGTGCAGCAGCGTGTTGATGCCGCCGATGTGGTCCAGGTTGAGGAAGGCCAGCGTGGACTGCGGTCTGGTGGGTTCGCCGTATCGGGCGAGCACCTTCGTGAAGTCCAGGACCGTCGCCTTGCTGCGTCCGGTCGTGCCCGAGCTGAACAGCACCAGGCCGGCCCGCCCGGCGGAACGCAGCCGCCCGTAGAGCTCGTGGTCCGCGGCCCGTCCGGACCGCGCGAAGGAGTGGCCGGTGCTGTCCGCGCCGATGGTGACGACGGCCTCGACCTGGGCGATCTCGTGGAACTCCGCCCGCTTGGCCTCGGGGAGTGGAGTCAACGGCACGAGGACGACGCCGCGCTCGACGAGAGCGAGCAGGGCGGCGCAGGTCTCGAAGGAACCGGGCCCCTCCAGGGCCACGACCTGGCCCGCGGTTACCCCGTGGTCGTCCAGGAACGCACGCCATCGCGCGATGCCGGCGACCAGACCGGTGTACGTGTACCGCACCGAATCGAAGACGATCGCGTCCGCGTCACCGAATCGGTGCAGACGCGCCAGGAATGATGTGATCATTTCGTTTCCCCCTTTTTTTGTGCCGCGGTTGTGCGCCGACTGCTCGGGTCGCGTGGTGAACAGGGCGACCGTGACGAGAGCGGCGGGTACGTGGGAAAGGTGTTCGTCCGGGACACCGGACCGCACGGCCCGGGGGGACTTCGTCGTCCCCCGCGGAGGCGGTCGTCCGGCCTGGGACGGCGCTGCGGTGCGTGCTCCGGCGCAGCTTCCGGACGCCGCCCGCGAGCGCGGCTTCCGTGCTGTGACGAAGACGCTACGGAGTTCAAGTGCGCCTGAAGCAAGGCCGGTTGCGGGTGTCGAACGTCACGCGGTGCTGCCGGCGGGCCATCGCGTCAGGCGTAGGCCGGAACGGGCGCCCCGGTCGGACGACCCGTCGCGGAGGCCGGCGGGGCCGGACGACGGCTCCGGCTGCTCGTCCGCTCGGTGGTGGGGGCGAGCCGCTGCTCCGCCAGCCTGTAGGACGCGAGCCTGGCGTCCAGGTGACGCAGGCACCGCTCCAGCCGGGCGGCCTGGTCGTCCAGGCGACACCTGTGGGCCTCCAGCAGGGCGAGACGCTCGGAGACGCTCTCCTCGCCCTTGCGCACCAGCTCCACGTACCGCGTCAGGTCGGCCACGGTCATCCCCGTCTCGCGCACCTGGGCGAGGAAGTCGAGCCAGCGCAGATGAGAGACCTCGTACGACCTGCGTCCGCCCGGGCCGCGGCCCACATCCGTGACCAGCCCCATCTCCTCGTACCAGCGCAGCGTGTGCGCCCTCAGTCCGGTGAGCCGTGCGACCTCGGTGATCGTGTAGCGGTGTTCGTCCGGCGGACGGTTTCGCTCAGGCATCGTCTGACCCCCTGGTAAGGACAACGCGTAAGAACCTGACCGGCAGATTCAGCCGATCGATGAGCACGACTCTACCTAAAAATTCGTCCGCGACGGTTTTCTTATGGCAGGGATGGCGTGACATTGCCTTCTCTTGGTGTGCTGCGGACAGAGCTTCACCGCGTTTCACCTGGATGTACGGTGCTCTGGGGCTGATCTGCACTCACATTCGTTCTTGAACGTTTATTTGCAGACGACTCGTCCCCGCTCGCACGCATGCGAACGGGGACGGGTGGTGCGTGCTACCTGGCTGACCGTGACTCAGGCGAGATCCGGCCAGGACTCCTCCGCCCGCGCGTACGAGGTGGCGGCCGGTTCCATGCGGAGGACGCCGTGGCGGGCCGCGGTCTGCACGTCGCGCCACAGGCGCTGGACGTCGCCGGCGGCGTCGCGTACGTGTGCGCCACCCGCCCCGAAGAGCTGGTTCGCCGCCTCCAGCAGGAGACCGGCGGCGAACGCCGCGTCCCGCTGGTTGACGGCCGTGAGGGATTCCGTCACCGGTTCCGTGTCCGCACGGAACGCGGCACGGGCCAGCAGGAGATGCGCGGCGTCGATGCGGGCCGAGGACACCGCCAGCGCATCGCGCACGGCCGGGCTGTCGTACGGGCCCCGCCCGCCGGCGCCTCCCGTCGCCCAGCCGGACCACGCCCTCCGGAGCGCGTGCGCGGCGCCCAGCGCGGTCGCGCAGAAGATCAGGCCGCCCGCCAGCTGCGCCGGGGCGCGGTGTGCACGGCCGGCGCCGTGGTTGCCGGTGCCGTCCAGCATGCCGGTGAGGGGGAAGGAACGGTGGGCGGGGACGAGGACGTCACAGGCCTCGACGGCATCGCTCGCCGTACCCCGCAGACCCGTCGCGTCCCAGGTGCCGTGGACGGCCAGCTCGCCCGCCGGCACGGCGAGGACCCGGGTCTCCGGCCGACCGTCCTCCGGGGAGGGCCCGGTCACCGGCGTCGCCAGCAGGACCCAGTCCGAGTGCCGGGCGCCGCTGACGCACTCCCACACGCCGGTGAGCCGCAGGCCCTCCGCCGTCTCCACCGCGGAGCCGGCCGGCGGCGCGACCGCCGAGGCGATCCGCACATCGGGGCCGCCGGCCCACAGTTCGCGCCGGCCGCGCTCCGGAAGGCAGGACGCGAAGCGCCCGTGCGCGGCCCACAGCGCACCGCACCAGGCGGCCGAGGGGCACTCCTGGGCCAGGGCGGTGATGTCCGCGAACAGCGCGGAGAAGCTCCCGGCTCCTTGTCCGCCGCGTCCAACGAAGTGGGCCGGCAGACCCGCGTCCGTCACCGCCTCGACGGTCGCGGGTGACAGCCGTCCCTCCCTGTCGGCCCGACGGGCGTCCGCGCCCGCGACGGCGGCCGCCCGCAGGACCTCCGGGCGGGGTGCCGGCAGCCAGGCCCCCGGGACGGCCGGCGGGGCGAGCAGGGGGGCGGTGGCGTACGGGGGCGTGATCGCTTGTTCCGTCATGTGAAGTGCTCCCTGGATCCGGCGTCCGGTGTGTTCTGAACATTCGTGGGAGAAGGTATTTTTATGTAAGATGGTCGTTCTCCAGGTCTGCGGAGGTAATGGGATGGCAAAACAGGAGCGTTCGCGGCGTACCTACGAGCAGTTTCTGGACGCCGCCGCGGAGGAGTTCGCCCGGTACGGCTACTCGGACGCCAACCTGCAACGCGTGGTGGACCGGACCTCCCTGACGAAGGGGGCGCTCTACGGGCACTTCGCGCGGAAAGAAGACCTGGCGGAAGCGCTCAGCGGTCACCTGGCAGCGTTCCTGGAGGAACTGGGGGAGCGCGGCGCTGGGCGGGGACTGGCTGAACTGCGCTCGCTGACCATGGAGTTCGCGCGTGAGGTGGAGGCTGATCCGCGGGTCAACGCGGGGCTGCGCCTCATGCTCGACGCCGCGCAGAGCGAGCCGGGGGTGCCCGGCCGTCTGCGGTGGCCGCCGCGCTCGGCGAGCCGTGCCTCGGCGGACGCCTCGGCATCCGGCGAGGCATCCGGCGAGGCATCCGGCGAGACGCACCCCCGTCAGGCCGCCGAGCCGGCCGACCTGGCCCTGGTCATCCTGGTGGGCGCGTACGTCACCGCCTCCGCGACGGACCGGAAGGGCCTTGCCGAACGCGTGGCCGCGCTCTGGGGCGCCGTCTCGGCCGCGTCGGGCGACGAGGGTCAGGCGGGGCCGTGATCGGCGGCCGCCCCGCTGGCGGCGAGCTCTCCGGGCAGGCCGGGCGGGCAGGCCCAGGTGGTGAGGCAGGTGGCCAGCAGGGTGCCGTTCTGTACCGCCTCGACGGTCAGCGTGCCGGACGTGGCCGGGCCTTCGCACGGCTGCCGCCCGGACACCACCAGGCTGATCGGCGCGTCGAGTTCGCCGAAGGCCCGGCAGTCGACCGACATCCCGGTCAGCACGGTCTCGCCGTCCGCGGCCCGGGCGTCCGCCGTCGCGCTCCCGGCGTCCCCGTTCACCAGGAGGTGGCCGAGCTGCCGGAAGCCCTCCAGCATGACCATGAGCGGCACGTGATCGCTGGGGTGGTCGAAGTAGATGGCGTGCCGGAGGTCGACCAGCAACTGCCAGGACCCGTCGGTGCCCAGCCCCAGAACGCTGTCCTTGGTGCGCAGTCGCCCGACGGACGACGGCGGGACCCGCGTCGTCCCGACCGCCGGGGAGCCGGCGTCCGCCGGTGCCGTGCCGCGCCCGCGCAGGCCCTTGTACGTACGGTCGTTGACAGCGACCGCGCTGATCTCCCCCTCGCCGCACACCTGGCCGCCGATCGTCAGCACCACCGTCAGGCGCATCCCGTAGCGGCGCGGCGGACGGTTCCCCACCCACTCCCACCGGGCGTCGAGTACCACCGGCAGCGGCGCGTCCCCGATGCGCAGCAACTCCGGCCGGGTGATGCGGAACGCTGTGCCGCTGCCGACGAACCGGTGGGTGAGCGGCACCCCGTAGAAGCGGTGGGCCAGATAGACCAGGGTCTGACGGACCGTCTCCGCCAGCAGCAGCGGATCGCTGATGCCGGAGGAGCTCGGTGAGTAGAGGGCGTGATCCCGGGGCCACTGGGCCGCCACCAGGAACCGGTCCTCCCCGGTGCGGACCGAGTCGGTCACGAACACCTCGGCGACGGCGGCGCGGTGCACCATGTGCCGGGGGACGGGCTGGAGGTAGTCGAGTGCGCGGGGGGCGAAGCCGTTCGCCGGCTCGCCGCCGCCCGCGCCGGGTCTGGTGCCGGTTCCCTGGATCTCGTGGTCGTCCGTGCGCTGATCACTGCTCCGAAGCATCTCAAGTCCCCCCAAGTGGACCAGCGGAGGCAGAACGCCTCAGCGGGCGAGCAAGATGATACCGTTACGAAGGTATATTTCAAGCTGGTACTTGGATTCGGTGGGCGCATGCCGGGAGGTAGCGATCTCCGAACCGACCACGACCCACCAGGAAGGTCGCTGATGGCCGCCGAGAAGAAGACTGCGACGCCTTCCCCAGCCGCGCGAGAGGGCGGCCGGGCGGAGCAGGCGTCAGGACCCAAGCAGCAACGCGCGGTCCGTACCCGTCTGCAGGTGCTCGACGCGGCTGCGGAGGCCTTCGCCGCCCGCGGCTATCCGAGTGTGACGATCATGGACGTCGCCGAACTGGCCGGGATGACGAAGGGCGCCGTCTACTTCCACTTCGCCAACAAGGAGGCGCTGGCGCAGGAGGTGGCGGCGAAGTTCTACGAGAGGCTCGGCGTGGTCGTCGAGTCGGTGCGTCAGGACGGGCTCTCACCCCTGGACGAGGTCTCCGAGCTGCTGATGCGCACCGCCCAGGCGTTCCGCGATGACGTGGTGGTCCAGGCCGGTGCGCGGCTGCAGATCGAGTACGCGCTCATCGGTGCCGACCTCCCCGCGCCGTTCGAGGGGTACACGGAAGCCCTGTGCGCGAGCTTCCGCCGGGCGCGGGCCGCCGGGCTCCTGGCTCCCGGAGCCAATCCCGAGGTGCTCAGCAGGGTGCTCGCGGCGGCCTTCTTCGGCGCGCAGCACATCTCCTGGATCCAGCGGGGCCGTGCGGACCTGGGGGTCCGCGTCCAGGAGCTGCTGTCCACGCTTCTGCCGCGCGTCGAGGTACTTCCCTGACCGCTGCCGAGGGCGCGTCCGGCGGGGCGGACGGAGGCGGGCGGGCTGTCCGCCTCCACGGTCCCGTGCGGGGGTCGTCGGCGCCGGCGATGCCTCCAAGAAGTGAAGTTTGACATGTGCATTGACACGTCGACCGTCGTGCTGGCTTCATGTGAGCAATGCATGGGAGCGCTCCCAGGCGCCTCTGCCCGCCTTACCCCCCTGAAGGGCGACGACGGATGAAGTCACCGACGAGAAAGTGGCTGGGCCCGGTCCTGGCAGCAATCACCGCGACAGCCCTGCTGATGGCGCTCTCCGGTCCGGTCGCCGCACAGCCGGCCCCCGCGCCCGCGGCACGTACGGAGACAGTGGCCGGAACCGGCACGGACTGGCTCCACACCGAGGGCAACCGGATCGTCGACAAGCAGGGCAACCGGGTCTGGCTCACCGGTGCCAACTGGTTCGGCTTCAACGCGACCGAGCGGGTCTTCCACGGTCTCTGGTCCGCCAACCTGGACACGATCACCCGGCAGATGGCGGAGCGCGGCATCAACATCATCCGCGTACCGATCTCCACCCAGCTGCTGCTGGAGTGGAAGAACGGTCAGGCGGCGGTCTCCAGCGCGGTCAACACCTGGGCCAACCCCGCGCTCGAGGGGAAGACGACGCTCGGCGTCTTCGACACCTTCCTCGGGGTGGCGGAGAAGTACGGCGTGAAGGTGATGCTCGACGTCCACAGCGCCGAGGCCGACAACTCCGGCCATGTCCACCCGGTGTGGTGGAAGGGCGCGATCACCACCGAGCAGTTCTACTCCGCCTGGGAGTGGGTGACCGCCCGCTACAAGGCGAACGACACCCTCGTGGCGATGGACGTCAAGAACGAGCCCCACGGCAAGCAGTCCGACAGCCCCCGGGCCAAGTGGGACGCCACCACCGACCAGGACAACTTCAAGCACACCTGCGAGACCGCCGGCAAACGGATCCTCGCGGTCAACCCGGATGTCCTCGTCCTGTGCGAGGGCATAGAGATCTATCCGAAGGACGGCGCGAACTGGTCCTCCACTTCCGCGGCCGACTACCACGGCATGTGGTGGGGCGGAAACCTGCGTGGTGTGAAGGACCACCCGGTCGACCTCGGCGCCCAGCAGGACCAACTGGTGTACTCCCCGCACGACTACGGGCCGCTGGTGTACCAGCAGCCCTGGTTCGAGGGGGAGTGGGACCGCACCACGCTGGAGCGCGACGTCTGGGACCCCAACTGGCTCTACCTGCACAAGGACGGCACCGCGCCGCTGTTCATCGGCGAATGGGGCGGTCACCTCGACGGCGGCCCGAACGAGAAGTGGATGAAGGCGTTGCGCGGTCTGATGGTGGAGAACGGCATCCACCACACCTTCTGGTGCCTCAACCCCAACTCCGGCGACACCGGGGGCCTTCTGGGCTATGACTGGGCCACCTGGGACGAGGCCAAGTACGCCCTGCTCAAGCCCGCCCTCTGGCAGTCCGGCGGGAAGTTCGTGAGCCTCGACCACGAGGTCGGGCTCGGCGGTGAGGGCAGCACCAGCGGCATCAGTCTGGGTGACCTCTACGGCGGCTGAACACCGCCCGCGCCGCGCCGTCCGCACCACCCCCTGAACGCCCTGGGGTGCCGATGACACCCCACCGCCTCGGCACCCCAGGGCTCTCCACCGCTCGAAGGGCTCGGCGTTCCCTGTCACCCGGCCGCAAGCGGGTGAACCGCCGGTATCCCACGGTTGAACCTTCGCCGGTCAGGCGAAGCAGGGCGACACCGGCGGAACCCGTGCGACGGCCGGAGCGGTCTTCCCGGCGGAAGCGTGTCAGCCGCCCCGAGGAGCCACCCGATGCCGAGCACCATCCCCGCCGAGACCCGCACCGCCCCGGCGAGCGGCAGACCACCGTCACCGCAGGGGGGCCACGCACCGCGGCTCGACATCCAGGGGCTGCGCGCGGTGGCCGTCGGACTGGTGGTGCTCTCCCACGCGGGCGTGACCCAGGTGAGCGGCGGCTACATCGGGGTCGACGTCTTCTTCGTGATCTCCGGCTTCCTCATCACCTCGCTGCTGCTCCGCGAACTCACCACCACCGGGCGGGTGTCGGTGCGTTCCTTCTACGCCCGCCGGGTACTGCGGCTGCTCCCCGCCTCGTCCCTGGTCATCGCCGCCACACTGGCCGGGGCGTGGCTGTTCCTCTCCAAGGCCCGGCTCGCCGAGTACGCGGGCGACGCTCTCGCCAGTGCGCTGTACGCGGTCAACTTCCGGCTGGCCGCGGCCGGTACGGACTACCTCGCCCGGAACAGCCCGCCGTCGCCGTTCCAGCACTTCTGGTCCCTCGCCGTGGAGGAGCAGTTCTACCTGGTGTGGCCGCTGCTCCTGCTGCTCGCCTGGCGGGTCGCCCGCGGCCGGCGCCGCCCTGTCGCGATGCTGCTGGGAGCACTCTTCCTGGGGTCGTTCGCGGCGGGTCTCCTCATGACGAACGCCTCGGCACCCTGGGCGTACTTCGGCTCCCTCACCCGGGCCTGGGAACTGGGCGCCGGCGCCCTCCTGGCGCTGGGCACCGGCCGGCTGGCACGGCTGCCCGCCGCACTCGCGGCCCCGCTGACGTGGCTCGGTCTTGCCTGCGTCACGCTGGCAGCGGTCCGGTACGACGACGGGACGCCCTTCCCCGGCTACCACGCCCTCCTGCCGGTCGCCGGTACGGTGCTCGTCCTGGCCGGCGGCTGCGCGCCCGCCCCGCACGGCGCCGGGTGGCTGCTCGGGCGGCGCCCGCTGGTGTGGCTCGGTGGACTCTCGTACGGCTGGTACCTGTGGCACTGGCCGCTGCTGGTCATAGCCCCGGCGGCGCTGGGCCGCGCGGACGGGACAGCCGGCGTGCCCCTCGCGCTCGGGCTGTGCGCGGCGGCGCTGGGCCTGGCGTGGCTCACCCTGCGCCTCGTCGAGAACCCGGTCCGCTTCCACCGGGCCTTCCGCAGACGCCCCCGCCGTGCCCTGGTCCTCGGAGCGGCGCTGACGGCCGGAGCCTGGGCGCTGTCCCTGACGGCGGCGGCGGTCCCGCCGACGATCGAGGTGGGCGGCCCCGCCCCCGCCCTGGCGCAGGCCCTCTCGGCGGACCCGGACCCCGAGGCCCGGCTCACCGGACTGCTCGCATCGGCCCCCACCGCCCTGCCGGGCAACCTCGCCCCGTCCCTGCCGGAGGTGAAGTCCTCCCGCTCCGCGGTCTACCGGGACGGCTGCCACGTCGACCGCGCCGCCACCGGCACCCGGCCCTGCGTCTACGGCGACCCGGCCTCGTCCCGTACGGTCGTCCTCTTCGGCGACTCCCACGCGGCCCAGTGGTTCCCCGCCCTGCAACGGCTCGCGACCACACGCGGCTGGAAGCTCGTCCCGCTGACGAAGGCCTCCTGCAAGGTCGCCGACCTGACCACCGTGTACGACCACAAGCCGTACACCGCCTGCGACACCTGGCGCTCCGACGCCGTGGCGAGGATCAGGGCCCTGCGCCCCGATCTGGTCGTCGCCTCCTCCTCGGACGCCGGAGACCCGGTGCGCCCCGCCGCCGACCCCCTCCGCCAGTGGACCACCGGCTTCGAGAGCACCTTCCGCGACCTGAGGGCCTCCGGCACCCGGGTCGCCGCCCTGCTGGACACCCCGTGGCCCAAGGGTGACCCGGTCGACTGCGCCGCCAGGAACTCCCTCCAGCTGCACGCCTGCGCGAACCACCTGCCGGACGCCATCCATGACGCGACGCGCGGGAGAGCCGTCCGAGCCGCCGCGTCCGCGACGGACACCACGGTCATCGACCCCACCCCCTGGGTCTGCGCGCCCCGCACCGGCTTCTGCCCCGTGGTCGTCGGCGACACCGCCGTCCACCGCGACGACAGCCACCTCTCCGAGGCGTACGCCGCGGCGCTCGCCCCGGTCCTGGCGCCGACGCTGGACCGCCTCGTGGACGCGCCCTGAACCGGCCCGGTGCCGCCCGCCGCGCGGACCCGGTCGTCCTCAGCCGTCCTGCCGCAGGGCGTTGATGAGCAGCAGCGCGATGTCGTCGTTGCCGGGCGTGGCCCGCTTGGCGTACCGCACGAGCGTGTCGGCGACGGACTCCATGTCCTGGTCCAGGGCCAGGGCGAGGTGCGCGGCCAGCTCCGCGGTGGCGTCGTCGAAGTCCACACCCGGCGCCTCCACGAGCCCGTCGGTGTACAGGGCGAGCGCCGCACCGGGACGCAGCGGGATCTCGGTCGTGGGGTAGCGGGACGCCGGGTCGATGCCCAGCAGGAGACCGGGCGGCAGGTCGAGTACCTCGGTCTGTCCGTCGGGCTGGCGCAACAGCGGTCCGGGATGGCCCGCGGTGGCCAGCCGGGCTCGGTGCCCGGCCAGGTCGAGGTGCACGTAGAGACAGCTGGTGAACAGGCCGGGATCGAGGTCGGTCAGCAGACGGTTGGTGCGGGCGAGGACCTCGTCGGGCGGCGCACCGGCGGAGGCGTGCACGGCGGTCCGCACCTGCCCCATGAGCGCGGCGGCGTTCTCGTTGTGCCCCTGTACGTCGCCGATGGCCGCGGCGGCAGCCGTGTCGTCCAGCCGGATCAGGTCGTAGAAGTCCCCGCCGATGCCCATGCCGCGGGTCGACGGGAGATAGCGGGCCGCGACGTCGAGGCCCGCGATCCGGGGGAGGGTGTGGGGCAGGAGGTGGGCCTGCAGACTGTGCGACAGACGGTCCTTGATGTCGTAGAGGCGCGCCCGGTCCAGCGCCTGGGCGAGCAGCCCGGCGATCGAGGTGAGCAGGGCGCGTTCCTCGGGCTCGAAGGGATGGGGCCGGTCGTAGGCGAGGACCAGGGAGCCGATCGGACGTCCGGAAACGATCAGCGGGAGGAAGGCGCAGGCTGCCACGGCGTCGCGGAGGTCCGCCGACGGATAGGCGCGGTGCAGCTCGGTGAAGGTGGGATAGAAGTCGGGGACGCCTTTCATCAGCACGTGCGCCGCGGGTGTGGGCGAGCTCAGGGGCGCACCGTCGAAGCGGTCCATGAGGGCGGGGCATCTGCCCAGGCGGCCCTCGACCCGCAGCCGCCCCTCCGCCGACGTCATGATGATCAGGGTCTGGATCCGGAAGGCGGGCATCACCTGTTCGCCGGCCAGCTCGATCACGTCCTGGGTGCCCACCGCCTCGGTGAGCGTCGCCGCCAGGTGCATCAGGTGGTACAGGGCGGTGGCCCTGCTGGGCACGGCCGCCGGGAGCGGCAGAGTCGGGGGCGGGACCTCCGTGGGGCCGGGCTCGGAGGCGGGCACGATCCGGACGCTGATCCCGGTGGCGTCCGGGAACAGGTGGAATTCCAGCCACTGGTCCGGCGGCCGCAGCACGGTGAAGCTCGTGTGCTGCCGGCTGATGACGGCCGCCCGGTAGTGATCCTCGACGGCGGGGTCGTGCAGCCAGGGGAGCGACACCCAGGGCAGTGCGCCGCACACGTCGTCCGCCCGGGCTCCCAGCAGCGACGCGGCGGCGTCGTTGAGGTAGGTGACGGTCCCGTCGAGCGCCAGCGAGCAGCTTCCGCCGGGCAGCCGCTGGGTGAATTCCGCCGTGGCCGCAGCCTCGGCCGGATCGGGGACGGGAGGCTGGGGTGCGGGGAGCACCCGGGGCTGGATTCCCGGAAGGACCGGGACGCCCTCGGCCTCGGCCTGTCGCAGGAGCGTGCCGATGCCGTTGCAGCCTCTGTCGACGGCCGCACGTTCGACGGGCGACAGCTGCGGGGGGTGCGACCCCGGCCACAGCAGTACCAGCCCGCCTCGCGTGACGGCGCCGGCACGGATGGGGGCGGCGCCCAGCGCGAACTGGTACGGCAGGACGAGCGCGGCACGCGGATAGCGGTGCGCCAGCTCCTCCTGGCTGCCGAGCCATACCAGGCAGCCCAGCCGCACGGCGTCCGCCACCGGCATAGGCGCGGACAGCGGCACCCGGGTCCACGGGGTCGCCAGCTGCCCCGGCACCCCGGCGAGCACGGCCAGATGCAGCGTGCTGCCGTTCTCGGGCAGCAGGTAGAGCATCGCCACCGACGCACCGGTCTCGTGCACCAGGTGGTCCACGGCGCCGTCCAGCAGCCCCGTGCCCGAACCTGTGGCGGCGACGGAAGCGGCATGGTCCTGCACGCCTTCCAGCGTCCCCCCTGGCACCCGGGGACGCACCCGCTGAGGACCTGGGCACGCGCGAGGGCCCGGATGCTCCCTGGCATCCGGGCCCTCGTCGATCCGCGTTCCGCTTGGTTACGGGAGCTGCGCCGCCCGTGCCTCGCGCCGGTTGTCACGGAAGGTGTTCACCCGCCGCGCCGTGGCGAAGAGCGGGATCACCGCCCCCAGGACGACCTGCAGCGCACAGCCGGTCTGGAGGAGCAGCTGGCCGCCGGGGGCGTCGAACGCCCACGCGGCGAGAAGCCCCATCGCGGCCACGATCCAGCTGAGCATCGCCACCGCGAGGACCCCTCGCGGCTTCGGGTACTCGACCCGGCTGACCATCAGCCACGCCACTCCGACGATCGCGAGCAGCGTCGGCACGAAGGGCAGCTCCAGCAGCACGATCGAGACGACCGTGAGCGCTCCGAAGGGGCTCGGCATGCCCTGGAACATGCCGTCCTTCAAGGTCACGCACGAGAACCGCGCAAGCCGGAGCACCACCGCCAGCAGCACCACGATCGCCGCGAGCGCCGACACCCGCTGGTGTGCGTCGTCCGCGACCATTCCGTACACCAGTACGAAATACGCGGGTGCGAGGCCGAAGCTGATGAGGTCGGAGAGGTTGTCCAGCTCCGCACCCATCGGGGAGGAGCGCAGCTTGCGCGCCACGAGCCCGTCGAACAGGTCGAACACGGCTGCCATGAGCATCAGGATCACCGCGGTCGCCGCGGAGTGCCTGGCCATGCCCGACTCGTCGCTGCCCGTGAGGTGCGGGATGAGGATTCCCGTGGTGGTGAAGTACACCGCCATGAAGCCGCACGTGGCGTTACCGAGGGTGAGCGTGTCCGCTATCGACAGCCTCATCGAGAGCGGCATGTCCTCGGCGTCGTCCTGCTCCTCCGCCTCGGGCACCCAGCCCGCCTGGGTATCAGGATCAATCACGGTCAATTCGAGTCACCCCCGCGGTCGTGGCCTGGCCGACCTCGACCGCGACGTCGACACCTTCCGGAAGGTAGATGTCCACGCGCGAGCCGAAGCGGATCAGACCGATGCGTTCGCCCTGCTCCACCTTCGTGCCCTGCGGGATGTAGGGGACGATGCGACGGGCGACCGCTCCCGCGATCTGCACCATCTCGATGTCGCCGAGCTCGGTGTCGAAGTGCCAGACAACGCGCTCGTTGTTCTCGCTCTCCTTGTTGAACGCCGGGACGAACCCACCCGGGATGTGCTCCACCGAGGTCACGGTGCCGGCCAGGGGGGCTCGGTTGACGTGAACATTCAGCGGGCTCATGAAGATCGCGACGCGGGTGCGCCCGTCCTTCCACGGCATGATGCTCTGCACCACGCCGTCGGCCGGCGAGATGACGCGGCCCTGGGTGATCTCGCGCTCGGGGTCGCGGAAGAACCACAGCATGCCCGCCGCGAGCGCGGTGGTGGGCACGGCCACGGCCGCCCAGCGCCCGGACCTGCGGGACCGGGCGAGGCTGAGGGCCGCGGTGGCGACGGTCGGGAGGAGCCACGGCGATGCTCCGCGCGCAAGGCGGACCCCGCCGCGGGATGCAGAGGTTTGGCTGTCGGGCATGGATGACCTTCGTAGCGGATGATGCCGCGCTGGCAACGGGGGGACGGCGGCTTTCCGGCGATGCTATCGGGTGCGAGCGGCAACTGGGCAAGCCAGCAGCCGAGTCGGACAGCTGAAAGGCTCCCGACGGGGGTGACCGGGTGTGATGTTCTTCGCCACCAAATCACCTCGTAAGGGACATATCAGCCCTGGAACCGGTACTCCTCGAGCAGCCGGCGACCGATGATCATTTTCTGGATCTCGGCGGTACCTTCACCGATCAGCAGCATCGGGGCCTCGCGGTAGAGGCGCTCGATCTCGTACTCCTTGGAGAAGCCGTAGCCGCCGTGGATACGGAAGGCGTCCTCGACGACTTCCTTGCAGTACTCGGAGGCGAGGTACTTCGCCATCCCTGCCTCCAGGTCGTTCCGCTCCCCGGAGTCCTTTTTGCGTGCCGCGTTCACCATCATCGCATGCGCTGCTTCGACCTTGGTGGCCATTTCGGCCAGTTTGAACTGGATCGCCTGGTGCTGAGCGATCGGCTTTCCGAAGGTCTGGCGCTGCTGGGCGTACAAAACACCCAGTTCGAACGCACGTTGTGCGACGCCACAGCCACGCGCGGCGACATTCACCCGCCCGACCTCGACACCGTCCATCATTTGGTAAAAACCTCGGCCGGTCGTGCCGCCCAGCACACGATTGGCCGGAATGCGTAGTCCGTCCATGATGAGCTCGGTCGTGTCGACGCCCTTGTAGCCCATCTTGTCGATCTTCCCCGGGATCGTGAGACCGGGACGGACCTCGCCGAAGCCCGCCTCCTTCTCCACCAGGAAAGTGGTCATCGACCTGTGCGGGGCGGTGCCCTCGGGGTGTCCTTCGTCACTCCTGCAGAGGACGGCGACCAGCGTGGACGTCCCGCCGTTCGTCAGCCACATCTTCTGACCGTTCAGGACGTACTCGTCACCCTCCTTCACGCCCTTCGACGAGATCGCGGAGACATCGGAGCCGAGCGCCGGCTCGGACATCGAGAACGCCCCCCGCACCTCGCCCAGCGCCATCCGCGGCAGGAAGGTGTCCTTCTGCTCCTGCGTCCCGTGCTGCTTGAGCATGTAGGCCACGATGAAATGCGTGTTGATGATGCCCGACACGCTCATCCAGCCCCGGGCGATCTCCTCGACGCACAGCGCGTACGTGAGGAGCGACTCGCCCAGACCGCCGTACTCCTCCGGAATCATCAGCCCGAACAGGCCGAGTTCCTTGAGCCCTTCGACGATGTCCGTCGGATATTCGTCGCGGTGCTCCAGTTGGGTCGCGACAGGAATGATCTCCTTGTCGACGAAATTCCGGACCGTGGAGAGAATCTCCTGCTGGACATCCGTCAGACCGGCGGTCTGTGCGAGTCGGCTCATGGCTACTTCTCCACGTTCTTGCTCGTCGGCTGATCGGTCTGCGGGCGGCCCGGCTGCTCGCCGCCGCGCTCCTCGATGTACGTCGCGGTGGGGACCATCACCTTGCGGCGGAACACGCAGACCAGCGTGCCGTCCTGCTTGTAACCCCTCGTTTCCACATGAACGATGCCGCGGTCGCTCTTGGACCTCGACGGCGTCTTGTCGAGCACGGTCGTCTCGCCGTAGACCGTGTCGCCGTGGAAGGTCGGGGCCACGTGCTTCAGTGACTCCACCTCCAGATTGGCGATCGCCTTTCCGGAGACGTCCGGCACCGACATCCCGAGCAGCAGCGAGTAGATGTAGTTGCCTACGACAACGTTCTTTCCGAAATCCGTCGTCTTCTCGGCGTAGTTGCTGTCCATGTGCAGCGGGTGGTGATTCATGGTCAGCAGACAGAAGAGGTGGTCGTCGTATTCCGTGACCGTCTTTCCGGGCCAGTGCTTGTAGACGGCACCGACCTCGAACTCCTCATAGGTGCGTCCGAACTGCATGATCAGGCCTCCGGAGCTTCGAACTTGGAGGTGCGCTGCATACCTGCGGCGCGGCCCTTGCCCGCGATGACCAGGGCCATCTTGCGGCTGGCCTCGTCGATCATCTCGTCGCCGAGCATCGCCGAACCCTTCTTGCCGCCCTCCTCCGAGGTGCACCAGTCGTAGGCGTCGAGGATGAGCTCGGCGTGGTCGTAGTCCTCCTGCGAGGGCGAGAACACCTCGTTCGCCGCGTCGACCTGACCGGGGTGCAGCACCCACTTGCCGTCGAAGCCCAGCGCCGCCGCACGGCCCGCGACCTCGCGGTAGGCGTCCACGTCACGGATCTGCAGGAACGGCCCGTCGATCGCCTGGAGGTCGTGCGTACGGGCCGCCATCAGGATGCGCATCAGGATGTAGTGGTAGGCGTCCGCCGGGTAGCCGGGCGGCTGCTGGCCCACGACCAGGGTCTTCATGTTGATCGAGGCCATGAAGTCGGCCGGACCGAAGATCAGGGTCTCCAGCCGGGGCGAGGCGGCGGCGATGTCGTCGATGTTCACCAGGCCCTTGGCGTTCTCGATCTGCGCCTCGATGCCGATCCGGCCGGCCTCGAAGCCCATCGTCTTCTCGATCTGGGTCAGCAGCAGGTCCAGCGCCACGACCTGCTGGGCGTCCTGGACCTTCGGCAGCATGATGCAGTCGAGGTTGGGCCCCGCGCCCTCGACGACCGTGATGACGTCGCGGTACGTCCAGTGGGTCGTCCAGTCGTTGACCCGCACGACCCGGGTCTTGCCGGTCCAGTCGCCGTTGTTGAGGGCGTCGACGATGTGGTGCCTGGCGCCCTCCTTGGCCAGCGGCGCGCAGGCGTCCTCCAGGTCCAGGAAGACCTGGTCGGCCGGCAGGCCCTGAGCCTTCTCCAGGAACCGCGGGTTGGAGCCGGGGACCGCCAGGCAGGAACGGCGCGGGCGCAGGCGGTTCACAGGGGCGGTGGGCGTGGTCATGCGGGGACCTCCAGAGGGTCGAGCTTGTTCGCTTTCCGGATCTCGTCGACGATACGGCCGATGATCTCGGTGATGCCGAAGTCCTTCGGGGTGAAGACGGCGGCGACGCCGGCCTCGATGAGGGCGTGCGCGTCGGCCGGGGGGATGATGCCGCCGGCGATCACCGGGATGTCGGGCGCACCGGCCTCGCGCAGCCGGTTCAGTACGTCCGGCACCAGTTCGGCGTGCGAGCCGGAAAGGACGGACAGACCGACGCAGTGCACGTCCTCGGCCAGCGCGGCGTCGGTGATCTGCTCGGGCGTCAGCCTGATGCCCTGGTAGACCACCTCGAAGCCCGCGTCCCTGGCGCGTACGGCGATCTGCTCGGCGCCGTTGGAGTGCCCGTCGAGGCCGGGTTTGCCGACCAGCAGCCGCAGCCGCCCGACACCCAGGTCCCCGGCGGTGCGGGTGACCTTCTCCCGGACCAGCGCGAGCGGCGTCCCCGCCTCAGCGGCGACGGCCACCGGCGCCGAAGCGACACCCGTCGGCGCCCGGAACTCGCCGAACACATCGCGCAGCGCCCAGGCCCACTCACCCGTGGTGACGCCTGCCCGTGCGCACTCGACGGTCGCCTCCATCATGTTCGCGGTGCCCGCCGCGGCCTTCTTCAGGGCCGTCAGCGCCTCGGTGGCACGGGACTCGTCGCGGTTGTCGCGCCACTCGTGGAGGGCCGCGACGACCCGGGCCTCGTTCTCGGGGTCCACCGTCATGATCGCGGCGTCGAGGTCCGCGGTGAGCGGGTTGGGTTCGGTCGTCTCGTGGATGTTGACGCCGACGATCTTCTCCTCGCCGCCCTCGATCCGGGCACGCCGCGCGGCGTGCGAGGAGACGAGCTCCGACTTGAGATAGCCGGACTCCACGGCGGCCATCGCGCCGCCCATCTGCTGGATACGGTCGATCTCGGCCAGTGACTCGGTGACCAGTTCGTCGACCTTGGCCTCGATGACATGCGAACCGGCGAAGATGTCCTCGTACTCCAGCAGGTCGCTCTCGTGCGCGAGTACCTGCTGGATGCGGAGCGACCACTGCTGGTCCCAGGGGCGCGGCAGCCCGAGTGCCTCGTTCCAGGCCGGCAGCTGCACCGCGCGGGCGCGGGCGTCCTTGGAGAGGGTGACGGCCAGCATCTCCAGCACGATGCGCTGGACGTTGTTCTCCGGCTGAGCCTCGGTGAGCCCCAGGGAGTTGACCTGCACGCCGTAGCGGAACCTGCGCTGCTTGGGGTTCGCGATGCCGTACCGCTCGCGCGTCACCCGGTCCCAGATGCGGCCGAAGGCGCGCATCTTGCACATCTCCTCGATGAAGCGGACCCCGGCGTTCACGAAGAAGGAGATGCGGGCGACGACGTCACCGAACTTCTCCTCCGGCACCTGGCCGGAGTCGCGAACGGCATCGAGGACCGCGATGGCCGTCGACATGGCGTACGCGATCTCCTGGACCGGAGTGGCCCCCGCCTCCTGCAGGTGGTAGCTGCAGATGTTGATCGGGTTCCACTTCGGGATGCGGCTGACCGTGTACGTGATCATGTCGGTCGTCAGCCGCAGCGACGGGACCGGCGGGAAGACGTGCGTCCCCCGCGACAGGTACTCCTTCACGATGTCGTTCTGCGTCGTGCCCTGGAGCTTGTCCGGGTCCGCGCCCTGCTCCTCCGCGACCACCTGGTAGAGCGCCAGCAGCCACATCGCGGTGGCGTTGATCGTCATCGAGGTGTTCATCTGCTCCAGGGGGATGTCCTGGAACAGCCGCCGCATGTCACCGAGGTGCGAGACGGGCACGCCGACCCGGCCCACCTCGCCGCGGGCGAGGACGTGGTCGGGGTCGTAGCCGGTCTGCGTGGGCAGATCGAAGGCGACCGAGAGACCCGTCTGGCCCTTGGCGAGGTTGCGGCGGTAGAGCTCGTTGGACGCCTCGGCGGTCGAGTGACCGGCGTACGTCCGCATGAGCCACGGCCGGTCCTTCTGACGTTCGGTCATGGCAGACCTCAGACGTTGCGGAAGCGGTTGATGGCGTCGATGTGCTGCTCACGCAGCTCGGTGTCACGCACGCCCAGGCCCTCACGGGGTGCCAGCGCGAGCACGCCGACCTTGCCCTGGTGCAGGTTGCGGTGCACGTCGTACGCGGCCTGGCCGGTGTCCTCCAGGGAGTAGACCTTGGAGAGCGTCGGGTGGATCTTGCCCTTCGCGATCAGCCGGTTCGCCTCCCACGCCTCGCGGTAGTTGGCGAAGTGCGAGCCGATGATCCGCTTCAGCGACATCCACAGGTAGCGGTTGTCGTACTCGTGCATGTAGCCCGAGGTGGAGGCGCAGGTGGTGATCGTGCCGCCCTTGCGGGTGACGTAGACCGAGGCGCCGAAGGTCTCGCGGCCCGGGTGCTCGAAGACGATGTCGATGTCCTCGCCGCCGGTGAACTCGCGGATCCGCTTGCCGAAGCGCTTCCACTCCTTGGGGTCCTGGGTGTGCTCGTCCTTCCAGAACCTGTACCCCTCGGCGTTGCGGTCGATGACCGCCTCCGCGCCCATGGACCGGCAGATCGCGGCCTTCTCGGGGCTGGAGACGACGCAGATCGGGTTCGCGCCGCCGGCCAGCGCGAACTGCGTGGCGTAGGAGCCGAGTCCGCCGCTGGCGCCCCAGATCAGCACGTTGTCGCCCTGCTTCATGCCGGCGCCGTTGCGGGAGACGAGCTGGCGGTACGCGGTCGAGTTGACCAGGCCCGGGGAGGCGGCCTCCTCCCAGCTGAGGTGCTCGGGCTTCGGCATCAGCTGGGTGGACTTGACGAGTGCGATCTCCGCCAGGCCGCCGAAGTTGGTCTCGAAGCCCCAGATGCGCTGCTCCGGGTCGAGCATCGTGTCGTTGTGGCCGTCGGAGGACTCCAGCTCCACCGAGAGACAGTGCGCGACGACCTCGTCGCCCGGGGTCCAGGCGTTGACGCCGGGCCCGGTG
Source organism: Streptomyces sp. NPDC079167 (assembly GCF_040686735.1). NCBI lineage: Bacteria > Bacillati > Actinomycetota > Actinomycetes > Kitasatosporales > Streptomycetaceae > Streptomyces > Streptomyces sp. NPDC079167. The sequence goes on along the minus strand of NZ_JBFBLO010000002.1, from coordinate 246,392 downwards.
CGCAGGACCACGCCCGCCAGGTCGGAGCCGATGACGTGGTACGGGAGATCGTGGCGCTTGCTGAGGTCGCTGAGCTTGCCGTACCGCTCCAGGAAGCCGAAGGTCGAGACGGGCTCGAAGATCGACGTCCACACGGAGTTGTAGTTGACCGAGCTGGCCATGACCGCCACCAGAGCCTCGCCCGGCCCGAGCTCGGGAACCGGCACGTCCTCGACGTGGAGGGACTTGCGGGGGTCCTTGTCGCGGCTGGCGACGCCGGCGAACATCTCGGCCTCGTCCTTGTGCACGGTCACCGCGCGGTACGACTCGGGGATGGACAGGGCCGCGAAGTCCGCGGCCGTACCGTCCTGCGACTGGATCGCGTCCAGGATTTCCTTCACGGTGATGCCTCCGGCAGATCGGGTCTCCGGCGTCGAGGGAAACGCTCGGAGGCCCCTGTGGTCAGGGGAGCGGTGCGGTGTGGAGGTGTGCCGTCGGTTCGGCGGGGTGGTGCTCTGTGCCTGCTCGGTGGAGCAGAAGGGGTTGCCTGTGACGCAGGCGTCCGGGCGCGCGGACACATGGTCTGCGGGGACAGCCGGCGTACGGGAGATCTCTGCCCGCCGGCCGCCCGGACACCTTCAACGTATGGCACTGCGTGACAGGTGACAAGGCACCCAGTGCCAACAATTTCTCTCAGTTGTCATCGCGTAGGCACGCATGAGCAACATCATGGTTGGTATGTCGCTTTGCTCCGCCTTTTGTGGCGACTACGGCGCGGTGCGGTACACGTACGGCGTCGTCGTGCTCAGGGCCGTGAAGCCGAGCCGCCGCAGGATCGGGGCGGACCGGTCCGTCGCGTCGACCTGGAGGAAGCGGTAGCCGAGTCCGGAGGCGATGCGGGCCCGATGGGCGATCAGGGCGCGATAGATCCCCCTGCCCCGCCATCCGGCCGCCGTGCCGCCGCCCCAGAGCCCGGCGAAGCCGGTGCCGGGGTGCAACTCCATCCGGGCCGAGCTCACCGGTTCGTCGCCGGCCATGGCGACCACCGCGACGAACGTGTCCGGCGGGGCGTCGGCGAGGCGGGCCAGGGTCTGATGGCGCAGCCGCGATCCGTCGGTGCCGAAGGCCAGCTCATGGGCCCGGACCATCAGCTCCACCCCCGCGGCGTCGGTCACGTTCCGCAGCCGGACCCCCTCCGGGAGGTCCACCGCCCCGGCCTGGTCCGCGACCGGTGCCACCAGCAGCGTCTCCGGCGGCTCCGGCTCGAACCCGGCCGCGGCGAGGAGGGTGCCCAGCCCGGCCGGGCCGTCGTGCGCGTACAGCTTCCACTCGAACTCGCCGACGCCTTGGGCGGTGTAGTGCCCCACCTGCGCCGCGATCTCCGACTCGGCGCGGGCGGGGGAGAGGTCCGGCGCGGTCCACACGACGCCGTTCCAGTCGTCCGGGCCACCGGTCTGCCGTACGACGTCACCGACCCGCTCGACGCGCGTGCCGGGGCCGTCCGGGCGGGCGTGCTCGCGCATCTCGTGGTCGAAGAGGGCCAGCATCTCATCAGGTTCCATGCGGGCATCCGAGCACTCGAGCACCGGTCCGGCCACCGAGTTTTCTTCCGACGGTGCGTCAACCGGCGGCCGCGGGGCACACGTAAGTGATCTTGATGTGACGGCGACGGACAAGGGGTGGGGTACGCGATGGGTATACAGGCGCGCAGAACGGCCCGGCGGGGCCGCAGGCCCGGGTTCGACCTCAGGCGGACGGCGTTCGGCTTCGCGTTCCTCGCGCTCCTGGTCTGCGCCGCCGGACTCGCGCTCCGCGCGGCCCTCAGGAGCGCCGAGCGGCACCCGGTGGTCGCCGTGGTCTCGGCCGTCGCCCTGGTGGCAGCGGTCGTGGTGCTCCTGCGCCTGCGCCGCAGCCGCCGGGCGGCCGCCAGGACCGCCGCGGCAGCCGTCGAGACCGCCTACGAGGTCGTGGACGCGGCCCTGGAGGAGCCGCCGGAGGCCGACGCCGCGGAGGCGCCCCCCGAGCCGGTGCGGACGGTCGACTACGAGGCCATGGACCCGTACGACTTCGAGGAGGCCGTGGCCGCGCTCTGCAGGCGCGACGGCTGCCTGGACGCCGAGGTGGTCGGAGGCGCCGGAGACCTCGGCGCCGACGTGGTGGGCACCACGCCGGACGGCCGCCGCCTGGTCGTGCAGTGCAAGAGGTACACGAGCGACAACAAGGTCGGCTCGCAGGATCTCCAGCGCTTCGGCGGAACCTGTTACGCGGTGCACGGCGCCGAGGCGGCCGTCGTCGTCACCACCGGCGAATTCACCGATCCGGCCCTCGAGTACGCCGAGCGGTGCGGCATCGTCTGTGTCGGTCTCGACGGGCTCACCGCGTGGAGCGAGGGCGCCGCCCCGCCGTGGTACGCGAGCGCGTCCGTGCAGCCCGCCGAGGGGTGAACCCCGCCGGGGCCCGGATCAGTGCTCCTTCAGCGCCTGCTGGATCGTGCGCATGATCTCGTCGAGCGGCGCGTCGGTACGGGCCACGGTGACCAGCACCTCGCCCTCCCTGGACACCGAAGCCGCAGGGGCCTTCGTGGTCTCGCCCACGGTCCGCCCCGCTCCGATCCCCGTGCCGAAGGTGTCCCGCACGATCGCGAACGCGTGGTCGAGCTGGGACTCCACGTCGCCCTGCCCGTCCGCCCGCAGCCAGCGGCGCAGCACATGGTTGTGCGCGGTCACCACGGCGGACGCGGCGACCTCGGCGAGCAGCGGGTCGTCATTGCCCACCTGATGGTCACGCTCGTCGAAATGGCCCAGCAGATAGCGCGTGAACAGCCGCTCGTAGCGGGCCACCGAGGCGATCTCGGCCTCGCGGAGCGTGGGCACCTCACGGGTCAGCTTGTAGCGCGCCACGGAGACCGCCGGCTTCGCCGCGTACATCTTCATGACCTCCTTGATGCCGCGGCACACGGTGTCGAGCGGGTGCTCGTGCGCGGGAGCGGCGTTGAGGACGGCCTCGGCCCTGACGAGGGTGTCGTCGTGGTCGGGGAAGATGGCCTCTTCCTTGGAGCGGAAGTGACGGAAGAACGTACGCCGTGCGACCCCGGCGGCCCCCGCGATCTCGTCGACCGTCGTCGCCTCGTACCCCTTGGTGGCGAACAGTTCCATGGCCGCCGCCGCCAGTTCGCGGCGCATCTTGAGTCGCTGGGCGGCGGCCCGGGTGCTCGCGGCACTCTCAGGGGCGTCCGCGGAGGCGGAGGAACGAGGGGACTTGGCGGGTTGGGACATGAGGTGAACGTAACCCATCGGCGCAGGGGAGTGCGCCTGTGGGGGCGGGTCGCCCGAGGGCCCCAGCAACCCGCCCCACCCGGCTCCCCGCTCGGCGGGGCCGGCAGCGGGCTCCGCGGCGTCGCGGGGCTGGGGCACGCGCCTCGCGGCGTTGTCGTCAATCACCATGGCTCCGCCATGCCTCAATCCTCCGCCTTGCGATGCACGCACCCCAGCCCCGCTCCTTCGTCCGCGCTGCCCGCTGACGGCCCCGCTCAGCGGCGGGCATATTCGCGGAAGCCGCGCCCCGTCTTACGGCCGAGGCAGCCGGCGGCCACCAGATGCTCGAGCAGCGGCGCCGGGGCGAGGCCCGGATCGCGGAACTCGCCGTGCAGAACCTTCTCGATGGCCAGTGAGACGTCCAGGCCGACGACGTCCAGGAGCTCGAAGGGGCCCATGGGGTAGCCGCCCCCCAGTTTCATCGCCGCGTCGATGTCGTCGAGCGTCGCGTAGTGCTCCTCGACCATCTTGATCGCGTTGTTGAGGTAGGGGAACAGCAGAGCGTTCACGATGAAGCCCGCCCGGTCACCGCAGTCGACCGGGTGCTTGCGCACCTTCGCGCAGACCTCGCGGACCGTGGCGTGCACGTCGTCGGCGGTCAGTACGGTGCGGACCACCTCGACCAGCTTCATCGCGGGTGCCGGGTTGAAGAAGTGCATCCCGATGACGTCCTCGGGGCGCGAGGTCACCCGGGCGACCGCCACGACCGGCAGCGACGAGGTGGTCGTCGCGAGCACCGCACCCGGCTTGCAGACCTTGTCCAGGGTCTGGAAGAGCTCCCGCTTGATCTCCAGGTCCTCGGCGACCGCCTCGACCGCGAGATCGACATCGGCGAAGGAGTCCAGGGAGCCCGTCGGGGTGATCCGGGCGAGGGCCTCGTCCCGCGCCTCCTCCGTGAGCCTGCCCTTGGAGACGGAGCGGCCCAGGGACTTGGCGATCCGCGCCTTGGCCGTGTCCGCCTTCTCCTGGCTGCGGGCGGCGAGGACCACGGTGTACCCGGCCTTCGCGAAGACCTCCGCGATGCCCGAGGCCATCGTCCCCGAGCCCGCCACCCCCACCGAGGAGACCGCGCGCCCGGTGCCCGCGCCCGCGCTCCCCACCGGTGTCAGGGCGTCCGGCACCACGGTCTGGCCGCCCGGGGCGTCGTACGTGTAGAAGCCGCGGCCCGCCTTGCGGCCGGTCAGACCGGCCTCGCTGAGCTGCCCGAGCACCGGCGCCGGCGCGTGCAGCCGGTCGTGGGACGCGGAGTACATGGCCTCCAGCACCGTGCGGGCCGTGTCGATCCCGATCAGGTCGAGCAGCGCCAGCGGACCCATCGGCAGCCCGCAGCCCAGCTTCATCGCGGCGTCGATGTCCTCGCGGGAGGCGTAGTTGGCCTCGTACATCGCCGCGGCCTGGTTGAGGTAGCCGAACAGCAGACCGTCCGCGACGAAGCCGGGGCGGTCGCCGACGGCGACGGGTTCCTTGCCCAGCTCACGGGCGAGCCGGGTGACGCTCTCCACGGCGGGCGGGGCGGTCAGCACGGAGGAGACCACCTCGACGAGCTTCATCGCGGGCGCCGGGTTGAAGAAGTGCAGGCCGAGAACACGCTCGGGGTGCTGCGACTCGGCGGCCAGCCGGGTCACGGACAGGGCGTTCGTGCCCGTCGCGAGGATCGCGGTGGGGGAGACCACCGCGTCCAGCTCCCGGAAGACCTGCTGCTTGAGCTCGTACGTCTCCGGCACGACCTCGATGACCAGTTCCGCTTCCGCCGCGGCCTGCAGATCGGAGAACGTACGGAACCGGGCGAGGATGTCGCGCCGCTCCTGCTCCGTGATCCGCTCGCGGCGCACGGCGCGCTCGGTGGAGGCCTCCAGGGTGGCGACGGCCTGCCGGGCGGCGGCCTCGTCGGTGTCGATGCCGATGACCTCGCGGCCCGCACGGGCCAGGACCTCGGCGATGCCGGTGCCCATGGTGCCGAGACCGACGACGGCAATGGTGGTGAGCGGGGTGTCCATCACGGGACTCCAGGGTGAGTGACGACTGAGAGGAGCACGGCGGCGCGCAGGGTCGGCATCGACCGGCGCTCGGTGTGCGGGAACTGCGTGTCGTGGTGCACGGTCCCGGGCGCTCCGGGCGCACCGGGGTGAAGGGTGACGGGCTCTGTCCCGGAGCCACGTCTCACGAACTGCCGAACCGACAAGCACTCCGGGTGGCTGCGTCACCAGGCCATCGGAGCCGGCGGGTGTGTGTCCCGCTCACCTGAGCTTAACCGGCGGGTAACGAGCGCGCCAGCCCTGGCGGGCTGTGCGCCGGCACACAGTTCTCCTGCCGCCGGACGCTGCGCCCGACGCCCTTGTAGACAGTGTCTACGCAGCTTTGGTAGACAGTGCTCATGTCACAGCCGACGGCAGACCGGAACGCCACCTTGCGGGACAGGTTGGTGGCCACCGGAGTCCGACTCGTCGCGGACCGGGGCGTCCAGGCGCTCACTCTGCGGGAGATCGCCCGGGCCGCCGATGTCTCGCACGGAGCCCCACGCCGCCATTTTCCGACTCATGCGTCACTCCTCGCCGCGATCGCCCACGAAGGGTTCGTCGATCTGGCGGGCAGGGCAGCCGCCGCACGGGCGGCACAGGAGGAACCGCGCGCTCAGGTCGCCGCATTGTGCCGGGTCTACCTGGACTTCGCCCGGACCGAGCTCGGGATGTTCGAGCTGATGTTCCGTCACGATCTGCTGGAGAACGGGCGTCCGGGGCTGCGGGAGACGAGTCTTCCCCTCTTCGGCCTGTTCGTGGACTGCGTCGCCCGGGCCCCCTCGCGGCCCTCGGGTGCCTCCGCCCCCCTGGTGGCGAGCGCGCTGTGGGCGAACCTGCACGGCATCGCGCAGCTCTGGGGCTGGGGGAGCCTCCAGCTCGCGACCGGCACCGAGGACGTCGAACCGCTGCTGCGCTCCGTACTCGACGCCCACCTCGGCCCGGAGGTGCGGTGACGGCCACCCGCCGACGGGTCACCCTGGCGGCGAGCGTCCTCGGGGCAGCGATCGTCGCCCTGGACGGGACCGTGCTGACCGTCGTGCAGCCGACCCTGCAGAAGGACCTCCACGCCACGGTCGAACAGGTCCAGTGGACCAGCACCGCCTATCTGATCGCGGTGGCCGGCCTGCTCGTGCTCTCGGGCCGGATCGGCGACCGTTTCGGACACCGGCGGGTGTTCGCCGTCGGCATGCTGGGCTTCGGCGCGGCCTCCGCCGGCATCGGTCTGGCGACCGGGATCGGCTGGGTGATCGCCCTACGCGTCGCCCAGGGCGTCTTCGGGGCGCTCCTGCAGCCGGCCACCCTCGGGATGCTGCGTGCGGCCTTCCCGCCCGACCGGCTCGGCATGCCCCTCGCCCTGCGCACCGCCGCCATCGGCGTGGCTGCGGCCGCCGGCCCTCTGGCGGGCGGGGCGCTGGCCGCCGGGCACGGCTGGCGGGCGGTCTTCTTCCTCAACGTGGCACCGGCGACGGCCGGGGGACTGGCCGTCCTCGCCGTACGCGACACCGGCCCGCGGGCCGCGTCCCGCGAGGCGGGCGCATGGGCCGCGCCCCGCGAGGCGCGCACGGTGGCCGCGCTCGACCTGCCCGGTGCGCTGCTGCTGGCCGGCGCCCTGGCCTGCGGGGTGCTGGCGCTCACCGAGGGACCATGGGGCGGAGGGGCGGAGGGGCGGTGCGCGCCGCCGCCGCAGTGGCGGCCCTCGCCGCCGGATGGGCCTTCGTACGGCATGAGCGCCGTGCCGGGCACCCGCTGGTGCCGTTCGGCGTGTTCGGGAGGGCAGAGGTCCTCTCGGGGCTCGCCGTCCTGGGCCTCGCGTCGGGCGCGCTCTCCGCGACCCTGTTCGCGGGCATCTACCACCTTCAGGACATCCGCGGACTCGACCCCTTCGAGAGCGCCCTGGCGGCGCTGCCCGGCCCGGCCGCGATGGCCTTGGCCGCTCCCTTCTCCGTAAAGGTGGCACGCCGGTACGGCACGCGCGGCACCGTGACGGTCGCGCTGACGCTGTTCGCCCTCGGCGACCTGGTCCTCTCCCGGACCGGCGCCGGATCGTCGACGGTGGCGACGGGCGTGGGCTTCCTGCTGGTCGGCTCCGGCTTCGGCGCGGTCATGGTCACGGCGACGGACGTCGTCGTGCGGCACGTCCCGAAGGAACACGCAGGGGTCGCCGGAGGTCTCCAGCAGACGGCGATGAACGTCGGCCCGGCACTGGGTGTGGCGGCGGCGACCGCGCTGCTCGTCTCCGCTGCACCCGGCGGGAGTGTCGGCGGGATCGCGCCGGTGCCGCTGCCGGCGACGGACCTCACCCTGACGGTGCTGGCGGCCGTGACAGCCGCGGGGCTGCTGCTGGTGGGAGGGCTGCCCGGGAAGGAACGTCCGGCCCGCACGTTCCGTGTCCGGTCGTAGACTGACGGTCATGGACGAGGAGTTGCGCTCGCTGACCCACCGGCTGCGGGACGAGGCGGGCGGATCCGCCGCCTTCGACAGACTCCTCGCCACCGAGGACGACGAGGAGCTGGCCAGGGTCCTCGTGGAACGTGAACGCCCGCTGTGGGCCCGCGAGATCGCGGCGTTCCGGCTCGGCTGCCGGGGCGACCGCCGGGCCTTCGAGGCACTGGTCCTCCTTCTCAACCACCGCGATCCCGAGCGCTGCGTATCAGCCGCGCACGCGCTGCGACTCCTCGGCGACCCCCGGACGCCGAGAGCGGCCGCCGCGCTCGCCACCAACAGCCTCCGGACGGGCTACGCCCTGCACCCGGTCCGCCTGCTGACCGACCTGCGCGCACCCGAGTCGGTGCCGGCCCTGGTCAGCACCCTGCACCGCCTGCTGGCCCCCGACGAGCCGCACTGGCGCGTCGCCCTCGCGTGCGTCGAGGGGCTGGGGACCCTGGGGGACGGCCGGGCCCGCCCGGTCCTGGAGGCCGCACTGCCGCACCCCCGGCTCGGCGACGCGGCGGCGGAGGCGCTCAGACGTCTGCGGGCGGGGTGAGGCTGCGCACGTACCTGACCTCGGGCACCAGGGCGCCCCCGGTGTCTGAGGCCACCTCCGCGCCGTCCGGCCGGAACCCCGCGCGCTCGTAGAAGCGCCGGGCCCGCGTGTTCTCCTTCAGCACCCAGAGGGACATCCCGGCGAATCCGTCCGCACGGGCCCGTGCGGTCACCTCGGCCAGCAGCGCGCGCCCCGTGCCCGTGCCGATGCGGTCCGGGTGGACGTAGAGCGCGTACAGCTCCCCGCTCCCGGGCAGGGCGCTCTCGGTGCGGCAGGGGCCGTAGCAGGCCCAGCCCGTCACCGTGGCGTCCGGTGCGCCCGCCACCAGGTTCACCGGCCCGCCGTCCGCCATGAGGAGCGCGCGCCGGTGCTCGGCGTCCTGGCCGGCGTCCATCGCGTCCAGATACGGCTGCGGGATGAGCCCGGCGTACGCCCACCGCCAGCCGCGCACCCGGATCTCCGCCACGGCGGAGCAGTCGTCGAGGGTCATGTCGCGTACACGCACGCCGGGGGCGTACGCGGGATCGGGGCGTGTGGTCACGCGGTCCATCCTGGCGTACGCCCCCGGCGTGGGGCCCGGGGTTTTTCTCGGCCGCGGATCAGCCCGGATCAGCCGCGGAAGCCGAGCAGGCCGTGCAGCGCCTTGCCCTTCGGGTTGGCGCCGGCCTTCGTGGCAGGAGCGGGCTTCGGTTCCGGCAGGGCGTCGCAGACCGCGTCCGCGCCGCTGCCGCCGCCGGTCGGCAGGGTGCCGTCGGTGAGGTAGTCCACCAGGTGCGCGTCCAGGCAGTCGTTGCCGCTCAGGGTGATGCCGTGGTTGCCGCCGCCCTGCTCGACGACGAGGCTCGACCTTTTGAGCCTGCGGCTCATGGTGACGCCGCCCTCGTAGGGCGTGGCCGCGTCGTCGGTCGCCTGGAGGATCAGCGCGGGCGGAATCGCGTCGTTGGTCACCCGCACGGGCTCCAGCGGCTCCACCGGCCAGGTGGCGCACGGGGCGTTGTACCAGGTGTTGTTCCACGACATGAAGGGCGCCTTCCGGTGCGCCTGCCACGTGTCGTTGCGCCAGGTGCTCCAGGTACGGGGCCAGGCGGCGTCGCGGCACTGCACGGCGGCATAGACGGAGTAGCCGTTGTCGCCGTTCCTGTCGACGGCCGCGAAGTCCTCGTACGCGGTGGCGAGAGCCTCCTGGTCCTTGTCGTTGACGTACGCCGCGAACGCCTCGGCGAGGCGCGGCCAGTAGCCGTTGTAGTAACCGCCGGGCATGAAGGTGTCCTCCAGCTCACCCGGCCCGACCTTCCCGGCCGCCGGGTGCTTCTTCACCGCGTCGCGCATCCGGTACCACGCGGCCTCGACCGCCGCCGGGTCCTTGCCGAGCTCGTACGTGGCGTCGTTCTTCGCCACCCATGCGGCGAAGGCCTTGTGGCGGGCGTCGAACGCGTGGTCCTGGCCGAGGTTGTCCTCGTACCAGACGCCGTCCGGGTCGACGACCGAGTCCAGCACCAGACGGCGTACGCGCTCGGGGAACAGCTTGGCGTAGACCGCGCCCAGGTAGGTGCCGTAGGAGTATCCGAAGTAGTTGATCCGCGGTGCGGCGAGCGCCCGGCGGATGACGTCGAGGTCCTTCGCGGCGCTGACGGTGTCCATGTACGGCAGGAGGTCGCCGTGCTTCTCCCCGCAGGCGGCGGCGAAGGAGGCGGCCCGGTTGCGCGCGGTCTTCTCCGCCGCGTACGAGTCCGGCACCGAGTCGGGGCGTACGGGCTCGAAGTACTTCGGTACGCAGTCCAGCGCGGGGGTGCTCTTCCCCACCCCGCGCGGGTCGAACCCGATCACGTCGTACTGCGCGGCGAGTTTCGCGGGCAGCGAGGACGCGACGAATCCCGCCATGGAGAGCCCGCTGCCGCCCGGACCGCCGGGGTTGACCAGCAGGGGGCCCTGCGAGGTCCTCGCCGTGTGCGGGATCCGGGAGAGGGCGAGGGTGACCTGCCTGCCCGACGGGTTGTCATGGTCGAGCGGCGCGCGCACGGTTGCGCATTGCAGCGCCGGATACGTCTTCGTCCCGCATGCCTTCCACTTGAGCGGCGCGGCGGGCGCGGCGGACGGCGCGGACGCGGTCGACGGCGCGGCGGTCACCAGACCCGCGACCGTGGCGCCGACGGCGACCAGAATTCCTGCACGTTTCGTCATAGGGCCTCCCGTGGTCGGGGAACGCGGCTGTGGGTGGCACAGCCCCCGCCGCATGCTTCCCGGATCCGGTCGGGGCAGGACACGTGTCGCCGAGAGTTGACCCGTTCGGGGCGGGGAGACCGGTGCGGTCAGAGCAGGGTCAGCTGGGTGGGGCCCGGCGCGTGACCGTCCGCGAGAGCGGGCGGGGTCTCGCGGGTGAGGCGGCGGGCGCCGCCCCGGTCGGCCGGGCCGATGCCGAACTCGGTCGCGAGCTCGTGGACCCGGCGGGTGATGGACCGCTGGTACCAGGTCGGCGCGTACGCGCCGTCCGCGTACATCCGCTCGTACCGTCGCACCAGGTGCGGGTGGTGCTGTGCCAGCCACTGCATGAACCACTCGCGGGCGCCGGGCCGCAGGTGCAGGACGAGTGGTGTGACGGAGGTGGCCCCGGCTGCGGCGATGGCGCGGACCGTGGCGCGCAGCTGGTCGGGGTGGTCGCCGAGGAAGGGGATGACGGGGGCCATCAGCACGCCGCAGCCGATCCCGTTGTCCGTCATGGCGCGGACGACGTCGAGGCGGCGCTCGGGGGAGGGAGTGCCCGGCTCGACCGTGCGCCACAGCTCGGGGTCGGTGAATCCGACGGAGACGGAGACACCGACCTCGGTGACCCCGGCGGCCTGGCGCAGCAGGTCGAGATCGCGCAGGATCAGCGTGCCCTTCGTGAGTATGGAGAAGGGGTTCGCGTGATCACGCAGCGCCGCGATGATGCCGGGCATCAGCCGGTAGCGGCCCTCGGCCCGCTGGTAGCAGTCGACGTTCGTGCCCATCGCGATGTGCTGGCCGTGCCACTGACGGGAGGCCAGATGGCGGCTCAGCAGCTCGGCGGCGTTGACCTTGACGACGATCTGGGAGTCGAAGTCGAGACCGGTGTCCAGGTCCAGATAGCTGTGGGTCTTGCGGGCGAAGCAGTACACGCACGCGTGGGTGCAGCCCCGGTAGGGGTTCACGGTCCATTCGAACGGCATGCGGGAGGCCCCGGGCACCCGGTTCACGATCGAGCGGGCCCGGATCTCATGGAACGTGATCCCCCTGAATTCCGGGGTGTCGAAGGTGCGCGTCGTCACCGCGTCCGCGGCGAAGAGCGCACCGTTACCCGCCTTTGTGGTGTTCTCTGCCAGATTGTCCCAGCGCATGAACGCCTCCTTCGTAGCACTCCGCAGAGAATAGAACATACGTTCCCTTGATCGTGCGCGGCGGAGCGCGGGGCCCGATTTTGAGGGGCCGTACCCGAGGTGGTTGGCTCAGCAGCACCCCGAACAACCGAGTGCTGGAGGAGCAGGCATGGCGCAGGTCGAGGCCACGACAGAGCGGATCATCGCGGCGGACGCAGAGACGGTGTTCGACGCGCTGGCCGACTACAAGGAGGTCCGGGGCAAGGTGCTGACCGGGCACTTCAGCGAGTACGAGGTGCGCGAGGGCGGGGACGGGGAAGGCACCCTCGTCCACTGGAAGCTCCAGGCCACGAGCAAGCGGGTCCGCGACTGCCTGCTCGAGGTCACCGAGCCCACCGACGGGCAGCTGATCGAGAAGGACCGGAACTCCTCGATGGTCACCACCTGGACCGTCACCCCGGCCGGGGAGGGCAGGTCCAAGGCCGTCGTCTCGACGGTGTGGAACGGCGCCGGCGGCATCGGAGGGTTCTTCGAGAAGACCTTCGCGCCCAAGGGGCTCGGCCGCATCTACGACGAACTGCTGCAGAACCTCGCCACCGAGGTGGAGAAGTAACCCTCCTCCGCCTGCTGTTGACGTCATGGCCGGCCTCACCGGAACGAGTGGTTTTCCGGGGTGGCCGGTTGTGCGTCGCAACCCCTCCCACCGGCGCATAAGCCCACTGAATGCGCCCTGAGTGCGCCCGGTCGCGTTTGCCCCGCCTTGCTGCCTGATGCGAGAAATGGGCGGCGCAGCTGCGACGAGGGGAGCGTTACGTGGTGGGTGGGATCACTCTGGTGAAGGACGAGCCAGGAGGCACGGAGTACGGGACGCCCGGCACGCGGGCAGCGCCCGGCACCGAGGCGGAGTACGAGCCGCCCCCGCCGCCGTCCGCCGCCGGACCGTCCGCGCCTCCGGACGGGATCAGCCCCCGCAGGATCCGGCTGGTCTTCCTCGGGCTGATGCTCACCCTGCTGCTCGCGGCGCTCGACCAGATGATCGTCGCCACCGCCCTGCCGAAGATCGTCGGTGAGCTGCACGGCCTGGACAAGATGTCCTGGGCGGTCACCGCCTATCTCCTCGCCTCCACGATCGGTCTGCCGCTCTACGGGAAGCTCGGCGACCTCTTCGGCCGCAAGGGCGTCTTCCAGTTCGCGATCGTCGTCTTCATCATCGGCTCGGCCCTGGCGGGCTGGTCGCGCACCATGGACGAACTGATCGCCTTCCGGGCCGTCCAGGGCATCGGCGGCGGCGGACTCATGATCGGCGTCCAGGCGATCATCGCCGACATCGTCCCGGCCAGGGAGCGGGGCCGCTACATGGGCCTCATCGGGGCCGTCTTCGGCCTCGCCTCGGTGGCCGGGCCCCTCCTCGGCGGCTTCTTCACCGATCACGCCTCCTGGCGCTGGTGCTTCTACATCAACGTGCCGTTCGGCCTCGTCACCCTCGCCGTCATCGCCCTCGTACTGAAGCTGCCCAAACCCGCCGTCCGTCCCCGACTCGACGTGCTGGGGGCCCTGCTGCTGGCCGTCGCGTCGACCTGCCTGGTGCTGCTCACCAGCTGGGGCGGCACGGAGTACGCCTGGGGCTCCCGGACCATCCTCGGGCTCGCCGCCGGAGCTGCCGGAACGACACTGCTCTTCCTCGTCGTCGAACACCGGGCCGCCGAACCCATCATCCCGCTGCGCCTGTTCCGCGACTCCGTCTTCAACGTCACCTCGCTGGTCGGCGCGGTCATCGGGGTCGCGCTCTTCGGGGCGGCCAGCTACCTGCCGACCTACCTCCAGATGGTCGAGGGCGTCTCCGCCACCGAGTCGGGCCTGTTGATGCTGCCCATGATGGGCGGCATCGTCGTCTCCTCCGTCGTCTCCGGCCAACTGGTCTCGCGTACCGGCCGCTACCGTGTCTATCCGCTGGTGGGCGGAGCCGTGTCGGCCGTGGGAATGTGGCTGCTCTCCCTGCTCGACACGGACACCTCGGCGCTGGAGTACGGCCTCTGGCAGGCCGTCCTGGGCATCGGGATCGGTCTCGTCATGTCCATCCTGGTGCTGGCCGTGCAGAACTCCGTACGCCCTTCCGACCTCGGCACCGCCACCAGCGCGCACAACTACTTCCGACAGATCGGCGGCAGCGTCGGAGCCGCGATCTTCGGCACCCTGTTCGCCGGGCGGCTCAGTGACGCGCTCGGGGTGCGGCTCCCCTCCGGCGCCGATCTGCCCGACGCCGAGTCGATCACCCCTCAGCTGGTCCACTCCATGGAGCCCGCGCTGCGTGACGCCTACATCCAGGCGTACGCCGACGCGATGCCGCGGATCTTCCTCTACCTGGTGCCGGTGCTCCTGCTCGGCCTGTTCCTCGCCTTCTTCCTCAAGGAGAAACCGCTGGTGTCCCACCACACCCCCCAGACGGCACCCGACCCGACCGAGGCGCACTCCACGATCCCCGCCGCCCGCGCCGACCCCGGCCCGCCGCGGTCCGGCCCGCTCTCCGGGGTGCCGGTGTGCGGGTGCGTCCAGCACCCCGACGGTACGAAGGTGGGACGGGCCGCGCTCACCCTCATCGACGGTCAGGGACGGCAGGTAGGACGCGGAGCGAGCGGCGACGACGGGCGGTACGCGCTGAGCGCGCCCGCGGCCGGTGCCTACGTCCTGATCGCCGCAGCGGGCGGACATCAGCCGCAGGCCGTCAGCGTGACCGTCAGCGACCGGCCGGTGGAGCTCGACGTGGTCCTGGGCGGGGCGGGACGGCTCGCCGGCGCGGTCCTCACCCCTGACGGAGCTCCCGTCCGCGACGCGGCGGTCACCCTCACCGACGTACGGGGCGAAGTCGTCGCGACGACCCGCACCGGACGCGAGGGCGCCTATGTGATCAGCGAGCTGGTGGCCGGGGAGTACACCCTCGCGGCCAGTGCGCCGGCCTACCGCCCCGCCGCCCTCCCGGTCAGTGTGCAGGCCGCCCGGGAAACCAGGCAGGACATCGAGCTGGCGGGCGGCGCCGTGCTCCGCGGGATCGTGCGCGCACCCGGTGGGCGGGTTGTCGAGGACGCGAGGGTCACGCTGCTGGACGCGGCGGGCAACGTGGTCGACACCCTGACCACCGGCTCCGACGGGGCGTTCCGCTTCGTCGACCTGTCGACCGGCGAGTACACCGTGATCGCCGCCGGCTATCCGCCGGTCGCCACCGTGCTCCAGCTCCCCGGAGGGGGGCGTACGGAGCGCGACCTCCAGCTGGGCCACGAGGACTGATCACCGGACGGGTGTGCGGTGCTCCGCACACCCGCCTCGCTCACGGCAGCAGCCGGGGCCTCCGCCTCGCCGCCACGTCCTCGACCCAGCCGAAGCAGACGACGGCGGCGGCGATCAGCACCCAGGCGACGCCGAACTGCCACCACAGGCTGTCCAGCGGCAGGTACCGCTCCATCGCCGGCACCTCCCACATGAGGTCGATCAGCGGCACCGTGGCCATCAGCGCCACCTCGTGCCAGAGATAGACCGTCACCGCGCGGGCGTTGAACACCGTGACGACCCGGTCGGCCACCCGGTGACGTACGAGTCCGTCGAAGCGGGGCCTGAAGCGCAGCAGGAGCAGCACGAACCCCGCCGACCACAGGGCCTGGGCGAGCGGAAGGTCGTCCAGGTCGTACGAACCCTCCGCCGGATGTCCGGCCGCCCACCAGGCACCCGCGGCCATCAGCGGCACCGCGAGCGCCGCCGCTCCCGCGCCGCGCAGCCGGTCGAGCACCCCGTCGCGGTGTGCGAAGCCCAGCAGCCAGCAGAACAGGAACACCGAGGCGTCGCTGATCGCGCTCCCCAGTCGGCCGTCCGGCACCCCGGACACCGTCTCCAGCACCAAGACCGGCACCAGGGAGAGGGCGAGCACGGGCAGCGGGGCGAGCCGGAAGAGGCGCAGCAGCAGCGGCGAGAGCAGCACGAACCAGAGATAGGCGCGCAGATACCAGAGCACCTCCCAGGCCTGCTCACCCCACGCGTTGCCGGGCGGGTCACCGACCGGCAGCACCCAGAGCAGGACGTCCGGCCCCGGCACCCAGCCGTGCAGCAGCATCGCCACCCCGAGTACGAGGCCGAACAGCCAGACCGGTATGAGCAGCCTGCGCAGCCTGCTCCGGAGCACCCCGAGGGCGGGCCGCTCCAGCGAGCGGGCCATGAGCGACCCGGCGAGCGCGAACATCACGCCCATGGACGGGAAGACGTACCCCAGCCAGGGCCACTCGAAGGTGTGGTAGGTCACCACCCGGACGAGCGCCACGGCCCGCAGCACATCGAAGGAACGGTCGCGGCCCGTGCCGGTGCCGGCCGCGGGAGGCGGCGCGAACGCCGCCCTGCGGTGCGCCCCCGCCACTACGAGGCCCCCACGTGGGGCGTGCCCACCTCACCCGTGCGTTTCAGCTTCTGCCAGCGCAGCCGGCCCCCGGTCGCCGCCGTGACACAGGAGTGGATCAGCACGAGGTACATCAACTGCCGGTAGGCGAGCTGCTGGAGGGGCATCATCAGCAGGTACCGGTACTTCTCCCGGTCGAGACGGAAGGCGTACGCCGCGCAGAACAACTGCACGGCCAGGATCGCCAGCCAGGCGAGCAGCGAGGCCCGGAAGTCCACGAAGACCATCGAGTAGACGGTGAAGACGTCGATGAGCGGGGCGAAGACCGGTGTGATGATCTGGAAGAGGACGACGAGCGGCATCCCGACGCGGCCGAAGCGCCCGGAGGGGCCCCGGTCGGTGACGGACCCGCGGTGCTTCCACAGGGCCTGCATGGTGCCGTAGCTCCAGCGGTACCGCTGGCGCCACAACTGCCCCAGGGAGGCCGGTGCTTCGGTCCACGCCCGGGCGTGCTCGGCGTAGACGACGCGCCAGCCCGCGCGGTGGAGCGCGATGGTGATGTCGGTGTCCTCGGCCAGGGTGTCCTCGCTCATCCCGCCGGCCTCCAGCACCGCCTGGCGGCGGAAGGCACCGATGGCACCGGGGATGGTCGGCATGCAGCGCAGCAGGTCGTACATCCTGCGGTCCAGGTTGAAGCCCATCACGTACTCGATGTGCTGCCAGGCACCGATCATCGTGGACCGGTTGCCGACCTTCGCGTTGCCGGCGACGGCGCCGATGCCGGGGTCGGCGAACGGCTGGACGAGCTGGTGCACCGCGTCCGGTTCGAAGACGGTGTCCCCGTCCATCATCACGACGATGTCGTGACGTGCCTGCCGCACACCGTTGTTGAGCGCCGCCGGCTTGCCCGCGTTCTCCTGCCGGATCACCCGGACGTTGGGGAGGCCGAGCGATTCGGCTATCTCCGCCGTGCCGTCCGTCGAGCCGTCGTCGACGACCAGGATCTCGATCGGATGGGTGCTGGCGGCGAGGGAGTTGAGCGTGGCGGCGATGCACTCCTTCTCGTTGTAGGCCGGAACGATCACACTCACCGGCCCGGTCACCTCGGGTCCCCAGGTGAACCGGCGTCTGTTGCGCTGCCGGTGATGGCGCCTGGCGAGCAGGAGCATCAGGCCGAAGCGGCCCAGGACCGCCACCCCGACGACCCCCAGCATCGTGGCCAGCCCCGGCACCGTCCACTCGGCGACGCCGACCGCGGCGAGCAGGGCGCGGCCCTCCCAGAGACTCGCGGTGTCCGCCTCACGGTGGGCGGCCTGTGCGGAGTCTGCCTGGGAACCGCCGTCCTGACCGGGGCCTGGGGAAGCGGTGCCGCCGTCGGTGCCGGCCTGTTGCTGAGCTCCGCTGACGGTGGTGAAGGTGTAGCCCTTCGCCTTCATCTTCTCGATGTACTTCGGCAGCGCGGCCAGTGTCTCGGAGCGGTCGCCGCCCGCGTCGTGGAAGAGCACCGAGGCACCCTCGCCGTCCTCCGGCGTCGCCCACTTGATGATCTTGGAGACGCCGGGCTGCTGCCAGTCCTCGCTGTCGGTGTCGATGAACACACTGGTGTAGCCCATCGCGCCGAGGCGCTCGTAGACGGGCCAGCTGTAGTCGTCGATCGCGTCGGTCTTCGAGGAGTACGGGGCACGGAACAGGGTCGTCGTGATGCCTGCGGCGCCCGCCAGGGCGAGCTGCGTCTGGGCGATCTCCCGCTTGACGCGGGCCTCGCTCTGGTAGGAGAGATCGACATGGGTGAAGGTGTGGACCCCCACCTCGTTGCCCTCGTCGACCATCCTGCGGACGACGTCCGGATAGCGCGCGACCATCGAGCCGACGAGGAAGAAGGTGCCCGGCACGTCGTTCTCGTCCAGGATGTCCATGACCTTCCCGCTCCACTCGGGATCGGGGCCGTCGTCGAAGGTCAGCACGATGGTCTTGTCCGGCACGGACTGCGTACGGGCGGTGCCGCCGGGGAAGCTCAGGATCGGCCCGCCCTCCAGCACGTCGCTGGGCACCGAGTCCGCGGACGCGCCGGTCCTGATCCGCTGGTCGTCGCCGATCTCGGCGCGCAGATAGCCGTCGAGCAGCATCATGCAGACGAGCCCCAGCAGGAGCAGCAGGGCCATGATCACGCGGGGCCGGGGGACGGCCTGGCGCCCCACGCGGCTGATCTTGCCGGGCGTCGCGTGCCGACGCCGGGAAGCGGCCATCAGTTCGCCCCGCCCGATGCCGATGCCGATGCCGATGCCGATGCCGAGGCCGAGGCCTGGCCGGACGGCGTCGCTCCACCGGAAGGCGGCGTCGGCGCGCCGCTCGGGGGCGCGGACCCGCCCGGTGGCACGCCGTAGCCGGGCCGCGTCCCGCCTCCCGGGCCGGCTTCGGCGGCCGGGCCGCCGTCGAAGGGGAGCAGTTGCGCAGGGGTCATGGAGATCCCGCCCATGAAGGCGAGCCCCAGCACGGCGGCGTAACCGACGCAGACGGCGCCCAGGAGCATGCCGGCGCGGCGCAGCAGCCTGGCCCGGCGCCCGGATCCGTCCACGAAGACGGGTCCCTCCTGCGGCTGCCCGGCCTTGCGACGGCGCTCGGCCGAACGGGCCGGGCCGGCGTGTGCCCGGCGTCGGCCGCGCGGCGCCGGGTCTTTCTCGATGACGGGGTCGGATTGCATGTGCGCATGGTGGCGAAGCTTGATGTGCGAAGTCTGGAGCTTTCCTGGCCGCTCGCTGTGAAGAGCGCCCGAACCTGTCGGACCGCTGAGAGTGTGCCGGCGGCCGCCCACCGGCTCCGCGCCGCTCGCACCGCACCCAGCAGGGGAATTGGGCGTTCCAGGCGGCCCCTGCCGGGCCCTTTCCATGAGTTTCCTGTGTCTTCGCGGCGGCCCCGGGTGTGAGAGGTTCAAGGCGTCCCGGCAGCACCGGCTGCCGTTCCGGGACGACATCCCGAAAGCAGGTGCAACCGTCATGCGAAGGCGCACACGGGTTTCCTCGGCCGTCGCCGGGCTGATCGCGCTCGGCCTCGCGTCTTCGGCCTGCTCGCCGGGCGGCGTCGCCGACCAGTCCAACGGCTCCGCGCAGCCCCCGCCGGCGGCCGCGCGGACCGCCTACACCCCGTACGTGAGCGCCACGACGGCCGCCGACACCGACGGTGCGGGGTCACCCGACACGTACAACCTGGCCTTCGTCACCTCCGCCACATCGGGCTGCACCCCGCTCTGGGGCGGCACCACGGCGGCCGGCAGCGACGCGGTCGCGGCACGCGCCGAGGCGCTCACCGGCACCGGCGCTGACCTCCGGGTCTCCTTCGGGGGCGCCGCGGGCACCGAGGCGGCCCTCGCCTGTGACAGCGCGGAGGCGCTGGCCGACGTCTACGCCGAGGTGCTCGACGCGGTCGGCGCCACGAAGGCCGACTTCGACATCGAGGGCGACGCCCTCACCGACACCGCTTCCGTCACCCGGCGCAACGAGGCACTCGCGCTGCTCCAGGAGCAGCGCGACCTCGACGTCACCTACACACTGCCCGTCATGCCCGACGGGCTTGAGGACACCGGGCTCGCGGTCCTGGAGGACGCGGTGGACCAGGGGGTCGACCTCTCGGCGGTCAACATCATGGCGATGAACTACAGCACCTCGCACAGCGGGGACATGGGCGACTACGCCGAGCAGGCGGCCGTCGCGGCGCAGGCCCAGCTCGTGGACGTCCTCGGACTGTCGCAGGACGCGGCGTGGAAGGCGCTGCACATCACCGTGATGATCGGGGTCAACGACGTCGAGGGGGAGACGTTCACCCTGGCCGACGCGGCGTCCCTGCGTTCCTTCGCCACCCGCCGAGGGGTCGGCGCGCTCTCCCTCTGGGCGGCCTTCCGCGACCAGGAGTGTGCCTCGGACGAGGAGACCGGGACCGCCTCGGACACCTGCAGCGGAGTCGTCCAGGAAGCGGGAGCGTTCGCCGAAGCGCTGAGCGGCTGAGAGGCGGCGGGCCGGGCTCAGCGCAGCGGCGCCTCCCGGACCAGCGCCATCAGCGCCTTCGCCCCCGGACTCATGGCCTGGGCCGGCGGAAGCACCACGACACTCTCGTAGACCGGCCGGTGCGCTCCGTCGAGCTCCACCACGACCAGCCCCCGGGCCTCCGGCTTACGGGAGAAGTGGTGCGGCACGACAGCGACCCCGAGGCCCTCGTGCACCAGCTCCAGCAGGCTGTGCACGTCGTTGACCTCCAGCGCCACCGTGCGGCGGACCCCCGCCGCCGCGAACGCCTCGTCCGCCGCGCGCCTGGGTCCCCAGTCCGGGTGGAAGTCGATGAACGACTCGCCGCGCAGCTCGCCCCACGCCACCCGTACGTCCTCCTCGGCGAGCCGGTGACCAGGGGCGCACAGGACGACCATGGGCTCCCGGGCCAGCGGCACGAGTGCGCCCCGCCACTCCGGCGGGCTCACGGTCGCGGCGAACGCCAGGTCCAGCCGCCCGCCGGCCACCCCCTCCAGCAGACTGGACGTGCCCTCCTGCCGGAGCCTGATCTCCATGTGCGGATGCTCCCGGTGGAAGGCCGCCAGCAGCCGCGCCGTGCTGACCCCGGCCACGCACTGCTCCACCCCCAGCGTCAGCGTGCCGCGCAGCAGCCCCCGTACGGCGTCGACGGCGTCCCGCGCCGCCCTGGCCCCCGCCAGCGTGCGCTCCGCCTCCACCAGCAGGGCCGCACCCGCCTCGGTGAGCCGGACCGTGCGTGTCGTCCGGCTGAACAGCGGTGTCCTCAGCTCGTGCTCCAGCGCGCGGACGGACGCCGACAGCCCCGACTGGGACACGGCCAGACGCTCGGCCGCCCGGGTGAAGTGCCGCTCCTCGGCGACGGCGACGAAGTGCTCCAGCTGACGCAGTTCCATGATTGAGCAATCTAACCGATGAATCCCAACGGAATCTCCTGTTGGACCGCTGGATCGTTCTCCGCCAGTCTTGGTACGCGCACCGGTTCCGGGGCGCCAGACCGCGCCCCGTGGAGTGCTCACATGTACGTACCGTCCGCCGACCGCTACGCCGCCATGCCCTACCGGCGCACCGGACGCAGCGGCCTGCTGCTCCCCGCGCTCTCGCTCGGGCTCTGGCACAACTTCGGGGGCGACCGTACCCCCGAGAGCCAGGCCGAGATCCTGCGCAGGGCCTTCGACCTCGGTATCACCCACTTCGACCTCGCCAACAACTACGGCCCGCCGCCCGGCTCCGCCGAGACCGCCATGGGCCGCGCCCTGCGGACGGACTTCGCCGGGCTCCGGGACGAGATCGTCATCTCCACCAAGGCGGGCTACCACATGTGGGAGGGGCCGTACGGGGAGTGGGGCTCCCGCAAGAGCCTGCGTTCCTCGCTGGACCAGAGCCTGACCCGGCTCGGCCTCGACTACGTCGACATCTTCTACTCGCACCGCTTCGACCCCGACACCCCGCTCGAGGAGACGATGGGCGCGCTCGACACGGCGGTGCGCCAGGGCAAGGCGCTCTACGCCGGCGTCTCCAACTACTCCGCCGAGCAGACCCGCGAGGCCGCCCGCATCCTGAACGAGCTGGGCACGCCCCTCCTCATCCACCAGCCGCGCTACTCCATGCTCGACCGCTGGGTCGAGGACGGGCTGCTGGACGCCCTGGACGAGCTCGGCACCGGCTCCATCGCGTACTCCCCGCTGGAGCAGGGCATCCTCTCCGACCGCTATCTCAACGGCATCCCGGAGGGATCGCGCGCGGCGGGCAGCAGCCCCTTCCTGTCGGCCGAGGCCGTCACCCCGGACCTGGTGGAGCGGCTGGGCGCGCTGAACGAACTGGCCCGTGAGCGCGGACAGTCCCTCGCCCAGATGGCGCTCGCCTGGGTGCTGCGCGGCGGCCGGGTCACCTCCGCAGTCGTCGGTGCGAGCAGCGTCGCCCAGCTGGAGAACAGCGTGGCGACGGTCGGCAACCTGGAGTTCGCCGAGGAGGAGCTCGCCCGGATCGAGGAGCTCGTCAAGGGCGCCACCCGCGCCTGACCTGGGGCCTCTCGTTTGGATCATGCTGGGCTCGCGTGCCCTGGCACCGCACCTCGCGGCGTTGTCGTCAATCTTCCCCAAGCTCCCGGCTTCTCCCCCACTCTCGGCTTCGCTCGAGCGGGGGGACCCCCATGAGCAGGGGAGACCCCAACCGCTCCGCGTTGCCTCAATCCTCCGCCTTGCGATGCTCCCCCACAGCCTGAACGGCGTGGGAGGTGCCCCCACCACCAGACCTCGCTCCCTGATCCAGCCTGATCCGAACGAAAGGACCCGGAGCCGTCCGCCGCCCGTGCGGCGGACGGCTTCACCGGACTGGACCAGTGGCAGATCACCGACGCCCTGGTCCGGTGCCGTCCCGGCGCGTACCGTGATGCGGCACGAAGATCCTTCTCCCGGGAACGGGCGGGGGAGTGACCGACCAGCGACAGGACCGCGCACGTGAAGATCCTCGTCAGCGCCGACATGGAGGGCGCCACCGGAGTGACCTGGCCGGCCGATGTCCTGCCCGGCACCCCGCAGTGGGAGCGGTGCCGTTCGCTCTTCACCTCCGACGTGAACGCCGCCGCGCTCGGCTTCTTCGACGGGGGCGCCGACGAGGTCCTCGTCAACGAGGCCCACTGGTCCATGCGCAACCTGCTCCTGGAGCGGCTCGACGACCGCGTTCAGATGCTCACCGGCAAACACAAGGCCCTCTCCATGGTCGAGGGCATCCAGCACGGCGACGTCGACGCCGTCGCGTTCGTCGGCTACCACACGGGCGCCGGCACGGAGGGCGTACTCGCCCACACCTACCTCGCCAACTCCATCACCGGGGTCTGGCTCAACGGGGTCCGCGCCAGTGAGGGCCTGCTCAACGCGCATGTCGCGGCGGAGTACGGCGTCCCCGTCATCCTGGTCACCGGCGACGACCTGACCTGCCAGGACGCCCAGGGCTACGCTCCCGGGGCGCGCACCGTCGCGGTCAAGGACCACGTCTCGCGGTACGCCGCCGTCTGCCGCACCCCGGCCCGTACCGCCGCCGACATCAGGGCGGCCGCCGCCGCGGCGACGGCGCTCGCCGGTCGCCGCACACCCGTGACGAGCGGCTCGTACACGGTGGAGCTGGAATTCGACGCCGAGCATCTGGGGGCTGCGGCGACCGTGGTGCCCGGCGTGGCGCCGAGCGGCGAGCGGCGCGTCGTCTATACCAGCGGGACGATGTACGAAGGTATTCGCACATTCAAGGCGGTGACGACGATCGTGTCGGCCGCCGTGGAGGAGCAGTATGGCTGAGGCGGACAACCCCACCGGACCGGTCGACGAGCGGGCGCTCGAAGAAGCGGTGACGTTCACCTCCGAGCTGATCCGGATCGACACCACCAACCGCGGCGACGGCACCTGCCGGGAACGGCCGGCCGCCGAGTACGTCGCCGAGCGGCTCGCGGACGCCGGACTGGAACCGGCCCTCCTGGAGCGCACGCCGGGACGGACCAACGTCGTCGCCCGGATCGAGGGCACGGACCGGTCCGCCGACGCGCTCCTCGTCCACGGTCATCTCGACGTGGTGCCCGCGGTGGCGGAGGACTGGACCGTGCACCCCTTCTCCGGGGAGGTGCGCGACGGCGTCGTGTGGGGGCGCGGCGCCATCGACATGAAGAACATGGACGCGATGGTCCTCTCCGTCGTCCGTGCCTGGGCACGCGCGGGCGTACGCCCGCGCCGCGACATCGTCATCGCCTACACGGCCGACGAGGAGGCCAGCGCGGACGACGGCGCCGGCTTCCTCGCCGACCGCCACCCCGGGCTCTTCGAAGGCTGCACGGAGGGCATCAGCGAGTCGGGGGCCTTCACCTTCCACGCGGGACCCGGCATGTCGCTCTACCCCGTCGCGGCGGGCGAACGCGGCACGGGCTGGCTGAAGCTGACCGCCGAGGGCAAGGCCGGCCACGGCTCCAAGGTCAACCGGGCCAACGCCGTCAGCAGGCTCGCCGCAGCCGTCGCCCGGATCGGCGCGCACGAGTGGCCGGTACGGCTGACCCCGACCGTCCGGGCCGCGCTCACCGAGATCGCCGCGCTCCACCACATCCCGGTCGACCCCGACGCCCCCGGGTTCGACGTGGACGAACTGCTCGGCAAGCTCGGCCCGGCCGCCGCGCTGATCGAGCCGACCGTGCGCAACAGCACCAACCCGACGATGCTGGACGCCGGTTACAAGGTCAACGTGATCCCCGGCCACGCCACCGCCCAGATCGACGGACGCATGGTCCCCGGCGGCGAGGACGAGTTCCGCGAGACCCTGGACCGGCTGACCGGCCCGGGCGTCGACTGGGAGTTCCAGCACCGCGAGGTCGCGCTCGAAGCCCCGGTCGACTCGCCGACGTACGCGAAGATGCGCGCGGCCATCGAGCTGTTCGACCCGGACGCCCACGTCGTGCCGTACTGCATGTCGGGCGGCACGGACGCCAAGCAGTTCTCGCGGCTCGGCATCACCGGCTACGGCTACTCCCCGCTGAAGCTGCCCGTCGGCTTCGACTACCAGGCGCTGTTCCACGGCGTCGACGAGCGGGTCCCCGTCGACGCCCTGCACTTCGGCGTCCGGGTCCTGGACCACTTCCTGCGCAGCGCCTGACGAACCGCACCGCCCGACCGAAGAGGGGGAAACCGACCATGACGTCCACAGCGGCGTACGGCACATGGCCGTCACCGATCGACGCGGCACTGACCGCGTCGCACGACGGCAGGCCGGAGTTCGCCGGCACCGTCGGCGACGAGGTCTGGTGGACGGAGCCGCGCCCGGCCGAGGGCGGCCGCCGTGCCCTCGTACGCCGGATGGCCGACGGCAGCACCCGGTCCGTGCTCCCCGAACCGTGGAATCCCCGCAGCCGCGTCATCGAGTACGGCGGAGTGCCGTGGGCCGGTGCGCCGCGCGAGGAGGGCGGTCCCCTGGTCGTCTTCGTCCACTTCCCCGACCAGCGGCTGTACGCCTACGAGCCGGACGGGCCCGGTGAGCCGTGGCCGCTCACCCCCGTCTCGGACCTCGGAGGCGGACTGCGCTGGGTCGACCCGCAGGTGCACCTCGGACGCGGTGAGGTGTGGTGCGTGCTGGAGGAGTCCACCGGCCCCTCGCCCACCGACGTGCGGCGCGTGATCGCCGCCGTGCCGCTGGACGGTTCGGCCGCGGGGGACCGCGGCGCCGTACGCGAGCTCACGGACGACCGGAACCGGTTCGTCACCGGGCCCAGGCTGTCGCACGACGGCCGCCGGGTCGCCTGGATCACCTGGGACCATCCGCGGATGCCGTGGGACGGCACCGTCGTGAAGATGGCCGACGTCACGGCCGACGGCGACTTCACCGGTGTCCGGCCCCTGGTCGGCGACATCGACGAATCGGTCGTCCAGGTGGAGTGGGACCGCGACGGATCGCTGCTCTTCGTCTCGGACGTCGGAGGCTGGTGGGAACTCCAGCGCCTGCGGCCCGACGCCGTCGCCGGCGCGGTCGTGCCCACCAGCCGCCTCTGCGGCGGCCGGAGCGAGGAGTTCGGCGGGCCGCTGTGGAAGATCGGACTGCGCTGGTTCCAGCTCCTGGACAACGGCCTGATCGCCGTCATCCACGGCCGGGGCACCACCGCGCTCGGTGTGCTCGACCCGGAGACCGGTGACCTCGTCGACGCCGTGGGCCCCTGGACGGCCTGGGCGGAGACCCTCGCCGTGCAGGACACCAGGGTCATCGGCATCGCCGCGAGCCCTCACAGTTCGTACGAGGTGGTGGAGCTGGACACGGCCACGGGCCACACCCGGGCCATCGGTGCCCCCCACCAGGACGCGGTCGACCCCGCCTACCACCCCGAACCGCAGATCCGTACCTTCACCGGACCGGCGGGCCGCGAGATCCACGCCCATGTGTACCCGCCCCGCCACCCCGACCGCACCGGACCCGACGGCGAACTCCCGCCCTACGTCATCTGGGCGCACGGCGGCCCCACCGGCCGCGCCCCGCTCGTACTCGACCTGGAGATCGCCTACTTCACCTCCCGGGGCATCGGCGTCGCGGAGGTGAACTACGGCGGCTCGACCGGCTACGGCCGTGCCTACCGCGAACGGCTCCGCGGACAGTGGGGCGTCGTGGACGTGGAGGACTGCGCCGCCGTCGCCCTGGGGCTGGCCGAGGAGGGCTCGGCGGACCGCGACCGGCTGGCGATCCGGGGCGGAAGCGCCGGGGGCTGGACCACCGCCGCCTCCCTCGCAGGGACCGACGTCTACGCCTGCGGAGCGATCAGCTATCCGATCCTCGACCTGGAGGGCTGGGCGACCGGTGAGACGCACGACTTCGAGTCGCAGTACCTGGAGTCGCTCGTGGGCCCCTACGCCGAGGTGCCCGAGCGCTACCGGGAGCGCTCACCCGTCAACCACACGGACGGGATCACCACCCCGTTCCTGCTGCTCCAGGGGCTCGACGACCCGATCTGCCCACCCGTCCAGTGCGAGCGCTTCCTCGCCGCGACCGAGGGACGCGGGATCCCGCACGCCTACCTCACCTTCGAGGGGGAGGGCCATGGCTTCCGCCGGGCCGACACCGTGAGGCGCGCGCTGGAGGCCGAACTCTCCCTATACGCCCAGACGTTCGGCATTGACCGGCCCGACGTGCCACGGCTGGAGCTGAAGGGGTGACCCTGGAGCCCCTCGCCCGCCCGGCCCGGCTGCGGCCCGGCGCCAGGGTCGCGGTCGTCGCCCCCAGTGGTCCCGTGCCGCCCGAACGGCTGGAGCGCGGCCTCGACCTGCTGCGCGGCTGGGACCTCGACCCCGTCGTGGCGCCCCATGTGCTCGACACGCATCCGGAGCTGGACCACCTCGCCGGCACGGACGAGGACCGCGCCCGGGACCTCGAGGAAGCCTGGTGCGACCCCTCCGTGGACGCCGTGCTGTGTGCCAGGGGAGGCTACGGCGCCCACCGCATGGTCGATCTCCTGGACTGGCCGGCGATGCGGGCGGCCGGGCCCAAGGTGTTCGTCGGCTACAGCGACATCACCGTGCTGCACGAGGCCTTCGCCCTGCGGGCCGGCTTCTCGACCCTGCACGGCCCGATGGTCGCCACCGAGGTGTTCCTCGAGGACGCGGACACCCGACAGGCTCTGCGGTCCACGCTGTTCGAGCCAGAGTCGGTGCAGACCCTGGGGCTGGACGCGGCGGTGGCGCTGGTGCCCGGCACCGCCCGGGGAGTCACCTACGGCGGCTGCGCCACGCTGCTCGCCGCCGACGCGGGCACCCCGCGCGCCCGGACCTCGGTCCAGGGCGGGCTGCTGGTGATCGAGGACACCGGGGAGGAGCCGTACCGGCTGGACGGTGTCCTCACCCGGCTGCTGCGCATCGGAGCCCTGGCCGGGATATCCGGTGTGGTGTGCGGCTCCTGGGAGGGGTGCGGCCCCTACGAAGGGGTGCGGGCCGTGCTCGCCGACCGGCTCGGCGGACTCGGGGTGCCGGTGGTCGAGGAGCTGGGCTTCGGTCACGGCCCCACCGCGCTGACCGTCCCCCTCGGGGTGCCGGCGGTGCTGGAGGCATCGGCCGACGGAGGCCGTTGCACGCTGACCTGCCAGGTCCCGGCGCTGCTCTGACGGGCCGCCGGAGCGGGTTGGGCCCGAGCCCCGGTTGACGGCCCGTCAGGGCGGGCGAGGCTGAAGGGGATGCCCCGGGAAACTCCGCCCACGTGCGTTGACAGCGGTATGAGGTGTGTCACACCATGGGCCTGGCCCGGTACTTACCGGTCGGTAATGTGTCCTCGGTGTGGAGGTCCATGTGTCGCGTGCTGTGCCCAGATTCCGCCGTCCACGTCCACTCGCCCTGCTCGCCGGGGCGGCGCTCCTCGCCCCGCTCGCCCTGACCGGCGCCCCGCCCGCGTCCGCGGCCGGCCAGTACACCGTCACCCCGCTGGAGTTCACCGTGCGGGCCGGCGGCCGGTCGTGCACGGTCGACGCCGACCTCTACCGGCCGGCGGGGGTCGACGCGCGGCACCCGGCGCCGGCGGTCCTCGCCACCAACGGCTTCGGCGGCAGCAAGTCCGACGGCTCCACCGACGTCATCGGCAAGGCCTTCGCCGAACGCGGCTACGTCGGACTCGTCTACTCGGGTCTGGGCTTCGGCAAGTCCGGCTGTCTCATCACACTCGACGACCCCGCGATCGACGGCAAGGCCGCCTCGGGACTCGTGGACTTCCTCGCCGGCACCCGCGCCGCCGACGACGGCACCAAGGCCGACTACGTCACCACGGACGGACCGGGCGACCCGGTCGTCGGCATGATCGGCGGCTCGTACGGCGGAGCCATCCAGATGGCGACCGCATCCGCCGACCACCGCGTGGACGCGCTCGTCCCGTTGATCACCTGGAACGACCTGGCCTACTCGCTCGCGCCGAACGCCGCCGGAGCGTCCCGGGGAGTCTCCTCCGACACGCCCGGTGTCTTCAAGTGGCAGTGGACCAACGGCTTCTACCTGATGGGCGAGGGCCAGCCGCTGCTCGTCCCGAGCCTCGATCCGTCGCGCTTCGGCAGCCTCGGCTGTCTGCACTTCGCCGCGCAGGCGTGCGACATAATCCGCCTCCTGAACTCCGGCCGCTATCCGGCCGACGCGACCGAGGAAATGCTGACGTACGCGCGAAGCGTCTCGCCGGCCTCCTACCTGTCCGGTGTCACCGCGCCCACGCTGCTCGTCCAGGGGCAGGCCGACAGCCTGTTCAACCTCAACGAGGCGACGGCCACCTACCGGACGCTCGAGGCGCAGGGCACCACGACGAAGATGATCTGGCAGGCCTGGGGTCACAGCGGCGGCCAGGTGCCGGGCGAACTCGACCTCTCCACGGGCAATCTGGAGACCAGCTACGTCGGACAGCGCATCCTCGCCTGGTTCGACCGCTACCTCCACCACGACGAGTCCACCGCCACCGGACCCGAGTTCGCCTACTACCGCGACTGGGAGAGCGGCTACGGCACCGCGGCCGCCGTGCCCGCCCTGTCCCGGACCATGTACCTCTCCGGTGACGGCGCCCTGGTGGACAGCCGCTCGAAGGTCACACGCGGCAGCCGTCAGTACACCAACTGGCTCCTGCCGACCAGCCACTCCGAGAGCTCCCTCGCCGGACTCGTCGGGCTGTCCGACCCTGCCCCGTACGACACAAAGGGCACCTACCTCGGCTGGACCAGTGCGCCGCTGACCACGCCGGTGGACGTCGTCGGCGCGCCGAGGGCCACCCTGAAGGTCGTCTCCCCGAAGGCGGAACGGGTCCAGAACAGCGGCGACGCCGCGGACAGACTGACCCTGTTCGCGAAGGTGTACGACGTGGCACCCGACGGGACCCAGAAGCTGGTGAACCGTCTGGTCGCCCCCGTCCGCGTCCCCGACGTCACCCGCGCCTTCACTGTCGAGCTGCCCGGCATCGTGCACCGGTACGAGACCGGGCACCGGCTGCGGTTCGTGATCGCCGCGAGCGACACGGCGTACTTCGGCAACCGGGGCATCAAGCCGGTCACCGTGGTCAGCGCTCCGCAGGACACCGGCGTGCTGGAGCTGCCCGTCATCGGCTGACAATCACCCGTACGGCCCCGCTCCACAGCTCCCCGGACCCGGGGCGGCGCCATCCTGGGTCCGGGGACCGCCGTTCCCGGACCGGCACCTGGACGAGCGAAAGGGCAGCGCATGAGCCCCAAGGACGTATCGAGCGGCACCACGAACGCCTTCGCGCCGGCCCGGATCGCCGTCATCGTGCTCGCCATCCTGGCGGTCGTCTTCATCTGTGTGAACACCGCCGAGGTCACCATCCGCGTCATCATCCCCAAGGTCACCATGCCGCTCTGGGCGGCGCTGCTCGGCGTCTTCCTCGCGGGCGGGCTCTGCGGGGCCTACCTGTTCCGCAGGCGCGCCGCCCGGTAGGGCCCGGCGGTCCGGACCGCTCGCGGCCACCCGCCCTCCCCGGCCTTCCGCCGGCGTGGGGCAGCCTGAAAGGTGCCGCCGGGGGTACGCGTCCCATCACCGCCACGGGCGTACCGGACAGGGCGGGCAGCAGATGGAGGATGCGAACGTGCGGACTGTCGGTGTCGAGGAAGAACTGCTGCTCGTCGACTCGGAAAGTGGTGACGCCCGCGCCCTGTCGACGGCGGTGCTGGCCCTGGCGGAACGCCGCGCCGACGGTGAATCCGTCTTCGAGTCCGAACTGCACGACCAGCAGCTGGAGTTCGCCACCGAGCCGCGCAGTGGGATGAGCGACCTCGCGGAGGAGATCCTCCGCTGGCGGGCGGAGGCAGCCGACCGCGCGGCCGAGGCGGGCGCCGCCGTGGCGGCCCTGGCGACCTCACCGCTGCCGGTCAGCCCCTCCATCGGGGAGGGCGAGAGGTACCGGTGGCTGGCGGAACACTTCGGTCTGACCGCGCAGGAGCAGCTGACCTGCGGGTGCCATGTGCACGTGTCGGTGGAGTCGGACGAGGAGGGCGTCGCCGTACTGGACCGGATACGGCCATGGCTTCCGGTCCTGCTGGCCCTGAGCGCGAACTCCCCCTTCTGGCAGGCTCAGGACACTTCGTACGAGAGCTACCGGAGCAGGGTCTGGGGCCGCTGGCCGTCGGCGGGCCCGGTGGAGGTGTTCGGCTCCGCGGACCGCTACCACGAGCAGGTCCGGCAGCTGGTCGGCACCGGCGTCCTGCGCGACGAGGGGATGATCTACTTCGACGCGCGGCTCTCGCACCGCTATCCCACGGTGGAGATCCGGGTCGCGGACGTGTGCCTCGACCCGGCGGACACCGTGCTGCTCGCCACCCTCGCCCGCGGCCTGGTCGAGACCGCGGCGCGCGCCTGGCGGGCCGGTGACCCGCCGGACCCGGCGGCGGTGAGCGCACTGCGCCTGGCCGCCTGGCAGGCCGCCCACTCGGGCATGGAGGGACGGCTGCTCCATCCCCTCACCATGCGCCCCGAACCGGCCGCCGGCGTCGCGGGCGCCCTGCTCACCCATGTGCGTGACGCGCTGGAGGACAGCGGCGACCTCGCGGCGGCGGACAAGGCGCTGCGGACCCTGCTGGCACGGGGGACCGGGGCCCGGGCCCAGCGGGACCTGCTGGCGGGCTCGGACAGCCTTCGGGCCGTCGTGACCGAGTGCGCGGCGAGGACCCGTGGCTGACTGACGCGGCCGTCCGGGCGGGCACGGGAGCCGGGGGCGACCGCAGGGGTCACCCGGGGGGCTGCCCGCCCTCCGCCTCCGCGTCGACCACCTCGCCCAGCCGCTTGAGCATGGTCCGGTGCCTGATCTGGAGGACGGCGTCGAGGGCGACGTTGTGCAGGATGCCGCCGAGACCCTGCAGTGGGTGCTCGTCGAGCAGCACCAGGGTCTTGTCACCCCAGGTGCGGATGTCGAACGCGATGCGCGCCGTGCCCAGGGGCCCGCTGTACACCTCCAGTTCGAGGGCACCCGGCCGGTCGAGGCGGCGCACGGTGGTACGGCCCCGGAGCTCCTTCGGACCGAGCCGCAGGGTGTACTCGATGGAGGAGCCGACCTCCGGCCAGCGGCCTTCGAGGAGGCGGGAGTCGTGCGTCCCCACCACCCATCTCGCGTACTGGTCCGGTTGCTCCAGAACCGCCCACAGGGCCGACGGCGGCTGGTGAATCAGCTGATGGCGAATGGCCATGAACGCCTCCACACGGACATCGGGACGGTGGGCACGGTGGCGAAGTCACCAGAAATGCTACGTGACCCGCCCGGAGCCCACCCGTCGGAGCCGGCTCGTCCCGACCGTCACCCGGACGGCCTAACGAGGCCCCGGGTGTCCCATCGGTGGGCCGCCGCGCCCGTGCGGCCCAGGTCACCGGTGATCCGCCCGAAGTCCTGTTCACCGTACGGGCGAGCGGGCAGTAGAACGGATATGCATCATGCCGGCGAAACCCACCCGAAGAACTGAGGAGGGCGCATGCGCGCACTCACCTGGCAAGGACGGCGGGACGTCCGTGTGGAGACGGTCCCCGACCCCGTGATCCAGGATCCGACGGACATCATCGTCCGCGTCACCTCGACCGGTATCTGCGGATCGGACCTTCATCTGTACGAGGTGCTCGGCCCGTATCTCACACCCGGCGACATCCTCGGTCACGAATCGATGGGCGTCGTGGAGGAGACGGGCCCCGAGGTCACCGCCGTCAAGCGCGGGGACCGGGTCGTGATCCCGTTCAACGTCTCCTGCGGCGACTGCTTCATGTGCGACCAGGGACTCCAGTCCCAGTGCGAGACCACCCAGGTCCGCGAGTACGGGAGCGGAGCCGCCCTCTTCGGATACACCAAGCTCTACGGGCAGGTGCCGGGCGGGCAGGCCGAGCTGCTCCGTGTGCCCTTCGGCAACACCCTGCCGGTCAAGGTCCCCGACGGCCCGCCCGACGACAGGTTCGTCTTTCTGTCGGACGTCCTTCCGACCGCCTGGCAGGCCGTGGAGTACGCGGCCGTGCCGCCCGGCGGCAGCGTGACGGTCCTGGGGCTCGGGCCGATCGGCGACATGGCGGCCCGCATCGCGCTGCACCGCGGCGCAGGGCTGGTCATCGGCGTGGACCTGGTCTCCGACCGCCTGCAACGGAGCTCCGCGCGGGGCGTCCGGACCCTGGACCTGCGGGAGCACGGCAAGAACCTCACGGACGTCGTGCGCGATCTCACCGACGGGCGCGGCACCGACGCCGTCATCGACGCGGTCGGCATGGAAGCGCACGGAGCCCCCGTGGCCAAGGCCGGGCAGTGGGCCGTGGGCATGCTGCCCGACAAGGCGGCGCGCCCGCTCATGGAGCGCGCGGGCATCGACCGCCTCAGCGCCCTGCTCACCGCGATCGACCTGGTGCGCCGGGGCGGCACCGTCTCCATCTCCGGTGTCTACGGGGGCGCCGTCGACCCGCTGCCTCTGCTCAAGATGTTCGACAAGCAGATCCAGCTGCGGATGGGGCAGGCCAACGTCTGGAACTGGGTGCCCCACATCCTGCCGCTGCTCGTCGACGACGATCCGCTCGGGGTGGACGGCTTCGCCACTCACCACCTGCCGCTGGCCGACGGGCCGAAGGCGTACGAGACTTTCCAGCAGAAGGCGGACGGCATGGTGAAGACCCTGCTCACGCCGTGACCGCCGCCGGATCGCGGCAGGAGGAACGATGACGAACGCACCCCGGGGCCGCCGCGTCGTGGTCACCGGCGCCACCGGAAACGTGGGGACCAGCGTCGTCCGGTCCCTGGCCGGGGACCCCTCCGTGGCCTCGGTCCTCGGCCTGGCGCGACGCCGCCCGGAGCTCACCGTGCCCGGCGTGGAGTGGGGCACGGTGGATCTCGAACACGCCGACAGCCCCCGCAGACTGGCGGAACACCTGGCAGGGGCCGACGCCGTCATCCACCTGGCCTGGCGGTTCCAGCCCACCCATGACCCCGTCGTCACCTGGCGGAGCAATGTCGAGGGCTCACTGCGGGTCTTCGGCGCGGTCCGGGACGCGGGCGTGCCGGTGCTGGTCCACGCCTCGTCGGTGGGCGCCTACTCGCCGGGGCCGAAGCGGGAGCCGGGGGTGGACGAGCAGTGGCCCACCCACGGGTGGCCCGACGCGGCCTACTGCCGGGAGAAGGCCTACCTGGAACGCGTACTGGACACCTACGAGCTGCGGAACCCGGGAATCAGGGTGGTGCGGATGCGCCCGGGGTTCCTGTTCAAGAGGACCGCGGCGAGCGAGCAGCGCCGGATCTTCGCGGGCCGCTACCTGCCGGGCGGCCTGCTCCGTCCCGACCTGCTGCCCTTCGTCCCCGATCTCAAGGGTCTGCGCTTCCAGGTGCTGCACACGGACGACGCGGCCGAGGCATACCGGCTCGCCGTCACGAACGATGTGCGCGGCGCCTTCAATCTCGCCGCGGACTCCGTGACCGACGCCCGGCAGCTCGGCGAGCTGCTCGACGCCCGTGTCGTGCGCGCCCCGGTGGCCCTGGTGCGGAGCGCCCTGGCCGCCGCCTGGCGGGCACACGCCGTGCCGGCCTCCCCGCACCTGTTCGACGCCGTGCTGCGTCTCCCGGTCATGAACAGCGCCCGCGCCCGGGAAGAACTGGGCTGGCGGCCCGCGTACTCGGCCACCGACGCGCTGACCGCCTTCCTGCACGGCGTCTCCCGCGGCGAGGGGGAGGACACCGCGCCGCTGGCCGGCAGGCGGCTGGGATGAGCGCACCGACGAGCCCGGACGACCGGCAGGACGGAGCGCTCCCGTACGTTCCCGCCCGCGGCGGGGTGGCCGCGCTGCGCAGGGCCGCGGCGGACTGCCGGGGGTGCCCGCTCCACGAGAACGCGACGCAGACGGTCTTCGGCGCGGGCCCGGCCCACGCCCGTACGGTCGTCGTCGGGGAGCAGCCGGGTGACCAGGAGGACCGGGAGGGCGAGCCGTACGTCGGGCCCGCCGGCCGCCTCCTGCGGAAGGCGCCGGCGGACGCGGCCATCGACGAGGACCAGGTGTACTTCACCAACGCGGTGAAGCACTTCAAGTTCGCGCCCGTCGGAGAAGCGCGTAAGCGCCGCATCCACAAGGCGCCCGGCCTGAGGGAGCTGGCCGCCTGCCGCCCCTGGCTCACCGCGGAACTGCGGCGCGTCGACCCGGAACTGGTGGTGGCGCTCGGTGCGACGGCCGGCAAGTCACTGCTGGGCAACTCCTTCAAGGTGGCGGAGAGCCGGGGCGCCCTGCTGTACCTGCCGGGAGCCGAACTGCCCGCCACCGCCGGTGAGAAGCCGGACGACGACGGGGAGGCCCGGCGGCTCGTCGCCACCGTCCACCCCTCGGCGGTCCTCAGATCGAAGGACCGGGCCGAGGCCTACCAGGGGCTGGTGTCCGACCTCGGGGTGGCCGCAAGGTTCCTCGGCTGATCCGGTCCGGATATCGGCGGGACACGCGGGCGGCGGAGCGGCGAGGATGGGCCGCATGCGCACACTCGTAGTCCTCGACGCGCCCTCGAACCTCGGGCTGCGGCCCCCCGCACCCGGCACCGTGCCCGGCTGCTACAAACTGGCCGGCGCGCTCCGCGAGCAGCGGATCGTGCAGCGGCTCGGAGCATCGGAGGGCGGTGTCGTCGTACCGCCCCGTTACGACCGCGGCGACTGGCAGGAGGGGGACGGCGTCTTCAACGCCGCCGCCATCGCCCGCTACACCCGCACGCTCGCCGACCGGATCGAGGGGCACGTCAGGGCCGGTGAGTTCCCGGTCGTCCTCGGCGGCGACTGTTCCATCCAGCTCGGCGCCGCCCTGGCCCTGCGTCGCATCGGACGGTACGGGCTCGCCGCGATCGACGGGTCGGCGGACTTCCGGCACCTGGGCAACAGCGACCACGTCGGCGCGGCGGGCGGCGAGGAACTGGCCCTGTCCACCGGACGCGGGCAGGCCGACCTCACCGATCTGGAGGGGCTGGGGCCCTATCTCAAGGACGAGGACATCCGGCTCTTCGGCATGCGCGACCACGACGAGGACCGCGCCGAGATGGCCGCGCTGAAGATCTCCAACGCCACGGTGGGGGAGATCAGGGAATGGGGACCCGCCGACATCGCCCGAGCCGTGGTGCAGACCCTTGAGATCCCCGTCCTCGACGGCTTCTGGGTGCACCTCGACGCCGATGTGCTCGACCCGGGCGTCATGCCCGCCGTCGACAGCCCGGACGACGGCGGCCTGTTCCCCGACGAACTCGCCACACTGCTGCGGACCCTGGTCCGGTCACCGCGCTGCGCGGGACTCAACGTCACGATCTACGACCCCGATCTGGACCCGGACGGCACAGCCGGCGCGCTGCTCGCCGACCTGGTCGTCGGCGCCTTCGCCGAGGAGCCCGCCGGCTGAGCACGTCAGGCGAGTACGTTCCGGTCGACGTACTCGAAGACCGAGCCGTCCGGGTGCAGGGCGATCAGATTGCGGCCCGCGGGGGTGGGCACGGGGCCCGCGATGACCTTCGCGCCCACCCGCGTGAGTGCCGCGTGTGCCTCGTCGACGTCCTTGACCGCGATGGTCGCCGACACCTTGCGCAACACCTCCAACTGCGACTCGGGGCCGCTCATCAGCAGGAAGCAGCCGATCGCGGCCACCGAGACCCCGCCGCGCTCGAAGCGCTGTGCCGGGGTGCTGGTCAGGCCCTCGTAGAAGGCCACCGAGGCCTCCAGGTCGTCGACGCAGATACGCAGCGTGGTTCCCAGGATCTCCATGCCTACGAGGGTAGTTGGCGACCCGGCCGGATGTGATCGATTCCTGGGCCCGTCACCGGATCACACGCGGCAGAGCAGCTCGCCGTGGGGCACCATGAACCACGCGTCGGGCTCCTCGCCCCACGCACGCCAGGCATCCGCGATCGCCGTCAGCTGTCCGGCGCTCGCGTGCCCGCCGTCCACCGCCAGCTTCGCGTACACCGACGCGGTCGTGCGGTCAGCCCACAGGCCGCTCCACCACGCGCGGTTCTCCGGGGTGGCGAAGCACCAGGCCGCCGCCGTCGGGGTGATGTCGGTGAAGCCCGCCTGCCGCGCCCAGGACAGCAGCCGGCGTCCGGCGTCCGGCTCGCCGCCGTTCGCGCGGGCCACCCGGCCGTACAGCTCCAGCCACTCCTGCATCCCGGGCACCTCCGGAAACCAGGTCATGGCCGCGTAGTCGCTGTCACGGGCCGCGACGATGCCGCCCGGCCGGCAGACCCGCCGCATCTCGCTCAGCGCCCGCACCGGATCACTGACGTGCTGGAGCACCTGATGGGCGTGGACCACGTCGAAGGAGTCGTCGGGGAAGTCCAGGGCGTGGACGTCCGCCGTCGTGAAGTCCACGTTGTCCACGCCACGTTCGGCGGCGTTCAGCGCCGCGCGCTCCAGCACGTCGCTGCTGGTGTCGACCGCTGTCACCCGGCCGGGCGCCACCAGGGACGCGATGTCCGCGGTGATGGTGCCCGGCCCGCAGCCCACGTCCAGAACCGCCTGGCCCGGACGGAGTTCGCCGATCAGGTAGGCCGCCGAGTTGGCGGCGGTGCGCCACTGGTGGGAGCGCAGCACCGACTCGTGGTGGCCGTGTGTGTAGACCGCTGGTTCCTTGGGCATGGCCGTACGTCCTCTCTCGGACCTCAGTCGCGGGCGATGGGGACGACAGTACGCCGCGATGTCGCATTCTGAGATACGCGTCTCATGATGTGGTCCTCGTGTGGTCTCCCGCTACACCGGCATCGGGCAGTACACCGTCAAGGCCTCGGGCAGCTTGTCGATCAGCAACTCCGTCCCGGAGTGGGCCACTTCACCGTCGTACGCGTAGGGAGTCCCCGGCGCGAGGCCGGCGAGCCGCACCCTGCGGCGCCGTACCGCGGCGTGGACGGGTGACCGGCTGAGCGGTCCCGCGATCGCCGCGGCGAGCAGCCGGAGTCCGGGGGTGCGGCCGCCGTGCACCACACGCACGTCCAGCAGACCGTCCGCCAGATTGTGGCGGCGGCCCGGGGCCGGGCCCACCCGCTGGAACAGCCCGTTGCCCACGAAGAGCAGCCACAACGGCCGCCGCCTCCCCTGGAGTTCCGCCGTCAGCGGGCGTGATCCGCGCAGCGCCTCGAAGGCCGCGAGCACCCCGGCGGGCCAGCCGCCGATCCGGGGGGCCCAGTGCTCCCGGGTCCGCACGAGCTCCGGATACACGCCCAGGCTGAAGGCGTTGAGGAAGTAGCCGTCCGCCTCGCCCGGCCCCCTCGGCCCGGGCCTGAAACGGCCCAGGTCGACCCGGACCGCGTCGCCCGTGGTGAGCGCCGTCACCGTGTCCTGCACGGTCTCGATGCCGAGGTCGTACGCGAAGTGGTTGAGGGTCCCGCCGGGGAACACGGCGAGCGGCAGGCTGTGGGTCGCCGCGACGGCCGCCGCCATGTTGACCGTGCCGTCGCCTCCGCAGACACCCAGGGCCCTGCCCTCCCGTGCCGCCTTCTCCAGGCATCCCGACAGGTCGGCGGGCGCGCACTCGATCGTCTCCGCGAGCGGCAGCGCGTCGCGGATCGTCGTCGCCGCCGCGGTCGCGGAGCCGGACTCCCGGTTGACGACCACCACGAGGCCCTGGCCCGCCGCCAGCGCGGGGGCCTCGGCGGGCGGGCGGCCCGGGGCCGGGAGCTGTCCACGGGTCGGTACGACGCCCCGCAGTGCGAACGCGGCTCCTATGCCGAGCGCCGCACCGGCCAGCACATCGCTCGGATAGTGGACCCCGGTGTAGACGCGGGAGGCGGCGACCGCCGCCGCCACCGGGGCGACGACCGCGCCCCAGCCCTTCGACTCCAGGGCGACGCCGGTCGCGAACGCCGCCGCGGACGCGGCGTGCCCCGACGGGAAGGACGTGGTGAACGGCTGCCGCTTCAGCTGCCTCATGACCGGAACCAGATCCACTATCGGGCGTTCCCTGCGCACCGCTCCCTTGCCCACGGTGTTGATGGCGGCCGAGGCCACGGCCAGGGAGGCGACGCCGCGCAGCGCCGCCCTGCGGGACCGCGCGCTGGAGCCCAGCGCCGCCATGCCCGCGGCGGCCCCGAACCACAGCAGGCCGTGGTTGGCGCTGCGGCTCAGCCGTGGCAGGACCGGCTCGGCGCCGGGCCAGTGTCTTTCGGCCACGCGCTGGAACGCGGCGAGGTCCCGTTGGTGGAACCAGGCCCGCCAGCGGCCGGGGGAGGGGAGGCTGCTCGTTGTCGACATGGGTCAGCGAATACCCTGCGACCGGGCGGTGAACCAGGAGGCGCGCACAGCGAGCCCCGTCGGATCTCGGCGGAATCAGATGGGAAGCGCCGAATTGCCCCGTCCCGCCTGCTCCGTCGCACCGAGGGCGTTGCCCGGACAAGTTTCCTGCCGCTAGCCTGCGTTCGTGATTCCGGTCACTGACCGGAGTGTCGAACGAGATTGGCGGGCGATCATGGGGCGACTCGTCCCTGCGGTGACCAGGGCGCTGGATGTTCTCGAGCTCTTCCTCCAGAGCGAGGGGACCCTCTCGGCTCCCGAGGTCACACGCAAGCTCCAACTGCCGCGGACCACCGTGCACGAACTGCTCACCACGCTCGCCGCGCGGTCCTACCTGGTCACGGTCCCGGAGCAGCCTGGCCGCTACCGGCTGGGCGTGCGCACCTACCAGCTGGGCAGCCGTTACGCCGAACAGCTCGACCTGGCGGCCGAGGGACAACAGGTGGCCCGTGAGGTCGCAGAGACCTGCGGCGAGACGGTACACGTGGCGATCCTGGAGGACACCGAGGTCATCTACATCGCCAAGGTGGACTCCACCCACGCCGTCCGTATGGTCTCGGCCGCGGGCCGGAAGCTGCCCGCGCACTGCACCTCCGTCGGCAAGCTGCTGCTCGCGGCGCTCCCGGAGGCGGAGCTCGACGCCCGCCTCGACGGACGCGAGCTCATGGCCATGACCGACAACAGCCTCACCGACGCCACGGAGCTGCGGGAGGCACTCGCCGTCGTCCGCAAGCGGGGCATAGCGGTGGAGCACCGGGAGTCGAACCCGGATGTGAGCTGTGTGGCCGCGCCCGTCAGGGACCGCTCCGGACGTGTCGTCGCCGCGCTCTCCATCTCGGTCCCGATGATCCGCTGGAGCGAGGAGCGCGAGGCGGAACTCGCGCAGCTCGCGGCGGGCGGCGCCGACGCGCTGTCCGGCCGGCTCGGACACCACCGGCCGCAGACATGAGGCCGGCTCTGGAGGTGGCCGTGCGTGAGCAGGCCGAGCTGGGCGAAGGCCCCACCTGGGACCCGGCCACCGGGCGGCTGATCTGGGTCGACATCCTCTCGGCCCGCGTCCACACCTACGACCCGTCGACCGGCCGCCGTACGGTCATGGCCACCGGCCAGCACGTCGGGGCGGCGAAACCCCGGGCGGGCGGCGGCCTCGCGGTCGTCCTGCGGGACGGGGTCGGACTGTACGACGCGGCGGGTGCCTTCTCCTGGCTGGTGCACGACCCCCTCCCCGGGCGGCGGGGCAACGACGCGGCCGTGGCACCGGACGGCGCGCTCTGGGCGGGCACCATGCGCTACGACGAGGCGGAGGGGGGCGGCACCCTGTCCCGTATCGCCCCGGACGGCACGGTGAGCCGGGTCCTGGACTCGGTGACCGTCAGCAACGGCACGGGATGGAGCCCCGACGGCCGGCTCATGTACTACATCGACACCACCACACGGCGTATCGACGTCTTCGACGTGGACGGGGAGCGTGTCCTGAACCGGCGGCCCTTCGCGGAGACCGAGCAGGGCGCCGGATGGCCCGACGGGCTGACGGTGGACGCCGACGGCTGCGTGTGGACCGCCTTCTGGGACGGTGCGGCGATACGGCGCCACACCCCTGACGGCCGGGTCGACCGTGTCGTGGACCTCCCGGTCCGCCGGCCCACGGCGTGCGCGTTCGGCGGGCCCGGCCTCCGCGACCTGTACGTGTCCACCGCCCGGACGGGCCTGGACTCCCCGCACCCGCTCTCGGGCTCCCTGCTCGTGCTGCCGGACGCGGGGCAGGGGCTGCCGGGGGCGCCGTTCGCCGGATGAGCGGGGCGGGTGGACGGCGTGCGTATTTCTGCCGCCTCCGGGACCGGTGCGCGGGCGGACCCCGGGGAACCTCCGTATAAAGGGGGCCAGAGGGACGCAGGCGGAGGGAGGCCCCGGGATGCACTGGAGCGAGCGGCGGCGGCCCCGCCCGCCCGGCGAGGACCACGGCCCGGTCCGGTACGGGCCGCCCGCCCCCGACCCCGGCCTCCCCGTGCTGCCCGAGCTCGCCGGCGTACTGGCCGCGTCGGCTGCGCGGACCCGCCCCGAACCGCCCGGTGGCGGAACGATTCTGCGCGAGGCGGCCCGCGCCTACTGGGAGCGCCGGGGCCTCCACGGCGGCCCCGAGGGCATCGCGGCGGCCCCGGGCGCCCAGCCGCTCCTCCTCGCGCTGATCGCCGCGCACGGCGGCGACGTGCTCATGCCCCGGCCCTGCCCGGCCACCTGGATGCCCCAGGCGCGGCTGCTGGGCAGGCCCGCCTACCACGTGCCGACGCCCGCCGAGTGCGGCGGCATCCCCGACCCGTACGCCCTGCTGGAGACCGTCCGCAGGGTGCGCGCCGAGGGCGGCAGGCCCCGGCTGCTCCTGATCTCCGTGGCCGACGACCCGACCGCGACCCTCGCCCCGCCGGAACTGGTCCGCGAGGCGTGCGAGGCCGCCGTCTCCGAAGGGCTGCACATCGTCAGCGACGAGACCTGGCGCGACACCCTGCACCGGCCCCACGACACCGTCCTCCTCAGCCCCGCCGAGATGTGCCCGGACGACGTCACCGTCCTCTCCGACCTGGCCGGAGCGCTCACCCCC
Organism: Streptomyces sp. NPDC079167; assembly: GCF_040686735.1. NCBI lineage: Bacteria > Bacillati > Actinomycetota > Actinomycetes > Kitasatosporales > Streptomycetaceae > Streptomyces > Streptomyces sp. NPDC079167. The sequence continues at coordinate 205,061 of NZ_JBFBLO010000002.1, read as the reverse complement.
TCCGCCTGGCCGGTGGCCGTCGCACGCTTCCCGTCCACCGCGCGCGCCGCCGCGCGCCGCGCCCGGGTCCTCGACATCCTCACCGCGCTCGGCGCCCTCGTCGCGGAGCCGGTCGCCCGGGCCGCCGCCCACGCGCTGGGCGAACCCGAGGCCGTCAGGGCAAGGATCCGGCAGGCGGCGCACCTCCAGTCCCACGTCGCCTCAGCCGCCCACCGCGCGGTGCTCACCGTGGGCGCGCTCGCCAGGCCGCCGCAGGCCGGCCGCCACCTCTACGCCGATCTGGGACCGCTGCGCACGCGGCTGGCCGACCGGGGCGTCACGGACTCCATGGAGCTGGAGGAATACCTGACGGAACGGCTCGGCGCACCGGCTCCCGGCGGGCACCGGTTCGGGGACGAACCGGTGGCGCTGCGGGTGCGGCTGAGCACCGGGCCGCTCCTCGGCTCAACCCCGGAGCAGCAGACGGAGTCCCTCACTGCGGTGGAGCCCTTGGAATTGCCCCATGTCGCCCGAGCACTGAGCATTTTCGCAGCAGCCCTCGATGAACTCCGATGACAGGAGCCTCTCGATGACGGAACAGACCGAGCGTCCGTTCGCCGGAGCCGGCCGCGCGCCCAGCCGTCCCCTCGACGCTCCACGCCCCCTCGGTGAGCCGCGGACCTGGCCCCGCAGCTTCGCCGACCGCCTCACCGCGCCCCTCCCGGGTGTCAGGGGCATGACCCGTCTGGCCAGGGAGCGTGCCCTGCGGCCCAACGCGGAGGGGCTCCGAGGCGTTCACCGGCTGCCGTACGCCCCCCAGCCACTCCCGGCCACGGACGCCGGCACGACGGCCGTTACCTGGGCCGGACATGCCAGCTGGATCATCCGCATCGGGGGACTCACCGTCCTCACCGACCCCGTCTGGTCACGGCGCATCCTGGGCACCCCCGCCAGGATCACCCCCGTCGGCGTCCCCTGGGACGCACTGCCGCACGTCGACGCGGTCCTCATCAGCCACAACCACTACGACCACCTCGACGCCCCCACGCTCCGCAGACTCCCGAGGGACACCCCGCTCCTCGTCCCCGCGGGTCTGGGCCGCTGGTGCCGGCGCCGCCGCTTCACCTGCGTCACCGAGCTCGACTGGTGGGAGTCGGTGGAACTGGGCGGAGTCCGGTTCGACTTCGTGCCCTCCCACCACTGGTCCAAGCGCACCCTCCTGGACACCTGCCGGTCCCTGTGGGGAGGCTGGGTGCTCGGCGACGGGCAGGGGCGGCGGCTCTACTTCGCGGGGGACACAGGCTACGGCCACTGGTTCAAGGAGATCGGCCTCCGCTATCCCGGCCTGGATCTCGCGATGCTGCCGATCGGGGCGTACGAGCCGCGCTGGTGGCTCTCGGACGTCCACACCGACCCCGAGGAGGCCGTGCAGGCGTACGAGGACCTCGGGGCCCGCGCGATGGCCCCCATGCACTGGGCGACGTTCCTGCTCTCCGCCGAACCGGTCCTCGAACCGCTGACCCGGCTCCGTACCGCCTGGCAGCGGGCCGGGCATCCGCGCGCCGACCTCTGGGACCTGCCGGTCGGCGCCTCACGTGTTTTCGAGTACTGACGCCGTGCCCCGTCGGCACACCGGACACTCAGTCGGCCGTACGCGCCCGCAGCCGCCTCCAGAGCGCCGGCGTCCCGCTGATCAACAGCGTCAGCACGACCGCCGCGAGCACGCCCTCCCAGGGCTCGGCGAACAGCGAACCCCCCAAGATCCCGATCAGCTGGTACGTCGCCGCCCAGGCCAGACACGCGGGTATGTCGCCCCGGGCGAACTGCTTCAGCGGCATCTCGCCGAGCAGGCAGGCCAGCATCACCGGTATGCGCCCGGCGGGCACCAGCCGGGACAGGACCAGCACCATCGTGTCGTGCTCGTCCAGCTTCCGCTGTGCCTGGGCGAGCCGTTCCGGAGCGGCCCTGCTGGTGATCGCCTCCAGCCACTTCGACCCGTGGCTGGACCGGACCCCACGCTGCCCCAGCCAGTACAGGCAGATGTCCCCGAGGAACGCGGCGCCCGACGCCACGGCGAACACCACGAGCAGCGCGAACGGTGAGGTCTGGTGGAGCGTCACCACGGCCGCCGTACTCACCAGTGCTCCCGTGGGCACCACCGGCACCAGCGACCCCAGCGCCACGAGCAGGAACAGCGACGGATAGCCGACGGCCTGCTGCGTCGACTCCGTCGGCAGCTGCCCCAGCACTTCCTCTATCACCTACGGGCCTCCGGCCTCACATGCTCGCCGTGCCCCAGCCGGTGCACCGCCACTTCCGGTGCCACCCGCGCCGCCTGCCGCACGAACTCGTCGCCCGGCGCATGGAACTCGTGCGGCTTGACCCCGTCCATCCCGATCGGCCAGTACGTGCCGTAGTGCACCGGCACCGCGGACCGCGGCTCCAGCAGGGTCAGCACCTGCGCGGCGCGGGTCGCGTCCAGATGGTGGTGACCCAGATTGGGCCCCCAGCCGCCCACCGGCAGCAGCGCCACGTCCACCGGCCCCACGGCGTCGGCCATGCCTTCGAAGAGCCCGGTGTCCCCCGCGAAGTAGGTGCGGGCCTCGCCCTCGACGACATAGCCGAGAGCGGGCACCCGGCGCGGGCCGACCGGCAGCCGGCGCCCGTCGTGCAGAGCCGGAACCGCCCGGACCAGGACCTCGCCGACCCGCACCTCGTCGCCCGGCGCGACCTCGGAGATCCGCAGCCCGCGCGCCCGGCGCAGCAGCCGGAGGCCCGGGACGGCCCCTACGGCGCCGCGGGGCACGATCAGCAGGCTGCCGGGGGCGAGACGGGCCAGGGAGGGAAGATGCAGATGGTCGGAGTGCAGGTGGGAGATCAGGACGGCGTCGGCGACCGCGGCCTCCGGCGGCGGTACCTCGCCCCGGCGCCGGCGCAGATGCGCGAAGCGCCGCGCGAACAGCGGGTCGGTCAGCACCCGGACTCCGGTGTCCTCGATCGTGCAGGTGGCATGACCCCACCAGGTGACCTCCACCGCCCTGCCTCCTCGTTCCCGCCCGCGCCGGCCGCGTACTCGTGTGTGTACTCGTGTTCGTGCTCGTACGAGAGTAGGCGCTCGGCGCTCCTCCCACGCCGGAGTGCTCCTTCGCGCCCGGCCCGGCACGCCTGCGGGCGATTACGGAGGGCTACCTCAGGGGTAGGGTCGTGGCCGGCGTCCGAGCCCCGGAAAGGGCCCGGGGCCTGGGAAGATCCCGAAACGGCTATGACAGGCTTGATGCGGGCCCATGACGGAAACGGGGCCCGGACGTGAGGTGGAACGACGTGAGCGACGGGCGATGGCGCAGGGCGGGGGGAACCCTCATACGCGTGATCTCGGTATGGGCCGTCTCCACGCTCACCATGCTGGCGCTGGCGGGGATACTGCCCGACTTCCAGCTCCAGGCCGACGACGGTGACACCGTCACCAGGACCGCCTTCACCGCGGCCTGGGGCGCGGGTGCCTTCGGTCTGCTGTCCGCGCTGGTGTGGCCGGTGCTCGTCAGAGCGCTGCTCATCGTGCCCGCCCTGGTGCTGGGCGCCCTGGTCTTCTTCCTCAACGGCTCGCTGCTGCTGATCGCCCTGCGGCTCATCCCGGACGGGCGCGGGGACGCGAACCCGGAGACCGCCGTCGTGGTGGCCGCCGTCATGTCGGCCGTCGCCTCCGCCACCTCCACGGCCCTCGCGGTCCGTGACGACGACGCCTACCGGCGCAGGCTCTCCCGCCTCGCGGACCGGCGCCGCAGACGCAGCGGCACGCCGCAGACCGCCGACGGCGGCCGTGGCGGCCCGCCCGGGATCGTGTTCGTCCAGCTCGACGGCGTGGGCCACGACGTACTGGAACAGGCCGCGGCCGACGGACTCATGCCGACCGTGGCCGGTCTGCTCTCCGACGAGGCGGGCCACCGGCTCACCCCGTGGACCACGGACTGGTCCAGCCAGACCGGCGCCAGCCAGCTCGGCATCCTGCACGGCAGCAACTTCGACGTGCCGGCCTTCCGCTGGTTCGAGAAGGAGACCGGCACCGTCATGGTCTCCAGCAGACCGGCGAGCGCCCTCGAACTGCAGCGCAGGGCCATCGCCCGCACCCATGACGGCGGCCTGCTGACCGTAGACGGCGCCAGCCGCGGCAACCTCTTCAGCGGCGGCGCGGACCAGCTCGCCCTGGTCCTGTCGATGGCCGCCAGACTCGGCAAGGGGCGCCGCTCGCGCGCCGGCTACTTCGCCTACTTCTCCGACCCGGCCAACGCCGTCCGTACAGCCCTGTCCTTCGTCGCCGAGGTGGGGCGTGAGATCGGCCAGTCCGTCCGGGCACGGGTGCGGAAGGAGGTCCCCCGGGTCAAGCGCGGCGGGCTGTACCCCTTCATCAGGGCGTTCGCGACCGTCGTCGAACGCGACGTGGTCGTCGCCGCGGTGATCGGCGACATGTTCGCGGGCCGCACCGCGGTCTACGCCGACCTGGTCGCCTACGACGAGGTGGCCCACCACTCCGGCCCGTTCAGCAGGGACGCGGAGAAGGTCCTGACACGGCTCGACCGGTCGCTGGGCCTCATCCTCAAGATCGCGGACCACACCCCGCGCGACTACCGGATCGTGCTGCTGTCCGACCACGGCCAGAGCCCGGGGGAGACGTTCGCGGGGCGGTACGGCCTCACGCTCAAGGATCTCGTACGGGCCGGCTGCGGGCTGCCCGTACCCCGCAGGGCCCAGCGCACCCGCAGCGCGTCCGAGGCGCGCGACGCCGTACGCATCGCACTCCACAGGCCGGTCGCCGGGGAGCAGGAGGCCGAACACCCGGCCAAGTCCTCGGATCCGGTGGTGCTCGCCTCCGGCAATCTCGGGCTGCTGTCGTTCCCGGACATCGAGGGGCGGGCCACGCGTGAGCAGCTCGACCGGCGCTACCCCGCACTGCTCGGCACGCTCGCCGCCCACCCGGGCATCGGCTTCCTGCTCGTGGGGAGCCAGAGGCACGGGTCGGTGGTGCTCGGACCGGGCGGGGCGGAGGTCCCGGTGGCGGAGCTCGCGGACGGGGAGGGGCCGCTGGCCGTCTTCGGGGCCGGTGCGGCGGATGCGGTGCGGCGGACCGACGGCTTCCCGCACGTCGCGGACGTCATGGTCAACTCGATGTACGACCCGGAGACCGGCCGCGTGCACGCCTTCGAGGAGCAGATCGGATCGCACGGCGGACTGGGCGGTGCACAGTCCCGGCCGTTCCTGCTGTGGCCGCGGACACTGACGGACCCCCTCGACGCGGTGGCGGCCGACGCTCCTCGGGGGGCGTCTCCGGCCGGTCCTGGGGGCGTACCTCCGGCCGGCCCGGTGGGGGCGGAGGCGGTGCACCGGGTGCTGGCACGCTGGCTGAGGGAGCTGTCCGGGCCCCAGGTGCCGCTGCGGCAGGAGGGTTTCACCGGGGCGGTGCGGGTGGACGAACCCTTCCCGGCCGGTCGACCGCTGCCGACCGGAAGGCCGCTCTCGGACGGACCGGTCTCGGACGGACCGGTCTCGGACGGACCGGCCGACGCGCATGTTCCTGTCCCCGCCGATGGCCCGGATTCCGGCGACGCCGTCCCGGATCCAGGCGATGCTGTTCCGGGCCCACGCGGCTGAGAGGCCCTGGGCGTCAGGCGGACTCGCGCCGCACGAGCGTCGGGTGGAAGACCACCGAAGGTGCGGGACCGGTGCCCGGTGCGCCGATCTGCTTCAGGAGGAGCCGGGCCATCTCGGAGGCCATCTCCTCCACCGGCTGACGCACGGTCGTCAGCGGCGGATCGCACGCCACCGCCGCGTTGCTGTCGTCGAAACCCACCACCGCCACATCCCCCGGCACGTCCTTGCCCGCGCGGAGCAGCACGGGCAGGGCGCCCAGCGCCATCAGGTCCGAGGCGATGAACACCGCGTCCAGATCCGGCCGTTCACCCAGCAGCCGGCGCATCGCCGAAGCCCCGCCCGACTGGGTGAAGTCCCCCTCGGCGGTCACCACGTCCCCGATACCGTGCTGCTCCAGCGCGTCCAGGAAGCCGGTCAGACGGACCTGGCCCGCGGGCATGTCCTGCGGACCCGCCACCGTTCCGACACGCCGACGGCCCAGGGCCGCCAGATGGTCGGCCGCCATCCGGGCACCCGCCCGCTGGTCCGCCTCGACGTAGGTGAGCGGCGAGGGCCGCCGGGGCCGCCCGGCCAGCACGGCGGGCAGCCGGGTGTCGTGGAGCAGGCCGGGCAGCGGGTCGTCGGCGTGCGAGGAGATCAGCACGACCCCGTCGACGTGCCCCTGGCGGAGGTATGACAGGAGTTGATTGCGGGAGCTCTCGTCGTCGGAGAGCATCAGCACCATCTGGATCCCGGCGGGACGCAGCACGTCCATCAGCCCGCCGACCACGCGTCCGAAGTGTGGGTCGGAGAACATCCGGCCGATGAACGGCTCGGAGACCGGGCGCCGTTCACGCTCGGACACCACCAGGGCGATCGAATCGGTGCGCCGCGTCACCAGCGAACGCGCAGCACGGTTGGGGACGTAGCCGGTGGCGGCCACCGCTTCCTCCACCACCCGCCGCAACGCCGGGTCCACCGTGGTCGCGCCGTTGATCACGCGGGACACGGTCGCCCGGGAGACGCCCGCCACCGCGGCCACGTCCTCCAAGGTGGCGGGGCGTACGGGCGGCGATACGTCGGCAGTCATGCAGTCTTTATACAAGGTGGTCGGACAGGCATGCGAAGGGTTCTCCGGCACGTCAGCGGATGTGCGTGCCCGCGTGCGGGGCGGCCAGGGCGGACACTCGCGTCACCCGCGCGGTGACGAGCGCCCTGGCCTCCGCCCGGGTGCCCGCCGGCACCTGGCCGGAGGGCGTTGTCAGTGGGGGGCGGCAGGATGGTGGTCATGACGACGAACTCAGTCGGTGTGCTCGCCGACACCGCCGCCTACGCGGCCGCTGTGGAAGAGGCCGCGCGTGCCGCCGCCGCGTATTACGCCACAGGTGAGAGCACGCTCGACGACGATGCGTACGACCGCCTGGTGCGGGGGATCGCGGCCTACGAGGAGGAGCACCCGCAGGAGGTGCTGGACGCCTCGCCGACCGGGAAGGTCGCGGGCGGGGCGGCTTCGGGGGACGTGCCGCACACCGTGCCGATGCTCTCGCTGGACAACGTCTTCTCCGCCGAGCAGTTCGTCACCTGGACCGCCTCCGTGGAGCGGCGTATAGGCAGGTGTGTCGCCGCGTGGAGCGTGGAGCCGAAGCTCGACGGTCTCGCCGTCGCCGCACGCTACCGGCAGGGCCGCCTCGACCGGCTGATCACCCGGGGTGACGGGACGGCCGGGGAGGACGTCTCGCACGCGATCGGTACGGTGCTCGGTCTGCCCGAGCGGCTCGGCGCTCCCGTCACCCTGGAGGTGCGCGGCGAGATCCTCATGACCAACGAGCAGTTCGAGCAGGCCAACACCGTGCGGACGGAGCACGGAGCCGCTCCCTTCGCCAATCCGCGCAACGGGGCGGCGGGCACCCTGCGGGCCAAGGACCGTCCGTACCGGGTGGAGATGACCTTCTTCGCGTACGGCGCGCTCGCGCTGCCCGGATCCGGCGAGCTGACCGCCACCCTGGCCCAACTCCCGCACAGCGAGGTCCTGGAGTACGTCGCGGGGCTGGGCGTGCACACGGCCGCGGACACCGCCGTCGCCCCGCGCACCGTCACCACGGTCGACGAGGTGCAGGCCGGGGTCGAGGACATCGCCTCCCTGCGCGCGTCCCTGCCGTTCGGGATCGACGGCATCGTGATCAAGGCGGACCTGGCGGCCGACCAGCGCGACGCGGGATCGGGTACGCGGGCGCCGCGCTGGGCCATCGCCTACAAGCTCCCGGCGGTGGAGAAGGTCACCCGGCTGCTGGATGTCGAATGGAACGTCGGCAGGACCGGCATCATCGCCCCCCGCGCCGTGCTGGAGCCCGTGGAGATCGACGGATCCACCGTCAGCTACGCCACCCTGCACAACCCGGCCGACATCACGCGCCGCGATCTGCGGCTGGGGGACCAGGTGATGGTCTACAAGGCGGGCGACATCATCCCGCGTATCGAAGCGCCGGTCGCGCATCTGCGGACGGGTGAGGAGAAGCCGGTCGAGTTCCCCGAGGTCTGCCCCCAGTGCGGCTCGGAGATCGACATGAGCGAGCAGCGCTGGCGCTGCGTCCGGGGCCGCGACTGCCGCGTGGTCGCCTCCATCTCCTACGCGGCCGGCCGTGACCAGCTCGACATCGAGGGGCTCGGCGCGACCAGGGTCGTCCAGCTCGTCGACGCCGGACTCGTCCGGGACTTCGCCGATCTCTTCATGCTGGAGCGGGAGCAGCTGCTCTCGCTGGAGCGGATGGGGGAGACCTCAACCGACAATCTGCTGGCGGCCGTCGAGGCGGCGAGGACCCGTCCGCTCTCCCGCGTCTTCTGCGCCCTCGGCGTGCGGGGCACGGGCCGCTCCATGTCCCGCCGGATCGCCCGCTACTTCGCCTCGATGGACCGGATCGTCGCGGCGGACGCGGAGGCGTTGCAGCAGGTCGACGGAATCGGCAAGGAGAAGGCGGCGGCGGTCGTCACCGAGCTCGCGGAGCTGGCGCCGCTGATCGGCAAGCTGGTGGCCGCGGAGGTCAACATGACGGAGCCCGGTGCGACTCCTCCGCCGGAGCCGGGGGCCGAGCCGGAGAGCGGGGCGGAGCCGGAGCGCGGAGCGGAGGACCGGACGGCGGCCGGACTGCCGCTCGCCGGGATGACGGTCGTGGTCACCGGAGCCATGACCGGGTCTCTGGAGAAGCTCTCGCGCAACCAGATGAACGAGCTGATCGAGCGGGCCGGCGGGAAGTCCTCCTCCAGCGTCTCCAAGCGCACGAGCCTGCTGGTCGCCGGCGAGAAGGCGGGGTCCAAGCGGACCAAGGCCGAGGAACTGGGGGTCCGGATAGCCGCGCCCGAGGAGTTCGCCGCGCTGGTCGAGAGCTACCTCACTGCGGGGGTGTGAAAGGTACACACGGGGGCAAGCCTTGGAATCGTCAAGGGAGTGGCCTTTCCGTGCCATGTATTGCATAGTGAGGGCTCGATCATGCCTCGCTATCAGCGGTCGATAAGTCCGGGCGGCTGGGGGCGGCAGACCTGAGGGTGAGGGCCCGATGCGTACTTCGCGTGACGGACGACGGCGTGGCCTGCCGGTCCTCCGGCAGCGGGTCGCACACGCGGGAGCCGCGCCCCGTCCCGCTCCCGTCAGAGGACTGGCCATCGACCTGGGCAGCTCCGGGGCCCGCGCCTGGGTCCCGGGGCGGGGCCTCGTCGCCGACGGGCCTGCCGGGTGGCAGGACCACGCCGGCCGGCCGGTCCGGCGTGGGCGCATCGTCGACGCGGCGTCCTGCGCCGGACTGCTGGGACGCCTCGCCGACACCGCGCTGGGCGACCACCGGCAGGACAGCGTGATCGTGCTGAGCCACCCGGTCCTGGCCGGCCGGGAACACCGCGCGCTGGCGGGGGAGCTCCTCGCCGCTCTGGGAGCCTTTGGGGCGGTGGTGGTGAACAGCGCCAGTGCCGTGGCGGCGTCCGTCGGGCTGTTGGGCAGCGGTCCCGTGCTGGTCGTCGACATGGGTGCCGAACTGACCGAAGTCGCCGTGCTCGTGGACGGAAGGGTCGTCGACGCCCGCCAGGCCGACGCGGGACTCAGCGATCTCGCACCGCGGACGCTGCCGGCGGAACTCGTCCGTAGCGTCCTCGATATGATCACGTCCATGTGGCGTGAGGACCAGTACGGAGCGGTGCGCGGAGCGTTGCGCCGTGGGCCCGTGCTCACCGGTGGCGGCGCGCTCCGCCGCGACGTCACCGACCTGATCGCCGGCCGCCTCGGTGTGCCGGTGCGCATCGCCCCCGACCCTTCGACCGCTGTCGTACGGGGCGCCGCACTGATCCTGGGCTCCGTGCCGGCCTACGCCGCCGGTTCCGGTGCCGTGTCCCTCCGCCCGGTCCGGCTGAGGTGAGCCCCCTCCCGGGGGCACCCCGGGGGAACGCGCCCCCGAGGGCGCCGCACGGCTCACGACCGCACGACACGCGGACGCTCGGCCCGACGCCGCACGCCACGGGGACGCTCGGCCCAGGGCCGCACGCCACGCAGGCCCTCGGCCCAGGGCCGCACCACACGCTGGTTCTCGGCCCGATGCCGCAGACCAGGCGGACACCGGGCCCACGGCCGCACCCCCCGGGAGGACAGAAAGCGCGACCGCATGACGCGGCGCGCCACGAGGTGCGGCACCTTCTTGCCGCGCTGCTCCTCACCGTCCTGACTCTTCTCGGTGGCGCGCCGGCCACCGCCGGAACCACACTCCCCGCGCCCGGCCCCGGCGCCGCGAACGCCGTGACCGGCGCTGTTCACGTTGCCGTCCCCGCCGCGCAGGCCGCCGCCGAGGACATCGTCGATCCCGCCGTCGGCCTGGTGCCGCGTGCGGGCGCCGACCGCCCCCATGCTCCGCACCACGTTCCCCCGCCCGGCCACGGCGCCCTGACACCGCGCCCGCAGGGCCTCCCCCTGCCGCGGGGCATCGCGCCGGGAGCAGCGGGCGCGGGCCCCTTCGTCGTCGTAAGGGCAGGGGCGGCGCTTCCCGGGGTGCGGGGCCCTCCAGGGGTGACGGCCGGTCAGCCGGCCCTTCGCCGGTCCTGTTCCACAGACCCGTCGCCCCGCCCTTCCCTCTGAGGCCTGGGCGGACGACGCCCACCCAAGGGGACTCCCATGACTCGCGCCACCACGGTGCGAGCGGTTCTGGCTGCCGCCGTTCTGCTCGTCTCCGTGTTCATCACGCTGACCATGTCACCCAGACTCGGCCTCGACCTCCAGGGCGGCACCCGCATGGTGCTGCAGGCCAAGGACTCCGGCACCGCGAAGGCGGACCGGGAGAGCACGGACCGCACCCTGGAGGTTCTGCGGCAGCGCATCGACTCACTCGGCGTCGCCGAACCCGTCCTGACCCGCTCGGGTGAGGACCGGATCATCGTCGAACTGCCCGACGTCCAGGACCCGCGCCAGGCCTCCGAGGTCCTGGGCCGAACCGCACAGCTCAGTTTCCACGCCGTCCAGGGTCCCGGAACCCAGGAGCAGAAGGACGCGAAGGCCGGCACGGCGGGGGACGGGCCGACGCTCCCCGACGAGCAGGGCGGACTCCTCGATCTCGGACCCGCCCAGCTCTCCGGAGCCGGGGTGAAGGACGCCACCGCGGACTTCGACGCCCAGCAGGGCACCGGCTGGAGCGTTTCGCTCGACTTCCACAAGGACGCGGGCAGGAAGTGGACCGATCTCACCGGGGAAGCCGCGTGCAACCCGGCCCAGGACGAACGGCGCCGCGTCGCGATCGTCCTCGACGGGAAGGTCATCTCCTCGCCGCAGGTCGATCCGTCGGTCGGCTGCAAGACGGGCCTGCCCTCCGGATCCACCCAGATCACCGGCTCGTTCAGCGCCGATGAGGCACGCGACCTCGCCCTGCTCATCAAGGGCGGCGCACTCCCGGTCCCCGTGGAGATCGTCGAGCAGCGGACCGTCGGCCCGACCCTCGGGGCCGCCGCCATCGAGGCCAGCGCCCAGGCGGCCCTCATCGGCGCCGCAGCCACGGCGCTCTTCATCACCTTCATGTACCGGCTGTTCGGCGCGCTCGCCGCACTCGCCCTCGCCGCTTACGGAGTGGTCTCCTACGCGGTGCTCGTCGTCCTCGGCGTCACCCTGACCCTGCCGGGACTCGCCGGCTTCGTCCTCGCCATCGGGATGGCGGTCGATGCCAATGTCCTTGTCTTCGAACGGGCCCGGGAGGAGTACGCGGAGCGGCGGAACGGTTCACTGCGCTCCGCGCTGAGCGCCGGATTCCGCAACGCCTGGAGCGCCGTCGCCGATTCCAACGTCACCACACTGATCGCCGCCGGCCTCCTCTTCCTCCTCGGCTCGGGGCCGGTCAAGGGCTTCGGAGTCACCCTCGCCATCGGTGTCCTGGTCTCCATGTTCTCGGCGCTCGTCATCGCCCGGGCGCTCACCGAGACCGCCGCGGGATCCCGGTTCGTCGGTGACTACGCGGGCGTCAACGGCCTCGCACGGCCCGGCCGCGTACGCACCTGGCTGAACGCCCGCGACCCCCACCTGTTCCGGGCACCGCGCCGCTGGCTGATGATGTCCGCCGCGCTCGTCCTCGTCGCCGTGACCGGCATCCTCGTGCGCGGAGTGGACCTGGGGGTCGAATTCACCGGCGGGCGGCTCGTGGAGTACTCCACCAGCCGTCCCGTCGACGTCGAGACCGCCCGGGACACGATCGCCGCCGCGGGATTCACCGACGCCGAGGTCACCACCGCGGGCGAGCACGACCTCTCCGTACGCACCGGGAAACTGGACAACGACGGGGAACACGCCCTGCGGACCGCGCTCGCCGAGGAGGGCGGCGGGGCCACGAAGGTGCGCGACGAGCTGATCGGCCCCAGCCTCGGGGACGAACTGCGGCGTAACGCCCTGATCGCCCTGGGCGTGGCCGTGCTCGTGCAACTCGCCTACCTCGCGGCCCGCTTCCGCTGGACGTTCGCCGTGGCGTCGGTCGGGGCCCTGGTCCACGACGTCGTCATCCTGGTCGGCGCCTTCGCCTGGCTCGGACGCCCCGTCGACGGCATCTTCCTGGCCGCACTGCTCACCGTCATCGGTTACTCCGTCAACGACTCCGTGGTGGTGTTCGACCGGGTACGGGAGCTCTGGGCCAGGAACCGGCGCACCCCGGTCGCCGACGTGGCCAACCGCGCCGTCCTGCAGACCGTCCCACGCACCGTCAACACGGGGATGGGCGCCCTGTTCATCCTGGTCGCCCTCGCGGTGCTGGGCGGCGACTCGCTGGCGGACTTCGCGCTCGCCCTTCTCATCGGCGTCTGCGTGGGGACGTACTCCTCGGTGATGACCGCCGTACCGGGAGCGCTTCTCCTGGAGCGGAGCAGCATGGCCCCGCCGCCCGCCCGCAAACGGACACCGCGGCGCGGGAAGACGGTCGGCAAGCCGCGCCGTGACCCCGCAGACAACGGGGCACGCGTGTAGACGGTTCTGCTCGGCTCACCGAGCCCATGCAGCGGTAACCCGCCAGGACCCGGACGGACTTGGCGCCACCGAGGCTCCTGTGCCGGTGGGCCGAGGCATCGACCGCCTCGCCCACGGGTGCGGGAGCCTCGTGCGTCACGGCTGTCGCCCCGGCGGAACCGTAGCCACATATGGAATATCCGCCTATGTGGGAGGAGAGATTCACCGGTACGGATCGCGCCGAACATTGGCTGGATCGGGAGAACCACAATGGACAAGTGCGGCGAGATCACCTGACAAGCCGGCCCAAAAGGAACGTCCTTCCTTGCCTTCCCCCGCAAGGGGTTGTGGAGGAGATGTGGAGGCGACGGAATTACCTCTTCTTCACGGTAAGTTGATCTTCGCCTCGGAGTTCGCATTTCACTGGAAGTGCCCTGCCCGGGGGATCGAGCAATCTGTGGTGAAAGGAACCTGAGCCCTCTCGTGCCTCGAATCTGGAACGACGCAAGCCTGCGTGCAAGGGTTTCCGTCGCTACCGCTCTCGCCGTCGTGGCCGCCCTGTTGGTGGCCGTCATCATCCGAGCCCAATCCGATGACGATCCGGCTGTGTACGGCGAGAGTTACGTGGATCTCTACCTGCGCGAGAACCCAGGGATTCCTCCGGTCATGCCTGTTGCATTGCCGGAGGATATTCGCTTCCTGGGGTACGACACGACGCGCCTGGAGAGCGGCAGGGCGGTTATGAGGTCCGCACAATTCGCAGGCAAGCCGTATTCGGATCATCCGGTTCAGACCGTATGCATCGAGTGGCGCCGGCGGGCGTCGGAATGCGCTTCGTTGGTCGCGGACGGTGCGGCGGTCACCCGAGAGCTGGAAAACATACGGGTGACGGTTGTTTTCGGTACTTCCTCGGCGGCGTCGGCCGACGTGACGGCCTTCTGGCAGGACGTCCCGCTCACGAGCGACCTCGCCGACGCCGCGTGGCTCCAGTGATTGCAGATCCGGTGCACAACGAGCTGACCCTTCGCCGCGTACGACGTGGCGAAAACGATGAGGAGTAAGAACGCATGCGCAAGATGACCGCACTCCTGGCGGCCGGGGTCGTACTGGCGATAACACCTCTCTCCTCCGCAACCGCTGAAGAGGCGCCCGCGACCCCGCTTCCCTTCCAGCGTCTGGATGCCTCGACGCCGGAGAAGAAGACCTGGAAGATATCCAAGAGCGAATTCGAGGCCGCGCGGAAGTCCGCCAGATCGGCGAGATCCTTCGGCGACGAGGCCGGCAAGGCCGACAAGGTGCGTAAGACATTTCTGAAGAAGGCCGCAGAGAATGGCACCACCTATGCGGCCGACCAGGTGGACTCCGTCCCGCTCATGGGCGGAAAGGTTCATGTGGCTGTTCCCCGTGGGACGACTCTTGACGAGATCAACCTGACTCTTGATGACGGCACGTTCGACGTGACCGCGAAGTCTTCCAGTACAAGCGAAACGGACCAGGGAAGTCCCTCGCTGCAAGCGGACCCGTCCGCCTGGACGTTGAACGGCTCGGGGGACTATGTCATCAACGTGACCGGCGTCGGTGACGCCCTGTTCCTCTGGAAGCGTGAGCGCCTTCTCGAGGACGGCAGTGCGACCTCCGACTATTACCAGTACTCACGCAAGGCCTCGGCCGATCCGCAGCCCATCGATTTCCTTCCCGACCCCACCGTGCAGATCCTCCGCATCCAGTCGTACCCGTACGACGAGATCGAGAGCGGGCTGGAGGACTGGGTGGATCTGGCTCCCGCGAGTGACATCCAGGGCAACTGCGACACCAACGCGATGTCGGTGGGGGTCCAGGCTCCGCTCGCCAACGCCGGCTACTCGTTCATCGACTGCGACGACTACACGGTGTGGAGGAACGTCGACAAGCCCGGCAGCTACCACATGACCATGGACCAGGGTCTGTTGACCGACGGCGGCTCGCGTGAGGCCGCGTACTCACTGTCCATCAAGGTGAAGGAGGGGACGGCAGGCTCGATGCACGACTTCAACCGGGTCACGTTCTACTGGAACGCGGAGGACTACGAGTGCAGCGAGTACGACGCCGGCAAGGTCTGCCCCTGACCGCGCCTGCGCCCGCTCCGGACGCGGGGAGCCGGCGCACAGTCATGAAGCCCTGAATGGGGCCGGTGTGGGGCGTACGCCGTCCCGCCCGGCGCGTACGGAGGGGGCGAGCGCCGGGCTGGGGCACAATCCTGACCACGTCGAGTGATCGGAGCGTGCCCCTCATGCCCATCGTGCTGCGTGAGGCCCGGGACACGCTCGTACCCGACATGGGCGGCCCGCAGGGGCCATTGCCGCCGGTGATGCTCGTCCTGACCGTGCTCACCGGGCTGGTCGACGCGTTCAGTTATCTGCTCCTCGGGCACGTCTTCGTCGCCAACATGACGGGCAACGTCGTCTTCATGGGCTTCGCCCTCGCGGGCGCGGCGGGCTTCTCGACGCTCGCCTCGATCGTGGCTCTCGTGTCGTTCGGGGCCGGGGCGCTGGCCGGCGGCATCACCGTCCACCGGGCGAGGGCGCACCGGGGCCGACAGCTGCAGCACGCGCTCGTCATCGAGACCGTCTTCGTCGCCGCCGCGCTGACCGTCACGCTGATCTCGGGCCGGCCGTACACCGGGGGAGTCCGTTTCGCCCTCATCGCGCTGCTCGCCCTCGGCCTCGGTGTGCAGAACGCCGCAGTGCGGGCGCTCGCCGTACCCGACCTCACCACCACCGTGCTGACCCGCACCCTCACCGGCGCGGTGGCCGACAGCCGGTTCGCCGAGGGGCCCGGCAGCCGGGCGGGGCGCCGGCTCCTCTCCGCCGCCGCCCTGCTGGCCGGTGCCTTCCTCGGTGCTCTGCTCCTGCTGAACGGGTACCCGACGCTGCCGCTGGTCCTCGCCGTGCTCCTCCTGGCCGTCCTGAGCACGGTGGCGACCCTGCTGGCCCGGACCGACGCGCCCTGGTCGCGGCCGCGCGACGGGGGATGAGGCAGGCCCCGGCCGGTGGTGGGGCCCCGGCCCGTGTCAGGCGCGACAGCCGGCGTACCCGGACCGGTAACGTCACAGGAACAGTCGACCGCACTCCGCACCCCGTACGCCAAGGAGCCGCCGAATGCCCGCTGAACCGCTGTCCCCGGACGACATCGAGGCCGGTCTGCGTGAGTTGCCCGGCTGGCAGCTGGAGGGGGACCGGATCACCCGTACCTACCAGCTGCCCTCCCACTTCGCCGCCGCCGGACTGACCGTCCACGTCGCCCAGATCCAGGACGAGCTCGACCACCACTCGGACCTGACGCTCGGTTACAACACGGTGGCGCTCGCCGTGCACACCCACGACGCGGGTGGTGCTGTCACACGCAAGGACCTCGCGCTGGCGGCCCGGGTGGAGGCGGTCGCCGCCGGGCACGGCGCGGCGTAGGCGGGCCTCCTCACGGCGCGGGACCGAAACGGGGGTGTGCGGCCAGCCAGTTCGCGTAACTGTCGCTGCGCCGCGCGGCCTCCGCGTACGCCGCACGCGTGTGCCCGCCCACCGCGGCGGCCGCGGCGCTGGCGGCGGGGGACCGCGGATGCCGGCCCAGCAGATGACGCCAGCTCAGCGGCGAACCCACGAGGGGCCGGGTCACCAGACCCGTGGTGGGCGGGAACGTGGCACGGCACAGCCCGATCGCCCGGCCGACCTGAACCAGATGCACCACGGACGCGGTGTCCGTCTCGTACACCGACGCCGGGGTGAAGCCGGCCCGCGCGCACGCGGCGGTGAAGCAGTCGGCGAAGCACCCGTCGCCGGGTACGTCGGCCCAGCACTCGTCCGCCAGCGCCGAGAGTTCGAGCTCCTGCCGGTCCGCCAGGGGATGGCTCTCCGGGAGCATGACGAACACCGGGTCGACGCCGATGACCTGCCAGACCAGCCGGTCCGCCATCGGCGGAGGGCTCTCCCCGCAGGCGCCGATCAGGGCGAAGTCCAGCCTGCCGTCGATCAGCAGCGAGGCGATCTCCGCCACCGACCACGAGGTGTACGTGGACACGGGCGCCGCCGGGTGCGCGGCGGCGAGCCGGTCGACCAGGCCGCCGAGCAGCGGGCCGTGCGTGCCGCCGAGCCGGAAGCGCTCCACGGCGGCCGACGCGTTGGCGAAACGCACTGCCTCCTCCTGGAGCCCGCTCACCGCGGGCAGCACCACCCGGGCCCGCTCCAGAACCAGTTCGCCGAGCATCGTGGGCCGGGCGCCCGTGTGGTCCCGGTCGAAGAGCGGTCCGCCGAGCGCCTTCTCGATCCGCCGCAACTGAGCGCTGAGCGCGGGCTGCGCGAGCCCGAGAGCCGCCGCGGCCTTGGTGAGGCTACCGGTGTCGGCTATCGCCCGTACGGTGCGCAGATGACGTAACTCCAGCTCCATGCGCGCACGTTATGGCCGCGGGCACCCACCGGCAATACGTGGAGCGTGCCCGGGGGACATCACGCTCGACTGGGAGAGGCCCGGAGGGGGCATACGGAGACCCCCATAGGGTGGCGTCGTGCTGGATTACGACACGGAAGCCGCCCGTTACGACAGGACCCGCGGTGGGGAGCCCCGGGCCGAGGCCGCCGCCGGTGCCGTCCTCGGACTGCTGTCACCGTCCGCCCGTACGCTGCTGGACATCGGCTGCGGGACGGGGCTGGTCACCCGGCAGATCGCCCACCACCGCCCGGAGCTCCGGGTGTTCGGTGCGGATGCCGCGTACGGCATGGCGCGGCTGGCCCGGCAGCGGATCGGGGCGGTCGTACTCGCCGACGTACGGAAACTGCCGCTGCGCGCCGCCGCGGTGGACGCGGTCAGCGCCGTCTGGCTGCTGCATCTGCTGCGCGGAGACGGCCTCGTCCGGGAGGTGGTGGCCGAGGCGGCTCGGGTGCTGCGGCCCGGCGGGGTGTTCGTCGCCACGGTCGACAAGGACGCCGGGCACGACGTGGGCAGCGACATCGACGCGGTGCTCGCCCCCTACCTCAGCGCGAAGGCGGCCGACGCGGCGGACCTGGTCACGGGCTACGCGCGCGCCTGCGGCCTGGAGCCCGCGGGCGAGGCGGGCTTCACGGGGCACGGGCAGGGCCGCTCGCCCCTGCGCACCGCACGGGGTGTGCTGCGGGGCGACTACGCCTCGCGACTGGCCCTGCCCGGAACGGCGCCCACCCGGCTCGCGGCCGAACTCACCGCACTGCCGGACCCGGACCGCGCACGGACCGATCCGTCCTACCGGCTGCTGGCGTTCCGGGCGCGCGGCTGAGCGCCCGGCTCCCGGCACCGTTGCCGGAACCAGGCTCCGGCCACTCGCCCCCACGGGCTGCCGGCCCGCCGCGGAAGCAGAAGCTGCCCGTCATCCTGCCGGCACTGACCCCGCCCCGTCCCCGCCGTCCCGCGCCGCCGCCGTGCTGCCCCGCTCGATCAGCCGGGGGAGCGGGACCTGCACGGTGCGGGCCGGGCCTCCGTCGAGCAGTACGGTCAACTCCCGCGCCGCGAGCCGGCCGAACGCGACCGGGTCCCGGGAGAGCGCCGTCAGCCACGGTGCGGTGAGCCGGCAGAGTGCCGAGTCCTCCCACGACACGACCGACACGTCGTCGGGGACCGTGAGTCCGAGGCCGGTGGCGACGGCGGACCCGGCCGCCGCCATCACATCGTTGTCGTAGATCAGGGCCGTCGGCGGCATCGGCCGCTCCAGCACCTTCCTGGTGACCGCCGCGCCCTCGCTGTCGGAGTAGTCCGTCGTCACCGAGTGCGCGTCGGCCAGGCCGCGGCGGTCGGCCTCGGCCCGGAGGGACTCGATGCGCCGGTCGGTGTGGGCCAGGGCGGACAGACCCGCGATGTGCACGATGCGGCGGTGCCCCAGCTCGTGCAGACGGCCGACGACCGCCGCCATGGCGCCCGCGTCGTCCGCGCGGATCTGTGAGAGCCCCGGATGCGGGCCCGTGTCACCGCCCGGCAGCGTGCCGATGACGACGGCCCGCAGGCCCAGTTCGTCCAGCAGGTCCGCACGCGGATCGTCCGTACGCGGGTCGACCATCAGCACACCGTCGACCCGGTGCTCGGCCCACCAGCGTCTGTAGACCGCGCACTCGGCCGCCACGTCCTCCACCACCTGGAAGAGCAGGCCGAGTTGGCGCTCGGCGAGCACCTCCTGGATTCCGGAGATCAGCTGCAGGAAGAACGAGTCCACGCCCAGATTGGCCGCAGGACGTGCCACGACCAGCCCGACGGTGGCCGACCCCTCCCCGGACAGTGCCCGCGCGGCCGTACTCGGCCGCCAGCCCAGCTGTTCGGCGACGCGCCGGATCCGGTCGCGGGTGATCTCCGAGACGCCCGGACGGCCGTTGAGCGCGAACGAGACGGCGCTCTCCGAGACACCGGCGCGCTGCGCGATGTCCTTCATGGTCGGCCGGCGTGCCGGTGTGCGTCTGGCCGGTGAGATGTTCTCGGCCGACGGCCCCTTCGGTATCACCCGGTGCCTCTTTCCCGCGTTCCCCGTGGTCCCCAAGTGAGGTCGGCGTCTTCGCCCGGCCCCGGGGCAGTGTAAGCCCTGCCGATGGCCGGGTCGAGAGAAGCCAACGGGCAACTAATGCGCTTGAGTTGCAGCAGTCTAATGCGCTTTAGTTCCTCACGGAGACCAGGGCTGCATACTCGCCTGACCTGCATGTTTCCCGAACTGTTCGTTCAATTTTCGATGAATGTATTGACTTTCCCTCAGGCGCCTTGCAGTCTCAGCCGAGCGAGGCGGCCGACGGGTTCACCACTCGGCCTTCCTTCGCGTGCCTGGTCCGAGCAAAGGAGCCGTTCACCGTGCGCATCTCCCGCAGAGCAGCCGCCGCTGCCGTCGTACTCGCCACAGTCCTGCCGTTGAGCGCCTGCGGGGGCGGCTCCGGAGCGGACTCCACCGACGCGTCGGGCAAGGTCGAAGGGAAGATCACCTTCCAGACCTGGAACCTGCAGGCGAACTTCAAGGACTACTTCAACGGGGTGATCGCCGACTTCGAGAAGAAGTACCCCGGCACCGAGGTCAAGTGGGTCGACCGGCCGGGCGAGGGATACGCGGACAAGATCAGCGCCGACGCGGCCGGTGGCACCCTGCCGGACGTCGTGAACGTCTCGCCCGACCTGGTGGCGCCGCTGGCCGAGGCGGGAATCGCCCTGGACCTCGACAAGGCCGCACCGAAGTACCGCGAGGAGTACCTGCCGGAGGCGTGGGCGAGCCATCAGGTCCCGGGGGCGGAAGGCACGTTCGCCTTCCCCTGGTACCTCAACACCGGGCCGATGTTCTACAACAAGCGACTGCTCCAGAAGGCCGGGCTCGACGCGGCGAAGCCGCCGTCCACCTACGACGAGGTCTTCTCCGCCGGGCTGAAGCTGGCCGAGGCCAGCGACGGGAAGGTCGCGGCCCTCGCGAACGTGCCCACCATCGAGGACTTCGGCCGCTACGGCGGCGGGCTGATGAACGACGAAGGCACCGGCTTCACGTTCAACGACGCCAAGGGAGTCGAACTCCTCACGAAGTACAAGCAGTTGTACGACGCGAAGGCCCTCGACCCGCAGGCGCTGACCGCGACCCCCGAGTCCTCGGGGCACAAGTTCCTCACCGAGTCCGTGGCGATGAACCCCGGCAGCGCCCTGGACCTGGCCAACTTCAAGAAGCAGGCCCCGGGCCTCTACGAAAACATCGGCATCACCGACCAGGTCAGCAACACCGGCAAGGCCAACATGTACGTCATGGGGCTCATGGTGAACGCGCAGAGCGAGCGGAAGCCCGCCTCCGTGGCCTTCGCCCACTACGTCACCGACGCGACCCGGCAGATGCAGTTCGCGAAGAAGGTCGCCATCTTCCCGAGCACCGCGAGATCCCTCGACGACCCCTACTTCACCGAGGAGGACGGCACGGACGAGACCCGCGTCCGCATAGCCGCCGCCAAGTCCCTGAAGACCGCCGTCAACTACACGCCGGTGCTGTTCAGCGAACAGATGAAGACCGAGCTCCGCAACCAGATCGCCAAGGCGCTCCAGGGCAAGCAGAGCCCCGAGGAAGCCCTTGACAACGCTGTCAAGGCCTGTGACCGGCTTCTGCAGCAGAGCTGAGACCCGATGAAGACCCCTGCCACCCCCTCCGCCGCCACGCGCGCGACGCCCGACGGAGTCCCCGGCCCCCGCACCGCCCCGAAGGCGAGCGGGGCCACGGCCCCCGACGGTGGGCGGCCGGCCCGCCGGATCAGCCGCCACCTCCCCCTGAGCCCCTGGCTGTTCGCGGCACCCGGCCTGCTGGTCGTCGGCGCCTTCAGCCTGTACCCCTTCTTCAGCACCCTGGTCAACGCCTTCACCGACCGCCGGACGCTGGTGCCCGGCACGTTCGTCGGCCTGGACAACTTCCAGGAACTGCTGCACGACGAGATGTTCTGGATCGGGCTCCGCAACAGCACGCTCTACGTCCTCGGCGTCGTACCCGCGCTCGTGATCCTCCCGCTGCTGCTCGCGATGCTCGTCCAACGGCACATCCCCGGCATCACCTTCTTCCGCTCCGCCTTCTACACCCCCGTCGTGGCCTCCATCGTGGTCGTCGGCCTGATCTGGGTGTGGATGCTCGACGACCGCGGGCTGATCAACTCCCTGCTGGAGGCGGTCGGCATCGGCAAGGTCGGCTTCCTCAGCGACCAGTGGCTGCTGCTGCTGAGCGCGATGACGGTCACGGTCTGGAAGGGCCTCGGCTACTACATGATCATCTATCTGGCGGCCCTGGCGAACGTGCCACGGGAGCTGCACGAGGCCGCGTCCGTGGACGGCGCCGGAGCCGTGCGCCGCTTCTTCACCGTCACCGTCCCCGCCGTCCGCTCGACCATGGTGCTGGTCGCGGCGCTCGCCTCGGTCTCGGCCTTCAAGGTCTTCTCCGAGGTCTACCTGATGGCCGGCCCCTCCGGCGGCCCGGCCGGTGAGGACACCACGCTGGTGATGCTGGTCCAGCGGGTGGGCACCGGTCTGACCGGGCGCGTCGGCTACGCCTCCGCGATCTCGGTCGTCATCTTCGTCGTCACCGTCGGGCTGATGCTGCTGGTGCTCCGCGCCGACCGCAAGGAGGACGCGTGAGCATCCTGAGAACCACCGACGCCGAGGGCCGCCGCATCCCGGTCCGGCAGCTCGTCCTGCGCTACGTCCTGCTGCTCCTCGTGCTGGCCCTGACCGTCGGGCCGTTCCTGTGGCAGCTCTCGACCTCGCTCAAGGGCCCTGGCGAGGACATCTTCAGCTCGCCGCCGAAGTTCTTCCCCAGCGACCCGACCCTGGACAACTACGCCCGGGTCGCCGACACCATCCCCGTCTGGGAGTACGCGCTGAACTCCCTGAAGGTCGCCGCCGCCAACGTGGTGACCAACTGCGTCGGCGCCGCGCTGGCCGGTTACGCGCTGGCCAGGCTGCGCTACCGGGGGCGCCGGGCGGCGACGCTGGCGTTCATCCTCGCGATGCTGGTCCCCGTGGAGGGCATCATCATCGCCCAGTTCACCACCATGCGTGATCTCGGCCTCAACAACACCCTGCTCGGGGTCCTCCTGCCGGGCTCCATCGGAGCGATGAACGTCCTGTTGATGCGCAACGCCTTCCTGAACCTCCCGCAGGAGGTGGAGGAGGCCGCGTACGTCGACGGGGCCAACGTCTGGCAGCGCTTCCTGCGGATCGCCCTGCCCTCGGTCAAGGGCACCCTCGCCGTCGTCGCGATCTTCGCCTTCATGGGCGCCTGGGACGACTTCCTGTGGCCGCTGATCGTGCTCAGCGACCCGGAGAACTTCACCCTGACCATCGGGCTGAACTACCTGCACGGCACCTTCGCCAACGACGAACGGCTCGTCGCGGCGGGCACGATCATCGCCGTGGCCCCGCTCATCGCGCTCTTCGCCTGTCTGCAGCGCTTCTTCTTCAGGGGAGTCGGCGAAGGCGCCGTCAAGGGCTGACCGTCCACCGCCGCCCCACCAAAGAACCAGGATCCCCCCTTCCCATGAGCTCCACCGTGCCGCGTTTCGGCGCCAACTACACGCCCAGTCAGGGCTGGTTCCACCACTGGCTGGACTTCGACCTCGACGCCGTGCGCGCCGACCTGGACTCGATCGCCGGTCTCGGCCTCGACCACATCCGCGTCTTCCCCCTCTGGCCGCTCTTCCAGCCCAACCGCACGCTGATCCGCCCGCGCGCCGTCGAACAGCTCGTCCAGCTGGCCGACGCGGCGGCCGAACGCGGCCTCGACGTCAATGTGGACGGGCTGCAGGGACACCTGTCGAGCTTCGACTTCCTGCCCGCCTGGACGCAGACCTGGCACCGCCGCAACCTGTTCACCGACCCGGACGTCGTGGCCGCCCAGGCCGCATACCTTCGGACACTGGCCGCAGCCCTCGCCGACCGGCCCAACTTCATCGGCATGACCCTGGGCAACGAGATCAACCAGTTCTCCGGAAGCCCGCACCCCGATCCCGACCCCATCACACCGGGCCAGGCGGCCGACTGGCTGCGGACCCTGCTCGACGCGTGCGAGGAGGGCGCCCCGGGGAAGCTCCATCTGCACGCGGAGTACGACGCCTCCTGGTACCAGGACGACCACGCCTTCACCCCCGCGCACGCGGCCCGGATCGGCGCGGTCACCGCCGTCCACTCCTGGGTCTTCAACGGCACCGCCCAGCGCCACGGACGTGACGGCACGGCGACCGAGCACCACGCCGCCTATCTGATCGAACTCTCCAAGGCATGGGCGCACGACCCGCACCGGCCGGTGTGGCTCCAGGAGGTGGGCGCTCCGGCGCCCCTGATCCCCGCCGGCCACGCGGCCTCGTTCACGGAGGCGACCGTCGCCAACGCCCTGGACTGCGAGGACGTCTGGGGCGTCACCTGGTGGTGCTCCCACGACGTCTCACGCTCCCTGGCCGACTTCCCCGAACTGGAATACGGCCTCGGACTGCTGACCAACGACCGGCAGGTCAAACCCGCCGGGCGGGCCATCGCCAGGACGGTCCAGGAGCAGCGTGCGGCGGCCCACCGCCCGGCGCCCCGTACCACCGCGCTCGTCGTCGACACCGGGGACGACGGCACGGCGCCCCGCCGGTCGGTGTGCGCCCCCGGCGGCGCCGTCTTCGAGGCGTTCGCCCGGCTCACCGCGGACGGCGCCCGCCCCACCACGGTCCTCGCGAGCAGGGCCGAGGACCGGCACCACCTGGCCGGCCGCGGTATCACCGAGGTCGTCACGCCCGGCCAGGTCCTGTGAACCGCTGACGTACCCCCGCCCAGCACCGGAATCGCACCTCGCACGATACGGAGCAGACCATGACCCAGCCCCACCCACGCGCCGCCGCTCCCACCCGGCGCACCGTCGTCCTCGCCGGCGCCGGGACCGCGGCCGCTCTTCTCACCCCCGCGTTCCCCGGACGGGCCGCGGCCGCCACCGCCGACCCGGACACGCTCCAGCCCTACGCCTCGTACTGGTTCCCCGACTCGCTGCCCACCGGAACCCCCGGGGACGGTGTCACCTGGCGCAGTCTGAAGAGCTGGCGTGCCGAGGACGACCGGGACCTGGCGTTCAACACCGCGACCGTCCCGCTCGCCGACCGCTTCACGCCCGTCCCGGTCAACACGACCGCCCGGACCGGGCAGGCGCGGAACACCTCCCTGGTCGCCTTCGGGCACACCGCGGGCAATCCCTCCCAGGGCTCCGCCACCGCCGACCACTACGCACTGAGCCAGTGGGCCTACCTGGACGAACTCGTCTTCTGGGGCGGTTCGGCCGGCGAGGGACTGATCCTCGCGCCCAACGCGCCGGTCGTGGACGCCGCCCACCGCAACGGCGTGCCCGTACTCGGCACCGTCTTCCTCCCCCCGGTCCACCACGGCGGTGACCTCCGCTGGACCCGCGACCTCGTGCAGCGCGACGCCGCGGGACGCTTCCCCCTGGCCGCCAAGCTGGTCGAGGTCGCCACCGTGTACGGCTTCGACGGCTGGTTCCTCAACGCGGAGACCGAGGGCGGGGACGCCGCACTCGGCGCCGACATGCTGGCGTTCGTCACCGACCTGCGGGAACGCGGGGAGGCCGCCGGGCTCCGCACCACCTGGTACGACGCCATGACGGTGCGCGGCCAGGTCGGCTGGCAGGGCGCCCTCAACGAGGAGAACACCGCGCTGTTCCAGCAGGCGGACTCGATGTTCGTCGACTTCCGCTGGACCCCGGACACCCTGGCCGCCTCCGGTGAGCGGGCGGACGCCATCGGGCGCAGCCGTTACGACCTGTGGGCAGGGGTGGACGTCGAGTCCACCGGGTGGGACAAGGCGGTCGACTGGGACGCTATCGTCCCCACCGACCGCCCGCACACCGTGTCGTACGGCTTCTACCGCCCCGAATGGACGCTGAACCACCTGCCCGAGGACCGGACGCCCGGCCAGTTCCACGCGGCCGACCAACGGTTCTGGACCGGCAGCTCGCTCGACCCCGCCAGGCCGGCCCCCAAGGAGGAATGGCGGGCCCCGGCGGCGGTGCTCGCCGACCGCTCGACGGTCGGCCGGCTTCCGTTCGCCACCACCTTCAACACCGGGCACGGCCTGCGGTGGTACCAGAACGGGCGGCCGGTCTCCGACACCCCGTGGAACCACCTGGGGCTCCAGGACCGGCTCCCCGGACGCCGCTGGGTCGTCCGCACCGAGGGAAGCACGCCCTCCGTCACCTTCGACTTCGCCGACGCCTGGCGTGGTGGAAGCAGTCTCCTGGTCGACGGCGACCTGAAGGCCCCGGCCACCGTCGAACTGTTCGCGACCCGGCTGCCGCTCTCCCGGCGTACGGTCGTCGAACTCACCCACCGCATCGATCCGGATTCCGGCCCGGTCACCGTCGAACTGGCCGTCGCCCCGCACCAGCCGGACCGGCCGGGCGACCCGCTCGCCTACACCTGCGTGCCGGCAGGAGAGCTGAGGCCCGGCGCGGCCGGCTGGACCACCGCGACGCTGCGGCTGGGCTCCCTGGGCGGCACCGCCCACGCGCTGGGCATCCGGCTCACGGGCACGGGCACGGGGGCGGTGCGGTGGAGGCTCGGCGCACTGGCCGTACGCGATACCGTCAGGAAGCCGCACGCGCCGACCGCCCTGCGCATCACCGACGCCGCCGCCGACGGCTCGGAGCTTCGCCTGCGCTGGCACCCCGCACCGGGCCCGGTGCGCCACTACGAAGTACACCGGATCCTCCCCGACGGCACCCCGCGCTTCCTCGGAGGCACCTGCCAGACCGCCTTCTTCCTGTCCGGCGTCCGCAGGGAGGCGGGCGAGAGGTCCGCCCGCTTCCAGGTGCGTGCCGTCGACGAGCTCTACGGCGTGTCCGGCGCCGCAGTCACCGCACACCGCTGGTAATCCGCCCCCACCCGCACCCACATCACAACGGAGTCACCCTCATGCACGACGACCGCAGCCTGGTGGAAGCCCGTCTGAAGCGTGTCCTGGACGAACGCATCCGCCCCGCCGTGTACCCGGAGTCCGTACCGCTGGACGTCGCCGTCTGGAACGCCCCGGGCGAGCCCGTCCCCGTCGCCGAGGGCCTGGCCGGCCCCGTGGAGCCCATCGCGGTCGGCGACCGGTGGGGCGCCCCGTGGAGCACCTGCTGGTTCCGCGTCTCGGGTACGGTCCCCGCGCACTGGGCGGGCCGCACCGTCGAGGCGCTCCTCGACCTGGGATTCGACGAGAACATGCCGGGCTTCCAGTGCGAGGGCCTGGTCTACCGGCCCGACGGCACCCCGGTGAAGGGCCTCAACCCCCGTAACCAGTGGGTGCGCGTGGGGGCTCCCGTCGAGGGCGGCGAAGAGGTCCTGCTGCACGTGGAGGCCGCGTCCAACCCCGTCATCCTGGACTACCACCCCTTCCTGCCCACACAGCTGGGTGACAAGGAGACCGCCGGCAGCGAGCTCCAGTACACCCTCGCCCGGATGGACCTCGCCGTCTTCGACGAGCACGTGTGGAACCTCGTACAGGACCTGGAGGTGCTCGGGGAGCTGATGGCGGAGCTGCCCGTCGAGGGAGCCCGCCGCTGGGACATCCTGCGCGCCGTCGGCCGGGCACTCGACGCGGTCGACCTCCAGGACGTCAACGGAACCGCGGCGGCAGCCCGGGCCGAGCTGACCGAGGTGCTCGCCACCCCCGCGCAGGCGTCCGCCCACCGCATCAGCGCGGTGGGGCACGCCCACATCGACTCCGCCTGGCTGTGGCCGCTGCGCGAGACCGTCCGCAAGGTGGCGCGGACGACGTCCAACATGACGGCCCTGCTGGAGGACGAGCCCGACTTCGTCTTCGCGATGTCCCAGGCACAGCAGTTCGCCTGGATCAAGGAACACCGCCCCGAGGTCTACGCCAAGGTCAAGAAGGCCGTCGCGGAGGGCAGGTTCGTGCCCTCAGGCGGCATGTGGGTCGAGTCCGACACCAACATGCCCGGCTCCGAGGCGATGGCCCGTCAGTTCGTGCACGGCAAGCGCTTCTTCCTCGACGAGTTCGGCATCGAGAACGGCGAGGCATGGCTCCCCGACACCTTCGGCTTCGCCGCCGGACTGCCGCAGATCATCAAGGCGGCAGGCTCCAAATGGCTGCTCACCCAGAAGATCTCGTGGAGCCAGACCAACAAGTTCCCCCACCACACCTTCCGTTGGGAAGGCATCGACGGCACGCGCATCTTCACCCACTTCCCGCCCGTCGACACGTACAACTGCTCCATGAAGGGCAGCGAGATCGCCCACGCGGCCGACAACTTCAAGGACAAGGGGGTCGCCCGCCACTCGCTCGCGCCCACCGGCTGGGGCGACGGCGGCGGCGGTACGACCCGCGAGATGATCGCCAAGGCCGGCCGGATGCGGAGCCTGGAGGGCTCGGCCACCGTCGAGTGGGAGAAGCCCGCCGACTTCTTCGCCAAGGCCGAGGCCGAATACCCGGACGCGCCGGTGTGGGTCGGCGAGCTGTACCTGGAGCTCCACCGCGCCACACTCACCAGCCAGGCCAGGACCAAGCAGGGCAACCGCCGGAGCGAACACCTGCTGCGGGAGGCCGAGCTGTGGGCCGCGACCGCCGCCGTACGGACCGGATCCGCCTACCCGTACGAGCAGTTGGACCGGATCTGGAAGACGGTGCTGCTCCACCAGTTCCACGACATCCTGCCGGGGTCGTCGATCGCCTGGGTGCACCGCGAGGCCGAGAAGACCTATGCGGCCGTCGCCGGTGAGCTGAACGGCATCGTGGACGCCGCCCAGCGCGCACTGGCGGGCGACCCCTCCGCGGGGCGCGAGCTCGTCTTCAACTCCGCCCCGCACACCCGTGCAGGGGTGGGGGCGGGCGCGGCCGCTGCCGCACACCCCGGCAGCGACGGACAGCTGGCCCCGCGTGAGGGCGGCGGCTTCGTGCTGGACAACGGACTCCTCCAGGTGGAGATCGACGCGCGGGGCCTGGTCGTCTCCGCGTACGACATCGGTGCCGAGCGCGAGACCGTCGCCCCCGGGCAGGCGGCGAACCTCCTCCAGATCCACCCCGACTTCCCGAACATGTGGGACGCCTGGGACGTCGACGCGTTCTACCGGAACACCGTCACCGACCTCACCGACCTCGACGAGCTCACCCCGGTCGAGGGCGGAGGCACGGTCGGTGTCCGGGTCGTACGGAGCTTCGGCACCTCGAAGGTCACCCAGCTGCTGACCCTCACCTCCGGCGCCAAGCGCCTCGACATCGACACCGAGGTCGACTGGCACGAGACGGAGAAGTTCCTCAAGGCCGCTTTCCCGCTGGACGTGCACGCCGAGCGCTACGCCTCCGAGACCCAGTTCGGACACTTCTACCGGGCCACCCACACCAACACCAGCTGGGAGGCGGCCAAGTTCGAGGCGTGCAACCACCGGTTCGTCCACGTGGAGGAGCCCGGCTGGGGGGTGGCACTCGTCAACGACTCGACGTACGGGCACGATGTGACCCGCACGGTGCGCGAGTCCGACGCGGGCACCACCACCACGGTGCGCGTCTCGCTGCTGCGCGCCCCCCGGTTCCCCGACCCGGAGACCGACCAGGGAGTGCACCGCTTCCGGCACGCCCTCGCACCGGGCGCGGCGATCGGCGACGCGGTGCGTGAAGGCTTCCGCATCAACCTGCCCGAGCGCCGCGTCACCGGAGAGCGCGAGGTCGCACCGCTGGTGACCGTCGACAACGACGCCGTCGTCGTCAGCGCGGTCAAGCTGGCCGACGACGCGAGCGGCGACCTCGTCGTCCGCCTCTACGAGTCCACCGGCGGCCGGGCCCGGGTCCGTCTCGCCACCGGGTTCGACGCGGCAGGCGTCGCGGTCACCGACCTGCTGGAGCGACCGCTGGACGACGTGCAGGCGCCCGTACTCACCGAGGAGGGCGTGAGCCTGTCACTGCGCCCGTTCGAGCTGGTCACGCTGAGGCTGGCCCGCCGCTGAACCGGAGCGTGGGGGCCGGCGCCCGGCCCCCACGCCGCTCCGGAGCCCGAGGCGGGAGGCTCAGGCGTCCTTCCCGGCCGCGGCGCGGCGCTGCCGTTTACCCAGGGGTGCCTGGGAGAGGTCCTCGGCGCTGCTCCTGAGGTTCTTGTAGCCGTAGCCGCGTTCTTCCAGCCACGCCCGCGCCGCGTGCTCGGCGCGTTCGGTCGCTTCCAGGATCTCCTCTTCCTCATCGCCCGAGTCCTGGAAGCGGAAGGTGAAGGCCGAGCGTGCGGCCAGGTCGTAGCTCAGGTGTCCCTCCGGAGTGAAGGCCGCGCGCATGACGTCATGCTCCGCGGCACGGGACAGGAGCTCGGCCCGCTGGGCCGGGCTGAGCCCGTCGAAGACACCGCGGACCGTGATGCGGAAGGTTCGATTACTCATCCGGCGACCTTAACCAGCGTGGCCGGAGCGGTTCCACCGTGTTTCCCGCGCACCGCACTCCTGGCCGCGGAGACACCGGCGCCCCCACCGGACGTGCAGCGGTGGGGGCGCGGGGGAGAAGCGGGGCTCAGGCGCCGACGTTCATCTCGGCCGGGTGGGATCCGGTGCGCTTGCCCTCGTCGAGCGCGGCGAACGCGGCGAGGTCGTCGGCGTCCAGCTCGAAGTCGAAGACGTCGATGTTCTCCGCGATCCGCGACGGCGTCACGGACTTGGGGATCACCACATGGCCGGTCTGCAGGTGCCAGCGGAGCACCGCCTGCGCGGGGCTCCGGCCGTGCTTGTGCGCGACGGCGACCACCGTCGGGACCTCCAGGAGGCCCTTGCCCGAGCCCAGCGGCGACCAGGCCTCGGTGACGATGCCGTGCTCGGCGTGGACGGCGCGCGACTCGGCCTGCTGGAGCTGCGGGTGCAGCTCGATCTGGTTGACCGCGGGGACGACGGAGGTCTCGCCCATCAGGCGCTCCAGGTGCTCCGGCAGGAAGTTCGACACGCCGATGGCCTTCGCGCGGCCGTCGGCGAGGATCCGCTCGAAGGCCTTGTACGTGTCGACGTACGCGTCCTTGGCCGGCGTCGGCCAGTGGATGAGGTAGAGGTCGACGTACTCCAGACCCAGCTTGTCCAGCGACACGTCGAACGCGCGCAGCGTCGAGTCGTAGCCCTGCTCGCTGTTCCACAGCTTGGTCGTGACGAACAGCTCCTCGCGGGCGACACCCGAGGCGGCGAGACCCTTGCCGGTGCCCGCCTCGTTCCCGTAGACCGCGGCGGTGTCGATGCTCCGGTACCCGGCCTCCAGGGCCGTGGCCACGGCCGTCGTGGCCTCGTCGTCAGGCACCTGCCAGACACCGAAGCCGAGCTGCGGCATCTCGAGGCCGTTGTTGAGCGTGATGGTGGGGACCTGGCTCACGAGCAGTCGATCCTTACGTTGTGGGTGGGTACTCCCAGGGGGAACGATCGGAAAAGCCTAACCATTCCCACCTGCCCCGATCCGGTGAACGGGAGAAGCAGTGCGCCACTGACGGCACGTCAGGAGAAGCCCCGGCTCATCGGTAGAGCGCGTCGACCTCGGCCGCGTACGCCGTCTCGATCGCCTTGCGCTTCAGCTTGAGCGAGGGGGTCAGCAGGCCGTGTTCCTCGGTGAACTGGTGCGCCAGTATGCGGAAGGTGCGGATGGACTCGGCCTGGGACACCGCCGTGTTCGCCGCCACCACGGCCCTGCGCACCTCCATTTCCAGGTCGGGGTCGCGCACCAGATCGGCGGGGCGCATCGGCGTACGGCCCTGCATCGCGAGCCAGTGCTCCACCGACTCGTGGTCCACGGTGACCAGGGCCGCGATGTAGGGCCTGTCGTTGCCGACGACGATGCACTGCGCCACCAGCGGATGCGCGCGCACCCGCTCCTCCAGGCCGCTCGGGGCCACGCTCTTGCCCCCGGAGGTCACCAGGATCTCCTTCTTGCGCCCGGTGATGGTCAGATAACCGTCCTCGTCGAGCGCGCCCAGGTCGCCGGTGGCCAGCCACCCGTCGTGCAGGACGGCATCCGTGGCCTTGGGGTCGCCCAGGTATCCGGAGAAGACGTTGGCCCCGTGCACCCACACCTCCCCGTCCCTCGCGATGTGCACCGAGGAACCGGGGATCGGCTGGCCGACGGTGCCGTAGCGGGTGCGCTCGGGCGGGTTGGCCGTGGCCGCGGCCGTCGTCTCCGTCAGCCCGTAACCCTCGTAGACGGTGACGCCCGCGCCCGCGAAGAACAGCCCGAGCTGCCGGTCCATCCCGGAGCCGCCCGACATGGCGTGCCGCACCCGGCCGCCCATCGCGTCACGGACCTTGCGGTAGACCACCTTGTCGAAGAACTGGTGCTGCATCCGCAGCCCGGCGGACGGTCCGGGGCCGGTGCCGAAGGCCCGCTCCTCCATCGCCTCGGCGTACTTCACCGCGATGTCCACGGCCTTGTCGAACGCCCCCGCACGGCCCTCCGCCTCCGCCTTGCGCCGTGCGCCGTTGAAGACCTTCTCGAAGATGTACGGCACCGCCAGGATGAACGTGGGCCGGAAGGCCACCAGGTCCGGCATCAGCGCCTTCGCGGACAGCTCGGGCTGGTGCGCCAGCTTCACCCGGCCGCGCAGCGCCGCTATCTCCACCATGCGGCCGAAGACATGGGCGAGCGGCAGGAAGAGCAGCGTCGCCGCCTCCTCGCCGGGCTTGGAGAGGAACACCGGATGCCAGCGGCCGACCATGGTGTCGGCCTCGAACATGAAGTGGGAGTGCGTGATCACACAGCCTTTGGGACGCCCCGTCGTGCCGGAGGTGTAGATCACGGTCGCCACGGAGTCGGGGGTCACCGCGCGGCGGTGCCGGTGGACGACCTCGTCGTCGATCAGCGCACCGGCCTCGTTGAGCTCGGTCACCACATCGGCGTCCAGCTGCCAGAGTCTGCGCAGGTTCGGCAGCCGGTCTATCACCGAGCCGATCGTCATCGCGTGGTCCTCGTGCTCGACCATCACGGCCGCGACCTCGGCGTCGTGCAGCATCCACAGGACCTGCTCGGCCGACGACGTCGGGTAGACCGGCACCGACTGGGCACCCACCGTCCACAGGGCGAAGTCGAAGAGGGTCCACTCGTAGCGCGTGCGCGACATCAGGGCGACCCTGTCGCCGAACCGGACGCCGTGCGCGATCAGCCCCTTGGCGAGAGCGAGCACCTCGTCGCGGAAGGTGGCCGCCGACACGTCGTGCCATCGGCCCTGGGCGTCCTTGCGGCCGAGGGCCGTCCGGTGGGGGTTCTCCTCCGCGTAGTCGAAGACGGTATCGGCAAGACCGCCGACTTGAGGGGCAGCGGCCATGGGTGGGACAGTGAACTCGCGCAATGACCTGCTCCTTGTGGCGCTCCGCACGGCGCCGCGACGCTACCTCACCGCACGGGGCCGCGGGAGGGTCCGAAGTCTCCGGAAAACGTGGCATCTGGCCATGCCGACCGTAGAAATCGGGCCAGATGGGCAAGGCTCGGGCGGAGTTCTGACCGTGGGGTAAGTAGCTCGGGCGGGAATCTCCACCGAATCTGTACGCCGCGCTTACGCAGACTCCGGGTGCGAAGGCATGACCGGACCGCGGTGGAGACGGTCGCCACCCGCCAGGATCGCCGCCGCGAGGGCGTCAGCCGCCTCCTGGGCGGTGTCCCTGCGGCGCCCGTGCAGCAGCACGAAGTCCACGTCCCCGAGCTCCGGCAGACCCGCCCGGGCCGGGACGGGCACGAGCCCCGGCGGGATGAGCCCCCGGGTGTGCGCCATCACCCCCAGACCGGCACGGGCCGCCGCCACGAGCGCGCTCAGGCTCGCACTCGTACACGCGAAGCGCCAGGACCTGCCGTGCTCCTCCAGCACCTCCAGGGCGCGTGCCCTGGTGATGCCGGGAGGCGGGAAGGCGATCAGCGGGAGAGGGCGCTCGGGATCGATCCGCAACTGCGGGGCGCCGATCCAGGCCAGGCTGTCCTGCCAGACCAGCTCCCCGTGGGTGTCCCCGATGCGGCGCTTGGCCAGCACCAGGTCGAGCCGGCCGGCCGCGAGCTGCCGGTGCAGCGCGCCGGACAGCTCCACGGTGAGCTCCAGCTCGACCTCGGGGTGCTCCCGCCGGAAGGACTCCAGGATCTCCGGGAGGCGGGTCAGTACGAAGTCCTCGGAGGCCCCGAAGCGCAGCCGTCCGCGCAGCCTCGTGCCGGTGAAGAAGGCCGCCGCACGCTCGTTGGCCTGCAGGATCGTCCGCGCGAAGCCCAGCATGGCCTCGCCGTCCTCGGTGAGGTCGACCCGGTGCGTGTCCCGGTCGAACAGCTGGCGGCCGGCCTCGGACTCCAGCCGGCGCACGTGCTGGCTGACCGTGGACTGCCGGACACCGAGCCGGCGTGCCGCCTGGGTGAAGCTCAGGGTCTGGGCGACGGCCAGGAAGGTGCGGAGCTGGACGGGGTCGTACATGGAGTGAGGCTATCGCGAATCATGATGACAGTCAGTTCGGTGTACGGGATTCCCGATCGCGGAGGACAGGAGCACGATGGGGAGGGCACGATTCCACCGAGAGAGCACGGAGCACATGAGCCGCCGCACCAGCCGCCGAATCCCCGCGCCGCCGTCCTGGCTTCCGGTCGACCCGTACATCCTGGCGCTGATCGGCACGGTGGTACTCGCGGCGCTGCTGCCCGTCTCGGGGACCGGCGCGGACGTGGCGGGCGGCGCGTCGACCGGAGCGGTGGCCCTCCTCTTCTTCCTCTACGGAGCGCGTCTCTCGACCGCCGAGGCGCTCGACGGCCTGAAGCACTGGCGACTCCACCTCACCGTCCTGGCCTGCACCTTCCTCCTGTTCCCGCTCCTCGGCCTGGCCAGCCACGGCCTGGTGCCGTACGTCCTGACCCCACAGCTCCAGGACGGCTTCCTCTTCCTGTGCCTGGTGCCCTCGACCATCCAGTCGTCGATCGCCTTCACCTCGATCGCCCGCGGCAACGTGCCGGCCGCCATCTGCGCCGGCTCCTTCTCCAGCATCGCCGGGATCGTGCTCACGCCGCTCCTGGCTGCCGCGCTGCTCGGCGGGGCCGGAGGCGGATTCTCCACGGACTCGCTGGTGAAGATCGTCCTACAGTTGCTGGTGCCCTTCCTCGCCGGGCAGCTGCTGCGCCGCTGGGTCGGCGGATTCATCAGCCGCCACCGCAAGGTGCTGGGGTACGTCGACCGGGGCTCGATCCTGCTCGTCGTCTACACGGCCTTCAGCGAGGGCATGGTCGCCGGCATCTGGCACCAGGTCACCCCGCTCCGGCTCGGCGCCCTGCTCGGCGCCGAGGCCGTGCTGCTGGCCCTCATGCTCACGGTGAGCTGGTACGGGGCGAAGCGGCTGGGCTTCGGGCGGGAGGACCGGATCGCCATCCAGTTCGCCGGGTCGAAGAAGAGCCTGGCGGCCGGCCTGCCGATGGCCAGCGTCCTGTTCGGTGCGCACGCCAGTCTCGCGGTGCTGCCGCTGATGCTCTTCCACCAGATGCAGCTGATGGTCTGCGCGGTGATCGCCAAGCGCCGCTCCCGCGACCCGCTGCCGGACGATGCCCCGATCAGGCCTGCTCCGGCCGAGGCGCTGAACTGACGTAGCGGTGAGGCGCGGTCACCCGACGGCCTCAGCGGGTCAGCGTCTCGAAGCCGGCATCGTCGCAGTACTTCACGACACGGCCTTCCGCCTCGGAGTCACCCTTGGTCATCGCCGCCACCGTCGCCTCCCCCAAGGTGCGGCCCCCGTCGACGCCCTCATCCTTCAGCGGTCGCATCGCGAGAAAGGCGTCCTGAGCCAGGGCCCCGACCTCGTCGTAGCCGGATGGGTCCGGCGTGTCCGGATCCGCCGCGTTCCGGGCCTTCTGCCACATCCCCAGCTGCGTGCAGTAGGTCTCCCGCTTCTCGGTCAGCCGCTGCTCGTCCACATCGTCGGACGAGGAACATCCCGCTGCCGCCGCCACCAGAGCGAGGACCGGGAGTGCCGTCTTCCACATGCGCACCGTGCTGCCCCCGGCTGTCGACTTCGCCGCACGGCGCTGTCACCCGCGACTCCTCGCAGGAGGATACCGGCGGGGCTGCCGACCGCCGCAGCGATCACTGACCACCGGACGTCAGACACCTACGAGAGGGCCTGGCCGCCTCGCCCCGGTCGAGGTGGTCGATCCGGGCGACCTGGCGGGGGTCGAGCGTGAAGTCGAACATCGCGGCGTTCTGGTGGATGCGGTGCGGGGAACTGGCTTTGGGCAGGACGATGTCGCCGCGTTGCGGGTGCCAGCGCAGGACGATCTGCGCCCGGGTGCGGTCCAGCTCCCGGGCCATCGCCTGGATCGCCGGGTCGTGCAACACGGAGCCGGCGCCGAGTGGTGACCAGGCCGCGACAGCGATGGTCCGCTCGGCGCAGTAGTGCCGCAGGGTGTTGTCGGCGAAGTGTGGGTGTGCCTCGATCTGGTTCACCGTCGGTGGCGGGCTGCCGTCGGCGAGGATGCGATCGAGCTGGGCCCGGTGGAAATTGGACACGCCTATCTCGGCCAGTCGGCCGTCGGCCTGGGCGGCTTGCAGGGCCTGCCACGTTCGCGGATAGCGTCCACGCCGCGGCATCGGCCAGTGGATCAGGTAGAGATCGACATGGGTGCCGAGCGCGTCGACGGTCGCGTCGATGGCCCTGCGGACGTCGTCGGCGTCGTCCGCGCCGAGGGGGAGCTTGCTGGTGATCCAGATGTCGTTGCGGGCCAGGCCGCAGCTCCGAACGGCGGCGCCGACGCCTGCTTCGTTGCGGTAGTAGCTCGCGGTGTCGATGTGCCGGTAGCCCGCTCGCAGCGCCTCGTGACGACCTGCTCGGTGTCACGGGGCGGGATCCGGTAGGTGCCGAATCCGAGCCGGGGGATGTGGTGCCCGCTGGGCACCGTGAGGGTGGGTTCCATGGGGTCTGTTCGCCGGAAGGGGCGGCGGCCGGGCATGACCCCGGCCGCCGCCAGGAGGTCAGGAGCGGTAACGGCCGCTGAGCACGTTCAGGACGTCGGCGTAGCGGCCTTCGGCCTCGGCGTTGCGCTGCCACTTGACGCGCTCGACCAGGATCTGCTCGGCCTCGGGGTCGGCTTCCAGCAGGCTCATCACCTCGTCGAGGAAGTCCTCGAGGGGCATGGCCACGTCGGAGTTCTGCTGGTTCATCAGCGTGGTCCGGGTGGCCGGCGGGACCAGCTCGATCACCTGGACGTTGCTCTTGAACAGCTGCACGCGCAGGCTTTCGGTGAAGGAGTGGATCGCGGCCTTCGTGGCGTTGTAGGTCGGCGTGGCCGGCAGCGGCACGTACGCCAGGCCGGAGCTGACCGTCATGACGGTTGCGGCGGGCCGGGCGAGCAGGCCGGGCAGGAACGCGTTGATCAGCCGGATCGGGCCGAGCAGGTTGACCTCGACGGTGCGCTCGGCGACGTCCAGCGACGCGGGGTCGCGAAGGTCCTCGGGCTCCATGATGCCGGCCATGGTGATGAGGGTGTCCAGGGCCGGGTAGCGGGTGGTGAGCTCGTCGCGGGCGGCGGTGATCGATGCCGGGTCGGTGGTGTCGATGGTTATCGTGCCGAGACCGGGGTGCTCGGCGGCGAGTCGCTGCAGCAGTTCGGTGCGCCGGCCGCCGACGATCACGGTGTTGCCCTTGTCCCGCAGGCGCAGAGCCAGGCCGAGACCGATGCCGGAGGTCGCGCCGGGGATGAAGATGGTGTTACCAGTGATGTTCACGAAAATCTTTCTGTTAATTCCGGGCACACGGAAGTGCCCGCTTTTTTCGTAGTGATGGGTGAAAGGCAGTGAGATTCAGGCGAACTTCTGATTCCCGAGTACGCCCAGGAGTGCCACCTGCTCGTGAGCGTTCGATCCAGGGCGCGGCCGGAAGATAATGAGGCGGTGACCGGTCGCCGGGCTCAGCACGACGTCACATTGCAGATCGAGTTCGCCGACCAGCGGGTGCCGGATGAGTTTGGGCGCCGACGTCAGCACCCCCACCTGTTGCTGCGCCCACAGGTCACCGAATTCGGTGCTGCGCTGGAGCAGGTCGGCCACCAGCCCTTGAGCGAACCGATCGCCCATCGAGCGCTGGGCGACACCGGCGCGCAGGTCAGCCGCGTAGGCCCGGCCGATGCGCTCGTGCTCGGCCGGATCATTGCTGTCCCGCGAGGCCGGGTCGGCGAACCAACGCCACGTGACGTTGGACTCGTAACCGGGCAACCCGGTCCAGACCCCCAGCAGGCTCTCCGCGGCGCGATTCTGCGCGACAACCGTGAGGAGGTCGTCGGCCACCTGGGCCGGCGTGTGCTCGAGCGCATCCAACAGGTAGAGCATCGCCGGGTCGACGTGGGCCAGTGGTGAGCGCGGCTCCGGCGGCTGCTGCCCGGCGAGGCGAAACAGGTAGTCCCGTTCGTCGCCGGTGAGCCGGATCGCGCGGGCCAGGCTGGCCAGCGCCGCCGCGGACGGGGAGCGTACCCTTCCCTGCTCCAGCCGGCCGTAGTAATCCGGCGACAGAGCCGCCAGGCTCGCGACTTCCTCCCGGCGCAGCCCGGGAGTGCGGCGCCGGCCACCACCGGCAAGACCCACATCCTCGGGCCGCAACCGTTCCCGCCGGTTCCGGAGGAACTCCCCGAGCCCTTTGTCATCCATGCCGACCTCCCTTCTTTCTGGCGTGCATCCAGCATCGCCGGAAGAAACCGGGGTAGGAAGGCCATGTTTACCCTAGGTGTCCCACACCCTGGCTACTGCCCGATCCGTGCCATAGGAATTAACGCAGTGAAGCTTTTCCATCATCGGTCTGAGCTGGCCGGATGCAAGGTGAGGACAGCCTGGACGAGGCAGGTGGTCCGGGCGTCCGGCTGGAGATGCAGCGCGAGGCCCACGAGGCCCGCAGCAACCCTCTGACCCATCTGCCCGGCAGTGGACCGAAACAGGGCTACGCAGCAGAGGTCGGCAGCGCTCCGATCTCGCCGACGCTTCGTGACATCAGGACGCAGGTCGCCAACCTGCCTCAGGCACAGGACGGTTACCGACTTCCTCCATCCTCGGACCAGGAGAAGAAGGAGTGGATCGCGGCGAACAAGGAGATCATTCAGGCTGCGGCGAGGAACTCCGGACTGCCTCCGGACATGGGCGCGGGCATCGCGTGGCAGGAGGTCGCAGGCCAGCCGGGGTACGCGGACGACGTGGTCGACACGATCCGTGAGCAGGCCGACGCACCCTGGGGGCTGAGCCCCATCTCGCCGGAGAATTTGCCGGACCGTCTCGGGGGCAGCCCCGATGAGACTTCCTTCGGTCCCATCGCGATCCAGGTCCGACGTGGTGCTGAGGTGCTCGGCTATGACCGGGACAACCTGACCGAACACCAGCGCGCCGTCGTGGAAGAGTCCCTACAGGACCCGGGACAGAATATTTTCATCGCGTCCGAATACCTGGCGCAACTCAAGGCGGAGAGTGAGTTCGCCAATGTTCCAGCGGCGAACATGACATCCGCCCAGTACCAAGAACTTGCCGCGCGGTACAACGGCGGTCCGTACTGGGAAGGGGACCAGGCCCAGGCGTACGGCCGGGGATGCAACAACGACCTCAAGAACGCCAGGGAAGCACTTCGCTGATGTCCGACCAGCTCGAAACCACACCCATGCATTGATGTGCTTTCTCGCCATCGCAGGCAGCGTGCTCGGGCTGCTCGTCACCATCGCCCCTCCCACCGTGCGGCGGGCCATGGGCCCCTGGTGGCTGGCGCCGCCGCTGATTCTCAGCGCGATCGCGGCGACACGATGGGTTTTGGGCGGTTGATGGCCGTCCGGAAGCCGCGTCCGTGCGTTCCAACGGAGCGGATTCGAGCCTCTACTGCCGGGCGCAGTCAGCTGCATGGCCAGTCCGGTACGCGCGCCCGACGCAAGCGGCCCTGCGCTGGCGGAGGTGTTCCCCGGATGGGCGCTGTGCCGTCATCCTGCGCCGTCCTCGGCCGGGCCGGTGTGTGGGGAGCCCCGTATGCCGGCGAGTCCGAGGCCGGTGCGGCTGCGGGCGTTGGCATCGGCGACGCGGGCGCTCAGCAGCTCGGCGGGGGCGAGTGGCCGCAGGCGGGCCGGGTCCGCGTCCCACTCGCGGCCACCGCCGAGCGGGCGTAGCTGGAGGCAGGGGCCTTCGTGGCCCGTCACCAGGCCCACCCGGCCGCTGTCGTTGTCGTGCACGACCGCCCCGACGCCGAGGGCACCGTCATCGGTCACTTGCCGCTCCGCTCCTGATCACCGCAGCGAGAGCATGTGCCACGGGGGCGGAGCAGACGCCGAGGTGGACGAGGGCGTAACGGGCCGGCCGTGCGTTGCCGTTGCCCTCCGTGTCCGGCCATGGAGTACGCACATCCATCGCGGGCAGTTGGATGCCGGCGCTGCTCAGCGCGGCGGCGAGGGAGTCGCGCGCATCGACGGCCTCCTGGATCTTGGCCGTCCTGCGGGGGAGGGGCGGCTTCGGCGGCGGCGGAGTCATGAGTGGCTTCCTTCGGTTGTTCCTTCGCGGAATCCTCTGCCTGCCCTCACACCCGGTACTACGGTGCGTGAGGGGATCGTTACGAGAATGACCTGGTCGGGGGCGTGACACACCGAGGGCGGGGCGTGCTTCCCCGGCGGTGAGTCACGTTCCACACGTTCCACGGAGGGCGAGATACCGACGAGGCGGGCGGTCACGGGCCGCAGCAGGGAACCACGCGCACGGTTCGCGGAAGAGCTACGGCGTCTGCGTACCGAGCGCGGCGACAGCCTGCGGCAGCTCGGCGAACGGCTGGGCTGGGACTGGTCGTTGTTCGGGAAGATGGAGAAGGGCGAGACGGTCGGCGGCCCCGAGGTCGTGGAGGCGCTCGACCAGTACTACGGCACGCCAGGGCTGCTGCTGGCCATGTGGGAGCTGGCGATCAGCGACCAGACGCAGTTCAAGGAGCGGTACCGGCGGTACATGGCCCTGGAGGCGGAGGCGACGAGCCTGTGGCACTTCGCTGTGAGCGTGCTGCCGGGGCTCCTGCAGACACCGGGGTACGCGCGGGAGTTGTTGGCGTCCGGCGGTTTCAGCGGGGAACGGTTGACGCAGCAGGTGGAGGCGCGGATGGGACGGCGGAGCCTGCTGGAGGGCGAAGAGGCGCCTCCGTTCCGGACGATCCTGTCGGAGGCGGCTCTCCGGACGGCATTGCGGAGTGCGAACGAGTGGCGGAACCAGCTCGAGTATCTGTCCGAGAT
Organism: Streptomyces sp. NPDC079167; assembly: GCF_040686735.1. Lineage (NCBI taxonomy): Bacteria > Bacillati > Actinomycetota > Actinomycetes > Kitasatosporales > Streptomycetaceae > Streptomyces > Streptomyces sp. NPDC079167. Next base: position 164,332 of record NZ_JBFBLO010000002.1, on the reverse strand, counting down.
GACGGAGCGGCCGAACCTGACGCTTCAAGTGCTGCCTCAGAGCGCGGGGTTGCATGGGTTGTCGAGTACCGACGTCTGGTTCCTGCGACTACCGGACAGCCGTACTGTGGCATACACGGAGCACGGATACGGAGGGGAACTCCACGAGGAAAGCGTCGTGGTGGAGCGCATGCAACGTGCGTACGATGCAACGCGTGACCTGGCGCTTTCCCCCGCCGAGTCGCAAAAATTCGTCTTGCGCATGTTGGAGGAACTGCCGTGCGATCCATCGACCTGAGCGCCGCGACCTGGCGCAAGAGCAGCCACAGTAACCAGGACGGTGGCGCGTGCGTAGAGGTCTCCGACGCCTTCACTGATGTTGTCCCGGTGCGCGACAGCAAGAACCCGCTCGGCCCGGTGCTTACATTCACGACGGACGGCTGGTCGTCGTTCGTGTCGGCTGTGAAGGACGGAGGAGTGGACGCCTGAACCGCCCACCGGCACAGGATTCAAGGCCTTGAAACCCCGGGTGCAGTTGGTCATCGGCATCGTCCGCCGAGGCGACGAGATCCTGCTCGTGCGGGAGAGTCTCGGTGCCGCCGGTGAGGTCCTCTGGTCGCTGCCCGGTGGCGGCGTCGAGGACGGTGAGCTCATGCACGAGGCCCTCCGGCGCGAGCTGCGGGAGGAGACCGGGCTGCTCGTGGGCGATCCGGTGCGGACCGCGTTCCTCATGCACATCGACTCGGAGCGTTATCCGTCGGCGCTGGCCGCCGCCTTCGAGATCGGCGAGTGGTCGGGGGACATCGCGCCGCAGGACGACGACATCGAGCAGGCCGCCTTCTTCCCCCTGCCCGACGCCCTGAAGCTGATCGGTGAGCTGGACAGTGCAACGCAGCGGGAGCCCATCGTCGGCTACCTGAGCGGGGAGGTCGCGCCCGGGACCACCTGGCTGTACCGCAACCGAGGCGGAGACGAGGCGCTCGTCGCACGCTGGTGACGCACGAGAGGGCCCGGCCGGCGCAGGGGGCGCTCCCCGTCGGCCGGACCCCTGCCCCGTGCAGCGGGCAGGGCCGGCTCAGCCCTGGCCCACCGTCGCCTCCAGGGCGATGCGGTGGTCACCCGCGTACACGTTCATGGACTGCCCCCGCAGGAAGCCGACGAGGGTCAGTCCGCTCTCGGCCGCGAGGTCCACAGCCAGCGACGACGGCGCCGAGACCGCCGCCAGCATCGGGATCCCCGCCATCACCGCCTTCTGCGCCAGTTCGAAGGACGCCCGCCCCGAGACCAGCAGAATCGCCTGCGAGAGCGGCAGGCGGTCGTCGGTGAGGGCGCGGCCCACGAGCTTGTCGACCGCGTTGTGGCGGCCCACGTCCTCCCGGATGTCGAGCAGCTCGCCCTCCGGGGAGAACAGCGCCGCGGCGTGCAGGCCCCCGGTCCGGTCGAACACCCGCTGTGCCTCGCGCAGCCGGTCGGGGAGGGCCGAGAGCAGCGCGGGCGTCACCCGGACCGGGGGAGTGTCTGAGACGGGATGGCGGGTCGTGGTGCGGACGGCGTCCAGGCTCGCTTTGCCGCAGAGCCCGCAGGACGAGGTCGTGTAGACGTTCCGCTCCAGCGTGATGTCGGGCACCACGACGCCGGGCGCGAGCTTCACGTCAACCACGTTGTACGTGTTCACCCCGTCGGCCGTCGCCCCCGCGCAGTACACGATCGACTGCACCTCGGAGCCCTCACCGATCACGCCCTCGCTCACCAGGAAGCCCGCCGCGAGCGCGAAGTCGTCGCCCGGCGTCCGCATCGTGATGGCGAGCGGCTTGCCGTTCAGCCGGATCTCCAGGGGCTCCTCCGCGACGAGGGTGTCGGGACGGGTCGTGACCGCCCCGTCCCGGATGCGGATGGTGCGGCGACGCTCGGTGACCCGTCCCATAGCCGTTAAACCCGATTCTGTACGTGTTGGTAGCCGAAACGGCCCTTGATACAGAGGTTGCCATGGGTCACCGGGTTGTCGTGCGGCGAGGTGACCTTGACGATCTCGTTCTCCTGCACGTGAAGGGTCACGTTGCACCCCACACCGCAGTAGGCGCAGACCGTCGTGGTCTGCGTCTGCGCCTCCTCGTCCCACGTCCCCGCCGCCCGCATGCCGAACTCCGTGCTGAACGAGAGTGCGCCGGTCGGGCACACCTCGATGCAGTTCCCGCAGAAGACACAGGCCGAGTCGGGAAGCGCGGCATCGTGCTCGGTGGAGATACGGGCGTCGAAACCGCGCCCCGCCACGGCGATGGCGAACGTGTTCTGCCACTGCTCCCCGCAGGCGTCGACGCACTTGTAGCAGAGGATGCATTTGTCGTAGTCGCGGACGTACAGCTCGTTGTCGATCTTCGGCTGTTCGTTCATCCGGGCGGCGTCCGCGCCGAAGCGCTCGGGCTTCGCCTCGTACTCCTTGATCCACTCCGCGGCGCGTGGCGTCGTGGACAGATCGGTCGACGACGCCAGCAGCTCCAGGACCACCTTGCGGCTGTGCCTGGCCCGCTCCGTGTCCGTGCGGACCGTCATGCCCGGCTCGGCGCGCCGGGAGCAGGCCGGGGCGAGCGTGCGGGAGCCCTCCACCTCGACCACGCACACCCGGCAGGCGTTCTTCGGGGTGAGCGTGTCGCCCTGGCACAGGGTCGGGACGTCCTTGCCGGCGGTCCGGCAGGCGTCCAGGATCGTGGACCCCTCCGGGACGCGGCTCTCCTCGCCGTCCAGCGTGAAGGAGACGAGACGGCGCGGCGGCTGAAGCGGCACAGTGGTCACTTGTAGACCCCCAGACGGTCGATGGCGGACTCCACGGCGTTCCACGCGGTCTGGCCGAGACCGCAGATCGAGGCGTCCCGCATGGCCTGCCCCACCTCTCTCATGAGCGCGATGTCCTCGGCGGCCTCGGCACCCGTACGGTCCGCGATCCGGTGCAGTGCCTCCTCCTGGCGGACCGTGCCCACCCGGCAGGGCACGCACTGGCCGCACGACTCGTCGCGGAAGAACTCCGCGATGCGCAGCAGCACCCGGGGAAGCTCCACCGAGTCGTCCAGGACCAGGACCACTCCGGAGCCGAGCGTCGTCCCCGCCGCGCGGGTGCCCTCGAAGGTCAGCGGGACGTCCAGCTCGTCGGGGCGTACGAAGCCACCGGCGGCTCCGCCGAGGAGCACGGCCCGCAGCCGCTCGGGCGGGCCCGCGAGGTCGAGCAGCTCCCGGAGGCCGGCGCCGAAGGGGAGCTCGTAGATGCCGGGGCGGGCCACCTGACCGGAGACGCAGAACAGCTTCGTCCCGGTGGACGTCTCCGTGCCGGTCGCGGCGTACGCGGCGGCGCCGTGCTCCAGGATCGGCAGCACGTTGACGAGCGTCTCGACGTTGTTGACCGCCGTCGGCTTGCCGAAGAGGCCCTTCTCCACCGGGAACGGCGGTTTGGAGCGCGGCTCGCCCCGCTGTCCCTCGATCGAGTTGAAGATCGCGGTCTCCTCGCCGCAGATGTACGCACCCGCGCCGCGCCGGATCTCGATGTCGAACGCGTACCCCTGCCCGAGGACGTCGGGGCCGAGCAGCCCGCGGGTGCGGGCGCTCGTCAGGGCGTGGCCGAGCCGTTCGTACGCGCGGGGGTACTCGCCGCGCAGGTAGATGTAGCCCTGGTGGGCCCCGATGGCGTAACCGGCGATGGTCATCGCCTCGACCAGGGCGTACGGATCGCCCTCCATGAGCACCCGGTCCTTGAAGGTGCCGGGCTCGCTCTCGTCCGCGTTGCACACCAGGTAGTGCGGGCCGTCGGCCTGCTGGGCGGTGGCCTGCCACTTGCGTCCGGTGGGGAAGGCGGCGCCGCCCCGGCCGACGAGTCCGGCGTCCAGCACCTCGCGGACCACCCCCGCCGGGCCGAGCGCGAACGCGCGGCGCAGTGCGGTGTAGCCCCCGGTGGAGCGGTAGTCGTCGAGCGAGGCGGGGTCCACTGTGCCGATCCGCTTGAGGAGCACGAGGGCGGGGTCGCCGGCCTGGGGGACGGCCGCGCCCGCCGAGGGCTCTTCCGGGGCGTCCAGGGGTGCGCGGATGGCGGCGACCAGCGCGGGTGCGGTGGCGGGGGCGACCACGGCGGAGCAGCGGGGGGCGCCTGCGGCGGGCTCTTCGGGGGCTCCGCCCCCGGGCCGGTCCGGATCCGTCCCCGCCTGGAGCAGCAGCGCCGCCGGGGCGCGTTCGCACAGGCCCAGGCAGGGGCTCTCCTGCCAGACCGCGCCCTCCGTCGGTGTGCCCGGGGCACCGAGGCGCTCGGTGAGGTCCGCGCGGACGGCCGCCGAGCCGCGGGCCGCGCAGGCCAGGTCCGTGCAGACGTGGAGCACCTTCGCCGGGCGGGGCCGCACCGAGAACATGGCGTAGAAGGTCGCGACGCCGTAGGCCTCGGCCGGGGCGACGGTGAGCCGCCGGCAGATGTAGTCCAGCGCGCCCTCGCTGATCCAGCCCACCCGGTCGTTCACGGCGTGCAGTGCGGGCAGCAGCTGGTCGCGGCGGTCCTTGGCCGCCGCCGCGCCGCCCCTCGCCCACCGGAGGTCCTCGTCCGTGCGCTCGGCGGCACCCTCCCAGCCGGACGGCGGCGGGCCCAACAGGGCGTCCACCGCTTCCCGTTCGGCGTCGGACGGGGCCGCGTCGGTGTACCTCAGGTCCATGCGGGCACCAGCTTCTCTATCCGTACGGCGGAGGCCTTGAATTCGGCGGTGCCGGCGATCGGGCAGTTCGCCTCGATGGTCAGCTGGTTGGTGTCGACCTCGTCGGGGAAGTGCATCGTCATGAAGGCCAGCCCGGGCCGGAGTCCGGGGTCGATCCAGACGGGTGCGGTGACGCTGCCCCGCCGGGACGAGACCCTTACCTCCTCGCCCACGGAGACGCCGTACGACTCGGCGTCCTCGGGGCACAGCTCGATGTACTCGCCCCGGCGCAAGGGCGACGCGTAACTCCCGCTCTGCACCCCCGTGTTGTACGAGTCCAAGCGCCGTCCGGTCGTCAGCCGCAGCGGGTAGGACTCGTCGGTGAGGTCGACCGGCGGGTCGTGCTGCACCAGCCCGAAGGGGGCTGCGGGGCCGCGCCGCTCCGGGTCGGTCTCCCAGAGCCGGGCGTGCAGGAAGCTCGACGGCAGTTTCTCCGTGTCGGGGCAGGGCCACTGAAGCCCCTGGTGCTCGGCCAGCCGCTCGTACGTCATCCCGAAGTGGTCGGGGGAGAGGGAGCGCAGCTCGTCCCAGACGGCCTCGGCATCCTCGAACTTCCAGTCATGGCCGAGCTGTCCGGCCATGGCGCAGATGATGTCGATGTCCTCGCGGGCCTCGCCCGGCGGCACCAGCGCGGCCCTGACCCGCTGCACACGCCGTTCGCTGTTCGTCGTGGTGCCGTCGGTCTCCGCCCAGGAGGCGGTGGCGGGCAGGACGACATCGGCCAGTTGGGCGGTCCTGGTCAGGAAGATGTCCTGCACCACCAGATGGTCGAGGGCCTCCAGCCGGCGCACCGCCTGGTCGCTGTCGGCCTCCGACTGCGCGGGGTTCTCCCCGATGCAGTACACCGCGCGCAGCTCACCGGTCTCCATGGCCTCGAACATCTGGGTGAGGGTCTTGCCGTACCGCGGCTGGATCACGGTGTCCCAGGAGCGCTCGAACTTCTGCCGGACGGGCGGGTCCAGGATGTCCTGGAAGCCGGGGAGTTTGTTGGGGATGGCGCCCATGTCGCCGCCGCCCTGCACGTTGTTCTGGCCGCGCAGGGGCTGGACCCCGGAGCCGTACCGCCCGACGTGGCCGGTGAGCAGGGAGAGGTTGATCAGCGCGCGGACGTTGTCGGTGCCGTTGTGGTGTTCGGTGATGCCCAGCGTCCAGCAGAGCTGGGCCCGTTCGGCGGTGGCGTAGGCGTGGGCGAGGTCCCGGATCGCCTCGGCCGGGACCCCGGTCACCTTCTCGGCGGCGGTCAGGGTCCAGGGCTCGACGAGTGCGGCGTACTCCTCGTACCCGCTGGTCGCGCGGTCGACGAAGGCCCGGTTCACCAGGCCCGCGTGGATGATCTCGCGGCCGATGGCGTGGGCGAGCGGGATGTCCGTGCCGACGTTGAGACCGAGCCAGCTCTCGGCCCATTCGGCGGTCGAGGTGCGGCGCGGGTCGACGGCGTGCATCCGGGCGCCGTTACGGATGCCCTTGAGCACGTGGTGGAAGAAGATCGGGTGCGCGAAACGGGCGTTGGAGCCCCACATCACGATCAGGTCGGTGTGCTCCACCTCCTCGTACGAGGACGTGCCGCCGCCGGACCCGAAGGCGGCCGAAAGGCCCGCGACGCTCGGTGCGTGGCAGGTGCGGTTGCAGGAGTCGACGTTGTTGGTGCCGATCACGACGCGGGTGAACTTCTGGGCCACGTAGTTCATCTCGTTGGTGGCCCTCGCGCAGGACAGCATCGCGAAGGCGTCGGGGCCGTGTGCCTCGCGGGTCTGCCGGAATCCGGCAGCCGCGCGGGCCAGTGCCTCGTCCCAGCTCGCCCGCCGCAGCACACCGTCATCGCCGCGGACGAGAGGGTGGGTGAGGCGTTCGTACGTCTTGGGCTGCCGGCCCTTCCGGCTCCGGCCGCCTGTGCGTTCGCTCTTCATGGTGCGCTCCCTGCCGGTGCCGAGGACGTGGTGGCGAGGAGATCCGCGAGCGCGTGCACGGCGCGCAGCGTCGGTACGGGCGTTCCGGCCAGCTCGGCCAGCTCGACGACGGCCGCGAGCAGCACGTCGAGTTCGAGGGGTCTGCCCTTCTCCAGGTCCTGGAGGGTGGATGTCTTGTGATCGCCGACGCGCTCGGCGCCCGCGATGCGCCGCTCCACGGAGATCTCGGGGCGGCAGCCGACGGCCGCCGCCACGTCGAGGGTTTCGCGCATCATCGACACCACGAGTGCGCGGGTGTCCGGATGGCGGCAGATCTGGCCCATGGTGGCGCGGGCCAGCGCGCTGATCGGGTTGAAGGAGATGTTGCCGAGCAGTTTGATCCAGATGTCGTTGCGCAGGTCGGACTCCACGGGGCACTTGAGTCCGCCCGCCACCATGGCCTCGCTGAAGTCCAGGCAGCGTCTGGACACCGTCCGGTCCGGCTCCCCGATGGAGAACCGGGTGCCTTCGAGGTGGCGTACGACGCCCGGCGCCTCGATCTCGGTGGCGGCGTAGACCACGCAGCCGATGGCGCGTTCGGGCGGCAGCGTGGCGCTCACCGAGCCCGCCGGGTCGACGCTGTGGAGCCGGCGGCCGGTGTACGGGCCCGCGAGGCCGTGGAAGTACCACCAGGGGATGCCGTTCTGGGCGGCTATCACCGCGGTGTCCCGGTGCATCAGCGGGTGGACCAGCGGTCCCGACACCGCGTACGAGTGGGCCTTGAGGCCGAGGAACACATAGTCGACGGGCCCGACCTCCGAGGGGTCGTCGGTGGCGGCGGGCCGTGCGGTGAAGTCTCCGCGCGGGCTGAGCACGCGCACTCCGTCGCGGCGCATGGCCGCCAGATGCGGGCCCCGGGCGATGAGATGGACGTCGGCGCCCGCGCGGTGGAGCGCGGCCCCGACATAGGCGCCGATTGCTCCGGCGCCGACAACTGCGACTTTCACGGGGCTCTCCGTTCGGTGAGAGGACCGAGCGAGGGTGTCAAGTCGACAGAATATTGTCTACAGTATGCCTTCGGGGAGGGTCAATACTCGTGACAGCGGGTGGCATGGCCCGCACGCGATTCCGGCAGGTACTCCGGAGTGTCCGCCAGAGTTCCCGGGGAGCTGTTCGAGACGCTCCAACCTCAGGCCTGTAATCCTGTGGGGTTAGGTGCCCTCGTACCGGTCGGTAGCAACCAAGACTGGATAGTTCCTGCCAAACGTAGCGAGGGGAACCCGTACATGACCGGCTCACGTGTCGTGGCGCTCGGCCACTACCAGCCTGCCAAGGTCCTCACCAACGACGATCTGGCGGCCATGGTCGACACGAGCGACGAGTGGATCACCAGTCGGGTGGGCATCAGGACCCGGCACGTGGGCGGGCCCGACGAACCCGTGGACGAACTCGCCGCCCACGCCGCCGCCAAGGCCCTCGCGTCGGCCGGACTCCTGCCGGCGGACATCGACATGGTCCTGGTCGCCACCTCCACGGCCATCGACCGGTCGCCGAGCATGTCTGCCCGGGTGGCCGCCCGCCTGGGCATGAGCTCGCCCGCCGTGATGGACATCAACGTGGTCTGCTCCGGGTTCACCCACGCGCTCGCCACGGCCGACCACGCCATCCGGGCCGGAGCCGCCACCCGCGCTCTCGTCATCGGCGCCGACAAGATGGGTGACATCGTCGACTGGACGGACCGTTCCACCTGCGTGCTGATGGGTGACGGCGCGGGCGCGGCCGTCGTCACCGCCGATCCCGACGGGGGCGACAGGCCTGGGATCGGCCCCGTCCTGTGGGGTTCCGTGCCGGAGATGGGCAACGCCGTACGGATCGAGGGCACGCCCCCGCGGTTCGCGCAGGAGGGGCAGTCCGTCTACCGCTGGGCCACCACGCAGCTGCCGCCGATCGCCCGCAAGGTCTGCGAGCGGGCCGGTGTCACGCCCGAGGACCTCGCCGCGGTGGTGCTGCACCAGGCGAACCTGAGGATCATCGAACCCGTCGCCCGGAAGATCGGGGCGGTCAACGCCGTCATCGCCCGGGACGTGGTGGATTCCGGCAACACTTCGGCCGCGTCGATCCCGATGGCGCTGTCCAAACTGGTCGAAAGGGGCGAGGTCGAGAGCGGTGCGCCGGCCCTGCTCTTCGGCTTCGGCGGGAATCTTTCGTACGCGGGTCAGGTGATCCGCTGCCCCTGAGGCCCCCGGCGTGGCATTGTGCTCGGTAGACTGTAGACGATAAGCAATGGCCCGGGCGCCCGGAGGGGGACCGCGATGTTGTCCGCAGGACTGCCGCAAGGAACGGTGCCGAAGTTGGAGCGGCCGGGACCGTTGCGCGAGCGCGTCTACGAGGCGCTCCTCGAGCTGATCACCACGCGCGCCCTCAGCCCCGGCCAGCACCTGGTCGAGAGTGAACTCGCGGGCCATCTCGGGGTGTCGCGCCAGCCTGTGCGCGAGGCGCTCCAGCGGCTGAACACCGAAGGCTGGGTCGATCTGCGCCCCGCTCAGGGCGCGTTCGTGCACGAACCCACGGAGGAGGAGGCGGATCAGCTGCTCTCGGTCCGTACCCTTCTGGAGGCGGAGGCCGCCCGGCTGGCCGCGGCCCACTCGGGGCGGCCGGGGATCGAGGCCCTGGAGGAGCTGTGCTCCCAGGGGGAGCGGGCCGTCGCCGCCGACGACGTGGACCTCGCCGTCGCCACGAACGCCGCGTTCCACGCCAAGGTGATGGAGCTGGCGGGCAATGTCGTCCTCTCCGAGCTCGCCGCCCAGGTGGACCGCAGGGTCCGCTGGTACTACACGCCGGTGGCCCGACAGCGCGGCACCCAGTCCTGGATCGAGCACCGGGAGCTGATCGCGGCGATCGCCTCCAGGGACGAGCAGCGGGCGACCGAGATCATGCGGGCGCACACCGAGCACACGCGTCAGACCTACCACCGGCGCGAACAGGGCTGATCGTCCGCTGTACGCGTGTACGGTCGCCTGACCGGAGGCCGGGGCAGAACGCCCCGGCCTTCTTCGTGTTCCGGCGTCCGTGTGGCCGCACCTTTGTCCTGAGTGTGGAGAAAGTTGGAGCGGATTCACGCGCAACTTCTTCCCACTCCGGTAAACCGCTGCTACGTTCCCCTCGAAAGCCCGACGGACTGGCCGATGTGGCGGGGAGGGACGCGTGAGACGTATGACGGCACGACCCGCGAACACGCACCAGGCGCGACTGCTCCGGCTGTTGCGCGACGGAGGGCCCAACTCCCGTGCACAGCTGGGCGATCAGGTCGATCTCTCACGCTCCAAGCTCGCCGTCGAGGTGGACCGTCTCCTGGAGACCGGACTCGTCGTGGCCGACGGGCTCGCCGCGTCACGCGGTGGGCGCCGCTCCCACAACATCCGGCTCGCACCGGGACTGCGCTTCCTCGGCGTCGACATCGGGGCCACGTCCATCGATGTGGCCGTCACCAACGCCGAGCTGGAGGTCCTCGGGCACCTCAACCATCCGATGGACGTACGCGAAGGACCCGTCGCGATCTTCGACCAGGTGCTGACGATGGCGGCGAAGCTCCGGGCCTCCGGGCTCGCCGAAGGCTTCGACGGCGCCGGCATCGGAGTACCGGGCCCCGTCCGCTTCCCCGAAGGCGTACCGGTCGCTCCGCCGATCATGCCGGGCTGGGACGGCTTCCCGGTCCGCGAGGCGCTCAGCCAGGAACTGGGCTGCCCCGTCATGGTGGACAACGACGTGAACCTGATGGCGCTGGGGGAGCAGCACGCGGGCGTCGCCCGTTCCGTGGGCGACTTCCTCTGCGTCAAGATCGGTACGGGCATCGGCTGCGGCATCGTGGTGGGCGGAGACGTCTACCGTGGCACAACGGGCAGCGCCGGCGACATCGGCCACATCCAGGTGGAACCGGACGGCCGCGCCTGCGCCTGCGGCAACAAGGGCTGCCTGGAAGCCCACTTCAGCGGCGCGGCACTCGCCCGCGACGCCGAGGACGCGGCCCGCGCCGGCCGGTCGCCGGAGCTGGCGGCCCGGCTGGAAGCGGCCGGAAAGCTCTCGGCCGTCGACGTGGCCGCCGCCGCCGCGGCCGGCGACCCCACTGCGCTCGACCTGATCCGCGAGGGCGGAAACCGGGTCGGTCAGGTCATCGCCGGACTCGTCAGCTTCTTCAACCCGGGCCTCGTCGTGATCGGCGGCGGGGTGACCGGGCTCGGCCACAACCTGCTGGCCAGTGTCCGCACCCAGGTCTACCGGCAGTCCCTGCCGCTGGCCACGGGCAACCTCCCCATCGTCCTCGGTGAGCTGGGGCCCGTCGCCGGAGTGACCGGCGCGGCCAGGCTCATCAGCGACCACCTGTTCTCGCCGGCCTGATGTCCGGGCCGGTGCGCCGTACGGCACACGTTCCAGGGTCACCTCCGTAAGCAGCCTGTTCCGAGCTCCGCCCGCAGGACCGCACAGCACGCGCACAGCAGTACCACCCAGCAGTTCCGTCAGCAGTACGGCACCGCCGGCACTGCCCCCTGCCCGCTCACCGGCCTTCCCCGGAATCTCGGACGCGTCCGAGCAGGGGAGAACCCACCCGCCGAGGGGATTCGTCATGGCACCAGAACCACCTCTGCTCACGATGTCCGGCATCACCAAGTCGTTCCCCGGTGTGCGCGCCCTCGACGGCGTGGACCTGGAGGTGCTGGCCGGTGAAGTCCACTGCCTCCTCGGCCAGAACGGCGCAGGAAAGTCCACCCTCATCAAGGTGCTGGCCGGGGCGCACCAGCCCGACGGCGGCGCGATCACCTGGCGCGGCGAACCCGTCCAGCTGTCCTCGCCGATCACCGCCATGCGACTGGGAATCGCCACCATCTACCAGGAACTCGACCTGGTGGAGGGCCTGTCGGTCGCGGAGAACGTCTTCCTCGGCCATGAACCGACCAGCGCGGGCTTCGTCGTCCGGACCCGGGAGGCCCGCACCACGGCCGCCGCACTCCTGAAGCGCCTCGGGCACCCGGAGATCGACCCGGCACGCCTGGTCGGCGACCTCTCCGCGGCCCACCAGCAGATCGTCTCCATGGCGCGGGCGCTCTCCCACGACGTACGGCTCATCGTGATGGACGAGCCCTCCGCGGCGCTGGACCCCGACGAGGTCGACAACCTCTTCCGCATCGTCGACGGCCTCACCGCCGACGGGGTCGCCGTCGTCTACATCTCGCACCGGCTGGAGGAGATCCGCCGCATCGGCGACCGGGTGACGGTGCTCAAGGACGGCAGAGCCGTGGCCGTCGGGCTGCCCGCCCACTCCACCCCCACGAACGACATCGTTGCCATGATGACCGGCCGCAACGTCGAATACGTCTTCCCCGAGCGGCCCGCCGCCGGCGCCCGGGCCACGGCCGAACCCGTACTGCGGGTCGAAGGGCTCAGCCGCAAGGGGGAGTTCGAGCCCGTCGACCTGGAGCTCAGGCCCGGCGAGATCGTCGGCCTGGCCGGCCTCGTCGGCTCCGGGCGCTCCGAGATCCTGGAGACCGTCTACGGCGCCCGTAAACCGACCGCCGGCCGTGTGCTCGTCGACGGAACACCGCTGCGCGCCGGCAGCGTCCGGGCCGCCGTGGCCGCCGGAATCGGCCTGGCCCCCGAGGAACGCAAGGCCCAGGCACTGCTGTTGACGGAATCGGTCACCCGCAACGTCTCGGTCTCCTCCCTCTCCCGCTTCGCCCGCGGAGGCTGGCTCGACCGGGGCGCCGAGCGCACCGCCGCCAGGACCGCGACCCGGGAACTCTCCCTGCGGCCCGACAACCCGGACGCCGCCGTCCGCACGCTCTCCGGCGGCAACCAGCAGAAGGCGGTCCTGGCCCGCTGGCTGCTGCGCGGCTGCCGGGTCCTGCTGCTCGACGAACCGACCCGCGGCGTCGACGTCGGCGCCCGCGCCGAGCTCTACGCCGTGATCCGCCGGCTGGCCGACGAAGGCCTCGCCGTACTGCTCGTCTCCAGCGAAGTGCCCGAAGTGCTGGGCCTCGCCGACCGGGTGCTGGTGCTCCGGGAGGGCCGTGTCGTGCACACGGCCGATGCCAGGGAGCTCGACGAGCACCGTGTCCTCGACCTCGTCATGGAAGGGAGCCCGACGTCATGACTCAGCCCGCACCGTCGGCGCAGCACCAAGGGCCCGAGAAGGGGGCCGCGACCGGCCCCGTGACCGCGCCGCCCTCGAAGCAGGGCGGTGGCCTGCGCGCACTCGGCCTGCGAGCCGATGTCCGTAACCTGTCGCTGCTCGGCGTACTCGCCGTCCTGGCACTCGTCGGCGGTCTCACCGAACCCGACGCGTTCCTGGACACCGGGAACCTCCAGCTGATCCTGACGCAGGCCTCCGTCATCGGGGTCGTCACGGTCGGGGTGACCCTCGTCATCATCGGCGGCGGCATCGACCTCTCGGTCGGGGCGATGGTGGCCCTCGCCTCCGTCTGGGCGACGACGCTCGCCACCCAGGACTTCGGCTTCGCCGGGATCCTCTTCACCGCCGTGGTCGTCGGTCTCGCCGCCGGGCTCGTCAACGGGGTCCTCATCGCCTACGGGCGCATGGTCCCCTTCATCGCGACGCTCGCCATGCTCGCGTCGGCCCGTGGCCTCGCCCTGCTGATCACCGACGGCAAGACACAGATCGTCACCGTCCAGTCCGTCCTCGACCTGGGCCTGCCCGATTCCTACGTCCTGGGCATCCCGCCGCTGGTCCTCGTCTTCGCCGCGGTCACCGTCATCGGCTGGCTCATCCTGAACCGCACCACGTTCGGACGCCGTACGGTCGCCATCGGAGGCAACGCGGAGGCGGCCAGGCTCGCCGGCATCGACGTACGCCGCCAGCGGCTCTACCTCTATCTGCTCTCCGGCGTGTGCTGCGGGATCGCAGCCTTCATGCTGATCATCCTGTCCGGCTCGGGACAGAACACCAACGGCAACCTGTACGAGCTCGACGCCATCGCAGCCGCGATCATCGGGGGCACCCTGCTGAGCGGTGGCCGGGGCACCATCGTCGGCTCCGTGCTCGGGGTCCTCGTCTTCACCACGATCACCAACATCTTCGCTCTGAACAACCTGCAGAGCGACGTCCAGCAGATCGCCAAGGGCGCCATCATCGTCGCCGCCGTCCTCGTCCAGCACCGCACACTGCGCGGCGGCGAGACCTGATCCTCGCCGGTCCGGCCGAGCACCGAGAGCACCCACCCGCAGTTCCGTACGTATCGCACCGGATGAAGGGTTCGACAGCCATGCCAGAAACCAGCCGCAGAGGACTGCTCTTCGGCACCGCGGCCGTCTCCGCGGGAGCCTTCCTCACCGCCTGCACCAGCAACGAGCCCAAGGAGGCGGCGGCCGCGCAGAGCGACCAGCCCGCAGCCGACGACAAGCCCGGCAAGCCCGTCACCATCGGATTCGCCGGACCCCAGGCCGACCACGGATGGCTCAACGCCATCAACGTCCAGGCCAAGGGGCGGGCGGAGAAGTACTCCGAGGTGACCCTGGAGATCACCGAGGGCTCCAACGACACCGCCGCCCAGATCGGGCAGGTCAAGACCCTCATCAACAAGAAGGTTGACGTCCTCGTCGTCCTCCCCGCCGACGGCAAGGCACTCACCCAGGTCGGCCTTGAAGCGATGAAGGCCGGCATCCCGGTCGTCAACCTGGACCGCATCTTCGCCTCGCCGCAGGCCTACCGCTGCTGGGTCGGCGGCGACAACTACGGCATGGGCCTCAACGCCGGGCACTACATCGGCGAACAGCTCAAGGACAAGGCGAACGCCAAGGTCGTCGAGCTCGCCGGTGTCGACAACCTGGAACTCACCAAGCAGCGGAGCCAGGGCTTCGCCGACGCGCTGAAGAACTACTCCAACATCGAGCTGGTGGCCCGTCAGGCCGCCGACTTCACCGTGGAGTCGGGCCAGGCCAAGATGGCACAGCTCCTCCAGGCGCAGAAGCAGTTCGACGCGCTGTGGAACCACGACGACGACCAGGGCGTGGGCGCACTGCGGGCCATCCAGCAGGCCGGACGTGACGAGTTCATCATGGTCGGCGGCGCGGGCGCCAAGTCCGCGATGGACGCCATCAAGGCCGACGACGGCGTACTGAAGGCCACCGTGCTCTACCCGCCCACGATGGCGGCCTCCGCGATCGACCTGGCGCGCGCACTCGGCCAGAACAAGGGCATCGCCGGCCTCTCCGAGATGGAGATCCCGACCTCGCTGACCCTGTACTCGGCCGTGGTCACGAAGGACAACGTCGACCAGTACCTGCCGACGGGCTTCAGCTGATCCCGCACCGCCGCAGCCACCGAACCACCGACGAGGAGGAAGCCCGCATGGCCCGCAGGGAAGAAACGGAGCAGGAGACCGAGGGACCGCCGCCGACGGCGACGCTCGGTGTCGGCATGGTCGGATACGCGTTCATGGGCGCCGCCCACTCCCAGGGTTGGCGCACCGCGGGACATGTATTCGACCTGCCGGTGAGACCCGCTCTCGCCGCGATCTGCGGGCGCGACCGGACGGCGGTCGAGGCCGCCGCCGCCCGGCACGGGTGGGCTGCGGCGGAGACCGACTGGCGCGCCCTGATCGCCCGGGACGACGTGCAGCTGGTCGACATCTGCACGCCCGGCGACAGCCACGCCGAGATCGCCATCGCCGCCCTGGAGGCCGGCAAGCACGTCCTCTGCGAGAAGCCGCTCGCCAACACGGTCGCCGAGGCGGAAGCCATGGCGCAGGCCGCCGAACGCGCGGCGGCCCGCGGCCAGGTGGCGATCGTGGGCTTCAACTACCGCAAGGTGCCGGCCCTCACCTACGCCCGCCGGATGATCGAGGAGGGCAGGCTGGGCGCCCTGCGGCACGTACGGGCCACCTACCTCCAGGACTGGCTCGTCGACCCGGAGTCACCGCTCACCTGGCGGCTGGACCGCGAGCGCGCCGGATCCGGCGCACTGGGCGACCTCGGGGCGCACATCGTCGACCTCGCCCAGTACCTGGCCGGGGAGACGCTGGTCGGGGTGTCGGCGATGAGCGAGACCTTCGTACGCGAGAGGCCCGTGCTCGCCGGGGCCGCCGCCGGGCTCTCCGGGGTCGGTGACATCACCGCGCGGGGGGCGGTCACCGTCGACGACGCGACCCTCTTCACGGGGCGGCTGGCTTCGGGGGCCCTGGCCTCCTTCGAGGCCACCAGGATGGCCGCCGGGCGCAAGAACGCCCTGCGTCTGGAGATCAACGGAGAGCTCGGGTCGATCGCCTTCGACCTCGAACGGCTCAACGAGCTCTCCTTCCACGACCAGACCGAGCCCGCCACCAGCGCCGGCTTCCGCCGGATCCTCGTCACCGAACCCCAGCATCCCTACCTGGAGGCGTGGTGGCCGCCGGGCCACGGTCTGGGCTACGAGCACACCTTCGTCCACCAGGCCCATGACGTGGTGCGCACCATCACCGAGGGCCGCGCCCCCGTGCCGTCGTTCGCCGACGGGCTCCAGGTGCAACGGGTGCTCGCCGCCGTCGAGGAGAGCGCCGCGAAGAACTCCGTCTACACCCCGGTCCCCTTCTAGGAGAGGTTGTGCGCATGCCCCGTCCCTTCACTCTCTTCACCGGCCAGTGGGCCGACCTGCCGCTGGAGGAGGTCTGCCGGCACGCCCGGGACTTCGGTTACGACGGGCTCGAACTCGCCTGCTGGGGCGATCACTTCGAGGTGGAGAAGGCGCTTTCGGACCCCGGTTACCTCGACGGCCGGCGACAGCTCCTCGACAAGTACGGCCTCAAGTGCTGGGCGATCTCGAACCACTTGGTGGGCCAGGCGGTCTGCGACAACCCGATCGACGAACGCCACCAGGGGATCCTGCCCGCCCGTATCTGGGGGGACGGGGAGCCCGAAGGCGTCCGGCAGCGGGCCGCCGAGGAGATCAAGAACACCGCCCGTGCGGCGGCCGCCTTCGGCGTCGACACCGTCATCGGCTTCACCGGGTCCTCGATCTGGCACCTGGTGGCCATGTTCCCGCCGGTCCCGCCGCACATGATCGAACGCGGCTACGAGGACTTCGCGGAACGGTGGAACCCGATCCTGGACGTCTTCGACGCCGAGGGGGTGCGCTTCGCCCACGAGGTGCACCCGAGCGAGATCGCGTACGACTACTGGACCACGCACCGCGCCCTGGAGGCCGTGGGCCACCGGCCCGCGTTCGGGCTGAACTTCGACCCGAGCCACTTCGTGTGGCAGGACCTGGACCCGGTCGGCTTCCTGTACGACTTCCGCGACCGGATCTACCACGTGGACTGCAAGGAGGCCCGCAAGCGCCTCGACGGCCGCAACGGGCGCCTCGGCTCCCACCTGCCCTGGGGCGATCCGCGGCGCGGCTGGGACTTCGTCTCGGCGGGTCACGGGGACGTGCCCTGGGAGGACGTCTTCCGGATGCTGCGGTCCATCGGCTACGAGGGGCCGGTCTCGGTGGAGTGGGAGGACGCCGGCATGGACCGGCTGACGGGGGCGCCCGAGGCGCTGGCGTCGCTGAAGCGGTTCGACTTCGACCCGCCGAGCGCGTCGTTCGACGCGGCGTTCGGCGGGGGCGAGTAGGTCGGGCAGGGCAGGGCGGGGCCCTTTTCCGGGGGCTCCGCCCCCGGGCCCCCGCGCCTCAAACGCCGGCGCGGCTTGATTGCGGGGCACCGCCCCGGGGCAATCTCGCATGCCCGGACACTCCTTTGTCCTGCCGCAGGTAAAAGCTGAACCGACCTCCTGCGCAAGGGCTTTCCGTACGGGACGAACACAGCTACCGTCCCCTACGTGTACACGACATGACTCGCGTCACCGGGGCCCCGTACGGAGCCCCGGAGGCGAGCGCGGCAGTCCCCGCGCGGATCGGCAGAACGCACCCGCCCGTACACCCGGCACACTCCGGAGGACGCACGTGCACAGAAGCAACAGACGGCTCCGCGCCCGAAAAACACTCGCCCTCTTCACCGGCGGACTGCTCGCCGCCGCCACCCTCACCCTGGGCTCCTCGCCCGCCGCCACCGCCGACGTCCCCAAGGCCCCGGCCGCGCAGGCGGCCGCGGAGGACTTCCAGCAGGTCACCCTCGCCAAGGGTGCGGCCGAGACCGGTGAACCCATCTCGCTCGCGGTGCTCCCCGACCGTAGCGTGCTGCACACCTCGCGCGGCGGCGAACTCCGGATCACGGACAGCGCCGGCAACACCCGGATCTCCGGCACCATCCCCGTCTACTCGCACGACGAGGAAGGCCTCCAGGGCGTCGGGATCGACCCGGACTTCGCGGAGAACCGCGCGATCTACCTCTACTACGCGCCCCCGCTGGACACCCCCGCCGGCGACGCCCCGGAGAACGGCACCGCCGCGGACTTCGCCAAGTACGACGGCGTGAACCGGCTCTCCCGCTTCGTCCTCAACGAGGACGGCACCCTCGACAACGCCAGCGAGAAGAAGGTCCTCGACATCCCGACCACGCGCGGCATGTGCTGCCACGTGGGCGGCGACATCGACTTCGACGCGCAGGGCAACCTCTACCTCTCGACGGGCGACGACTCCAACCCCTTCGCCTCCGACGGCTTCTCCCCGCTGGACGACCGGGCCGACCGCAACCCCGCCTTCGACGCGCGCCGCACGTCCGGCAACACCAACGACCTCCGCGGCAAGATCCTCCGCATCAAGGTCGCGGACGACGGCTCGTACACGGTCCCCGAGGGCAACCTCTTCGCCGCGGGCACGGACAAGACGCGCCCCGAGATCTACGCGATGGGCTTCCGCAACCCCTTCCGCTTCAGCGTGGACCAGGCCACCGGCATCCTGTACGTCGGTGACTACGGCCCCGACGCCGGCGCGGCGGACCCGAACCGCGGACCGGCCGGGCAGGTCGAGTTCGCCCGGGTGACGAAGCCCGGCAACTTCGGCTGGCCCTACTGCACCGGTGACAACCAGCCCTACCGCGACTACGACTTCGCGACGCAGACCTCCGGACCGGCCTTCGACTGCGCCGCCCCGAAGAACGAGTCGCGGTACAACACGGGTCTGGTCGACCTGCCGCCCGCGCAGGCGGCCTGGATCCCGTACGACGGCGCGTCCGTGCCCGAGTTCGGCACCGGCTCCGAGTCCCCGATGGGCGGGCCCGTCTACCGCTACGACGCGGACCTCGACTCACCGGTGAAGTTCCCCGAGGAGTACGACGGTGACTTCTTCGCCGGCGAGTTCGGCCGGCAGTGGATCAAGCGCATCGAGCAGGACGCCGACGGTGCGGTCCAGTCCATCAACGACATCCCGTGGACCGGCACCCAGATCATGGACATGGCCTTCGGCCCCGACGGCGCGCTCTACGTCCTGGACTACGGCCTCTCCTGGTTCGGCGGCGACGAGCACTCGGCGCTGTACCGCATCGAGAACGCCACCGGCGGCCGCTCGCCCATCGCGGAGGCATCCTCGAACAAGACCTCGGGCACCGCGCCCCTCAGGGTGAAGTTCTCCTCCGAGGGCACGGCCGACGGGGACGGCGATGCCCTGACCTACGCCTGGGACTTCGGCGACGGCGGGAAGTCGACGGCCGCCAACCCCACCTACACGTACAAGAAGAACGGCACCTACACCGCCACCGTGACGGCCAAGGACCCGACGGGCCGCACCGGTTCGGCGAGCGTGCACGTCACCGTCGGCAACACCGCGCCCACCGTCGTGCTGCAGGCGCCGGCCGACGGGCAGCTGTTCGAATTCGGCGACGAAGTGCCCTTCAAGGTGACCGTCACCGACCCGGAGGACGGCACCATCGACTGCTCCAAGGTCGAGGTCAAGTTCACCCTGGGCCATGACAGCCACGGCCACGACATCACCACCGAGCACGGCTGCGAAGGCACCATCAAGACCGCCATGGAAGGCGGCCACGACCCGAACGCCAACATCTACGGCGGGATCTCGGCGTCCTACACCGACGGCGGGGGCGGCGGCCAGGCCGCGCTGACCAGCCGTGACGGGGCGAAGCTCCAGCCGCGCCACCGCCAGGCCGAGCACTTCGACAACTCCTCCGGTGTCACCACGCCGAGCAAGACCAGCGCCCACGGCGGCAGGACCGTCGGTGACATCCACAACGACGACTGGATCTCCTTCACCCCGTACATCCTCGACGGCTCGACCAAGCTCACCGCCCGTACGTCCTCGGCCGGCGCGGGTGGCTTCCTCGAGGTGCGGGCCGGATCGCCCACCGGCAAGATCCTCGGCTCCGCGCCCGTCCCGGTGACCGGCAGCTGGGACACGTTCCAGGACATCGACGTACCGCTGCGCGGCGCGCCCAAGAAGGCCACCCAGCTCTTCCTGGTCTTCAAGGGCGGGGCCGGAGCCCTGTACGACGTGGACGACTTCGAACTCTCGAACAGCCCGGTCGACCGGACCGCGAAGCGCGTCCTCGTCTTCTCCAAGACGGGCGGCTTCCGGCACGACTCGATCCCCGAGGGCATCGCCGCGCTGAAGGAACTGGGCCAGGACACCAACATCACGGTCGACTCCACGGAGGAGTCCGGACAGTTCACCACCAGCAACCTGGCGCGCTACGACGCGGTCGTCTTCCTGTCGACCACCGGTGACGTCCTGAACGCCGACCAGAAGAAGGCGTTCGAGAACTTCGTCTCCACCGGCGGCGGTTACATGGGCGTCCACGCCGCGGCCGACACGGAGTACGACTGGGAGTTCTACGGGGGCCTCGTCGGGGCGTACTTCGACTCGCACCCGCAGATCCAGCCCGCGACCGTCCGTGTGGAGAACCACGACCACCCGGCGACCGCGCACCTGGACGAAGCCTGGGACCGTACCGACGAGTGGTACAACTACCGCACCAACCCGCGGGACAAGGCCCAGGTCCTCGCCACCCTGGACGAGACGACCTACACCGGCGGCAACATGAAGGGCGACCACCCGATCGCCTGGTGCCAGGCGTACCAGGGCGGCCGCTCCTTCTACACCGGTCTCGGCCACACCAAGGAGTCCTACGCCGAACCCGCCCTCCGGCAGCACCTGCTGGGCGGTCTGCGCTACGCGGCCGGGCAGGTGAAGGCCAACTGCAAGCCGGACACCGGCTACAGGTCGATCTTCAACGGGAAGACGCTCGAAGGGTGGAAGCAGGCCGGCCCCGGCAAGTTCACCGTGGCCGACGGTGAGCTGCGCTCCGAGGGCGGCATGGGCCTGCTGACCTACCAGGCCAAGGAGCTGGAGTCCTACTCGCTGAAGCTCGACTGGAAGATGTCGGGCGACGACAACTCCGGAGTCTTCGTCGGCTTCCCCGAGTCGGACGACCCCTGGTCCGCGGTCAACAACGGCTACGAGGTCCAGATCGACGCCACCGACGCGGCGGACCGCACGACCGGCGCCGTGTACACCTTCAAATCCGCCAACATCAAGGCCCGCGACCAGGTTCTGCGGCCCCCCGGCCAGTGGAACAGCTATGAGATCAAGGTCCGGGGCGAGCGGCTCCAGGTCTTCCTCAACGGGGTGAAGATCAACGACTTCACCAACACCGACCCGGCCCGCAGCCTCAAGAACGGCTACATCGGCCTCCAGAACCACGGAGCCGACGACCAGGTGTCCTTCCGTGACATCCAGCTGAAGGAGCTGCCCTCCACGTAGGGCGGCGACCTCCTGCGCCGGTGGTGGGCGGGGAAGCGTTCCTCTTCCCCGCCCACCGTCCACCATCCCTCTTCAGCCCCCAGGGAGGCAGCCCGTGACCGCACGTGCCGTTCGTACCGGAGTCTGGTTCATCGGAGCACGCGGCTCCGTCGCCACCACCGCCACCGCCGGGTGCGCGGCCGTCGCGGCAGGGCTCCACCCGCCGACCGGCATGGTCACCGAGACACCACCCTTCACCGACAGCGGGCTGCCACCGCTGACCACCCTCGTCTTCGGCGGCCACGACACCCTCGACTGTCCCCTGCCCAAGCGGGCCGAGGCCCTCGCGGCCGGGGGAGTGCTCCCGCACGGCCTCCCCTCCGCCGTCGAGGCCGAACTCACCGCCGTCGACACGGAGATACGCCCCGGCGGACCGCTCCCGGGTGACACCCGCACCGACGAGGAGCTCATCGCCGCGTTCGCCGCCGACATCGAGGACTTCGCGCGCCGCCACGAACTGGCCCGCACCGTCGTCATCAACGTCGCCTCGACCGAACCCGCCCCCGGCGAGGACGACTCCCGTCTGCCCGCCAGCTCCCTCTACGCGGCGGCCGCGCTCCGCGCCGGCTGCCCGTACGCCAACTTCACCCCCTCCACCGGGCTGCGCAGCCCACACCTCCAGGACGCCGTCGACTCCTGCGGACTTCCCCACGCCGGACGCGACGGCAAGACAGGCCAGACGCTGCTCCGCTCCGTGCTCGCACCGATGTTCGTCCAGCGCGCACTGCCGGTGCGGGCGTGGTCGGGCACGAACCTGCTGGGCGGCGGGGACGGGGCGGCGCTGGCCGACCCGGCCGCGGCAGCCGCCAAGAACGCAGGCAAGGAGCGCGTACTCGCCGACACGCTCGGATCCGCACCCGAGGGCGAGGTCCACATCGACGACGTACCGGCGATGGGCGACTGGAAGACGGCGTGGGACCACATCGCCTTCGACGGCTTCCTCGGCTCGCGGATGATCCTGCAGACGATCTGGCAGGGCTGCGACTCCGCCCTCGCCGCACCGCTGGTCCTGGACCTCGCCCGGCTGCTGGCACGCTCCCACGAGGCGGGCCTGACCGGGCCACGCCCCGAACTGGGCTTCTACTTCAAGGACCCGGACGGCGGCCCGGCCGCACTGCCCGAGCAGTACGCCGAGCTGCTGGCCTTCGCCGAACGCCTGCGGGCCGCCCGGTGAAGGCGCTGCGGCTGCTCGCGGCGGTGGCCGGCGCCCCGCGGCTGCTCGGCGCCCGGCCGGCGGCGCCCCCGGACAGCCTGTCCGGTGCGAGCGGGACTGCGCCCGCACCGGACAGGCCCCCCGCCCGCGCACGCCTGCGGGCCTGGGCGGAGCTGCTCCGGGTGTCGGCGCTGTTCACCGTGCCCGGGGACGCGCTCGCCGGGGCCGCTGCCGCGGGCCGGCGCCCCGGCCGGGGCACGGCACTCGCGGTCGGCGCCTCGCTGTGCCTCTACGAGGCGGGCATGGCGCTCAACGACTGGGCCGACCGCGAGGAGGACGCCGTCGACCGCCCGCACCGGCCGATCCCCTCCGGCCGTGTCACCCCGGGGGCCGCCCTGGCCGCCGCGGGCGCCCTCACAGCGGCCGGCCTGGCCCTGGCCGCACGGGCGGGCCGCCCCGCGCTGGTGGTGGCATCCGGCCTGGCGGCGACCGTCTGGGCCTACGACCTGCGTCTCAAGCACACGAAGCTCGGGCCGGCCGCGATGGCCTCCGCCCGCACCCTGGACCTGCTGCTCGGCGCGACGGCGACGGTGGCAACGATGTCGAAGGTCAC
The DNA here is from genome assembly GCF_040686735.1 of Streptomyces sp. NPDC079167. Classification (NCBI taxonomy): domain Bacteria; kingdom Bacillati; phylum Actinomycetota; class Actinomycetes; order Kitasatosporales; family Streptomycetaceae; genus Streptomyces; species Streptomyces sp. NPDC079167. Next base: position 141,306 of record NZ_JBFBLO010000002.1, on the reverse strand, counting down.
CGCCGGGGGAGGGACGGCCCCGGCCACCCGGCCCGCGCCCGTCGGCACCCCCGCTGCGGCGCTCCCCGCCGCCCTCCTGCTCGGCGCGCACACCTACGCCGTGACCGCCGTCTCCCGCCACGAGGCGCAGGGCGGATCCACCGTCGCACCGCTTGCGGCGCTGGCCGGTGTCGCAGGCCTCGGGGCCGCCGTCCTTCGCGGCCGGACGGCCCCGGGGGAGCCACCAGGCCCTCCCGCCGACGCCGTACGGCTCCTGCTCCCGGCCTTCGCCGGCGCCTATCTCCGTACCTCCGCGGTCCCCCTCCTCCACGCCGCGCTCAACCCCTCCCCACCCCTCACCCAGCGCGCCGTCGGCGGCGGGATCCGGGCGATGATCCCGCTGCAGGCGGCGCTCGCGGCCAGGGCCGGGGCGCCTTTCGACGGGCTCGCGGTCATGGGACTCGTCCCCCTCGCCCGCGCGCTCGCCCGGAAAGTGAGCCCGACATGACCCTCCGCCTCGGCTACGGCACCAACGGGCTCACCGACCTCCGGCTCGACGACGCCCTCGGCCTCCTCGCCGACCTGGGCTACGACGGGGTCGGTCTGACCCTCGACCACATGCACCTCGACCCGCTCGCGCCGGACCTCGCCGCCCGCACCCGCCAGGTGGCCCGCAGGCTCGCCGGACTCGGACTGGGCGTCACCGTCGAGACCGGGGCGCGTTACGTCCTGGACCCCCGGCGCAAACACGGGCCGTCGCTCCTGGACCCCGACCCGGACGCACGCGCGGCACGCACCGCCCTGCTCGTCCGCGCCGTCGAGGTCGCCACGGACCTCGGCGCGCACGCCGTGCACTGCTTCAGCGGCATCACCCCGCCCGACACCTCCACGGACACCGCGTGGCAGCGGCTGACCCAGGCCCTCGCCCCCGTACTGGAAGCCTCCGACCGTGCGGGCATCCCCCTCGCCGTCGAACCCGAACCCGGCCACCTCCTCGCCACGCTCGCCGGCTTCCACCACCTCCGCGCCCTCCTCGGCGACCCCGGCCCGCTCGGACTCACCCTCGACATCGGCCACTGCCAGTGCCTTGAGCCCGCCTCGCCCGTGGACTGCGTGAAGGAAGCCGCGCCCTGGCTGCGCCACGTCCAGATCGAGGACATGCGACGCGGCGTCCACGAACACCTGCCGTTCGGCGAAGGCGAGATCGACTTCCCGCCGGTGCTCGAAGCGCTCGCCTCCACCGGATACACCGGCCTCACCGTCGTCGAACTGCCCCGGCACTCCCACGCGGGACCCGAACTCGCCCACAGCTCCATCGACTTCCTGCGCCGGGCCGCCCCGGCCACGAACGGAGCCGTACCATGCTGATCAGCCGCAAGGAACTCGACGACCGACTGCCGGGAGCGGCCAGGGCCTGGCTCGACGAAGCGCTCGCCGAGGCCGCGCACGCCGCCGCACACCCCGGCGCCGACAGCGGCAACCCGCCCTGGGAGCTGCGCTTCGCTTCGGCGGGAAGACACTGCGGCCTCGATCACGCCGATTCCGTGCGCGCACTGCTGCTCCTCGAAGCCCGCGCGGGGCTGCCCGCCGTGACCAGGCTCTACGAGCAGGGCACCGCCGCCGAACGCCGCGCCGTCCTCCTCACCCTGCACCGCCTCGACCTCGGCGCCACCGCCCTCCCGCTCGTCGAGGACGCCCTGCGCACCAACGACACCCGGCTGGTCGCCGCGGCCGTCGGCCCGTACGGCGCGGCCCACCTCGACGCGCACGGCTGGCGGCACGCCGTCCTCAAGTGCCTCTTCACCGAGGTCCCCGTCGAAGCCCTCGACCGACTCGCCGAACGTGCCCGCGGAGACGCCGAACTCGCCCGCATGCTAAGTGACTTCGCGGCCGAGCGCACTGCCGCGGGGCGCACCGTCCCCGCCGGTCTGCGGACCGTTCTCGGCCTCACGGCCCCGGCTCCCGCCACCGCCCCCACGTCCACGGAGGAAACCCGATGAGGATCTTCGACCCCCACATCCACATGACCTCCCGCACCACGGACGACTACCAGGCGATGTACGACGCCGGCGTCCGCGCCCTCGTCGAACCCTCCTTCTGGCTCGGCCAGCCCCGCACCTCGCCCGCCAGCTTCTACGACTACTTCGACGCCCTCCTGGGCTGGGAGCCCTTCCGCGCCTCCCAGTACGGCATCGCCCACCACTGCACCCTCGCCCTCAACCCCAAGGAGGCGAACGACCCCCGCTGCACCCCCGTCCTGGACGCTCTGCCCCGCTACCTCGTCAAGGACTCCGTCGTCGCCGTCGGCGAAATCGGCTACGACTCGATGACCCCCGCCGAGGACAAGGCACTCGCCACCCAGCTGCAGCTCGCCGCCGACCACGGTCTTCCCGCGCTCGTGCACACCCCGCACCGCGACAAGCTCGCCGGCCTGCACCGCACCATCGACGTCATCCGTGAGTCGGCCCTCGCCCCCGAGCTGGTCCTGCTCGACCACCTCAACGAGACGACCGTGAAGGACGCGCTCGACAGCGGCTGCTGGGCCGGGTTCTCCATCTACCCGGACACCAAGATGGACGAGGACCGCATGGTCACGGTCCTGCGTAACCACGGCACCGACAGGGTCCTCGTCAACTCCGCCGCCGACTGGGGGAGGAGCGACCCGCTGAAGACCCGCAAGGTCGCCGACACCATGCTGAAGGCCGGCTTCGACGAGGACGACGTCGACAAGGTCCTCTGGCGCAACCCCGTGGCCTTCTACGGGCAGAGCGGCCGGCTCCAGCTCGACCTCGACGCACCGGGCCCGCTCCACGAGGGCAACTCCATCCTCCGCGGCGGGGAGTGAACGATGCGCTTCCGCCACCCCGACGGCTCGACCGTGCACCTCGCCTACTGCACCAACGTGCACCCCGCCGAGACCCTCGAAGGGGTCCGCGCCCAGCTGCGCGACCACTGCGAGCCCGTACGCAAACGGCTCGGCCGGGACCGGCTCGGCATCGGACTCTGGCTCGCCAAGGACGCCGCCCGTGCCCTGATCAACGACCCCGCCGCCCTGCGCTCCCTGCGCGGCGAACTCGAACACCGCGGCCTCGAAGTGGTCACCCTCAACGGCTTCCCCTACGAGGGCTTCGGGGCCCAGGAGGTCAAGTACCGCGTCTATACACCGGACTGGACCGATCCCGAACGGCTCTCCCACACCACCGACCTGGCCCGGCTGCTCGCCGCGCTGCTCCCCGACGACGTCACCGACGGCACCATCTCCACCCTGCCGATCGCCTGGCGCACCCCGTTCGCCGACGACCCCACGGCGGCGGTCACCGCGCGGAAGGCGTTCACCACGCTCGCACAGCGGCTCGACGCCCTCGACGAGCTGACCGGCAAGGCCATCAGGATCGGCCTCGAACCCGAGCCCGGCTGCACCGTGGAGACCACCGCCGATGCCATCGGCCCCCTCACCGCGGTGGGCCACGAACGCATCGGCATCTGCGTGGACACCTGCCACCTAGCCACCTCCTTCGAGGACCCGGACACCGCTCTCGACGCCCTGAGCGCGGCCGGGATCACCGTCGTCAAGGCCCAGCTCTCCGCGGCACTGCACGCCGAACACCCCCATCTGCCCGAGGTGCGCGCCGCCCTGGGAGCCTTCGCGGAGCCCCGCTTCCTGCACCAGACCCGCACCCTCAGCGGTGCGGGCCTCCGCGGGACCGACGACCTCGACGAGGCGGTCTCCGGCGGCGCCCTCCCCGACAGCACCCCCTGGCGCTCCCACTTCCACGTCCCCCTGCACGCGCCTCCCGCACCTCCGCTCACCTCCACACTCCCCGTGCTCCAGTCCGTGCTGAACCGGCTCGTCGGCGGCCCCGTGCCCCTCACCCGGCACCTGGAGGTCGAGACGTACACCTGGCAGGCGCTCCCGGCCGAGCTGCGGCCGCGCACCCGCACACAGCTCGCCGACGGCATCGCCGCCGAGCTCACCCTCGCCCGCGACCTCCTCGTCGACCTCGGACTCAAGGAGCTCCCATGACCGCGCCCGGCGCCGGAACGCGCCCCACCCCGCTCCTCGTCCTCGACGTCGTCGGCCTCACCCCCCAACTGCTCCAGCACATGCCGAACCTCCAGGCCATGGCCGGCGCCGGCGCGCAGGCGCCCCTCTCCACCGTCCTGCCCGCCGTCACCTGCGCCGCCCAGTCCACCTTCCTCACCGGCACCACCCCCTCCGAACACGGCATCGTCGCCAACGGCTGGTACTTCCGCGAGCTCGGTGACGTCCTCCTGTGGCGCCAGCACAACGGGCTCGTCGAAGGCGACAAGCTCTGGGACGCCGCCCGGCGCGCCCACCCCGGCTACACCGTCGCCAACATCTGCTGGTGGTACGCGATGGGCGCCGACACCGACTGGACCGTCACTCCCCGCCCCGTCTACTACGCCGACGGCCGCAAGGAGCCCGACTGCTACACCCGGCCCCCGGCGCTCCACGACGAACTGACCGAGAAACTGGGCACCTTCCCCCTCTTCCACTTCTGGGGCCCCGGCGCCGACCTCGTCTCCTCCCAGTGGATCATCGACGCCACCCGGCACCTCCTCACCACCCGCACCCCCGACCTGGCCCTGTGCTACCTCCCGCACCTCGACTACGACCTCCAGCGCTACGGCCCCGACGACCCGCGCTCGCACCGGGCCGCGGCCGACCTCGACCGCGCCATGGCACCCCTCCTCGACGACGCCAGGGCCGAGGGCCGCACCGTCGTCGCCCTCTCCGAGTACGGCATCACCCGCGTCGACCGGCCCGTCGACATCAACCGGGCCCTGCGCCGCGCCGGACTCCTTGAGGTGCACACCCAGGACGGCATGGAGTACCTCGACCCGATGGCCTCCCGCGCCTTCGCGGTCGCCGACCACCAGCTCGCCCACGTCTACGTACGCCGGCCCGAGGACCTCGACGCGACCCGGCAAGTCCTCGCGAACCTCCCCGGCATCGCCGAACTCCTCGATGACGAGGGCAAGAAGGCCCACCACCTGGACCACCCCCGCTCCGGCGAGCTCGTCGCCGTGGCGGAGAAGGACGCCTGGTTCACGTACTACTACTGGCTCGACGACGACCGCGCGCCCGACTTCGCGCAGCTCGTCGAGATCCACCGCAAACCGGGATACGACCCTGTGGAGCTCTTCATGGACCCCCAGGACCCCTATGTCCGGGTCAGGGCCGCCTCGGCGGTCGCCCGCAAGAAGCTCGGGATGCGCTACCGCATGGCGGTCGTCCCCCTGGATCCCTCGCCTATTCGCGGCAGCCACGGCCGCCTGCCCACGAGCGACGACGAAGGTCCGCTCATCCTCTGCTCCACCCCCCATGCGTTCGACGGCCGAGTCCAGGCCACCGAAGTGAAGTCCTTGCTCCTCCAGCTTGCCGGACTGCACTGACAATCCGCCCCGCCCGCACGTTCACAGGGAGATTCGTGATCATGAGCCGCACCCCGAAGGACCCCGAGCTCGCGCGCAGACTCAGCCGCCGCAACGTCCTGGGCGTCGCCGCCGGAGCCACCGCCGCCACCCTCCTCAGCGGCGCCGCAGCCCAGGCCGCCGGCCCGCACGGCGGCCACGGACACGGCCACGGGCACGGCAAGGGCCGCGCCGTCCTGCCTCCGGGCCGTCTCGGCATCCAGCTCTACAGCCTCCGCGACAAGGTCTCCACCCTCGGCTTCGCCCCCGTCTTCGCCGAACTCGAGAAGTACGGCTACGACGAGATCGAGTTCGCCGGATACACCCAGGGCTCCGCCGGAGCCATCACCCTCGCCCAGCTCAAGAGGCTGGCCAAGGACCACGGGCTCAACCCCATCGGCAGCCACGTCAACTACTACGACGACAACAACCCCGACGCCTACTCCTTCGCGCAGAACCTCACCAAGGTCCTCGACGAGGCGGAGGCCCTCGGCCTCAAGCACATAGGCACCGCCTCCGGGCCGTTCCGCTACGGCGACACGGTCGACGGATGGAAGCGGGCAGCCGAGGACTTCAACACCTACGGCGCCGCCGCCCGCAAGCGCGGCATGAAGTTCTACCAGCACAACCACGCGGAGGAGTTCTCCTTCGCCACCGACAAGCCGAAGGTGCGTCTCTACGACGTCCTGCTCGCCGAGACCGACCCCGACCTGGTCTACCTGGAGATGGACATCTACTGGGCGTTCTGCGCCCAGTTCCGCTTCGGCAAGCGCGTGGACGGCACACCGGCCCCCTTCAACCCCATCGACTACGTACTCAAGCAGCCCGACCGCTACCCCCTCTTCCACGTCAAGGACGGCACCCGCAACGACGCCGCCCGCGACGGCTACGACATGACGGACGTCGGCGACGGTGACATCGACTACAAGAACTTCCTGAGCCGGGTCACCGCCCGCACGCACCGTGGCCGTACCTACCACCACTGGCAGACCGAGCACGACAACCCGGTCGACTCCCTCGCCTTCGCCCGCAAGTCCAGCGAGCACCTGCACTCGCTCCGCGAGAGCCGCTGCGGGGACTGACGCCTGACGGCACACACACGCGTGGGGCCCGGTTCCAGGAACCGGGCCCCACGCGTGTGCTGCGGGTGTGCGATCAGTCGGTCTCGCGGATGATCGGGGCGGGGGCGGTCTTCACGAGTGGGTTGCCCTTCCGGTCGCGGCCGGGTGCCGCGAGGAAGAGGGCCAGGAAACCCGCGAAGAACGAGATGCTGCCCGCCAGGATGAAGGCGCCGTTGAGCCCCCAGGCGTCGACGACCATGAAGCCCATCCCCGCTCCGAGTCCGGAGACGAGCTTGGAGCTGTAGACCATGCCGTAGTTGGTGGCGTTGTTGTTCTCACCGAAGTAGTCCGCGGTCATCGCGGCGAACATCGGGAAGATGGCGCCGCCACCGAAGCCGGAGATCGCGGAGAAGAGCAGGAACAGGGGCAGGTTCTTCAGGTCGGCCGCCCAGATGATGCCGAACTGCGCGAGCCCCAGGATGACGCAGACCCAGAGCAGGCACTTCTTCCGGCCGTAGAGGTCGGAGAGCCAGCCGATGACGCCACGCCCGGTGCCGTTGACGATCGCCTTGAGCGACATGGCGGTGGCCACGATCCCGGCGGCGAAGCCGGCGTCCTGGCCGATGTCGACCTGGAAGGCGATCCCGAAGATGTTCACGCCGGAGGTACAGGCGAGGCAGCACCACATCAGCGCCACGCGGCCGGTCCTCCACGCCTCGCCGGGGGAGTACTGCTTGACGGCCGGAGGGTTCTTCTCCAGCGCACGGCGGGCCCGTGGGTCCTCGGGCGGGTTGAGCGGGTCGACCTCGGCGGGCCACCAGTTCTTCGGCGGGTCCCGGAAGAAGAAACCGGCGCAGGCCACGAGCGCCGCGAGGAAGACGCCCACCGAGACCAGGACCCACCTGAAGTTGGTGATGTCCATGAACCCGGTGAAGAGGAAGACGAACGGCACCGAACCGTAGGCGAAACCGCCGTTGACGAAGCCCGTCTTGCCGCCTCTGCGCTCCGGGTACCACTTGCCGACCATGTTGACGCAGGTGGCGTACACCATGCCCGCGCCCATGCCGGAGAACACACTGAAGCCGATGTACGCGACGATCACATGCGGCGCGTACGCCAGTGACAGGTAGCCGAGGAGGGTGCCCGTCGCGCCGAGCATCATCGCCCAGCGGGCCGGCAGCCTGCCGGTCTCCCGCAGCCTGCCCGCGGGCATCGCGACCGCGGCCTGGAAGAACACCCAGACGGTCATCATCCAGTAGATGTGACCGCTGTCCCAGTTGTGCGCGAGGTGCAGCGTGTCCTCCGCCGACGCGAAGGCGTACTCGGCGGAGCTGATGCCCATCATGCCCACCCACGGCAGGATGACCATCCACTTGCGCTTGCGGCCCATGATGTCGACATCGGTCTCGCCGATGCGGTACATGCGCCCGTTGGCGTCCGTCACCTCCCTGAAGGGGACGGATGTGGAGATGTCAGTTGTCGTCATTGTCGATCGAACCCCTTGCGTGGAAGAAGTCTGGCCGGCGCCCCCTGCCCGTTCTCACTTCGCACCGGGGTCTGCCGCCGAGCGGTCCGCCGCAGACCCCGTGGTTCGAGCCGTCGTCCTCAGGTCATCGGTCACCGCCCAACAGCCCGGCGGCCCTGGCCCACCTGTACTTCGCGCCGAGCACGGCCACCGGCCGCTCCGTGGTGTACGGATAGGCCACGACGCCCCTCTCGAACAGGTAGGCGCACGCCTCCTCGACCTCCGTGTCACCCGCCAGCGACGCCACCACGGGCTTCTCGATCCCGCGCGCCCGGAACTCCTCCACCACCCGGGCCGTCAGCTCCGCGAAGACCATGGGCGGCGTCACGATTGTGTGCCAGTAGCCCAGCACCAGCGCGTGGATCCGCGGATCCTCCATCCCCAGCCGGATCGTCGCCTCGTACGTCGACGGCGGCTCACCGCCCGTGATGTCGATCGGGTTCCCGGCCGCTCCGAACGGCGGGATGAACGCCTTGAACGCCGTGTCCAGGTCCGGCGGGATCTCCATCAGCGAGAGCCCGTTGTCGACGATCGCGTCCGACAGGAGCACCCCCGAACCGCCCGCCCCCGTGATGATCACGACGTTGTCGCCCTTGGGGGCCGGCAGCACGGGCAGCGCCCGCGCGTACTCGAGCATGTCGTGCAGCCCCGGGGCCCGGATCACCCCCGCCTGCCGCAGGATGTCGTCGTACACGGCGTCGTCCCCGGCCAGCGCGCCCGTGTGGGAACCCGCCGCTCTGGCGCCCGCACTCGTACGGCCCGCCTTGAGGACCACGACCGGCTTCTTCGGTACGGTCGCCCGCGCCGCCTCCACGAACGCCCGCCCGTCCTTGAGGTCCTCCAGATGCATCGCGATGCACCGGGTGTTCGGGTCCTCGCCGAACCAGGTCAGCAGGTCGTCCTCGTCGATGTCCGACTTGTTGCCGAGCCCGACGATCGCCGACACACCCGTCTTCGTCGACCGTGCGAAGCCCAGGATCGCCATGCCGATGCCCCCCGACTGCGAGGTCAGGGCGACCGGGCCCTTGACGTCGTACGGGGTGCAGAACGTGGCGCAGAGATCCTGCCACGTCGAGTAGTAGCCGTAGATGTTCGGCCCGAGGAGCCGCACACCGTGTTCCTCGCCGATCGCCACGATCTCGTCCTGGAGGTCCTGTTCACCCGTCTCGGCGAAGCCGGACGGGATCAGCACGGCGTTGGGGATCCCCTTGCGGCCCACCTCCCGGAGCGCCGACGCGACGAACTTGGCGGGTATCGCGAAGACCGCCACATCCACCTCACCGGGAACGTCGGTGACACTCTTGTACGCCTTGCGGCCGAGAATGTCATCGGCCTTGGGGTTCACCGGATGGATCTCGCCCGCGAAACCACCGTCGATGAGGTTGCGCATCACCGAATTGCCGATCTTCCCCTGCTCGTTGGACGCGCCGATGACCGCGACCGAACGCGGCTCCATCAGGCGGCGCATCGACACGAGGATCTCCTCCCGGCTGTAGCGCCGCCGCGCCTTCACCTCCTCGGTCGTCAGCAGGATCCGGATGTCGGCGGCGACAGCACCGTCCGGAGACGCGATGACGGGGTTGAGGTCGACCTCCGCGATCTCCGGGAAGTCGGTGACCAGTTGGGAGACCCGCCGGATCTGCTCCGCCAGCGCCCACCGGTCCACGGCCGGCGCTCCGCGCACCCCCTTGAGGATCTCCGCGGCGCCGATCGAGTCGAGCATCGACCGCGCCTCGTCCGCCGTCACCGGCGCCAGCCGGAAGGTGATGTCCTTGAGCACCTCGACCAGGACACCGCCCAGACCGAACGCCACCACCTTCCCGAACGTCGGATCGGTGACCGCCCCGACGATGACCTCCTGGCCGGGCGGCACGAGCTGCTGCACCTGCACGCCCTCGATCCGCGCGCCGGCCGCGTAGGCCTTCGCGTTCTTCACGATGCTGCAGAACGCCGCGCGGACCTCCTTGGCGCCCGACACACCGACCACGACGCCGCCCGCGTCCGTCTTGTGCAGGATGTCGGGCGAGACGATCTTGAGGACGACCTGCCCGCCGAGCCGGTCGGCCAGCGCCACCGCCTCGTCCACGTCCCGGGCCAGGCCCTCGCCCGGCACCGTGATCCCGTACGCGTCGGCGACGACCTTTCCCTCCGGCGCGGTGAGCGCGCTGCGCCCCTCGCCCCGGACGCGGTCGAGCAGTGCCCTGACGCGCTCATGTTCCTGGTTCTCGACTGTTCCGGTCATGCTCAGATGACTCCGTTCGTCTTGAGGAGCCGCAGTTCCTCGTCACCCAGGCCCAGTTCACCGACGTATACCTCCGCGTTGTGTTCACCGAGCAGCGGGGAGGTGACGATGTCGACGGGGGAGTCGGACAGCTTCAACGGGCTGCCGACCGTGGTGAAGGTTCCCCGCTCCGGGTGCTCGACGCGGACCACCATCTCGTTCGCGGCGAGGGACTCGTCCTCGACGATCTCCTTGGTGGAGAGGATCGGGCCGCAGGGGATGTTGTGAGCGTTGAGCTGCTCCAGGACGTCCCACTTGGGGAGCGTCGCCGACCACTCCTCGATCAGCTGGAACATCTTGCCGAGCTTCGGCAGCCGGGACTCCGGCGTCGCCCACTCGGGGTCGTCCGCCAGCTCCGGCCGCCCGATCAGCGCGGACAGGGGCTTCCAGCCGACCGGCTGCACGATGACGTACACGTAGTCGTTGGGTCCGCCCGGTGCGCACTTCACCGCCCAGCCCGGCTGGCCGCCGCCGCTGGCGTTGCCGCTGCGCGGCACCTCGTCGGCGCCGGCGGTGTCCTGGGCGTTCGGGTACTCGGCGAGCGGCCCGTGCTCCAGCCGCTGCTGGTCGCGGAGCTTGACCCGGCACAGGTTGAGCACCGCGTGCTGCATCGCCACGTTCACCCGCTGGCCGCGCCCGGTGTTCTCGCGCTGGTAGAGGGCGGCGAGGATGCCGGCGACCGCGTGGATCCCCGTGCCCGAGTCGCCGATCTGAGCGCCCGTGGCGAGCGGCGGGCCGTCCGCGAATCCGGTGGTGGACATCGAGCCGCCCATGGCCTGCGCGACGACCTCGTACGCCTTGAAGTTGGTGTACGGGCCCTCGCCGAAGCCCTTGATGGAGGCGTACACGATCCGGGGGTTGATCTCCTGGATCCGCTCCCAGGTGAACCCCATCCGGTCCACGGCGCCCGGGCCGAAGTTCTCCACCATCACGTCGCTGCGGCGGATGAGCTCGGTGAGGATCTCCTTGCCGCGCTCGCTCTTGGTGTTGAGGGTGATGCTCCGCTTGTTGCAGTTGAGCATCGTGAAGTAGAGGGAGTCGACGTCGGGCAGATCGCGCAACTGCTTGCGGGTGATGTCGCCGCCCGGCGCCTCCAGCTTGACCACGTCCGCCCCGAGCCAGCCGAGCAGCTGGGTGGCGGAGGGACCGGACTGTACGTGCGTCATGTCGAGGACGCGCACGCCCTCAAGAGCCTTGGTCATGCCAACCGCTCCTCTGTCACTTGTACATGGTCTGGTTCATCGTTCCGGGGGCGTACGCGTCCGGGTCGACCCAGACGTTGATGAGCGAGGGCAGACCCGACTCGCGGGCCCTGCGCAGCGCGGGTGCGATGTCGGCGGGGTCGCGCACCTCTTCGCCGTAACCGCCCAGCATCTGGGCGAACTTGTCGTAGTGGACGTCGCCGAGGGTGTTGCCGACCCGCTCGCGTTCGTCGCCGTACTTGGCCTTCTGGCCGTAACGGATCTGGTTCATCGAGGAGTTGTTGCCGACGATGCCGACGAAGGGCAGGTTGTAGCGGACCAGCGTCTCGAAGTCCCACCCGGTGAGGGAGAACGCGCCGTCGCCGAACAGCGCCACGACCTCCTTGTCGGGCCTGGCCTGCTTGGCGGCCAGCACGAAGGGCACCCCGACCCCGAGTGTGCCGAGCGGGCCCGGGTCCATCCAGTGGCCCGGGGTGCGGGGCTGGACGACCTGCCCGGAGAAGGTGACGATGTCGCCGCCGTCCCCTATGTAGATGGAGTCCTCGGTCAGGAAGTCGTTGATCTCGCTCACCAGCCGGTAGGGGTGGATGGGCGAGGCGTCCGACTTCAGCTGGGGGAGCCGCTTCTCGATCGACACCTGTTCGGCGGCCCGCAGCTCGTCCAGCCACGCCTTGCGCAGAGCGGAACCGCCGTTGATCCGGCCGCTCGCGGCCTCCGTGACCGCCTTCAGAACGAGTGACGCGTCACCGACGATCCCGAGGTCGACATCGCGGTTCTTGCCCACCGTGCGGTAGTCCAGGTCGATCTGGACGACGGTGGCGGCCGGGGAGAGCCGCTTGCCGTAGCCCATCCGGAAGTCGAACGGGGTACCCACGATCACGATCAGGTCGGCGTTGGAGAATGCGTAACGCCGCGAGAGCTGGAAGTGGTGCGGATCGCCGGGCGGGAGGGTGCCGCGGCCCGCGCCGTTCATGTACGCCGGGATGTTGAGGGTCCGGACGAGTTCGGTGGCGGAGTCCGTCGCGCGGGTCGTCCAGACCTGACTGCCCAGCAGGATGGCGGGTTTCTCGGCGTGGACGAGCAGATCGGCGAGCTTCTCGATGTCGGCCGGGTCACCCGCCCCGCGGGTGGACGCACGGTAACGCCCCGCCTCGGGGACCCGCGCCCGGTCCGCCGGGACCTTCGCGTCCAGGACGTCGCGCGGAATCTCCAGGAACGACGGGCCGGGCGCCCCGTGGTAGCACTCCCGGAACGCCATCGACACCATGTCCGCCGCCCGCGCGGTGTCCGGCACGGTGGCCGCGAACTTGGTGATCGGCGTCATCATGTCGACGTGCGGCAGGTCCTGGAGCGAGCCCATCTTGTGCTGGGTGTGAGCCCCCTGACCTCCGATCAGGAGCATCGGTGACTCGGCGCGGAAGGCGTTTGCGACCCCCGTGACGGCGTCGGTCGTCCCGGGGCCCGCGGTGACGACGGCGCACCCCGGCTTCCCGGTGATACGGGCGTAGCCGTCGGCCGCGTGGGCGGCCACCTGCTCGTGCCGTACGTCGACGACCTCGATGCCCTCGTCGACGCAGCCGTCGTAGATGTCGATGATGTGGCCGCCACAGAGGGTGTAGATGCGTTCCACCCCCTCCGCCTTGAGTGCCTTGGCGACCAAGTGCCCACCGGAGATGAGGTTCTGGCTGTCCTGGCTGTCCTCGGGCATGGCGATGTCCTGTCCCTTCGTAGGGGAGTGCGGGAGCCGTTCCGCCGCTCTCGCGGTACATTGCATACAGTCGACGAATACTGTATGAAGCTTGTTATCCCGCATCCGGTGGGTGGTGTCCAGGGGGCGTGCGGCACTTTCACAATCGGCACGATCGGGAGTGGCTATGGATCTGTACGAGCACCAGGCAAGGCAACTCTTCGCGGACCACGGCATCGCCGTACCGGACGCCGAGGTCGTGGACCACCCGTCCGCGGCGCACGCCGCGGCCGAACGGCTCGGCGGCCGTGTCGTCGTCAAAGCGCAGGTCAAAGTGGGGGGCCGGGGAAAGGCCGGCGGGGTGAAGGCCGCCGCGGACCCCGCGGCGGCCGTCGTCACCGCCCGCGGGATCCTCGGCATGGACATCAAGGGCCACCTCGTGCGGACCGTGATGCTCGCTCAGCCCGTGGACATCGAGGCGGAGTTCTACGTCAGCTACGTCCTGGACCGGGCCGCCGGCACCTTCCTCGCCATCGCCTCGGCGGAAGGCGGCATGGACATCGAGGAGGTCGCCGCCACCCGTCCGGAGGCCGTGGCCCGGATCCCCGTGGACCCGGCCGAGGGGGTCACGGCGGGCAAGGCGGCGCAGATCGCGGAGGCCGCCTCGCTCCCGCCGGAGACCGCATCCGCGCTCCAGGCGCTGTGGCAGGTGCTGACCCAGGAGGACGCGCTGCTCGTCGAGGTCAATCCGCTGGTCCGCACCACGGACGGCCGGATCCTCGCCCTGGACGGCAAGGTCACCCTGGACGACAACGCCGCCTTCCGGCAGAGCCGGTGGGGGGCGGACACCGCCGACCCCCACGGGGACCCGCTGGAGACGGCGGCCAACGCCAAGGGGCTGAACTACGTCAAGCTCGACGGTGAGGTCGGCATCATCGGCAACGGCGCCGGACTCGTCATGTCCACCCTTGACGTGGTCGCCGGCTGCGGCGCACGCCCGGCCAACTTCCTCGACATCGGGGGAGGGGCCTCGGCCCGGGTCATGGCCGACGGGCTGACGGTCATCCTCTCCGACCCGTCCGTGAAATCCGTCTTCGTGAACGTGTTCGGCGGTATCACCGCCTGCGACGCGGTCGCCGACGGGATCGTCCAGGCCCTCGACTCGGTCCACCTGACGAAACCACTGGTCGTCCGCCTCGACGGCAACAGCGCGGCACGCGGCAGGGCGATCCTCGACGACCGTGCGCACCCGATGGTCCAGCAGGTCACCACGATGGACGGCGCGGCCGACCGAGCAGCCCGACTCGCCCTGGGAGGGCACTGATCATGGCCATCTTCCTCAGCAAGGAGAGCAAGGTCCTCGTCCAGGGCATGACCGGCGCCGAGGGCATGAAGCACACCAGGAGGATGCTTGCCGCGGGCACCCAGATCGTCGGCGGCGTCAATCCGCGCAAGGCCGGCCGCACCGTGGACCTCGACGACCGCACGGTCCCGGTCTTCGGCTCCGTACGCGACGGCATGGACGCCACCGGCGCCGACGTCACCGTCGTCTTCGTCCCGCCACCGTTCGCCAGGGCGGCCGTCGTCGAGGCGGCGGACGCGGGCATCGGCCTGGCCGTGGTCATCACCGAGGGCATCCCGGTCCACGACGCCGTGTCCTTCCACGCCCACGCGAAGGCCCGCGGCACACGCGTCCTCGGACCCAACTGCCCAGGGCTGATCAGCCCGGGGCAGTCCAACGCGGGCATCATCCCCGCCGACATCGTGACGAAGCCCGGCCGCATCGGCCTGGTCTCCAAGTCGGGCACGCTCACCTACCAGCTGATGCACGAGCTGCGCGAGACGGGCTTCTCGACGGCGGTGGGCATCGGCGGCGACCCGGTGATCGGGACGACGCACATCGACTGCCTGACCGCCTTCGAGAACGATCCGGACACCGAACTGATCGTGCTGATCGGGGAGATCGGCGGCGACGCGGAGGAGCGCGCGGCGGCCCACATCGCCCAGCACGTCACCAAGCCCGTGGTCGGCTACATCGCCGGCTTCACGGCCCCCGAGGGCAAGACGATGGGCCACGCCGGAGCGATCGTCTCGGGATCGAGCGGCACAGCTGCGGCGAAGAAGGAGGCGCTGGAGGCGGCAGGAGTCGCGGTGGGCGCCACCCCGACGGAAACGGCCCGCCTGGCGGGGGCCAGGCTGCGCGGCTGACAGCCGAGTCCGGACCCATGGCCCCGGGTTCGCAGATGCCGCGCCGACACAGCGCAGACCCCCCAGCCGTAGGGATTCGGCCGGTCCGGCGGTGCGGGACTGCGTCAGGAGCAGAGCCGTACCGATGCAGGCCGGTCTGGCGGTGCGGGACTGCGCTCGGAGCAGAGCCGTACCGATGCAGCCCGTCCACGGTGCGGGACTGCGTCAGGAGCAGTGCCGTACCGATGCAGGCCGGTCCGGCGGTGCGGGACTGCGTTGGGAGCAGAGCCGTACCGATGCAGGCCGGTCCGGCGGTGCGGGACTGTGTTCGGAGCAGTGCCGTACCGATGCAGGCCGGTCCGGCGGTGCGGGACTGTGTTCGGAGCAGTGCCGTACCGATGCAGCCCGTCCGGCGATTGAGGACCGGGGCCCGGGGCGGAGCCCCGGTTACGGGAAGGGGCGGGCAGGGGAACAGGCCCGCCGCAGGCGCCCCGCCCACCCCGCCACCACCGCACCCCGCACCCCGCACCCCAGACCCGCACCCCAAACCGCACCCAGAGCGGAGACCCATGCCACAGACACCCGCACAGAAGCCCACCCCCACCCCCCTCAACCTCAAACCAGGAACCGCCTGGCAGGACGCCTGGAACCGCTGCCTCACCACCGCCCCCGAGGCCTTCGAGGAGGACAGGGCCCGCAACCTCTGGGCCGCCAACTGGCACCGGGACGGCCGTACCCTCCCCGCCGCCAGCCCCATCGACGGCACGCCCATCACCGGCCCGCCCCGTCTGGACGCGGACACCGCCCGCCACGCCGTACGAGCGTCTCTCGACGCCCACCGCGCCTGGCGCCACATCCCGCTCCCCGAACGCCGCGCCCGCGTCTCCGCAACCCTCGACGCCCTCACCGAGCACCGCGAGCTCCTCGCGCTCCTCCTGGTCTGGGAGATCGGCAAGCCCTGGCGCCTCGCCCAGGCCGACGTGGACCGCGCCATCGACGGCGTCCGGTGGTACGTCGACCACAGCGACCGCCTCCTGGCCGGCCGCGCCCCGCTCGGGGGCCCGGTCTCCAACATCGCCAGCTGGAACTACCCCATGTCCGTCCTGGTCCACGCCATGCTCGTACAGGCGCTGGCCGGCAACGCCGTGATCGCCAAGACCCCCACCGACGGCGGCGTCTCCTGCCTCACCCTGGCGTGCGCACTCGCCGCCCGCGAAGGCGTCCCGCTCACCCTCCTGAGCGGCAGCGGAAGCGAACTGTCGGAACCGCTCGTCCGGTCGGCCGAGATCGGCTGTGTCTCCTTCGTGGGCGGCCGGGACACCGGCGCCCGGATCGCTACCGCCGTCGCCGACCTCGGCAAGCGGCACATCCTCGAACAGGAAGGACTCAACACCTGGGGCATCTGGAACCACACGGACTGGCCGTCCCTCACCGCGGTCGTCCCGAAGCTCTTCGACTACGGCAAGCAGCGCTGCACGGCCTACCCCCGCTTCGTCGTCCAGCGCACGCGCTTCGCGGACTTCCTGGCGGCCTACCTCCCCGCCGTACGGTCTCTGCGCACCGGGCACCCCCTCGCCGTGGAGCACCCCTCCGACCCCCTTCCGGTACTGGACTTCGGCCCACTGATCAACGCCACCAAGGCCAAGGAACTGCACGACCAGGTCACCGAGGCCATCGACCGCGGGGCCGTCCCCCTCCACCAGGGATCCGTGGCGGACGCCCGTTTCCTTCCCGGCCAGGACACCAGCGCGTACCTCCACCCGGTCACGCTCCTCAACCCGCCCCCGTCCTCCCCGCTGCACCACGCGGAACCCTTCGGCCCGGTCGACACGATCGTCCTGGTCGACACCGAGGCCGAGCTCCTCGCGGCCATGAACGCGTCCAACGGCGCTCTGGTCGCCACCCTGTCCACCGACGACCCGGCGACGTACGAGCGACTGGCCCCGCAGATCCGCGCCTTCAAGACCGGTCACGGCAAGCCTCGTTCCCGCGGCGACCGCGAGGAGCTCTTCGGTGGCTTCGGAGGGTCCTGGCGGGGCGCCTTCGTGGGCGGCGAACTACTCGTACGGGCCGTGACCGAGGGCCCGGCGGGGGAGCGGCTGCCGGGCAATTTCCCGGACTACCACCTCATGCCCCCAATGTGATGGGAAGTTGAAGGACCCATGATGCCCCGTCAGTTCGTCACTGCACACCCATACGATCTTCGAGTCACGGTGCTGGTTGCTACCAGCGCCGTGTCAGAGGAAAGACGAACTCGCACACCGTTAGGAACCCTTCGTGAAGAAAACCAAGACGTGGACGGCGCTCGCCCTGCCTGTCCTGGTCGCCTCGGCCGTGCTCACCGCCGCCCCGTCGGCCGGTGCTGCTTCCGCCGGCACCCTGGCCGAGTCCGGCGGGGTGAGCACGCAGGCCGCGCTCACCTGCAAGGGATACGGGAGGGGCGGGGTGACGAATGCCCGCACCCCCGTCCACACGGGCGCCTCCGCGAGCGCTTCGGTCACGAGCCACATCGCTGCCGGACGGACGGTCCACCTGTACTACGAGTGCATCAACTCCGCGGGGAACGTCTGGTACGAGATCACCGGGTACCTCGACACCGATGCGCCCGGCACCCCGAGCAGGGCCAGGTTCATCTACGGCGGATACATCAAGTAGCCCTGCGCCGACCGGCGCGGGCGCGGGCACGCCGAGGGGGTCAGCCGATCCCCTGACGGTCCGGGCGCAGCGCGAACGCCCGCCCGGCCCCCTCGGGCACCGTGCGCTCCACCGCTTCGACCAGGAGCGCACGGTGCCTGAGCAGCGGTCGTCTCCGCTCCTCGGGGGCGAGCAGCAGCAGGTCGTCGAGTCCGGCCAGCATCCGCCGCGTGACCTGAGGGCTCGCGGCGGCGCACCACCGGATCTCCTCGAAGGCGAGGTCCACGAGGTCCGTCCACCCCGGCACATGCTGGACGAGCCGTACGTGCCCCCGCCGGTCCCGGTGGTGCAGCGGGGCGAGCGGCAGACGCACAGCGACGGCCAGGTACTCCACGATCCGGTCCAGACACTGCACGGCCGTGGTCGGGTCGTTCACCGAGGACGACAGGGCACGCAGCGCGATGTCGGACAGTTGCCGCAGACCGAACGCGGGGTCCTGGAACAGGGCGCGTTCGACCCCGACCGAGACCGTGCGGCGCAAGGCGTGCCGGGGCGGAGCCGTCCCGCCGTGCACGGCCAGCACCGGTGTGCCCGGCACCAGGAAGTCGCCGGTCCGGGGGACCAGCCGCAGCACGACCCCGTGCCGACGCGCGGCCCTCACCAGCCGTGCCACCGCCACACTCCGCAGCACCCCCGCGCGCTCCAGGTGCGCCACCTGGGCGGTGACGGGTCCCAGGGACGGCTCGTCCACCACTCCTTCCGGCTGCCGGCCGAGCGCACGGAGCGATTCACGGGCGATGTGGTCCAGGACCGGCCCGACCTGCATCAGCCGCAGGGCGGAGGAGACGTAGGCGACGAACAGCAGCAGACTCAGTCCGACCAGCCCGAGCGTCACCAGGCTCTGGAACAGGGGTGCCGACGTCACCCGGCGGGGATCGGGTTCCGGCCCGCCCTCGTACGAGGTCAGCGCCAGGAGCGAGAACGCGAAGGTCGCGAGGAACACCGTCAGCGTGAGCTTGTTGATCCTGCTCCGTACGAAGATCCGGACGACGCGCGGGGTGAGCTGCCCGCTCGCCATCTGCACCGCCACCAGCGAGATGCTGAACACGACACCGATGAACGTCATCATCGCGGAGCTGACCGTGGTGACGATCGTCCGGGCGTCCCCGGCGAACGTGAGAAGGTCCCCGAGCTCCTCGTAGGCTCCCTCCTTCTGGAGATACGCGACAATCCAGGTGTCCAGCTCGGAGAGGGCCAGCCACAGAGCGAAGGCGCCCACGAGCCCCGCCGTCGGCGCGCACCAGAAGGCGTCCCGCAGCCGCTCCCGCAGCGAGGCCAGGGCGCGGGGTGTCCGCGGGACGGATGCACTCGTGTCACTCGGGCCGCTCGTCCCACTAGCGCCACTCGTCCCACTCAGGCCGCTCTTGCCACTCATGCCCGCGAAGGTAGCCCGGCAGCACGCCGCGCACACGGTGCGCCACGGAGTGTGCGCAACGTGACGGCAGGGGCGCTCGGGCGGGCACGCACCGCACTGACCACCTGAAACGCAGGTGAGAGGCACCCCGAACCCCTGGTATTGTTTTCTTTGTCGCCACGGGGAACACCCCGAAACGACAGACACCTTGTCCGGGTGGCGGAATGGCAGACGCGCTAGCTTGAGGTGCTAGTGCCCTTTATCGGGCGTGGGGGTTCAAGTCCCCCCTCGGACACCAGCGAAGACCCCAGTTCATCTGGGGTCTTTTTGCATGCCGCGGATTCGCCCCGACAGCGGGCCGCCTGTCCGCCGCGGCAGTGACGTCCCCCCAGCATCTCGGCCTACGCGACATCGAAGCTGGCCCTCGCCCGCTGGGTCCGGCGCACCGCGGTGACGCCGGAGTGGGGCCGCCGTGGTGTCCTCCTCAACGCGATCGCGCCCGGCGCGGTGATCACCCCGCTGATGACCGGTTCCACGGATGTGACGGCCACCCCGGACCCGGACTCCTTCCCGACGCCGATGCCCCTGGGGATCTTCGGCCAGGCCGACGACATCGCGTTCTGGGTCGAACAGTTCCTGCGCCCCGAGGCCCGCTTCACCACCGGCTCGATCCTCTACGTCGACGGCGGCACCGATGCCGCGATGCGCACCGACGCCCAGCCCACCGCCATGCGCCGGTGACCTGAGGACCGGGGCTCCGGTCGACCTCCGGTCCGGAGCCCCCGTCCGTACCCGCTGCGCGGGGCCGCGCATCACGATCCGGTCACGTCCACCGGTCGCGGGGTTGTTTTCCGCCATGTAATCGATTCCAATCATCCGTGTAATCGATTCCACGGCTGGTTCCGCTGGTTTCGAGGCTTACGGAAACCACAAGGAGGTGGTCCGGAAATGGCGAGCATCAAGGATGTCGCGGCCCAGGCAGGAGTCTCTGTCGCCACGGTCTCCCGCGTCCTGAACAGCCATCCCTCCGTCAGCCCGGACGCACGCAGACGCGTCCTCGCCGCCGTCGACGCCCTCGGCTACCGGCCCAACGCCGTGGCCCGCTCGCTGCGCACCGACCAGACCCGCACGCTCGGCCTCGTCATCAGCGACGTACTCAATCCGTACTTCACCGCGCTGGCCCGCTCCGTCGAGGAGGAGGCGCGCGGACTCGGCTACAGCGTGATCATCGGCAACGCCGACGAGCGGCTCGAACAGCAGGACCACCACGTCCGTACGCTCCTGGACCGCAGGATCGACGGGCTCCTGGTCTCACCCGCCGACGGCGAGTCCCCCCTGCTGCTGGACGTGGCGCGCACCGGCACCCCGATGGTCTTCGTCGACCGCTGGATCCCCGGGGTGGACATCCCGGTCGTGCGCGCGGACGGGCACCGGGCCATCCAGGACCTGGTCGCCCACCTGTACGCCCTCGGCCACCGCAGGCTCGCCATCATCGCGGGCCCGGCCGCCACCACCACCGGCGACGAACGCGTCGAGGCCTTCCGGGAAGCGATGCGGGCCCACGGGCTCGCCCTGCCCGACGCCTACATCGGGCAGGGCGACTTCCAGGCCGAGAGCGGCCGGCGCGCCACCGAGAGCTTCCTGTCGCTGCCCGAGCCCCCCGAGATCGTGTTCGCCGCCGACAACCTCATGGCGCTCGGCGCCCTGGACGCGATCCGCGCACGCGGCCTGCGCGTCCCCGAGGACATCGGGATCGCGGCCTTCGACGACATCCCGTGGTTCCTCCACACCGCCCCGCCGATCACCGCCATCGCCCAGCCGACCGGCGACCTCGGCCGGGCCGCCGTGCGCGCGCTGATCGACATCGTCGAGGGCCGCCCCCCGCAGTCCGTGACCCTGCCCGCCCGCCTCGTCGTACGCAGCTCCTGCGGCGAGCGCCCCTCCACCCCCGGGAGCAACGAGTGAGCGAATCAGTCGAGTTGCTGCGCATCGAAGGCGTACGCAAGACCTTCCCCGGTGTCGTCGCCCTGGACAGCGTCGACTTCGACCTGCGCAGCGGCGAAGTGCACGTCCTCCTCGGTGAGAACGGCGCGGGCAAGAGCACTCTCATCAAGATGCTCTCCGGCGCCTACCGCCCGGACCGCGGCCGGATCTTCGCCGGCGGCCAGGAGGTGCGCATCCACGGAGCGCAGGACGCCGAGAAGCTCGGGATCGCCACGATCTACCAGGAGTTCAACCTGGTCCCCGATCTCACCGTCGCCGAGAACATCTTCCTGGGCCGCCAGCCGCGCCGCTTCGGAATGATCGACCGCGGGCGCATGGAGGCCGACGCCGAAGTGCTTCTGCGCCGCGTCGGCCTGCACGTCTCGCCCAGGGCCAGGGTCCGCGAACTGGGCATCGCCCGGCTGCAGATGGTCGAGATCGCGAAGGCGCTCAGCCTGGACGCGCGGGTCCTGATCATGGACGAGCCGACCGCGGTCCTCACCTCCGAGGAGGTCGACAAGCTCTTCGTGATCGTGCGGCAGCTGCGTGCGGACGGCGTCGGCGTCGTCTTCATCACCCACCACCTCGACGAGATCGCCGCACTCGGCGACCGCGTCACCGTCCTGCGCGACGGCCGCAGCATCGACCAGGTGCCCGCATCGACACCGGAGGCGGAGCTCGTCCAGCTCATGGTGGGGCGCAGCATCGACCAGCAGTACCCGCGCGAACGCCCGGAAACGGGGCCGTCGTTGCTCTCCGTACGCGGGCTCACCCGGGACGGGGTGTTCCACGACATCAGTTTCGACGTGAAGGCCGGTGAGGTCGTCGGCCTCGCCGGGCTCGTCGGAGCGGGCCGCACCGAGGTCGCGCGCGCCGTCTTCGGCGCCGACCCCTACGACGCCGGCACCGTCGACGTACGCGGCGAGCGGCTCGCCAAGCACGACGTGACCGCCGCCATGGGCGCCGGGATCGGCCTCGTCCCCGAGGACCGCAAGGGCCAGGGCCTCGTGCTCGACGCCTCCGTCCAGGAGAACCTCGGCCTGGTCACCCTCCGCTCGGCGACCCGCTCCGGCATCGTCGACGTCAAGGGACAGCGCACCGCCGCCGCCCGCATCGCCGAGCAGCTCGGCGTACGCATGGCCGGCCTCGGCCAGCACGTCCGTACCCTCTCCGGCGGCAACCAGCAGAAGGTCGTCATCGGGAAGTGGCTCCTGGCCGACACCCGGGTGCTGATCCTCGACGAGCCGACCCGTGGCATCGACGTCGGTGCGAAGGTCGAGATCTATCAGCTCATCAACGAGCTGACGGCCTCCGGCCACGCCGTCCTGATGATCTCCAGCGATCTGCCCGAGGTCCTCGGCATGAGCGACCGAGTCCTGGTCATGGCCCAGGGCCGCATCGCCGGAGAACTCCCCGCCCATGAAGCCACCCAGGACGCTGTGATGGCCCTCGCCGTCAGTGCCGCGCCTGTGACCGACCCCGACAAGCACGCAGAGAACGCAGAGGAGAGCCCCCGTGGCCACTG
Organism: Streptomyces sp. NPDC079167; assembly: GCF_040686735.1. Classification (NCBI taxonomy): domain Bacteria; kingdom Bacillati; phylum Actinomycetota; class Actinomycetes; order Kitasatosporales; family Streptomycetaceae; genus Streptomyces; species Streptomyces sp. NPDC079167. Next base: position 118,392 of record NZ_JBFBLO010000002.1, on the reverse strand, counting down.
ACACGCATCCGAGCAAGACGGGCGCGGGCGGCGCCGGGCACACCCTCCGCCGCCTCCTGCTCGACAACGGCGCGCTGAGCGCGCTGGTCGTCCTCCTGGTGGCGATGTCGCTGCTCTCCGGCGACTTCCTCACCACCCAGAACCTGCTGAACGTCGGTGTCCAGGCCGCGGTGACCGCGATCCTCGCGTTCGGTGTCACCTTCGTCATCGTCTCGGCGGGCATCGACCTCTCCGTCGGCTCGGTCGCCGCGCTCTCCGCGACCGTCCTCGCCTGGTCGGCGACGTCCGCGGGTGTTCCCGTCTGGCTGGCGGTCATCATCGCCGTGGCCACCGGCATCGCCTGCGGCTTCGTCAGCGGCGCCCTCGTCGCCTACGGCAAGCTGCCGTCGTTCATCGCGACGCTGGCCATGCTGTCGGTGGCCCGCGGACTCTCCCTGGTGATCTCCCAGGGCCGGCCGATCCCCTTCCCCGACTCGGTCTCCGTGCTCGGTGACACGCTCGGTGGCTGGCTGCCCGTCCCCGTCCTCGTGATGATCGCGATGGGCCTGATAGCGGCCCTCATCCTGGCCCGCACCTACATCGGCCGTTCCATGTACGCCATCGGCGGCAACGAGGAAGCGGCCCGGCTGTCCGGACTGCGCGTCAAGAAGCAGAAGCTGGCCATCTACGCCCTCTCCGGCCTCTTCGCCGCCGTGGCGGGCATCGTCCTCGCCTCCCGTCTGGTCTCCGCACAGCCGCAGGCGGCCCAGGGGTACGAACTCGACGCGATCGCCGCGGTCGTCATCGGCGGCGCCAGCCTCGCGGGTGGCGTCGGCAAGGCGTCCGGCACCCTGATCGGCGCACTGATCCTCGCCGTGCTGCGCAACGGCCTCAACCTCCTGTCCGTCTCCGCCTTCTGGCAGCAGGTCGTCATCGGCGTCGTCATCGCCCTCGCGGTGCTGCTGGACACGCTGCGCCGCAAGGCGGGGTCCGGCGCGTCCGCAGGTGGCGCGTCCGCCGCGCCCGGATCACCCGGAAAGGGCCGCAGGAGCGCGATGCGGCTGGGCGTCGCGGTGGTCGTCCTGGCTGCCGTCATCGCCGCCGTGACCTTCTTCAAGTCCGGTTCCTCGGGCACCACCACCAAGGTGGGCATGTCACTCTCCACCCTGAACAACCCTTTCTTCGTCCAGATGAAGGAAGGCGCGCAGCAGGAGGCCGAGAAGGCGGGCATCGACCTCACCGTCACCGACGCCCAGAACGACGCCTCGCAGCAGGCCAACCAGCTGGAAAACTTCACCAGCTCCGGAGTGGACTCCGTCATCGTCAACCCGGTGGACTCCGACGCGGTCGGCCCCGGTGTCCGCAACGCCAACGAGGCGGACATCCCGGTCGTCGCGGCGGACCGGGGAGTCAACAAGGCGAAGACGGCGACACTCGTCGCCTCCGACAACGTCGCGGGCGGCAAGCTCGCCGCGAAGACACTCGCCGACCGGCTCGGCGGCAAGGGCAGCATCATCGTCCTCCAGGGCACCGCGGGCACATCCGCCAGCCGTGAGCGCGGCGCGGGCTTCGCCGCGGGCCTGAAGGCGTACCCGGACATCAAGGTCGTGGCGACCCAGCCCGCCGACTTCGACCGCACCAAGGGCCTGGACGTCATGACCAACCTGCTCCAGTCGCACCCGGGCGTCAACGGCGTCTTCGCCGAGAACGACGAGATGGCCCTCGGCGCGGTCAAGGCACTGGGCAGCAAGGCCGGGAAGTCCGTCCCGGTCGTCGGCTTCGACGGAACCCCCGACAGCCTGAAGGCGGTCGAGGCGGGCACACTGTACGCCTCCGTCGCCCAGCAGCCCGGCGAACTGGGGAAGATCGCCGTACAGAACGCGATCAAGGCGGCCGACGGCGAGAAGATCGCCGGCATGGTGAAGGTGCCGGTCAAGGTCGTCACACGGCAGAACGTCGCCGACTTCTCCTGATCACGAAAGGCACTGCCCTGATGCACGCGACCGACGCCTCCGCAGCCTCCTCACCCTCCGGGCACTCCGGGTACGACCTCCTGGTCGTCGGGTCCGCCAACGCCGACCTGGTCGTCGGCGTCGACCGCCGACCCGGGCCGGGGGAGACGGTGCTGGGCTCCGACCTCGTCGTCCACCCCGGCGGCAAGGGTGCCAACCAGGCGGTCGCCGCCGCCCGGCTCGGTGCCCGTACGGCGCTCCTGGCCCGGGTCGGCGACGACGCCCACGGGCGGCTGCTGCGCGCCTCGCAGCAGGAGGCGGGTGTCGACACCGGCGGAGTCCTCGTCGGAAAGGCGCCCACCGGCGTGGCCCTCATCACCGTCGACCCCTCGGGCGACAACAGCATCGTCGTCTCCCCGGGCGCCAACGCCCGGCTGACACCCGGGGACATCAGGGCCGCGGGCCCGCTCTTCGCGTCGGCCCGCGTGGTCTCCGTACAGCTGGAGATCCCGCTGGACACCGTCGCGGAGACGGCCCGGGTCCTCGGTCCGGGGGCGCGGCTGGTCCTCAACCCGTCCCCGCCCGCGCCGCTCCCCGACGAGGTGCTGGCCGCCTGCGACCCGCTGGTGGTCAACGAGCACGAGGCGCGCTCCATCCTGGGGGAGGGCGCGGGCAGCACCCCGGAGTCCTGGGCGCGCGGGCTGACCGCCCTCGGCCCGCGATCGGTGGTGATCACCCTGGGCGCCGAAGGCGCGCTGGTCTCCGACACGCGTGGGGGCGAACCCGTACGCGTGCCGAGCCCCCGGGTCGACGCCGTGGACACGACGGGCGCGGGCGACGCGTTCACCGCGGCCCTGGCCTGGCGGCTCGGGCTGGGCGAGGACCTCACCGAGGCCGCCGCGTTCGCCGTGCGGGTCGGCGCGGCTGCCGTCACCAAGGAGGGCGCGCAGGCGTCCTTCCCGACCGCGGAAGAGGTCGCCGCGCTGTGAAGAAGTCAGGCATTCTGAACCGCCACCTGGCGGGAGCGCTGGCCGGACTCGGCCACGGTGACGGCGTGTTGGTCTGCGACGTGGGCATGCCGATCCCGCCGGGGCCCCGCGTGGTCGACCTCGCCTTCCGCGCGGGCGTCCCGTCCTTCGCCGAGGTCCTGGACGGTCTGCTGGACGAGCTGGCCGTGGAGGGCGCGACGGCGGCCGAAGAGGTACGGGAGGCGAATCCTGAAGCCGCCCGCCTGCTGGCCGCCCGCCTCCCGGACCTCACCCACGTGTCCCACGAACAGCTGAAGGCGCTCACCGCGTCCGCCCGTCTGGTGGTGCGGACAGGGGAGGCCCGGCCGTACGCCAACGTGCTGCTGAGGTGCGGCGTCTTCTTCTGACACCGGCCCCGGCGGGCCCCTGCTCCGGCGCGGCCAACCGGTCGAGGACGTCGAGGTGCGCAGGCGTCGGCCGGACGTGCCCCGCCGCGGCGTTCTCCTCCAGGTGATCGATCCGGGCCGTGCCCGGAATCGGGAGGACGACCGGCGAGCGGGCGAGCAGCCAGGCCGGCGCGACCTGCGTGGGGGTGGCCTCCAGCTCGGCCGCCACGGCGAGGATCTCGGCGTTCTGCCCGGAGTCGCCCCAGACCACCGGGCGCCACGGCAGGAACGCGAACCCGCCGCCTCGCAGGCGGTGAGGACGGGCTCGTGCTCCCGGTCGAGCAGGTCGTAGCGGTTCTGGACACTCGCGATCTCGACGGTCTCCCGCGCCTGGGCGTGGGCGAGTTCGTCGGCGGTGACCTCGGACAGACCGATCCGGCCGATCTTGCCCTCGTCCCGGAGATCCCGGAGATCCCGGAGATCCCGGAGCGTGCCGAGCTGGTCGGCGAGAGGCGTCTCCGGATCGATGCGGTGCAGCTGGAGGAGCTCGATCCGCTCGACGCGCAGGCGGCGCAGTCCCTGCTCCAACTGCTCGCGCAGGGAGGCCGGCCGTCGAGCTTCCGGTCGGCCGAGGGGTCCGGCCGGGTGATGCCGGCCTTCGTGGTGATCAGGAGGCTCTCGGGGTTGGGGCGGAGCGCTTCGGCGAGGAGTTCCTCGTTGGCCCCGCCGCCGTACATGTGCGCGGTGTCGATCAGTGGGCTGCCCAACTCGACCGCGCGGCGGGCGACCGAGAGACCGGTCTCGCGGGCGGTCCCCGGTTCGGTCGGCAAGTGCACGGCTCCGAATCCGAGCCGCTGCACCTCCGGACCACCACTGATTCGGAAGGCTGTGGCTGTCATGGATCGCCTGACTCCCTTCGAGTCAACGGGACACGTCAGCAGCGACGTTGACCGCAACGGCTGGTGCGGCGAACGCGCTTGCCGTACGCGCCCAGGCCCGTCGCGCCCCTGCACCCGGCCCGGGCAGCCGCCGCCGTCACACGTCCATGAGCCCGTCGACCAGCGTGGCCAGCGCGGTGGCGAGCGCGTCGAGCCCCGGGCCGGCCGGACCGCCCGGCTCGGTCATGTACAGGTCGCGCCGGATCTCGATCATCAGCGCGCCGACCCGCCGGTCCGTCCCGTAGTGCTTCAGCGGCACATACGTACCGGGGAAGGGGCTGTTCAGCCCGGTGCCGCCGAATCCCGCGAACGCCGCCTCGGCCCGGGCCAGGAGCCCGGGCGGAGTGTGGAAGCCGTCGGTCCCCAGACAGACCGGGGGCCGCGGGCCGGCGCCGCGCAGTTCGTAAGGGAGCGCGGTGGCCGGGTAGGAGTGCACGTCGATGACGACGGCACGCCCCGTGGCGGCCAGCCGTTCGTCGACGGCGGCGGTCATCGCCCGGGCGTACGGGTGGAAGTAGCGGTCGAGCAGTGGCTCCGGATCCGCGCCGGGCGGGCGGAGCCGTTCCCGGTGCGTGGTGCGGGTGTAGACCGCGCCCATGCCGGCGGCCAGCATCTCCTCCCGGTCGTCGGGAAACCGCTCCGGGTCGACGACCAGCCGCGACAGGCCGTTGACGAAGCGCCAGGGGGTCACCGCGCAGCCTGCGGAGGCCCTGGCGGCCAGGTCGGCCGTATGGGAGTCGGTGATGTGGTCGAGTTCGGCGTCGAGGGCCACGTCGTCGAGCACGATGCCGTCGCGCACGCCCTCCGGGACGATCCGGGAGGAGTGCGGGACATGCAGCAGTACCGGAGACCCGCCGGCGCCGGGCAGGAGCTGGAAGGGGGACGGCTCGTGGCTCAAGAGCCGGTCCTCGTACGTGCGGCCCCGGGGTGAGGGGCGGTCGCGTAGCCCTCGGCGATCAACTGCCGCGTCTCGCGCTTCTTCGACTCGCGGAGTCCGGCGGTCCCGATGCTCGCCTGGATGCTCATGGGTGAAGTTTATGCTCGTCGTATCTTCTCGCGGACCGGTGCGAGTGCCGGCCGCTGCCGCCCCGCCGGCAGCGGCCGGAGAGGCGGGCGTACGGGCGGAGGAGTCAGTTCGCCCAGACCTCGGCGTCGTCGGCCGGGACGGTGGTGGCGAGCTTCAACTCCTTGCGGGCGGCGATCGTCTCGTTCGGGTCGATGCCGGTGAAGGCGAGATCGAAGGCGATGTAGAAGTCGTCGATGTTCTCGGCCGAGGCCGCCTCCTCCCACGCGTCCGCGGTCTCCTCCAGCCGCGTGCGCAGCTTGGTGGTCTCCGGCTGCTCGATGCTCTTCAGGCCGGCCACGTGGGAGTTCAGCGCCGCGGAAACGGCCTCGGCCTGCTTCTTGTAACCGGCAAGGTCGTCCTCGATCTGATCCGCCTCGGGCTGGTTGTTCCAGAACGCCTCGTAGACGGCGTTGGAGCCCTTCAGGTACGCAGACTGGCCGGCGTTCAGGGACTTGCTCTCGAGGGATCCGGAGAACGTGCCCGACTCCTTGGCGTACGTGCAGCTCACCGCCCGGTCACCGGTCTTCCAGGTCTCGCCGGTGGGGAGGTAGTAGAAGAGGCCGACGCCCGCCGGGACCGCCCAGGTGTCGGAGATGAACTTCTGCGACTCCACCGGGCACCGCTTGTCGGCGATCTCCGTCACCCCGTCGTCACCGGGGTATGCCGACTCTCCCCGGATGGCGAACTCGCCGACGACCTGACCCTTGTGCGCTTCCCCGCACGGGACGATCTCGACACTGAACTCCTCGCTCGCGGTCGCCCCGCTGTTGGGGTTGTAGCAGTCGCCCGGAGTGAGGGAGAAGACCGACCGCTGGCGCATCGCCTTCTTGGCCCCGGCCTTGGCGCTGTCTATGGCATCACCGCAGCCCACCGCGCCGATCGCGAGAAGGGCGACGGCGGCGGATATGCCGCGCGCTGAACGGGACGTGACACCGGAAAACATGACGTGAGGATCCTCAAGCGGAAGAGCTGTGAACAGGTGTGCGCATCGTATGGCATATATGTGACGTCCCTGTGTACGGGTGCCATGCGTCCTCGTGGCGACGTTCTTGTCGGCCCCGTAGCTGACGTCCGGTCATCGGGCTTCGCTTCTCCGCCCGTGGGGACGCCGCGGTCGATATCGTTCTCCTGCGCCGCGGCATCGAGGTCCCGCCCGTTTCGTCGAGTGGGCCGCAGCGCCGGATTCGGAGCACGCATGAGAACACTGCAGACCGTGGCACTTCTCGTCTCGGCCGGGGGAGCGGCCCTGATGGCCGGACTGTTCTGCGCCTTCTCCTACGCCGTCATGCCGGGCCTGTCCCGTGGCGACGACCAGGCGTTCGTCCGGAGCATGCAGCACATCAACCGGGCGATCCTCAACGGCTGGTTCCTCACCCCCTTCCTGCTGCCACTGCCGCTGCTGGTGCTGGCGACGGTCCTCGCCGCGAAGGGGCACAGTGGCGGAGCACTGCCGTGGATCGTCGCCGCCCTGGTGCTCTACGGGGCCGCGTTCCTCGTCACCGGCACGCAGAACGTCCCGCTCAACGACACACTGGACAAGGTGCCGCTCGACTCGGCGCCCGACCGGCTCAGGGAAGCCCGCGCCGCGTTCGAGGGCCGCTGGGTCACATGGAACACCGTCCGCGCCGTTCTCCACACCGCGTCCCTCGGTGCCCTGCTGTGGGCGCTCTACCTCCACGGCACGGCCGTAAGGGAGTTGGGCACGTAGGGCACCCTCGTGAACCCGGGGATCAGGCCGCGATCACGACCGCCGGCCTGGTCAGGGCTGGAGCGTCCGACGGTACGCGGGACGGGGCGAAGACGACCACCCGCAGCAGCGCGAACCGCCCGACACCGGCCGCTGCGGACGCGGACAGATAGACGGTCTGCTCGACGAGCACGGAGGGAGCGGACTGCACGGCGTGCAGCACGAGCAGCGCGCCGGTGGTGAACGCGTAACTCACCACCACCGTCAGCCCGGACTGCAAATGGACCCGCCACCCCCTGCGATCGCTCCGGAAGGAGATCCGGCTGTGCAACTCCGTCGCGATCACGGTGGAGACGACGGTGATCACGGCGTTGGCGAGGGCCAGAGGTATCCGCTCGCCCAGCAGCACCAGCGCACCACTGGCGGCCAGTCCGACTCCGCCCCCGCAGACGACGAAGCGCACGAACGCCGCGACCAGCGGATGGGCGGTGCGCTTCGTCGGCAGGTGCGCTCGGGCGGTCACGGGGTTCCTCCAGGAGGGATGCGGGGACGGTCCTCCGATTCCACCCCACGGCCGAGGGCCGGCACGTCCCCCCAGCGACGCAGCCGGGCCCCGATTTATATGGGGGGCATCCCCCAGGGGGACTAAGGGGACCGGGGGACACCCCGTGCCGCCCGGTCGGGGCGCGCCGCCCCGCGTGACTCCCCGCGTACCTCTCTCGTTGACCAAGGCCGCGCACCTCCGTCCTGCGGCCCCGGTGAGGAGAGGAGCGGGTCATGCACGATTGTCCGCCGCTGAGCCCGTCGCAGAGGACGCCGGCCGCCCGGCCGAGCCTGCGGCCGTCCGGCCCGCTGCCGTGGCTGACAGCGGTCGTGTCGGTCTTCGCCGCGGTGCAACTCGCCTTCGTCGTGCCGGGTTCAGGGCTGGCATGGGACGAGACGGTCTATGTCAGCCAGGTCGGCGGCAACGCCCCTCCCGCCTTCTTCAGCGCCCCCCGCGCCCGGGGAATCTCCTACCTGGTCGCGCCCGCCGCCGCGCTGACCTCATCCACCACCGCCCTCCGGATCTACCTCGCCCTGTTGTCCGCCGGCGCCCTGCTCCTCGCCCTGTGGATCTGGCGGAAGGTCCTGCCCACGCGCGTGCTCGTAGGCGCGGGCGCTCTGTTCGCAGGCCTCTGGCCGACCCTGTTCTACGGTCCCGCGGCCATGCCCAACCTGTGGTGCGCCCTGGGCGCGCTGGCCGCGACCGGCTGGGTCGTGAGAGCCCTGCGCGGTGCAGCGGGACCGGCGGAGACGGCAGGCGCCGGGGCGGCCGTGGCGCTGGTCGCGCTGATGCGGCCGGCCGACGGCTTCTGGCTCGCGCTGCCGCTGGCCCTCGCCGTCTCCGTGGTACGCGGCCGACGCCTGCCGCGCCTGTGCGCCGCGCTCGTCGGCGGACTCGTGGCCGGCTGCGCGCCCTGGGCCGCCGAGGCGTACGCCCACTACGGCGGCCTTCGCTCCCGGCTGCACCGGGCCGGCGAGATCCAGGGCGGACTCGGATGGAACTTCGCGGTCGACGACCATCTGCGATCGCTCGCCGGCCGGACCCTGTGCCGCCCCTGCGACATCGGCTGGGAGAACCCGGCCACGGCCGTGTGGTGGGTGGCGCTGCCGCTCCTCGCGACCGGCGGAATCGTGGCGGCCCGGCGTGCGGGCCGCGGCGCGACGGCACTGCTCGCGACGGCGACGGGCGTCTCCCTGGCCGTTCCGTATCTGTTCCTGGTCGAGTACGCCGCGCCCCGATTCCTGCTCCCTGCCTACGCGTTGCTGGCCGTGCCCGTGGCGGAGAGCGTGACGCGCCTCCATGCCCGGGCACGGCGCTCACGCCACCCCGCGGGAGCCGCCGTGCTGACGCTGGCCCTGGCCGCTCATCTCACCGTCCAGCTCTCCGTGCTCAGCCATGTCGTCCGCACCAGCCACGCCACGACCACCGAATTCGCCGCCGTCGCCGGGGCGCTGAACCAGCTGGGCGTGCGACCGCCGTGCGTGGTCAGCGGGGACCACGCCGTGCCGGTCGCCTACTACGCCGGCTGCGCCTCGCGCCAGACCGACGGGCACGACGCGAGCATCACCCCCGCAACCCTCAGGGACCTCGCGCGGCGCGTACCCACGGCCGTCCTGGTGCCCGAAGGCGGCGCACCGCCCCCGGGAGTCGGCGGCACCCGGGTGTTCTCCCTGCCGGCCGGCCGTGGCCCCGGCCCCCACCGGACCTATCTGCTGCCGGGCCCCGCCACGGGCCGGACGGCGGCAACCCGGTGACCCGGCCGACCGGGCCGCGCCGCCTCTGCGGCAGGCCGGCCGGTCCCGGTCACGCGCGGCCCAGGTCTCCGGGCGCGTCGGGATGCGCCGCGCGCCACGCAGCCATCGAACGGTCCCACTCGTCACCCGAGAGCGCGGTGAGGGAGGCCGGAAAGAGGCCGTCCTCCTCCTTGGTGATGTGGCGGTGCAGCTCGTCGACGGCCTCCCGCAGCTGTACGACGTCCTCGGCGCGGCCCAGATCGACCCGGTCGAGTAAGGCGGCGAGCTCGCGGTGCTCCCGCACCAGGGCGTCGATGTATCCGGCGTACTCCGGGTCGCCGCCCATCACCGCGAAGAGCCCGTCCTCCTCACCCCGCCAGTGGGCGAGGAGCTCCCGCCCCATCCGGGCTACCAGCTCCCCGGCGAGTGCCGGATCGCCCTGGTCGAGGGCGCGCACGGCGTCCCCCGCGGTGTCGGTGACGGACTCGTGCTCCGCGATGAACTCCTTGATCAGCGGAATGTCACGGCAGCCGCAGTAATGGCACATGCGGCCACCGTAACCGGGCAAACGGCTCATGGGCGGCAAGGGGGACACGCACCCTATCGCCCCTTGTCCCCTGTGAGGCTGTAGCCGGAGTCCTACGCCGGCTTCTGCGGGACGGACGCCAACTGTTCGGGCACATGTGTGCGACTCCTTCGTCGGACATGCGCTTGCCCTCGGTGACGATTCGCTGCCACGCCGGCAGCTCAGGATGCCGCCTTACCCGTGGACGTGAAGGCCGTGAGCCCCTTCGGGCCCGAGGCGTACACCAAGCCGTCGGCGGCGAAGAGGGGAACCTGGCCGTACTTCACGGCGGCACCCAGCTCCGCCTGCCAGCGGGCCCTGCCGTCAGCGGCGTCGAGCGCCCACAGCCAGTCGCCGGTGCTCAGGTACACCGTGTCCTCCGCGCTCTGCATGTACGGGAGGCCGAAAGTCTCGTTGGAGAGGGAGCCTGCCCAACGCACGTCACCGGTGCGGGCGTTCATCGCGTAGACGGTCATCGCGATGCCGGTGTTGGCGGCGGCGTAGACCGTCCTTCCGTCCGGACTCGCGACCACGGCTTTGAACGAGACCTTGGGGGACTCCCAGGCCACCTGTCCGTTGGCCGGGTCGATGGCGTAGAGGCGGTCGGTCACATGAAGGAAGAAGCCGCCGGCGGAGGAGTGCGGCCCGTCCCGCCAGGCGCCGTACGTTCCCTGCATCAGTACGTCCGTGGCGCTCGTCGCGCTGCCCGGAGAGGGCTGTTCCCAGACCACCTTGCCCTTGGCGCTCGCGTCGAGGCCCGCGACGGTGGGGGCGCTCCCGTCGGTGTTGCGGCTCGCCCACATGAGGCGCTCACCGGAGGACGGGACGAACAGGTAGCCCTTGTTGAGTTTCGTCTCCGTGCTGTGGAGCACCATCTGCCAGCCGACCTTCCGTTCTGCCGGGTCGACGGAACAGACGAACGTGCCCTTCTTGTACGAGACGGCCGGTTCGGTGCCGCGGTCGAAGTCGATGGACACATAGTCACCGACGACGTACACCTGCCCGCCGAGCATGCCGGGCACCGTCACCTCCGTCGCGTTCTCCAGCGACAGCGGCAGTGTCCACGCGACGGCTCCCGTGTCGAGACGGATGGCCCGAAGGATCCGCTTCTCGACGCGGCTCCCGTCCACGACGACGCTGTAGGCGAAGTCGCCGTCCACGGCGGCCACCAGACCGGGCAGACCGGCGCGTACCTGGTCGGGGACGTTGGCCAGCGGACCCCACAGTTTCTTGCCCGCCTTGTCGAACGCCCATGCCCGCTTGGCGCTGAAGCCGACAACGGTCCCGTCCTCACCGGAGATCTGCAGCAGAGGTTCGGACACCGCGGCCGTCCACAGCGGGGTCGCGGAGGTATCGGTGTCGAGGGAGCGCTTGTCGTCGGTGAGCCCGGGAGCATCCGGTTTCGCGTCGGCCGGAGTCCCGGGGGAGTCGTCGCCTCCCAGCCACAGCCCCAGACCCGTGCCGCCCCCCGCCAGGGCCACCGCTCCGGCCGCGAGCCCCACGATCAGCCCGCGACGGCTGGGGCGGGCGGTGGATGCGGGCGGGAAGGGCGGCGGCGGGTAGCCGGGCGGGCCCGGCGGCGGGGCGAGGACGAACGGCGCGGGGGCGTCCTGCGGGGGAGGGGTCACGGTCGGCGCCATCACCGATGTCGCCTCCTCGATCGCCCGCATCACCGCGGGCGGCAGCCACGGCCCCTCCGTGCGCGGGGCCGCGCTCCGCTCCACGTACTCGACGATCTGACGCGGGGCGGGACGGTCCGCCGGGGCCTTCGCCAGGCACGCGGCAACAAGGAGCCGCAGGCTGTCCGGCACGCCCGTCAGATCCGGTTCCTCCCGCACCACCCGCTTGAGCACCTCCACGGGCTGCCCGCCGTCGAACAGACCTCTGCCGAGGGCGGCGAACGCGAGCGTCGCACCGAGGGAGAACACGTCGCTCGGGGGGCCCACCTCGCCGTCCGTGGCCTGCTCGGGCGACATGTACGCCGGAGTCCCGAGGATGGTGCCCGTGGCTGTCAGCGCCGTACCGTCGGCGGCGCGCGCGATGCCGAAGTCGATGACGTGCGGGCCGTCGAGGGCCAGCAGCACATTGCCCGGCTTGAGGTCGCGGTGGGTCAGTCCGGCCGCGTGGACCGACGTCAGGGCTTCGGCGATGCCTGCCGCCAGTGCTCCCAGCGCGCGCGCCGGCAGCGGACCCGTGGACGTCACCGCGGCGCCCAGGGAGATGCCCGGTACGAAGGCCGTCGCCAGCCACGGCACCGGGGCGTCGGGATCCGCGTCGACCACCGGAGCGGTGAAGGCACCGGACACCCTGCGGGCCGCCGTCACCTCGGCGCCGAAGCGTGCCCGGAAACCCGCATCGGCGGCCAGCTCCGGCCGTACGGTCTTCACGGCGACGGTCCGGCCCCCGGCGGAGCGCCCGAGATAGACGGTGCCCATGCCGCCGGAGCCCAGTCTGCCGAGCAGTGTGTAAGGGCCGATCCGGTGTTCGTCGGACGAACTCAACGGCTCCAACGTGGCCATTCTCAGGCTCCGTTCGCATTCAGTGCGGCGACCGTGGTGGTGTTGGGGTTCGACAGGCCGAGGCGGCCGTCACCGGCACTCCACGCGAGATCCAGGGGATTGGTTCCCTTCCAGCCCGAGTACTTCCAACGGGGCTTGCCGTTCGACGCGTTGAAGGCCCACACCACCCCGTCCGCCCCCATCCGGTAGACGTTTCCGTCCGCGTACAACAGCCGGGCGCCCAGATAGGTGGAGCCCTTGGCGTCGGCAGGCACAGGAACCTTCCACCTGACCTCGCCGGTCGCGGTCTCCAGCGCGGCGAGCGAGAAGCCGCCGCCCTTGTCGTTCCACAACGTGTAGAGGACGGCGCCCGTCGGGTCGGTGGCGATGCCGTCGCCCCGGCCGGAGGCTCCGACAACGCCCTTGGCCTTCCACGCCTCCCGCCCGGTGCCGGGCTCCAGCGCGTACAGCATTCCTGTGGTGCCGATGACCATGACGTAGGGAGCGGCGGCGGCCACACCGCTGGGCTGTGTCTTCTTCGACCACGCCACCGAGCCCTTCCCGTCGAGCGCGACCACGCGGTCCACACCCGCGTACACCAGCCCGCCTCCGGTGGAGGGCAGGGCCCAGGAGATGGGCGTCACCTGTGCGTCCTCGTACCAGGCGGTCCGACGCGAGCCGAGATCGACCGCCCACAGGCCGAAGTCTCCCGCCTCCGAGCCCCCCATGACGACGGTGTGCGCGCGGCCGTCGCGCACCCCGCAGAAGGCGGACAGCCCCACGCCGCCCGTCTCCGTCAGCGTGGTCGTGCGGGCGTCCTTGCCGTCGCTCGTACGGAAGCCCAGCAGCGCCGTCCGGGTGGTGGCCTGCGGGTCGGACAGTGTGGCATCGGGCATCACGCTCAGACCCACGTAGAGCCGGCCGTCGTGCACTCCCGCGACCGGCCTGGGCGTGGTGCCGGCCGCGGAGAAGGCGAGCCCGTGGTCCTGCGCCTTCACCGTCCACTTCGTGCTGCCGTTCCCGTCGATCCCCGTGACCTGGCTCAGGGACACGCAGGCGACGACACCGGTCGCGGAGAGCACCTGCGTGGCGGCCGTGGTCCGGCGTACCTGCCAGGCCAGCTTCGCGTCCATGACGTCGTCCGCCGCCGGGCGTGAGGACGTGCCCGCCCCCGTCCCCTTCCCGGACGTGCCGCCCTTGCCCTCCCCGGCGGTCTCCTTGTCCCGGAGGAGCGCCCATGCCGTTCCGCCTCCGGCGGCGGCGACCGTGCCGCCGGCCAGCCCGAGCAGCAGCGTGCGCCTGCTCGGAGGCCGGCCGGGGCCGCCGGGGGAGCCGGGCCCGCCGGGGACGGCCGCGGTCGGGCCGGTCAACGGCACCGTGGGGGCCGGGGTGGGAAGCGCGGTGAGGACCGCCCGTACCGCGAGGACGTCCGCCGCCACCGGTTCGGGGAGCCAGCCCGCCCAGCCCTCCGACGGTCGGGCGCGCTCGGCCAGTTCGGCGTACGTGATCACCTCGCGCGGGCCCGGCCGCTCACGGGGGTCCTTGGAGAGGCAGCGCCGGATCAGCGGACGCAGACTGTCCGGGACGAAGGACAGGTCGGGCTCGGTGTGGACGACCCGGAAGAGGACTGCTGCCCCCGCACCGTCCCCGAAGGGGCTGGCGCCCCCCGCTGCGAAGGCGACCGTCGAGGCGAGGGAGAACACATCGCTCGCCGGGGTGAGCTGCTGTCCGACCGCCTGCTCGGGTGACATGTACGGCGCCGACCCGATGACCGATCCGGTCGAGGTGAGGACCGTCCCGTCGGTCGCCCGCGCGATGCCGAAGTCGATGACGTGCGGGCCGTCGAGGGCCAGCAGGACGTTCGCCGGCTTCAGGTCCCGGTGGATCACACCGGCTCCGTGCACGGAGAGCAGCGCCTCCGCGAGTCCGGCCGTCAGCATCCGGAGCGCGTCCTCGGGCAGCGGTCCGTGCTCGGCCACCGCGGAGTGCAGCGAGAGGCCCACGACGAACGACGTGGCCATCCAGGGGATCTCGGCCTCCGTGTCGGCGTCCACCACGGGAGCCGTGAATGCTCCCGACACCCGCCGTGCCGCCGAGACCTCCCGCTGGAACCTGACCCGGAAAGCGGGGTCGTGCGCCAGATCCGCGCGTACCACCTTCACCGCCACGGTCCGGCCACCGGCCGACCGCCCCAGATACACCTCACCCATCCCGCCCGCGCCGAGCTTGCCGGCCAGCGCGTACGGTCCGATCCGTACCGGATCGGCAGCACCAAGTGGCTTCATGAGACGGTCACCTCCCCCGTGGCCCCACAGATTAGTGGTGCGACCACGGGGCGGCCCCGATCTTTGCCCCTTCCGCCCGGAACAGCGCACGAATTCCGCCGCGCCACAGGGGATGGCCGGTCCCGCACCCGGAAATGTGCGCGAACGGGGGGACCGGGGCCGGGTAACCGGGGTTAGGCCTTGCGGGCGACCCCGCACCACATGGGCAGGGTGTCGTCCGGAGCGTCGGACGGCCCGGGACGCCAGCGGGTCAGAGTGACCACGCCAGGTTCCATGGTCTCCAGGCCGTCGAAGAAGCGCTCCACTTCCTTCCGTGTGCGGGGAGTCGCGGAGGCGTGGACGGCGGCACGCTCGTTGTAGATCCGCATGGACTCGGCGACCTCGGGGGCGGTGACGTCCGCTGCCGGGTGCGACAGGACGAGGTGGCTGCCCGGAGCGAGGCGGTCCAGCAGCCTGTGGGTGATGTCCCACGGGTCCTCCGCGTCCTTGATGTACTGCAGGATCGCCACGAGCATCAGGCCGACCGGCCGGTCCAGATCCAGGGTGCGGGAGGCCGCGTCGAGAATCGTGTCCACGTCCCGTGCGTCGGCCTGCACGTAGTCGGTCTGCCCCTCGGCGCCGCTGACCAGCAGCGCCCGGGCGTGGGTGAGGACGATCGGGTCGTTGTCGACGTACACGACACGCGCTTCCGGAGCCGCCTGCTGGGCCACCTCGTGCGTGTTCGCCGCGGCGGGAATGCCCGTGCCGATGTCGAGGAACTGGCGGACCCCGGCCGCGGACAGGTGCCGCACGGCGCGGCCGAGGAAGGCCCGGTTGGCCCGGACCGACGGCACGATGGCCGGGTTCGCCGCCGCGGCGAGTTCGGCCGCTTCCTGGTCCACCGGGTAGTGGTCCTTGCCGCCCAGCCAGGCGTTGTAGACGCGGGCGGGATGCGCGTCCGTGGGGTGGGGCGTGGGCAGCGGGTACTCGTTCATCGTGCGTCACCTCGTGCGGCCGGACGGCCAGTTCGGACTCGGGTGCGATCACGGTACCCCTTGGCCCGCCGTCCGACGGAGACCGAGGACCACCGTGACCGCACGGCCGGGTCCGGTGCGCAGAGGCATGTCGGCCGGCCGTCAGCGCGGCGCGGGTGCGACGTCCGGACGCACTTCCAGGCGTGACTTACGGGATGCACTACGCCTGCGTCACGGCTTGCGGGCCAGACCTCCGTGCTCACCGATCGGCCGGGGTGTGGGCGCGGAAGGGTCCGGGCGCCAGAAGGGCACCGATACGACTCCCGGGTCCAGGAGCTCGAGGCCGTCGAAGAACGCCGTGATCCGGTCGACGGGGCGAAGGAAGTACGGGATGGCCCCGGTGTCGTTGTAGGCGTCCTGTGCCTGCTCGTAATCGGCGTCGACACCCCGGGAACCGTCGTTGATGGAGAGGTAACTGCCGGAAGGCAGACCGTCCATCAGGCGGGAGACGATCGAGCGCGCCTGTTCGTAGTCGGCGATGTGGCCCAGGATGTTGCTGAGGATCAGGGCGGTGGGACGGCTCAGGTCCAGCGTCCCGGCGGCGGCCGACAGGATGCGGTCGGGGTCGGTCAGGTCGGCGTCGATGTAGGCGGTCGCGCCCTCGGGGGTCGATGTGAGCAGGGCGCGGGCGTGCGCGAGGACCAGGGGATCGTGGTCGACGTAGACGATCTTCGCTTCCGGGGCGAGGCGCTGAGCGACCTCATGGGTGTTCTCCTCGGTCGGCAACCCCGTCCCGATGTCCAGGAACTGACGGATGCCGGCCTCGGTGACCAGGTGGGCGATGTTGCGGCCCAGGAACGCGCGGCTGCTGCGGGCCACGGTGACGATGCCGGGGAAGACGGCGCTGTACGCGTCACCGGCCTGCTCGTCGACGGGGTAGTTGTCCTTCCCGCCCAGCCAGTAGTTCCAGATCCGGGCCGAGTGCGGCACCGAGGTATCGATCTCCTGCTCGGAGCCGGGCACTGTCGCGTGGTCGGTCATGAGTGCTGTTCCGTCTTTCAACCGGGGTGTGAACCGTTCATCGCACAACTTACGCCCCAAGGATCGCGGACAGCAGGCGAGTTCGATCAGGTCGGACGCGTCGCGGCCAGGACGACGTGCGCGGTGAAGCCGGCAGCGGGGGCGGGCCCGATCTGTTCCAGCGCCTCCTTGCGTGTGCGGTGCCACCACGCGTAGTGCTCCGCTCCGTAAGGGCTGCCACTGCCCGCGTTCTCCATGGCCAGGGCCAGGTGGCGGTTGTCCGGTTTGAAGCGGAGCACCGCGTCCAGCAGGGCCGGGACGCGTTCGCGGGGCGGCGTCGAGGGGCCGAGAGGGGCCGGGCCCGACCTCACTGCCTCGGCCACCGGCTCGATGCGGGCCTCGTACAACGCCTGGATCAGGCGGGTCCGGTCGCCGAAGCGGCGGAAGAGGGTGCCTTTGCCCACTCCGGCGGCTGCCGCGATCTCAGGGCGGTCAGGCCCAGTACATCGACCGCCCGGTCACACCGCCCGAGCAGTGCTCGACGGGCCCGGCCCGGGAGTACGCGCTGCGCAACCTGGGACGCCCCCTGAAGCTCGGTGAGTTGGCCGGCCAGGTCTCCATGAGCGTGTGTACGTTCAACCGGCGCTTCCGGCAGGAGGCGGGCCTCACGCCCATGCAGTGGCTCACCCAGCAACGCGTCGACAGGGCACGGCGCTTGCTGGAGCGGACTGACCTGGCGGTGGACCGGATCGCCGCCGACGCCGGCTTCGGGACCGGCACCGCGCCTACCGCCGCACGTTCAGGGGGGAGGCCGGCGGCCCGGCCGCCTGAAGAGGGTCAGCCGGCCGAAGGAGTGCGGATGGCGGCGATGTCGAACTGCAGGCGGAGCCTCTCGCTGACCATGGCACCGCCCTCCGCCAGGCGGGCGTTGTAGGTGAGGCCCCAGTCGGAACGGTTGATGGTGGTGGTTCCGTCGAACCCGACGCGCTCGTAACCGAACGGGTCGGTGACGTAACCGATGTACGTGAGGTCCAGGACCACGGGGTTGGTGATGCCACGGATGGTGAGGTCGCCGGTCATGCGGTAGACGTCCTTGCCGATGAGCTGCACGGCGGTGCTCACGAAGCTGATGCGCGGGTACTTCGCCGCGTTCAGGAAGTCGCGGCCGACGAGGTGCGCGTCGCGCTGCTCGACACCGGTGTCGACACTCGCGGTGGCCAGTGCGATCTCGGCGCGGGAACGCGCCGGGTCGCGTCCGTCGAAGTAGAGGCGGCTCTCGTACTCCAGGAACGCGCCGCGCACCGTGGTCACCATGGCGTGGCGTACGGAAAATCCGATCCTGCTGTGTGCGGGGTCGATCATCCACTCTCCGGAGAGAGCCGCCAGACGGCGATCGGGCTGAACCGAAGTACCCACGGCCGCCGGGGCGGAGACGGGCTCCTCCGTGCGGGGCTCCGGGCGGCGGAGCAGGGAGCTGCGGCTGAAGAGGTTCATGAACCAGTTAGTTACTCCGAGGTAAGCGGCACCCGCAAGAGCTGATCAAGGAACCCGAACATTCATGGTCAGACCTTCACAGGGTGACGCCGTGGTCGCGCGGTTCGCCACGGAGCGCAGCTCCCCCGCGACTGCGTACGATCACTCATTGCCCCTTCGACCGGTCCACTCTGCCCGTGAGTGCCTGGCCCGGGCGTACTGCCGTGGCGTATGCAGGAGGATTGAATTCCTTTCTTGGGTGGGGAGCTTCGGTGCACGCGCATGAAGACCGTCGGACCGAGGCCACGAGCCACCGGGTGCCTGTGCGGAGACCGGCCGGGAGCGCGGCACCGCTCCCGGGGATCCTGGGCCTCCAGCAGGCGGCGGGGAACACCGCCGTCACGAAGATGCTCCATCAGGGCGGGCGCCCGTCGGTCCAGAGGACAGCGACCGGAACCGGTACGGGGCCGTCCGGCACGCAGAAGACCGGGGACGCGGCGGAAGCCGGCCCCAAGGTCCTTGTCCAGCCTCACTATGCCTCGGGGGACCAGTTCGCGATCGCGGCGACGCTGATGCATGACACGACCAGGCACGTCTACATCAGCTACGTCTCGGAGGAGGACAAGAAGAAGGCGGCCGGTCTCCATGCCTTCTACCAGGAGTCCAGGATCGACCCCCGGCGCATCCATCTGGTCAAGCACAGCGACAAGGAGACGCTGTACAGAGAACAGTTCGGACGACAGCCCCTGGACAGTGACTTCGAATTCCCCACCAACGCAACCGACTATGTGGCCGCGAATTTCGGTGACACGATGCGTGGGAACATCCGGCAGGGCTGGGGTCTCGAGGAGAAGCAGGATGTGAAGCGCGACAAGGACGCAGCCGTGGCGGAATGGCTGAACGCGAAGGGTGTGCGTCCCGAAGGACAGAAGATCGCGATCCTCTGGTCGAGGTTTAGTGGAAAGAACAACGAAGTCCACATCGAACATGATTCGAGCTACTTCGGGATCGGTCAGATTCTGGCCGGCCTCAACGGAATCGACACGGCGATGATCGTGGGCGATGCCAAGCCGAAGCAGAAGAAGCAGGGCAAGGCGAACGGCAAGTACGCCACCATGGCAAAGACCTTCGGTCCCGAGGTCGACGAGGAAAGGCCTGGCGAGCCGAAATACCGCACGGGTTTCGATTTCAAGACGGTCGACCTCACCGAGTTCTGGAAGGGATCGGACGTCCAGTCGTGGGGTGGCGACACCCGCACCGGTCAGTTCCTCGTCTTCGACTACCTGCACCGGCACGCGACAGTCCGTCACCTGGGGTTCCGCAGCGGAAACCTCGAAGCCATGGCCCTGCTGGGCTTCAACGTCATGTACATGGAGGAGCCCGGCAGTGACGGCGGGAACCGCATGGCGAAGTGGCACGACAACGGTGAGGGGGACGGCAGGACGGCATCCGGTGGCGACGCGCCGGGGTACGAACGCCTCCTGGTCAAGGCGCCGCCGACCCGCTCGGGCAAATTCCAGAAGTCCCTCGCGGGAAGGGAGAAACGGGACAACAAGCATGCCGAGTGGCGGAACGGTGAAGAGGGCTACGACCACTTCAAGAGGGAAGGCCGTGACCCGGAAAGGCAATCGCTGCCCAAGGGCTTCGAGCCGGAGGACCTGGGGAACATCGATGCCTATCTGCACTCGGGGAACGTGGCGGAAGGGCTGGAGACCGAACTGGTCGATGGTGTGAAGGGGATCGTAGGGGCGATCACCGAAGCCGAGGACGGCCTGTCCAAGGTCAAGAAGGAAATCAAGAAGCTAGGGAAAAACATCGAGGACAACTCGAACCGGAGTCAGCAGGCGAAGGACGCCCTCAAGAAGAGGGAGCAACTGGCACAGGAGAAGGAGAAGGAACTGCAGGAGAGGATCGACGGACAGGTGTCACACTTCCGCGATCTGGCCGAGCAGTTCGGGCGGACGAAGGCCCTGAGGGCCCGCATCCTCTACGCGCAGCCCATCGCCGACCGTCTCACACTCTGAGGGCTGCCCCCGCGTGAGCTGATGCCCGGACGCGAGGGGCCCCGCCGCCCCGGTCACAGTCGTCTGGCCACATCGGTCGCGGCCACCCGTACGTCGTCCGCGAAGGCCCGCAACTCCTCGGGCGAGACGAGGAACGTGAGCGCGGAGACCGAGACGGCGCCCACCGGGTATCCCTCGCTGTCGAGCACCGGTACGGCCAGCGAGCAGATCGCCTGCTCGTGCTCCTCGTAGTCGGTCGCGTAACCGTCTGCGCGTGCCGTCACCAGCTTCTTCTCGAGTGCCCGCCTGCTCGTGACCGTCCTCGCGGTGAGGGCCGTCAGCGCCATGCCGTCCATGAGAGCTGCGGCCTCCTGTTCCGGCAGGCAGGAGAGCAGCGCCAGGCCGGCCGCGGTCGCGTGCAGGGGCAGTCGCATCCCGACCTCGGTCGCGATGCGGTATGCCCGGCCCGGATCGACCTTGTGGGTGTACGTCGCATGGTCACCGTTCAGGACCGCCAGATGGACCGTCTGGCCCAGGCGTTGCTGCAGTGTTCGCAGCACGGCGCCGATGCCCACGGTGTCCTCCGACAGCACCCGCGCGGCCATCGCCTGGAGCCGGACACCGATGTCGTAGCGCCCCTCGCCGTCCGGAATCGCGTAACCCTCGGAGATCAGAGTGCCGAGGATGCGGTGGGCGCTCGCCTTGGGCACCCCCGAGCGCTCGGCGATCTCTCCGAGCCGGTGCGGCGCCTCCGGCTGCGCCAGCGCGTCCAGCACGCGCAGCGTCTTCGCCACGGAGTTGCCGACGGCTCCCCCCGGGCCAGGTGACTCGGAAACTGCCTTGTCGCCATCCATTGTCTCTCCGGTTACCTCTCCGCTAACGTCATGCGAGTCCGCTCTCCGGAACGGCAATCTATCCTACGGAACGCGGGTGAGGGTCCCCGGCCACTCGGCCGGGGGTCCGCATCCCCAGCGCAAGGCGGTGTTCATGTCCGCGTGCTCCCACGAGTCACCCCCGTACGACCTGGTCATCGGTGGCGGTCTCCTGGTCGACCCGCGCCGGTCCTCACCCGCGACCGGCGATGTGGCCGTCCGGGACGGACGTGTCGAGGCCGTCGTCACCCCCGGCAGCGCCGACGCCCGGTGCCAGAAATTTCTCGACGCCCGTGGCCTGCTGGTCACTCCGGGGCTCATCGACCTCCACACACACGTCTACGACGGCCGGACCGGTCTGGGCACGCCGGCCGACGCGGTCGGCGTCGAAGCAGGCGTCACCACCCTCGTCGACGCGGGCAGCGTGGGCTGCGACTCCTTCGCCGACTTCGAGGCAACCGTCGTCGCCACCGGCAGCACCCGCATCCTGAGCTGGCTGAACATCTCCCGCCACGGACTCACCCGAGGCACCCGGGAGCTCGCCGGACACGACAGCGTCCGGCACGCCGAGACCGTGCGCACCATTCTCGAGAACCCGGCGACCATCCGCGGCGTCAAGATAAGGATGAGCCGATCGGTCGTCGGCGAGAACGGCCTCGAACCACTGCGCGCGGCCAAACGCGTCGCCGCCGAGGTCGCGGCCGCAACCGGCCGGCCCTTTCCCGTGATGGTCCACGTCGGCAACGCTCCTCCCGCACTCGGCGACGTGCTCGACCTCCTGGAGGCCGGTGACGTCGTCACCCACGCCTTCCACGGAAAGCGTGGCGGACTGTTCCCGGCCGCCGGGCCGGGCCCGATCCCCCAGGCGCTCGCCGCTGTGCGGCGCGGAGTCCGCCTGGACATCGGACACGGTAGTGCCAGCTTCGCCTTCGACACCATGGAGCGAGCACTGGAGGCGGGTATCGGACCGCACACCATAAGCACCGACATCCACCAGGAGAACGTCGCGGGCCCGGTACACAGCCTCACCACCACCATGACCAAGATGCTCGCCGTCGGCCTCACCCTCAACGAGACCGTACGGGCCACCACTTCGGCCGCGGCGGAGACCATCGGCCTCGCCGGTGAGCTGGGGACGCTGGCGGTCGGCTCGGTCGCCGATCTCACCGTCCTCGACCTGGCCGAAGGCGCCACCCGCCTCGTCGACGCCGAAGGCCGGACACGTACGGCTCAGGCGCTGCTCACGCCGGTGGCCACAGTGCGGGCCGGCGTCCTACACGACATCCGAAAGGCCACCGAATGACCGGCACCCCCCACAGTTCCACCTCTGCGCACCGGGTGCTCGCCCTGTTGTCCGAGGACACGGACATCAAGGAAGCGGAAGCCGCTGACGTAGAGGAACTGCTCACCTCCGCCGACCGGTACGCCCGTGACCGGGGCATCGCGATGAACGACGTCCGCCGGCTGGCTCTGGCCGCGCACGGCCTCGCCTTCGTACGGCGGGTACACGCACACGAATATCCGCCGGTGCTCGACCGGAGCCTGTACGACGAGGTGGGCGATGAGCAGTTCGCAGGAGTCCGGTCCCTGCTCACCACCTTCTGCACCGCGCGGGGGCATACCGTCACCGATCCGGAGGTGCTGCTTCTCACCCTGCACTTCGAGGCGGCCCTCCAGGAGGACGCCTCGCCTCCGGGCCACCGCGTATGAGCGTGCGCTTCTCCGTGACAAACCGTCAACCCGACAGGAAAGAAGACCATGTCAGACACTGTGAAGATCGTCATCGGCAACCGGCTCGGCAAGGGGCAGGCGGTCGCCGAGGGCGTCCGTAAGGCCGGACTCGAACCGGTTCTGATAGCGGGCCCGGGTGCCGACATGAAGGTCGGTGACGTGATGGCGGCGGAGGGCGCCGTCCTCGGCCTCAGCTTCTGCGGCAGCGGCGGGGCCGGTGCGGTGACGGCCAAGGCGAAGTACGGACACAGCATCGAGTTCGGCATGCGCACCGCCGAAGCGGGGGTCACGGCCATCCAGCAGGGCAAGCGGGTCCTCGGTTTCGGGTTCCTCGACACGGAGGAGCTCGGCTTCAAGATCGCCCAGGCGCTGCAGGCCGAGCTGGACCGCGGGGCGGGAGGCGTCTGATGGACACCACGGAGCACACGCTTCGGCTGACCGGCTCCGGACCGACGAAGGAGCGGGCCTTCGGAGCAGCCATGCGCCAGGTGCAGTCCGCTGCGACCGGCAAGGGCGACGGCATCGCGTTCCGGGTCGAGCCCGTGGCGCTGGAAGTGCTCTCGGCCGCCGAACACCACAGGACGGAACGTTTCCTCGGTTTGCTCTTCGCCAGAAAGCGCATCCACTTCGAGATCACCGTGCGCGTACGGGTGCGCGTCACCTCGCTCGACCTCGACAGCGTGGACTTCGCCGTACGGGAGGAAAAGCTGAGCACGACGCAGCACCTGCTGCAGATGAGGTAGGAGGCTCCGCCGCCCCTGGCGGTCACCGGCCCGGCGGACCCGGTTCCGCTCCACGGCGCAACCGCCGGACGTGGGTACCGCCATGCCTCAAAACCCTCATTCGAGGGCCCTGATGTCCCATCGAAGTGGACCCATCCATGAACGAAACACTCACCATCCTGCTCGAGTCGATCGTCATCGGGGCGCTCGTCGGCTTCGGCGCCGGCGCCGGTGTCGCCCGTATGTTCCATGCGCCCAAGGCCCAGGGAATGGGCGCCTTCCGTACGCTCGGTGAGCTCAACGCCTGCGAGAACGACCCGATCGCGCACTTCTCCTTCGGATTCGGCTTCTTCTTCAACGCCTGGGCCAGCACCGTCGGCGCAGGCGCGCTCTCCGGTGACGTCGACCACCGGATCCTGCCGCACTGGGCGGCGTCCGTCTCCATGATCAAGAACCGGAACCTCGCCGAGACCCTGCACAACCCACGGCGGATGGCCTTCACCGGCATGGGCGTCGGCATCGTCCTGATCTCCGTCCTCAACACCACGGCCGCGGCCATCCCGCACTCACTGCAGAGCGTGGCCGCCCAAGTGCTCGGGCCCGCCTCCGAGTGGCTGCTCAACCCCGTCATGCCGATCATCTTCTGGATGGCCGCCATCGACGCCGGCCGGCGGACCGGGGCCTGGGGCACGGTCCTCGGCGGACTGGCCCACATCGTCATGGGCAACGCGGTCCCCGGCATCGTGCTCGGCATCGTCGTCGGCAAGGGCCTCGACGACATGGGCTGGAACCGCGTCACCAAGAGCCTGACCACAGCGGTCATCGCGCTCTTCCTGGTCAGCGCCTTCCTCCGCGGCGTCGACATGCAACTGCTCCAGGAAATGAAGATCGCCGTTCCTGGCTGGCTGAACCAGTTGCACGAGACGACCGGCACCACCGGACAGTGAAAGAGAAGTGACGTGAGCACCACGGACATCGGAATCAGTGACGACTCTCGCAGCGGCAAGGCCGGCCGGCACCCCAAACCGTGGGAGGGCGGCTTCTGGCTCTCCGAATACGCCTTCCCCTTCTTCGTCGCCGCTCTCGCTTCGGGCATCTTCGCCGGGACCCACCTCTACTACACGTACCAGACAGGTGTGTTCAACGAAGTGGCGGTGGTGGCGCTCCTCAAGGCCGGCATGGAGAACGGCAGTTACGGCGCCGCCGCGGCCTTCGGAGCGGGCTTCCTGTTCGCCAGGATCATCGAGGCCCCGATGGTCGGCATCCTCGACATCGGCGGTTCGCTCCAGACGGGCGTCGGCATCGGCATTCCCGCCATGCTGCTGGCGGGCGGGATAACCGCCCCGCTCGAACACTTCTGGGTGGCCCTGCCGACCGGAGCGGTCATCGGCCTGGCCATCGGCTGGCTGGTCCTGGTGATCCGCCGGGTCACCGTCAACTCGGCGAACGCCGGCTCGACCTTCGGCGCCGACGTGATGATGGGCGCCGGAAACTCGGCCGGGCGCTATCTGGGACCCCTCGTGATCCTCGCCGCCGCGACCGCCTCGATCCCCGTCGGCCTCGGATCGACCCTCGGAGCCATCCTCTTCTACTGGTGGAAGAAGCCGCTGACCGGCGGCGCCATCCTCGGTGCGATGGCGGCCGGGCTGTTCTTCCCCCTCACCGGCAAGTGACCGGCCGCCTGCCGGCCTTCCCGGACCCCTGACGCCCACCCGAGGCGCAGCACAGCCGTGAACGACATCCCGTACGACCGAACTCGAGGAGCCGCCCGCCATGGGTGTGTACGAAGAACTCGGGCTGCAGCCCGCGATCAACGCCAGCGGAAAGATGACCGCCCTGGGTGGCAGTGTGCTGGACGACACCGTCGTGGCCGCCATGGGTGAAGCCGCCCGCAGTCATGTGGTGATGGACGACCTGCTGCGGGCGGCCGGACAGGTGATCGCCACGGCCACCGGCGCGGAGGACGGCTGTCCCACGACGGGAGCCGCCTCCGGCGTCGCCATAGCCGTCGCCGCGGTGATAGCGGGCACGGATCCCGCGCGTATCGAATCGCTGCCGGACGCCGGCGGACGGCCGGACGAAGTGATCCTGATGAAGGGGCACTCCGTCAACTTCGGTGCCCCGGTTCGGCAGATGATCGCCCTCGGCGGTGGTCGCGCCACCGAGGCCGGATCGGTGAACAAGGTGAGCCCCGCGCATCTTGAGGGCGCGATCAGCGAGCGCACCGCGGCCCTGCTGTTCATCCAGTCGCACCACACGGTGCACAAGGGCCAGATCTCCCTCGCGGAGATGATCACGATCGGGAAGCGGCACGGCATCCCGGTCATCGTCGACGCGGCGGCCGAGGACGACCTGCGGCGCTGGCCGGCCACCGGGGCGGACCTGGTGGTGTTCAGCGGAGGCAAGGCGGTCGGCGGACCGGCCTCCGGGTTCGTCTGCGGCACGGCCCCGCTGATCGAGGCGTGCCGTGCCCAGTACAGCGGCATCGCACGGCCGATGAAGGTCGGCAAGGAGACGGTGGTCGGGCTGCTGCAGGCCCTGCGGCAGTACGGCGTCGACCGCGCGGGTGACGGGGGCCGGGCACGGATGGCCCGGCTCGCCGAGAAGCTCGGCACTCTGCCCGGCATCACCGGATCGGTGGAGCAGGACGAAGCCGGACGCAACATCCACCGGGCCGTGCTGACGGTCGACGCCGCCGAAGCCGGGCGGGACGCGCACACGCTGGCCGGGGAACTGGCCGCAGGAGCCCCGCCGGTCTACCTGCGTGACCACCAGGCGGCCACCGGGCGCCTGTCGGTCGACCCTCGTCCCGTCACCGCCGAAGAGGAGGAACAACTGGTGCACCGCTTCGCCTCGATACTCGGCGCCGGATGACCGACGTCCCCGCGCTCGCCCCTGAACACGTACGACCCGAGGAGCAGGACATCCCTACCGTAGAACGCCGACTCGTCGTGACCGAGAAAGCCGGCCTCCACGCCCGCCCCGCAGCGCTCTTCGCGCAGACCGCGGCACGTTACGAGGGCGAGGTGACCGTCGCACGGTCACCCGGACCCGCCGACCGCCCCGGTGCGGGCCGCGAGGTCTCCGCCCGAAGCGTCCTCTCGCTGATGACGCTCAACGTCCGCTGCGGCGACGAGATCGTGATCCGGGCCCGCGGTGCGGGCGGCAACGAGGTCGTCGACGCCCTCGCGGCCATCGCCGCGCCGCCCCCCGCCTGAAAGGGACATCTGTGTCCACGCAACCGACCCCCGCCGTGCACGACGTCATCGAGCATCTGCGCAAGGCACGCGTCGTGCCGACCGTCCGAGCCGCCGACGCCGACGCGGCCGACGCGGTCGCCCGTGAACTGCTGGCCGCCGGGATCACCACCTTCGAGTTCACCGCCACCACACCGGGCTGGGAGACACTGGTGGCCGGATGGACCGCCGACCATCCCGAGGCCATGGTCGGCCTCGGCACCGTCACTTCGACGCGGATCGCCGAACAGGCGCTGACAGCCGGAGCCCACTTCCTCGTCAGCCCCTTCCAGGTGCCCGAGGTGCGGCCCGTCGCCGACGCGGCGGACCGGCTGTTCGTGGAGGGCGGCCTCACCCCCACCGAGCTGCGTACGGCTGCGGACCGCGGTGTGGCCAAGCTCTTCCCCGCGCACGTCGGCGGACTCACCTACCTCAAGTCGCTGCTGGCCGTGCTCCCGGGCGCCCGCATCATGGCCACCGGCGGGGTGACGGTGGACACCGCAGCCGACTGGCTGGCAGCGGGCGCCTTCACCGCCAGTGTCGGCAGCGATCTCTACCGGGGCGGGGACGTTCAGGCCAATGTCGCCCGGCTGCGCGCGTCACTCGGTACGTAGGATCAGCGGCCGGGCGCTCCGCAAGCGCTGCGGGCGCCCTGAAGGCGCTGCGGACTCCGCGTCGGCTCACCGCGACGAAATCGCGTTGCCGTGCCCCATGCCGGGTTGATAGCTCTCTGATCATGGACATCACACACATCCCCGCCGAGCCCGACCCCACCGCAGCCGCCGCCGCGGTCATGGCAGAGCTGACCGGCCTCGGGAGCCGGTCCCTCACGCTCCCGGCCGACGCCGAACTGGACCCGGTGCTGCCTCGGAGCGGAGGCGTGCCCGCGGTCTGGGTGAGGGCGGGCGGGGCGTCCGTCGAGGAGGGCGTGGTGCTCTACGTCCATGGGGGCGGGTTCGAGCACCGCATGCCGGAGCTGATGAACCTGACGGCCCACCGGATCTCCCGGGCGACCGCCCGCCCGGTGCTCGTCGTGCACTACCGCCTGGCCCCGGCCCACCCCTACCCGGCTCCGCTGGACGACGTCGTCGCCGTCTACCGGAGCCTGCTCGAACAGGGGGTGCCAGCTGCGAAGATCGTCGTCTTCTCGGAGTCCTCCGGTGCCACGCTGGCGTTGTCCGCCCTGCTCGCCCTCAAGGAGTCCGGTACCGCCCTCCCGGCAGCCGTCATCGCCAACTCCGCGATCACCGACCTCACCCTGTCCAGCCCGTCCATCGACGCCAACGCCCCTCACGACTCAGGGGTCGACCGCGCTCTTCTCACGCGGCTCGTCGGCCAGTACCTGGGCGGCGCCCGGCCGGACCAGGCCCCGCAGTCACCCATCCACGGCGCCCTGGACGGCCTTCCGCCGCTGCTGTTCACGGTCGGGGCCGCGGAGGCGCTCCTGGACGACACCCTGCGCTTCGCGCAGGCGGCGTCCGACGCCGGAACCCGGGTGTCCGTCGAGGTGTACGAGGCGATGCCGCACGTCTTCCAGGTCACGATCCTGTCCGAGCGGCACCCGACGGGCGACCGCCTGCTGGAGCGCTTCTCGGAGTGGGCCGCCGACGCCGGGCGGTGAAGGTGCCTGCAGGCCGGGCCCGGCCCGGTGCTTACGGCGAGGTGGGCGGGAGCGGGGAGCGGAGCACGAGCAGGGTGATCTCGCTGGGGGCGAAGACCCGGAACGGCGGGCCCCAGAATCCGGTGCCGCGGCTGGTGTAGAGCAGAGTGCGGGTGCCGTGACGGCTGAGGCCGGCGAGAGCGGGCTGGTCGATGCGGACCAGGTGGTGGAAGGGCCAGATCTGGCCGCCGTGGGTGTGGCCGGAGAGCTGGAGGTCGACGCCCTCGGCTGCGGCCCGGCCGACGAACTTGGGCTGGTGGGCCAGGAGCAGGACGGGCAGGTCCGGATCGGCGCCGTCCAGGGCTCCGGCGAGGTGGGCGCGGTGTCCGGCCAGGCCGGAGGACTCGGCGGTGACGTCATCGACGCCGGCGACCACAAGGGTGTCACCGCCGCGTTCGAGCAGCAGGTGACGGTTGCGCAGCGGCTCCCAGCCCAGTTCGTCCATCAGGTCGACCCAGCCCTGGGCCTCGCTGTAGTACTCGTGGTTCCCGGTCACGTAGACCCGGGCCCGAGTGGCCTGCACGGTGCCGAGCGGGGCGGCCTGGGCGCGGCGGCGTCGTGCCGTGCCGTCCGCGATGTCGCCGGTGTGGCAGACCAGGTCGGCCCCCAGCGAGTTGACCTTCGCGCAGACCCGCGCCGACCAGCGGGCGCGGTCGAGCGGACCGTAATGGGTGTCGGTGATCAGGACGACGCGGGTACCGTCCAAGCCGGCTCCCAGGCGGGGGAGTCGTACGTCGAGCCGCCGCACCCGGGGAACCCGGCGGGCCTCGGCGTACCCCCAGGTGAGCAGCACGGCGGCTACGCCGAGGACCGCCCAGGTGACGATCCGGGCCCGGTGCTGCCCGTCGCCCACGCCGGTCGCGGTGAGGGCGAGGCGCAGCAGGACGCCCAGCAGGACGGACCAGGTGAACAAGACCCAGGCGACGCCGAGGAGGGTGTCCCCGACGATCGCCGCCCGGTCCTGCTGCCGCCGGCCGTGGCCGCGCGCCATCGTCAGCGGCATGGCGACCAGACCCAGGACGAACAGAGCGGTGCCGACCGGCGCCACCGGGAGCGGCCAGTGCTGGCCGGTGTGCAGAAGCACCCAGCAGGGCACAGCCCACAGCAGGATCGGGGCGATCAGAGGGACGTAGCGCATCAGGCGGTTCAGCCCGCTCCGTCGGGGCGCACGCGCCGTCCCGTCCGCGGACCGGGCTTCGTCGGTGTCCGTCACGCTTTCCCTCCTCAAGGAACCAGGTTGCCGGCGCGCACTGTACCGGGTCGTCCGGGCGACGCGAGCCGGAGATCCGGGTGGGCTCTCCGGAACGCGGGCCCGCACGACGGGCGGAGGCGCCCGAACTGATTGTCACTGGTGGCGCCTAGAGTTTCTTCCACTCGTCACGGTGCGTTGCCGTCGGCGGGTTTCATCAGCGTGCCGCCGGTCCGGCGGCCGTCCGGGAAAACGGGGAGAACAGCGCATGGGGTGGGTTCCGGCGGGCGACTACGAAGTCGCCCTGGAGGCGGGCAAGGTGGTCTGCCGCAACGGAAAGGGCCGACGGCTGAAGTCCGTCCCGGCCAAGTTGAAGGAGGACCCGGCGGTCGTCGGACTCCGGCAGTTGACCGAGTGGCTCGAGCGGCACGAACGCCGGTGCCTGACCGACGTCGAGCAGTGGATGGTGCGTTCGTTGCCCGTCCCCACGGCCGTGCTGGCCCGGGTCTGGCCCGACCCGGCGTGGCAGGCGGCCCTGCGGGACGCGGTGGTCACCGGCGCGGACGGCGGGGTGGCCGGGTTCCTGCGCGACGTCGATCCCGACCGCGGTCTGGGTCTCGTCGACCTGGACGGCGACACGGTCCGCATCACCCCGGACGTCGTCAGCGTGCCCCACCCCGTCCTCCTCGACGACCTCGACGACCTGCGGGAGTTCGCGGTCGAACTGGGGGTCAGCCAGAACGTGGAGCAACTGTTCCGCGAGGTGTGGCGCCGCCCGCCGGGCCTCGCCCCGGAGACCGTCTCCATGGACACCTACGCCGGCGGTGTGTTCAAGGAACTGCGCTTCCTGCACGGCCGTGTCACCCAGCTCGGGTACCGGTCGCGCGGTGGATACGCGGTCTGCCCGGTCGTCGAGGACGGCGCCACCGTCGAGGCGCGTATCTGGATCGGCGAGCACGACGGATACGACGAGTACGACACCGAGACGGGCCCCCTGGGCTGGACCGACCCTGCGGGGCGCGCGCTGACGGCGGCAGAGGTCGGCCCCGTCGCATGGTCCGAGGGCATGCGCATGGCGGCGACGCTCTACGCCGGCCGCGACGTGGAGGACGAGGAGCGGGCGGCATGAGCATCACGACGACGAACACCGGCACGAACAGGGCGGCGGGCACGGCGCCCCTCCCCGCCCAGGCCCGGGGCGGGAGCACCCACGCCGCCGGCGCGGCGGCCCTGCTGGACGCGGGTGCGATCCTTCCGGCCGGCACCACCGACGGGGACGACGCCGACGCGCTGACCGCCCGCACGTACACGCACACCGCCCTCGGCGACCGCTCCGTGGTCCGGCTCGTGCCCGGCACACTCGGCGAAGCCGAGGACCTGGCCCTGGAGTTCCTCGGGCTGGCCCGGGCCGCCGAGGCCCCCGTCGTGGGCCAGGTGCGCCGCGAGACGCTGGGCTTCCCGGCCTGGGCCCTGGTCAACGACCCGGCCAACGGCCATCACGCCCTGGCCCTGGTCAAGGACATCGAGCGGCTGGGCCGGCAGGCCAAGACCCGCGCGGGGGCGGCCAAGGAGGGCTTCGACGCGCTCGGCACCCGGCTCGGCCGGGCCGTGCCCCACTTCCTCCCCACCTACTACGAGCAGGTGGCGCGCCTCTTCCTCCAGGCCGAGAACACCACCTACGCCGCGTCCTTCTTCGGCAAGGCCCGCGAGGCCGAGCGGGTGCACGGGCTGGTCGTGGACGAGGACCGGCAGCGGGCCGTCTTCCTCGAGTTCGCCCTCGCCGGCGCGCTGACGGTCAAGGCACTGCGACAGTACGTGCGCGATCTGGTCGCCCGGCTCGCACCGGCGGATGCCTGGGCGCAGTTCCGTCGCCTGCTGGTCGAGCGCTGCGCGGCCGGCATGCCGCCCTACGCGGCGCTGCCGCAGGACGTGCGCACGCTGGTCAAAGCCGCCGGGCTGGACCGCGAGACCGCCGAACGCGAGCTGGTGGCCGATCTGATCGGCTCCCCCGGAGTCGTCCGCGCTCCCGCCTCGTTCTGGACGGCCTACCGGTCCGCGCTCGTCTCCCTCGCCCGACGGGACGGTGACGTGCGGGCCCGGCTCCTCGGCCTGTTCCCGGAGACCTTCACGGAGAGCGGCCGGGACACGGACGGCGAATCCGACTGGCTCGTCCTGCTGGCCGACTCCGGCGCCGAGGACCTGCTGACAACCCTCCCGGATGCCTCCGCCGCCCCCATCGACGCCTCCGTCTCCCCGGCGGACTGGCTCGCCCGCTGGGAGGCCCACCGCCGGCGCAACCGGGCCACTTCGGGCCGCAGCCCGCAGACCCTCGACCTCGTCGCCCGGATGGCGGACCGGCTGCGCACCGACGGGCGCCCCGTCGAGCTGTTCCAGGGCCGCTGGCAGCGCACCGCCGATCTGGACCTCCTCGATCTCTGCCTGGCCTCCGGCGTGCCTGTCGCCGAGCCGGCCGAGCAGGACGCGGGCACACGGTCGCTCGGCGTCTCCTGCGGCCCCTGGCTCACCGACACCACGCCCGGCGCGCGGGATCTCACCGCCGTCGCCGAACGGCCGGTGTTCCGCGCCCTGCTGAGCCGGGACGTCGGTGGCCTGGGCGACCGGCACGGCCGGCAGCTGGACGACGCGGGCATGGCGAAGCTGGCCGCGCACCCGGTGCTCTCCGAGATCCTGCGGGAGTGGATGACCGCCCGCGCCGAGGAGTACACGACCGCGCGAGGACTCCCCGGGCTGCACACCGCTCTCAACAGGCTCTCGGCGTTCCGCGCCGTGGTCGCGGACGTCGCTCCGGAGGCCGTGCGACTCCTCAAGGGCCACGACGTGGTGCCCCTGCTCGCTTCCACCCTGCGTACCGGCGTTCTCGACGAACTCGGCTGGTCCGCACTGGACGAGGTCTACGCGGAACTGGCCGCCGAGGCAGCCGAGGCCGCCGCCGCGGGCCCGCGGCACCGGCGCTCGGAGGGCGTCGGCGTCACCGGTGCCTGGCCCGCGCTGATCCTCAACACGCTCGAACGGGCCGTCGTCATCGGCCCGGACGGCGTTCTGCTGCGGCACACCCTGCGGGTGCCCGCCACCGTCGACCACTGGCGGACACTCGCCTTCCGGTACGTCGACGGCGAGTTGCTGGTCATCTGGTGGGAGGACGGCAAACAGCGCGGCTACTGGTCGCACCGCCCCGCCGAGGTGTTCGGCGTCGGTGGCGAGCAGATCCCCCGCTGGGGCGGCTCCGGCCCGTCGGACCAGGTCTGCCTGCCGCTGCCCCACGGCGGCCGCGCCACCGGAGGCAAGGCCCTGCACGCGGGCGACACCTCGCTGCCGCCTCAGCGCGCCGTCATCTCCGACGGCACCGGCCACTGGCGGGAAGGCCACCAGGGCACGCAGCGGGTGTGGCTGGAGTACGACCCGGCGGGCGGCACGCACGGCCGGGCGTCCCTCCCCGCGTTCCTCCGTTCCGGGGCGCGGGACGGCAGCCGGCTGCTCGCCGAGCACTGCCAGGTGCTGCCCGTCCAGCCCGGTCTGGAGAGCACCCCGTTCGGCACGGACGGCACGGTCCTCGGCCGTTGGGTCCGCCGCACCGTGACCGAGCCCGGCACGGCCGCCCCCGCCGACGGGCACCGCATCGTCGCCGGCACCCCCGACGGCCACACGGTGACCCTGCCGCACCCGCTGCCCGACGGCGGCTCCCCGGTGCCGCTCGGCGCCCTCACCCTGCCCGGCGGGTCACGGCCGGTCATGGCCCTGCGTCACCGCTCCGTCGAGGCACACCCGCAGGACACGGACGGCATCGGAGGCAGCCTCTGGTCCGTCACCCCCGGCTCCGCCGGCGGGAACAACGCCGCGGGCACCCCCTACCTGCCTCCCGTCGCCTACTGGCACGCCCTGCGCCCGCGGGACGAGCGGGGCTCCGCCGCCCTGCGCGACCTGACTGACTCCCGCGCCAAGGAACTGTTCAAGGAGGTCGCCGCCGCGGTCGCCCGGCACCTGGAGGCGTTCCGGGCCGTCGAGGAGTACACCGGGCCCTCGTCGCGGGAACTGAGCCAGGAGGCCGTCGCCCGGGTGCTGCCCGAGGTGTCCGACCCACGGCTCCTCGCGGGCGTCACCGCGATCGTCCGGAACGCCGTGGACCGGGCCGACGCCGCCGCCCGGTACCTGGAACCGCCCGAGCCCGCGCAGCCGGCCACCCCCCGGAACATGGCCCGCACCCAGGGCATGTTCTTCGAACGTGAGCCGGAGCACGCCGACGACATGACCCTGCGGAACGCCACTGCCTGGGGTTCCGAGCGGATGCACGGCGGCTGGTGGGGAAGCGGTCTCCGGTGGACCGTGATCCGGCAGATCCTCGCCGTCAACCATGTCCTCGGCGGCGAGCCCGCGTTCGGCCCGCCCACGCCGTCCAAGGTTGCGTTCACCCCCGTGGACGGTTGGCAGCGGGAGGAGCACACCGTGCCCGGCGACGCCTCGACCTGGACCTCGCTCCTCGACAAACTGCCCGAACTGGCCTACCGGGCAGCCTCGGCGACCACCTCCCCCGAGCATCGCACCGGTCTCCTCGTGCTGCTGGAAACCCTCGCCGCAGGTCCGCTGGCGGACCCGGCCGGCACGGTCCGGCAGGTGGAGCTCGTCGAGCCGTTCGTCGAAGGGGCACCCGGGTCGGGACGCCCCGAGGCCGTTCACCGCCTCGGCCAGGTGCTGCGCAAGGGCGCCCGCACCGTCGTGGTCATCGCCAACCGCGGCCGGAACTCCCGGAACGACGCGGCACGCTGGCTTGCCCTCGACCACGACCCGACCGGCGCCTTCGGCCCTGTCGCCGGCTTCACCCTCGACCGCGAGCACATTCACCGGCAGGGCATCGCCCGGGACCGGCTCGCCCGGCTCACCGCACTGGTACGGGAACAGGGCCCGGCGCCCTGGCGTCCGGAGGCCGCCGAGGCCTTCCACACGGCCACCGGGATCGGCCCACTCCAGTCCGCCGCCCTGTTGTCGGCAGCCGTCGAGGAGCCCGGCCCCGAAGCACTCGCGCTGCTCGGGACGAAGACACGTGCCTTCGAGGCGACCCAGGCCAGGCTGGCCGCCCTGCCCCGTGACGACCGGCATGCCCTGCTGAAGGCGCTGCTGCCCGCAGACCCGGCCGAACTGTGGTCCACGGGTCCCGATGTCCGAACCGCCGCCGAGGTCTGGCAGAAGCGCCTGAGCTCCCTCGTCCGTGTCCCCGAGGAACTGGACCTCGACCTGTCGGGTACGACCCCTGGCGCCGTCGACCTGATCCTCAACGCCGGCCACCGGAACTGGCTCTCCCACGGCACCGACATCCAGGACGGCACCGGCCGCCCCGGCCTGCGCCGGGTGGGCGCACATGGTGCGGTCCACGCGGCCCTGACCGCCCTGCGCACCCTCGCCTACACGCTGCCGTACGGGCACCCCCTGCGGGCGCACCTGCCCATCGGGCTGGCGGTCCTGCGCGGGCGCCTCGCCGATCCGGGCCTCGTGCTGGACCTCGGCCTGGACTGGGCCGAGTCGGGGGGCCCTACCGGCCGCGCCGTCCGCGCCGCCCACGGACTCCCCGAGTCCGGTGGCGCCGGCGCCGACGGTCTGGTCCGCGCCGGCGCGGCGCTGCTCCTCGCGCCCGGCCACAGCAGCAACGAGAAGCTGCTCATTCGCCCGGCCGGGCTGGCAGGGCCCGACGACCCGGCGTTCGGCCTCGTCGAGGGCATCGTCGGCGTCCACAGCACCCACGACCTGCTCGCCCTGCGCGCACTGCTGGGAGAGGAGACCGACGCGTTGGTCTCGGGGGGTGCCCCCGACGGCTCCCCGCACCACCCGGCCCAGGACCCGACGCGGGCGGTGCCCGACCTGGTGGCCGAGGCCGCCGCCGCCCTGAGCCTGAGCGCGGACACCGCCGCCCTCTACCTGATGCTGCTGGCCCTGCCCGACCCGACGGACCGCAACTGCGTCCGCTGGACCGGGTGGAAGCCGGCACGGGTCAAGAAGGCCAGGGCGGAGCTCGCCGCCACCGGCCTCGTGGTGGAGGCGAAGCGCTCCCGTGCCGGCCGCACCCTGTTCCTCCCCTGCGGCTGGATCGAACGCGGCGCCCCCGGGCTGCCGCTGGAAACCTGGAAGGAACGCCTGTACCCCGTGGGAGGGTCCGCCCGGACCCTGCCCGGCCTCCCCGTGCCCGCGCTGTTCGCAGCAGCCTGGGCTCGGGTCCGCGGCGGCGACGCCCCGGCCTTCGAAGAACTGGACACCCGCGCAACCCGGAAGGGCCGCCGCCGATGACGAACGACACCACGACCACCGAGGACAGCACCACGGGCGGCGTCCCCGGCCAGGCGACGGCGCCCGCCCGGGAGCACCGCCAGGTCACGCCACCCGAGGACCGGTACGCCACCGAGCTGGCCTTCCTCGCCGCCCACGACACCGGTCCCCGCCCGCCCGGCTGGCTGCTCACCCCGCGCGCCGTCGTCACCTTCGTGATGGGCAGCGCGGGCGAGGCACTGAGCATGCCGAAGGACGCCCGGCCCGGAGCCGGGGTGCCGCGCCGCCTGGTGATCGAGCAGAAGTTCGTCGGCGAGCGCGCCCTGGTCGAACGGTGCGTGGTCACCCTGGCCGGAGAGCGCGGGCTCCTCCTCGTGGGCGAGCCGGGCACCGCCAAGTCCATGCTCTCCGAGCTGCTGTCGGCGGCCGTCTGCGGGACCAGCGCACTGACCGTGCAGGGCACCGCCGGCACCACCGAGGACCAGCTCAAGTACGGCTGGAACTACGCGCTCCTGCTCGCCCAAGGCCCCACCCAGCAGGCCCTCGTGCCCTCCCCGGTGCTCGCCGCCATGACCCGGGGAGCCGTCGCCCGCGTCGAGGAGGTCACCCGTTGCCTGCCGGAGGTCCAGGACGCACTCGTGTCCCTGCTCTCCGAGCGGCGGATCGCCGTCCCCGAACTCGCGGGTGGGAAGGGGGCCCAGGTGCATGCGGCCCCAGGGTTCACGCTCATCGCCACCGCCAACCTGCGGGACAAGGGCGTCTCCGAGATGTCCGCGGCACTGAAGCGGCGCTTCAACTTCGAGACCGTGGGCCCCATCGGGGACGTGGACGCCGAGACCGCGCTCGTCCGGCGTCAGTCGCGGGCAGCCGTCGAACGCGTGGGCGCCTCCTACCAGGTGGACGACGCGGTCCTCGAAGCCCTTGTCACCGCCTTCCGGGACCTGCGCGAGGGCCGCTCCGCGGAGGGCTGGGAGGTCGAGCGCCCCTCCACGGTCATGAGCACGGCGGAGGCGGTCTCCGTCGCGGGCTCCCTGGGCCTGGCCGCCGCGTACTTCCCCGGCGACCGGGACGTGCTCTCGCTCGTGCCCGGCCATCTGCTGGGCGTCGTACGGAAGGACGACCCCGCCGACGCGGCGCGGCTCCTGGGCTACTGGGACGGGCCGGTGCGCAGGCGCGCGGAGCAGGGGTCGGCCACCTGGCGTGCCCTGTGGGACCTGCGCACGGTGCTGGAGAACTGACGGATGAGCGAGCCGACCATCCCCGGGGCGCGGGCCGCCGCAGAGATGTCACCCACTGCCGGGACGCGGACCGCCGCGGAGGTGCTGCCCACCGGGACGCGGTCCACCGCAGAGGTGTCACCGCCCGCCGGCGCGCCGGCCGCTTCCCCGGCGCGGGGCCCGGCGACCGGGCCGGTCACCCGCGCGGGCGGACCGGTCACCCCGGAGGCCGCGGCGGCGGCCCTCGCGGCGACCGGACCCGGGCTACCGTTCCTGATCGGGGTGCGGCACCACGCCCCCTCTCTGGCGGCCGCCCTCCCTCCACTGCTGGACGCGGCGGCCCCCGACGTCCTCCTCGTCGAGCTGCCCGCCGAGTTCCAGCCGTGGCTGGGCTGGCTCGCCCACGAGGAGACCGAGGCCCCGGTGGCGCTGGCCGCCGTGCCCGCCGACGGACCGGGGCACGCCCCGGCGGGCGAACGGGGTCCGGCCTTCTACCCGTTCGCGGACTTCTCGCCCGAACTGGTCGCTCTGCGCTGGGCGGCAAGAAACGGGGTCCCGGCTGTGGCCTGCGATCTGCCGCTGGCCGACCGGGCATGGGCGGGGGCCGGTCCGGACATCCAGGCCCCGGTCCCGGGCTCCGGCTCCGCACCCGTGCCGGGGGAGGGGCACGGGCTGTCCGCCGCGCTCCGGTCCCGGCTCACCGGCCGGGACGGCGACGACCTGTGGGACCGGCTGGTGGAGGCCCTCGCGCCCGGTTCGACACCGGAGGCGCTCCGCCGTGCCGCGCTGCTCACCGGCTGGGCGTTGCGGCAGGAGGCCGAGGCGGGAGGCGGGGTGCACGGCACGGACCTGGCGCGCGAGGCCTGTATGCGCGGGCATGTCGCCGAGGCCCTGGCGAGCGGTCGGCGGCCCGCCGTGGTGGTGGGATCCTTCCACGCCCCTGCGCTGCTGCCGACCGCCGCGGCGGGCCTCGCACCGGACGTGCCGGGCGTGCCCGGTGCCGCGTCCGAGCCGGCCGCGGACGGCCACCTGAACGGCGCTGCCGGGCCGGCCGCGTGCACGGTCTCCCTGGTCCCGTACACGTACCCGCTGCTCGACTCACGGTCCGGCTACCCGGCGGGTATCCGGGACCCGGAGTGGCAGCACACCGTACTGGACGCCGCCGGGGACCCGGCCGCGCTGCACGAGGCGCTGATCCGCACCGCGGTCCGCGTCTGCGCCGCCCTGCGCGAACAGGGCCACCCCTACGGCCCGGCGGACGGACGGGAGGTCGTGCGGGTAGCCGGAGACCTGGCCCGTCTGCGCGGCCTGCCCGCCCCCGGCCGCGGTGAACTCCTGGAAGCCGTGCAGACGGTGCTGGGGCGCGGCGAGACCTACGGTACGGGCCGCGCCGTCGCCCAGGCACTCGAACGCGTACTCGTCGGAGCCCGTACCGGACGGCCCGCACCCGCCGCTCCACGCAGCGGACTGGGCCCCGCCGTCGAGGCCGAGACCGCGGCGCTCTCCCTCCCCGGCCCGGAGGACGAGCACAGGGGGGCACCGCGCGACCTCCGGCTCGACCCGGCCCGCTCCACCCTGGACCTGCGCCGCGAACTGCTGCTGCGCAGGCTTACGGTGTGCGGCATCCCCTACGCACAGGAGCAGGGGGTGACCGGCGCGGCGGGTGCGGAAGGGCTCACGACGCGCTGGCAGGTGCGGTGGACTCCGGCGACAGCCGCGATGCTCACCGCGGCCGGGGTCCGCGGCGTCACCCCGGCCCAGGCGGCCGAGGGTGTGCTGCGGCAGCGGCACGCGGCCGAGCGCGCGGAAGGCGGCCCGACGGCCGCCCAGGTCGTCCGGGGCCTCACGGATGCGGCCGGGTGCGGGCTCTTCGCCCTGGCCGACGAACGGCTGACGGAAGTGGCGGCCGTACTCCCCGCGAGCGGCACCCTTCCCGAACTCCTCGCCGGGCTCGACCTGCTGGATCGCATCGATGCCGGCCACCTGCCGGGCCTGGCCGTGCCTGACGACCCCTCGGCCCCGTCGGGGACCACCACCGCCCGTGCCTCCAGCACCGCGCGGGCGGCCGAACTCCTGACCTCGGCCGCGGTCCGCCAGGTCCACGGCCTGACCGGCTCCGAGGAGCCCGAGGACGCCCGCGCGTTGCTCGAACTGGCCCAGCGGGCCGACCGGGTGGGCGGCATCCGGCTCACCGACGCCCTTGCCCGGCTGGCCGCCGACGGCACCCCGATGATCGCCGCAGCCGCCGGAGGAGTCAGGGTGCTCACGGGCCACGAAGAGGCCGAGACCTTCGGGAAGCGTGTCGCCTCCTGGGTGGACGGCGCCGTGGACAGCACCTCCCGGAGCGCGCTCACCGCCCGCCTCACCGGCGTCCTGACGGTGGCGGGCCCGCTCCTGACCGTCGGCGCCGAAGCCCTCGACCCGTTGCTGCACCGGATCGCCGAGTTGGACGACGCCGCGTTCCTGGCCCGGCTGCCGGCCCTGCGCGGTGGCTTCGACACCCTGAGCCCGGCAGCCCGGGACCGGCTGCTGGACACCGTCGAGGAGCGGCTGGGTGAACGGGTGGACACCCTCGACGCCGACGACCCGGCCGAGCAGGCCCGCCGGACGGCCGCCGACCTCGCCGCCCGCGAACTCCTGGCCGGCCTCGGTCTGCCCGTTCCGCCACCCGCACACGACGACCGGTTCCCGCCGCCGTCCGGCCACCCCGCCCCGACGCTCCCGACCGTCGCGCCCACCACCGCACCCTCCACCCCCGCCATCCCCGTGGCCGCCCCCGCGCGGACCGTCGCGCCCGCCGACCGATGGCGGCTCGTGCTCGGCCGACGCCCCGACCAACTGCCGTCCGGCGCCGCCCGCCTGGCGACGGCTCTGGACGAGCTCTACGGCGCGGGACACGGCGAGGGATCCCGCAGCGGGCTGCCTGGTCCCGGTCACGGTGGCGGCGGCCGGGAACCGTCGTTCCCCGGCGTCCGCGAGTGGTCCGAGGAACTTGCCGCGCTGTTCGGCCCCGGCGTCCGGGAGGAGGTCCTCGCCGCCGCAGCCATGACAGGGCGGCAGGACGTCCTCACCGAACTCGACCCGGCGGCCGCCACCCCCTCCGTGGAACTCCTCCGGACGATCCTGCGGTACGCCGGCGGCCTCCCCGAAGCCCGCCTCGCGACGCTCCGGCCCCTGGTCCGCCGCCTGGTCGACGAACTGACCCGGCAGCTCGCCACCCGGCTGCGACCCGCCCTCACCGGAACGATGACCGCCCGGCCCACCCGCCGCCCCGGGGGCCGCCTGGACCTGCCGCGCACGCTGCGCGCCAACCTCGCCACCGCACGCCGGACAGCCGACGGAACGGTCCAGGTGATACCCGAGAAGCCGGTGTTCCGCAGTCGCGCCCGCCGGTCGGCCGACTGGCGCCTGATCCTGGTCACCGACGTCTCCGGATCCATGGAGGCGTCCACGATCTGGTCCGCCCTGACCGCCTCCGTGCTCGCCGGGGTGCCCACCCTGAGCACCCATTTCCTGGCGTTCTCGACGGAGGTCGTCGATCTCACCGGCCATGTGCACGACCCCCTCTCCCTCCTGCTGGAGGTGAGCGTGGGCGGCGGCACGCACATCGCCGCCGGGCTGAGGCACGCCCGCAGCCTGATCGAGGTGCCCACCCGCACCCTCGTCGTCGTCATCAGCGACTTCGAGGAGGGCGCGCCGCTCGGCGGACTGCTGACCGAGGTGCGGGCCCTGGTGAACACCGGCTGCCACGTCCTGGGGTGCGCGAGCCTCGACGACGCCGGCCGGCCCCGCTACTCGACGGGCGTGGCCGGTCAGCTCGTGGCCGCCGGCATGCCCGTGGCCGCCCTCAGCCCACTCGAACTGGCCCGCTGGATAGGGGAGAGGACCGCATGAACGCCGACCGGCTGCCACCCGTCGCACCGGAGGTCACGGCCACGCTCGTGGAGGACCTCTCACCCCGGCTCCGCAAGCGGCTGGACGGGGCGGTCACCAAGCTCGGAGCCCGCCCGGCGTACCGCGACGGGGACACGGTGACGATCGCGGTCGACGACGACACCGAGTTGCGCCTGCATGCCCCGGGCGGCGTGGTGGCGACGGCGGACGCCATCACCTGCGGCTGTCTCCTCGCCCCGGCATGTGTCCACCGCGCGGCCGCCGCCTGCGCCGCCCCCACGGCGGACCTGGCGCCGGAGCCCGCCGACGAACCCACCCGGGCGGCGCGCGGACCGGCCTCCCCGACGGACCCCACGCCCACCCCGGACGCCCCCACCCCTGACTCCGCCTCCTCGCCCGAGGTGGCGAGCCCGGCGCAGCGTGGAGCGGCCGGCGCCCTGTGGTCGGCGGCCGCCGCCGTACTGGAGGCCGGCGTCGACGGGGCCGGCGCCGTGACCCAGTCGGCCCTCCTCCGTGCCGCGCACACCGCCCGCCTCCAGCACCTGCCGCGCGCCGCGGGCGCAGCACTGTCCGTCGTCACTCTGCTGCGCGCGGCCCGCGCCGGAGACCCGTCCTACCGCACCGCCGCCCTCGTCACGGCCCTGGCCGAACTCCTGGGCACCGCACACCGGCTGAGGTCGGCGTCCGGGGCGGAGCTGGCCTCCGTCAGAGGACGCGTGCGCCGCCCGTACAGCCCGGACGGCTCGCTGCGCCTGTACGGCCTGTTCACCGAACCCGTGGTCACCGGCTCGGGGCACGGCGGCGTCCGGACCTGGGTCGCCGGGGCCGGCGGCCGTCTCTTCACGGTCGGTGACGTGGCACCGGGGGGTGCCGGGCGTGCCCTGGGCGTGGCCGACCGGGCCGTGCGCCTGGGGGACAGCGCGCTCACCCACCGGGAGCTGGGCCGGGCCGGCCTGGCGGTCTCGGGGGCGACGGTCTCGCCGGACGGCAGGCTGGGCGCCGGGAAGGGGGTCAAGGCCGTCACCGCCAGGGGCGCGGCGTGGACGGAGCCGCCGCTCGCCGCTCTGTGGGAGACACCGGTGTCCGAACAGGCCGCCCGCGCCCTGCGGTCCACCTCCCGCTACGCGGACCCGGACGGCGGCGGCAGCGACCTGCTCTTCCTGGATGTGGAACTCCTCGGCGCGGTGAGGGAGTCGGGCGGCACCTGCCTGCTCGCGCTGGGCGAGGGAGGCATCCACGTCCGGCTCACCGTCGCCGACGACGACCCCGCGCTCGCCCACCGCGACAACCTGATGCTGCTGGCCACCGCGCCGGGGACACGGCTGAGGATCATCGGCCGTCTGGTGCCCGCCCTTCACCCCCGGCTCGCCCTCCTCGCCTGCTCGCATCCCACTGGGGAGGGCACGGTCGACCTCGGCCTCGACCGCCTGCGCCGAGCCGACCTCCCGGACCCGGCTGCCCCCGTGCACCCCGCCCCGCCGCCGGCCGGAGGGACGGCGGGGCACTCGCCCCTGTACCTCCTGGAGCGCCGGGTCGAGCAGACGGTCCCGGCGGGCCGCGCCGCCCTCGGACTGCTGGGCGACGTCACAGCCGAGGCCCGCCGGATCCGCCGCGCGGGCCTCCCCACGGCCGCCGGCCTCCTCATCGCCCTGTGTGCCTCGGCGGGCCGACGGGAGCGCGACCTCTTCGGCCGCCTCCTCCCTGCCGACACCGACGGCTTCGCCACCCACTGGCTCGCCGCCGCCCGGTACACGGCTGCCGTGGCCGAGTCCCTGTGTGCGGCGGCCTGGGAGCCGGCGCAGGGCACGGCCTCGGTCCCCGGGTTCAGCTGAGGCCGGCGACCAGCAGGGCGAAGGCCGCGATGATGACGGCGACGCGGACGTAGTGGAACCGGTCCCAGCGGTTCATCTGCTGCTTCCAGTCCGCGGGGCGGTTCTCAGGGGTCCACGTCTTGCCCTGGTTGTTGATCGGGACGAGCAGCAGGACCGACATGATCACGCTGAGGAGCAGCAGCGCGCCGGCGGTCACGACGAGGCCGGCGCCGTCGTGCTGCCGTCCGGCGACGGCCCATATCGCGACGAGGACGAGCGAGGTGATGTACCAGACCGGCATCACGGCGCCGAGCATCCGGCCCCCGTGGGCGCGGCCGAGCTGGCCGCTGTCCTCGGGGAGTGCGTCGAAGATCCGGTTCATGACGAAGGCGACGGAGAACTCCACTCCCACCATCACGCCGACGACCACGGTGGTGAAGACCTCAAGTGCGTTGAGCATGGGTGCCCCCTCCGGAAGCTAGCGTTGACAGCCGATGTCGCAACGCTAGACCTGCTGCTGCTCTGTTGTCTAGCGCTGCTAGAATCGGAGCATGTCGGTACAGGAACGCAAGGAGCGCGAACGGGCGGCCCGCGAACGCCTCATCTTGGCGACGGCCCGCGAACTGGCCGAGCAGCAGGGCTGGGACGCGGTCACCACCCGCCGGCTCGCCGAGCGCATCGAGTACAGCCAGCCCGTTCTCTACAGCCACTTCCGCGGCAAGCGGGAGATCATCGGCGCCGTCGCCCTCGAAGGCGCCGCCGAGATGGCTGCGGCCCTGCGAACGGCGGCGCGTGCCGCGGACGGCCCACGCGCCCGGGTCACCGCCCTCGCCCGCGCCTACCTCGACTTCGCCGAGCACAATCCGGCGGTCTACGACGCGATGTTCCAGCTCGACGGCGGCCTGGCCTTCGCGCAGGATGACACCCCCGAACCCCTGAAGGACGCCTTCGCCGCACTGCTGGAGAGCCTCGGCGAGGTCGCCGGGGAAGACATCCACCCGGCGCTGTTCACCGAGGTGTTCTGGGCGGCCCTGCACGGCCTCGCCACCCTGGCGCGGGCGGGACGACTGCCTCCGGAGGACACCGACCGGAGGATGGAGCTGCTGGTGGACCGGCTCGCCGTGCTCTGACGTACCGCCCCGGCGGCCACGCGGCAGCGAGCACGTGGAGGAGCCGGCCGAGCTCGCCGAATTGAAGCAACGGCGACCCGGACCCGGAGGAGTACGAGAGGGCGAAGGTGAAGGTCCTCGCCCGGGCCCGTACCCGTGGACGCGGCGCAGACCCCCCGGGCCAGGGGCCGGGGGTCTCTTCTGCGGCTCGGTCCGGCCGAGCCGCGGTGACGTCAGGACAGCTTGTACGTGGTCATCTGGTTGATACGTCGCCGTCCTGCCTCAGTTCATCCCCTCAGGCACCAGCCACTTCACCATGGGACTCCTACTCACCACGGTGCACTTCCTGATCGGTCTGCCCTGGCCCGCCGTCCTCATCGGCTTCGCTCGCGTCCTGCAGGGATGGCTCCGCAAGCCGCACGCTCGCCGTCTGTTCGACCGGATCACCGGCACCGTCATCGGCGTCTTCGGTATCAGGCTGGCACTCACCGACTGACAAGTTCATCGCA
Organism: Streptomyces sp. NPDC079167; assembly: GCF_040686735.1. Taxonomy (NCBI): domain Bacteria; kingdom Bacillati; phylum Actinomycetota; class Actinomycetes; order Kitasatosporales; family Streptomycetaceae; genus Streptomyces; species Streptomyces sp. NPDC079167. The sequence goes on along the minus strand of NZ_JBFBLO010000002.1, from coordinate 74,122 downwards.
CGATCACACGACTTGGGCAGCGCACACCGAGTTCGAGAACACGGCCGAGGGACTGCGGGGCGAACTCGACGCCGCACGCGCCGCGGCCGGGACCTCACCCGAGCCCTGAACCAACACCGCTACTGAGGTTTGATGGGTGATGTCGCCGGGGCGACGCCTTGAACTGCGAAATCGCGGAAGAGCCCGTCATGCAGGTGTCCCTCCCGACCACCCTGGTAGCGTGCGCCGGCATGTCACCGGAACTGGAACGTCCCCCGCGCCAAGCGGACGAACGCACCGCGCTCATCGGCTGGCTGGACCTGCAGAGGCAGATCCTGCGCTGGAAATGCGAAGGGCTGAGCGACGAGGACGCGCGCCGCCCGGTCATCCCGACCTCACCGGACATGACGATGGCCGGTCTCATCTCCCACATGCGCTGGACCGAGCACATATGGCTGGAAGTGGTGTTCCTGGGCGGCGACAAGAAGCAGAACCCCGCATTCGACGAGTCAAACAAGAACGCCGACTGGCACACCGACGGCCGCCCCCTCGCAGAGCTCCTCGAGGAGTACGAGACCCAGTGCGCCCGCAGCAACGAGATCGTTGCCGCGGCCGACCTGGACGACACCGGCCGTCACCCCGACTTCCGTGACGGCAGCGCCAACCTCCGCTGGATGCTGATCCACCTCGTGGAGGAGACGGGGCGACACGCAGGGCACGCGGACATCGTCCGGGAGCTACTCGACGGCACGAAGGGCTACTACTAGCACAGCTCCGCGAAGCGGGCCCCTCCCTCAGGAGACAGGCCGACACGCGTCACGGCCGATGCGGGGGAGCCGTCACTGGTGGTCTTCGCGCGGCCGCGTGACGAACCCCCGTCTTCGCAGTTCAAGACTTCGATCCAGTGACATCACGCATCAGACCTCAGTAACTCTCCCTCCTCCGGGGAAAGCGCGTCGCGTGCGACCGTGTCCAGCAGGGCGATGTCGGCGCCGTGAGCGGTGTCGCGGCCCCTGAGCGCCCTGCGGCCTCCACAGGCCGTCGCAGCAGCCTTGCCGGAGTCGCGCGCCTGTGGCACCGGAGCCAGCGTTTCCGGTCCAGGCCCTTGTCCTGCGGCGCGGCGGGCATTCCTGCCCGCACTACTCGATGCGGGGTGACGCCGGAGGCTCACTGATCAAGCTATATCCGAAGGTATGAATGGACGCACTACTTCCGCTTCTATTCCTGGCTGGGTCGTTGAGCACATGAGTGGCGTCCGCACCGGGTTCTCCTCGGGCGATTCGCCGCGCCGAACCACAGGAAGGAGAACCCGCATGCATCTGACGCCCCATGAGCAGGAGCGGCTCATGATCCGTGCCGCGGCAGACCTGGCCGAACGACGACTCAGGCGCCAGCCTGATCTCGCACTGAACTACCCGGAGGTCATGGCGCTGTTGGCGGCCTATGTGCTGGAGGAGGCCCGCCACGACACGAAGACGGTCGCCGAGCTCATGGACACCAAGCTGAGCGATGTGGCGAAGTCGCTCAAGATCCCCGACAAATCCGCAAGCGGCAACTTGACGGACTTCGAGGTCATGGACGGCGTGCGGGAGATGATCCGCGACGTGCAGGTCGAAGCGACGTTCAAGGACGGCACGAAGCTGGTGACCATCCCCGACCCGCTCGGCAAGGCGTGCCCTGATGCGAAGGTCTACCCGGGCAAGTACGAACTCCTCGCGGACGACGGCCGGCACGCGGTGACGTTCAACGCGGACGACCACGACGACTCCCTGAGGGAGGGGCCGCTGTGGGCGAAGAACACGGCGAAGCGGCCTGTCCAGGTCGGCTCCCACTTCCACCTGGGCGACGTCAACGCGTGCCTCAAGTTCTTCAAGGACGAGGAGTGCACCGACCCGGCCGACGACGACGTGAAGGGGAAGCGGCTGCACATCGCGGCCGGTACGTCGGAGCGGATCGAGCCCGAACACGTATGCAGGGTGTGGGTGGTGCCCATCAAGGGAGCCCAGTTGGTCAAGGGCCTGCGGGTCAAGGACCCGAGTGATTGGACGGTGGCCCCATGAGTGGTAGCTCCAGTCAGGCAGGTGGTGTCGCGCAGTCGACGCCGCGCCAGCTCAGCTTCACCGCGCGCCCTCCGGTGCCGCTGTGGCGGCAGGATTACGCCACGCTGTACGGCCCGACGAAGGGCGACCGGGTCAGGCTCGCCGATACGAATCTCGTCGTCGAGATCGAGGAGGACTGGTGCGGGGGACCGGGCCGTAGCGGCGACGAGATGCTCTTCGGCGGCGGCAAGGTCATCCGGGAGTCGATGGGGCAGTCGCATTTCCCCAGGAGCGACACCACGCACAATCCGGTGGACACAGTGATCACCGGTGCGCTGATCATTGATTACTGGGGTGTGGTGAAGGCCGACGTCGGCCTGCGCAACGGCGAGATCGCGGCGATCGGGCAGGCTTACAACCCGGAAACGATGACACCGAAGCCCTACACGGCCGAGGAGAACCGGGGTGAGCGTGCCTCGCACTTCGTGGTGGGGCCGGAGACCGAGGTGATCTCCGGCAACGGGCGGATCCTGACCGCGGGCGGCATCGACACCCATGTGCACTTCATCGGCCCCGGGCAGATCCACGAGGCACTCGCGTCGGGAGTGACCACGCTCATCGGCGGCGGCACCGGCCCCGCGGAAGGCAGCCGGGCCACCACCGTGACGCCCGGCGAATGGCACCTCCGGCGGACGTTCGAGGCTCTGGACGCCTACCCGGTCAACATCGGCTTGTTCGGCAAGGGCGGCACGGTCTCCTACGAGGCGCTGGAGGCCCAGATCAAGGCCGGTGCCATCGGCCTCAAGGTCCACGAGGACTGGGGAGCCACCCCTGCGGCCATCGACAAGGCGCTGGAGATCTGTGACACCTACCACGCCCAAGTCGCCCTGCACGCCGACTCGATGAACGAGTCCGGGTTCGTCGAGGACACCTTCGACGCCACCAAGGATCCCAAGACCGGCAAGCCCCGGGGCATTCACGTCTTCCACGTCGAAGGCGCCGGCGGCGGCCACGCACCGGACATCATGAAGATGGTGGGCAAGGGCTACGAGAATGTGCTGCCCGCGTCGACCAACCCGACCCGCCCGTTGACGGTCAACACGGTCGCCGAGCACATGTACATGATGGTCATCTGCCATCACCTGAACCTCGACGTTCCCGCGGACAAGTCGTACGCCGACTCGCGTATCCGGCCCTCCACCATGGCCGCCGAGGACTGGCTGCACGACACCGGCGCCATCTCGATGATGTCCTCCGACTCGCAGGCCATGGGGCGTATCGGCGAGATGATCATGCGGACCTGGCAGACCGCGCACGTCATGAAGAAGCGTCGCGGCCACCTGCCGGAGGACACCGACAGGCACGACAACTATCGCGTCAGGCGCTATGTCGCCAAGTACACGGTCAACCCGGCCATCGCCCATGGCATCGACGAGCATGTCGGCTCCGTCGAGCCGACCGGGCCCGGTGGCACGTCCAAGGTCGCGGATCTGGTGCTGTGGGAGCCGAAGTTCTTCGGCGTCAAGCCGCACGTGATCATCAAGGGCGGACAGATCGCCTACGCGCAGGTCGGCGACGCCAACGCGTCGATCCCGACACCGCAGCCGTACCTGCCCCGCCCCGTGTGGGGGGCATGCGGCCGGGCCCCGGGAGGTAACTCCTTCAACTTCGTGGTGCCCGAGGCGGTCGGCATCAAGACGACGTACAACCTGACCAAGGGGGTGAAGGAGACCAGATCCACCCGTGACGTGACCAAGCAGAGTATGGAGCTCAACGGTGAGTCGCCGGAGATCGAGATCGGTCCCGAGACTTTCAGCGTCACCATCGGCGAGAGCAGGAGTCAGGCCAAGGGCACGGCTACGGGCACGGGCTCCGGTGCGGGCACAGCCGCGAATCCTCCGGGACACGAGCGGGGCACGACCATGGACAGCCGCACGAAGGTGGAGGGCGCCCCGAATGACGGGCTGATGTTCGAAAAGAACCAGCCGCCGAATCCGGAGCTCTACGAGACCGAACTGCCTCTGGCACAGCGGTACTTCCTCTTCTGAGCGCGACACCGGCCCGGCGGCATCCCGCCGCCGGGCCACCTGCTCGGGAAGTCCCTCCTCCTGAACTCCGTACCTGCGAAAGGCGGGCCACCGTTCCCATGAGCCATGCCGCCCTGCTCGTCCTGGCCGACGGCCGTTTCCCCGCCGGTGGGCATGCCCACTCCGGCGGTGTAGAGGCCGCCGTCGCCTCCCACGGTGTCCATGACGCCTCAAGCCTGGAGGCGTTCTGCCGGGGCCGCCTGCACACCGCCGGGCTGACCGCGGCCGGCCTGGCCGCCGCAGCCGCCACCGGCTACGACCCGATGGCCCTTGACGAGGCCGCCGACGCCCGGACCCCCGTACCAGCACTGCGGCAGGTCGCCCGCAAGCTCGGCCGGCAGATGCTGCGTGCGGCCCGCGCCGCCTGGCCCTGCCCCGAGCTCGACCGGATCGCCCACTCGTTCCCGAAGGGCGCACACCAGCCCGTGGTGCTCGGCGTCGCCGCCCGCGCGGCCGGCCTGACACCGTTGGACGCCGCCCGGTGCGCCGCGTACGAGAGCATCGGCGGCCCCGCGACGGCGGCGGTGCGGCTGCTGAGCCTCGACCCGTTCGATGCGACCGCCCTCCTTGCCCGGCTCGCCGGCGAACTCGACGACGTCGCCGCCACTGCCGCCGAAGCGGCGGCGCAGCTCGCCACCGACGGTGTCGGAGCCCTGCCCGCCGCCTCGTCGCCGCTCCTTGACATCACCGGCGAACAGCACGCCGCCTGGTCCATGCGGCTCTTCGCGTCCTGACACCCCCATACCGTTCGGAGTACGCCATGCACCTCGACCACGACACGACCCTGCCGCACCACCACACCCCCAGCGCCGACGCACTGCGCCCCGACGGCAGCCGCCGCGCCCTGCGCATCGGCCTCGGCGGGCCCGTCGGATCCGGCAAGACCGCCACCGTCGCCGCCCTGTGCCGCGCCCTGCGCGACAGGCTGTCCATCGCGGTCGTCACCAACGACATCTACACCCGCGAGGACGCCGAATTCCTGCTCCGCGAAGCCGTGCTGCCGCCGGAGCGCATCACCGCCGTCGAGACCGGCGCCTGCCCGCACACCGCGATCCGCGATGACATCTCCGCCAACCTGGAAGCCGTCGAACAGCTGGAGGAGACACTGCTCCCACTGGATCTGATCCTCATCGAGTCGGGCGGCGACAACCTCACCGCCACCTTCTCCAAGGGCCTCGTCGACCACCAGGTGTTCGTCATCGACGTCTCCAGCGGTGACGACATCCCCCGCAAGGGCGGCCCCGGCATCACCACCGCCGACCTCCTCGTCATCAACAAGACCGACCTCGCCCCCTATGTCGGCGCCGACCTGGACACCATGGCCGCCGACGCCGACCGGCAGCGCGGCAGCCTCCCCGTGGTCTTCACCAGCCTCGCATCGGACGACGGCGTCCAGCCCGTCGCCGACTGGGTCAGCGGCTGCCTGTCCGCATGGCGCACCGAGGCCGCCGTATGACAGCCACTGCACCGCACCCCGGCCCCACGCCCACCCTGCCGCCCCCCGCGCCGACCGCTGCGGCAAGCGAGGTGGACAGCGGTCGGACAGACGAGAAGTACGTGGCCGGACGAGTGCACCTGACGGACCCCGCACATTCCGGGGTCCGGGCCACCGCCGTCATCAGGGCCGCCCGTGAAGGCTCCACCACGATCGTGCCGCTCATGCGCAACAGCGGCCCCTTCCACCTGCACCAGACGCAACCCCACAACGGGTGGGCCAGGGTCAGCGTGATCAGTTCCATGTGCGCACCCCTCGGCGGAGATCGGCTCGCCCTCGACATCACCGCCGAGGAGCACGCCAGGCTCGAGGTGACCACGCCGACCGCCACCATCGCGCTGCCCGGCGCCACAGCCGGTCCCGCCACCTACGACGTCCGACTCACCGTCGCCGACCACGCCATGCTGTCGTGGCTGCCCCAACCCCTGATCAGTGCCTCGAACAGCACCCTTCACCAGACCTGCACGGTCGACCTCGCACCCACCGCCGCCGTCCTGCTGCGCGAGGAGCAACTCCTGGGCCGTACCGCCGAACCCCCAGGGCACCTCACGACCCGCCTCACCGTGTACCGCGGCGGCCGCCCCGCCCTCGACCAGCACACCGCCTACGGTGGGACGGCACCGGCCTGGGACGGCCCCGCCGTGCTGGGCCGGCACCGCGCCGCCGGCCAGCTCCTCGTCGTGGACCCCCACCTCCCCACCGACCACCCGACGCTCCTCATCGGCGACGACCCCGAGAAGGGCCACGCCGTTCTCACCCCGCTCGCCCAGCACCCCGCCTACCTGGCCACCGCCACCGCCACCACCCTCCACCAGGTGAGCGAGCTCCTCGACACCGCACTCGAACACATCCGGAACATGTAGCCGGGACCGCCCGAGGCGCGGGTCCTGGTGGACGTCCGACGGAGCGTGCGAGGGGCCCACGAGCAGTTCTTCCCACTCGGCGGCTCCGTGCAAGGGATCACCCAGAACCCGGCTGAAGCGTTGCAGGGAGGGCGCCTGACAGGTGAAACACCTGGTCAGGCGCCCTCTTTTCGCGACTAGAAGAAGCCGAGCTTCTTCGGCGAGTACGAGACCAGGAGGTTCTTCGTCTGCTGGTAGTGCTCCAGCATCATCTTGTGGTTCTCCCGGCCGATGCCCGACTGCTTGTATCCGCCGAAGGCGGCGTGCGCCGGGTAGGCGTGGTAGCAGTTCGTCCAGACCCTGCCTGCCTTGATCGCCCGGCCCGCCCGGTAGGCGGTGTTCATGTCGCGGGTCCACACGCCCGCGCCGAGCCCGTACAGCGTGTCGTTCGCCGTCCTGATGCCCTCGTCGAAGTCCGAGAACGACGTCACGGCGACCACCGGGCCGAAGATCTCCTCCTGGAAGACCCGCATACGGTTGTCACCCTCGAAGATGGTCGGCTGGACGTAGTAGCCGCCCTCCAGCTCACCCCCGTGCTCGACGAGCTGACCACCGGTCAGGACTTTCGCGCCCTCCTGCTGTCCGATCTCGATGTACGAGAGGATCTTCTTCAGCTGCTCGGTGGAGGCCTGCGCGCCGATCATCGTGTCGGTGTCCAACGGGTGCCCGGGCACGATCTTCTCGGTACGGGCGATGCCCGCCTCGAGGAACTCGCCGTAGTGGCCGCGCTGGATCAGCGCCCGTGACGGGCAGGTGCACACCTCACCCTGGTTGAGGGCGAACATGGTGAAGCCCTCGAGGGCCTTGTCGCGGAAGTCGTCGTCCAGTGCCCACACGTCGTCGAAGAACAGGTTGGGCGACTTGCCGCCCAGCTCCAGCGTGACCGGCTTGAGGTTCTCCGAGGCGTACTGCATGATCAGGCGCCCCGTCGTCGTCTCGCCGGTGAACGCGATCTTCGCGACCCGAGGGCTGGAGGCGAGCGGCTTCCCCGCCTCCGCTCCGAAGCCGTTGAGGATGTTGACGACGCCGGGGGGAAGCAGATCCGCGACCAGGCTCATCCACACATGGATCGACGCGGGCGTCTGCTCCGCCGGCTTGAGGACCACCGCGTTCCCGGCTGCCAGCGCCGGGGCGAGTTTCCAGACGGCCATCAGGACGGGGAAGTTCCACGGAATGATCTGAGCCACCACACCCAGCGGCTCGTGGAAGTGGTACGCGACCGTGTCGTCGTCGATCTCGCTGAGCGAGCCCTCCTGCGCGCGCAGCGCACCCGCGAAGTACCGGAAGTGGTCGATGGCCAGCGGAATGTCCGCGGCCAGCGTCTCGCGCACCGGCTTGCCGTTCTCCCAGCTCTCGGCGACCGCCAGCTCCTCCAGATGCTCTTCCATGCGGTCGGCGATCCGGTTCAGTACGACCGCACGGTCACCCGCGGACGTGGCGCCCCAGGCGGGGGCCGCCGCGTGGGCCGCGTCGAGGGCGCGCTCCACGTCGTCCTCGGTGCCGCGGGCGATCTCCGTGAAGGGGCGGCCGTTGACGGGGCTCGGGTTCTCGAAGTACTGACCACGGGCCGGCGGGACATAGGCGCCGCCGATCCAGTGGTCGTAACGGGACTCGTACGAGACGATCGCGCCCTCGGTGCCCGGCGCAGCGTAACGGGTCATCTCTGTGGCCTCCCGGATCCGGTGCCGCCCGCCGTTGGACGGCCCTCGGTCGTGAGGCTAGGCAGCGCGACGTTGCAACCCCGTTGCACGGCCTGCCCGCCCCGGTGAACGGCCCTATGAGCGCTGCTCCGCGTCGAGTGCCTGAGCCCTCGCCAGTAGTGCCGCCCGCCGCTCCGGGGGCGCCGCCGCGGCGAGGGCCCGCCAGACCGGGAGGTCCTGCGCGCCCCACGGGCTGTACGCCCAGTCGGCGAGGAGCCCCGGATCGGCCCGCGCGATCAGCGCGGCCCGCAGCTGACCGGCGATCCGGCGTCGGAGGCGGCCGACCGCCGGTGCCTGCGAGCGCGGCAGCAGCGGACCCGCGTACGCGCCGAGGGCTGCCGCCACCGCGCCGGACTCCAGCCTGCGCGTGACGGTGTCGAAGTCGCTGTCCACCGGCGCGCCCAGCCGGTACGGACGCGAGCGCAGCAGCTCCGGCCCCAGAAGCCGCCGCAGCCGCGCGAGTTCGGCCCGCAGGGTCACCGGGGGGACGGACTCGTCCTCGTACAGCTCGATCAGCAGGGCGTCACCGCCGAGGCCCTCCGGATGGAGGGCCAGCGTCACCAGGATCTCGCTGTGCCGCCTGCTCAGCCGGATCCTCCGCCCGCCCAGCACCAGGAGCGCCTCGTCGCAACCGAGCGCGGAGAGCCGCGCCGATCCGTCGGCGGACCGTGGGGCGACAAGGGCGAGCTGGGACTCGGCGGCACGCGCCACAGCCTGTACGAACGCCAGGCTGTGCGGATGCGCGAGCCCGTCCCCGCCGGTGATGTCGACGGCACCGAGCACCCGGCCCGTGTGCGGGTCGTGCAGCGGGGCGGCCGCGCACGTCCACTGCTGGACCGGCCGGAGAAAGTGCTCGGCGGCGAACACCTGGACGGGACGGTCGATCGCGAGAGCCGTGCCGGGTGCGTTCGTCCCGGCCTCCGACTCGGCCCAGCGGGCGCCTTCCACGAAGTTCATCCGCTCCGCGCGCCGACGAGCCCGCGCATGCCCCTCGACCCAGAGGAGCCTGCCGTGGGCGTCGCAGACCGCCAGCAGATGTTCGCCGTCCATGGCGTAGGCGCCCATGAGTTCACGGATCACGGGCATGACGTGAGCCAGGCGATGTGCGTCCCGGTACGGTCCGAGTTCGTCCGCGCGGAGCTCGACCAGCGCTGCGCCGTCAGGGCTGACCCGCGCCCGGGCGGAGCGACGCCACGACTGGCCCACCACGGAGCGCACCGGCGTCTCCAGCCGCCCCTCGGAGGTGAACGCCTCGTGCGCCCGCCGCAGTTCACCGAGCCGGACGCCGGGGCGCGCGTTCGCGTCGGCGGCCGGAGCCACCCAGGGATCCGTCAACTCGCCCCTCCCGTCCGTGGCGCCGTACCTCCCCATCGTCGGGGCAACGGGCGCCCGCGACAACCCGCTGGGATGAGCGGCCACCCTCCCGCAGTTGAGCAGCTTTGGATAAGTTTTCGCCGGTCCCCCCGGCTAGCGTGATGCACATGTTCAACGCGATCACACACTCACAGATCTACGTCCTCGACCAGGACGAGGCCCTCGACTTCTACGTCGGCAAGCTCGGCATGGAGGTCAACGCCGACGTCGACATGGGCTTCATGCGCTGGCTGACCATCAGCGTCCCCGGCCATCCCGACCGCCAGGTCCTGCTGGAGAAGCCGGGCCCTCCGGCGATGTCCGAGGAGACGGCCGAACAGATCCGCGACCTGCTGACGAAGGGCGCGCTGGGCAGTGCGCTCATCCTCACCACGGACGACTGCCGCAAGACGTACGAGACGCTGCTGGCCCAGGGCGTGGAGTTCACCGACGAGCCGACGGAGCGCCCGTACGGCATCGACTGCGGCCTGCGCGATCCCTTCGGCAACCACCTCCGCTTCACCCAGCCGAAGGGCTGAGAAACAGAACAGGGCCCAGGGGCGGGGCACCCGGACGGGTCGCCGCCGCCCTGCTCCTCCTGCGTACAGGCCGGGCCGCGGAGGCGGTTCAGGCGCTCGGTCTTGTCCACGCCTTCGTGAAGCACGTCGGCACGTCCACGGCCGCCGCCTCCTTGCGGTACGTCCTGGGCGACCGGCCGACGATGTCGCGGAACGTGCGGCTGAACGTACCGGTGCTGCCGAAGCCGACCTCGTAACAGATGTCGGTGACACTGCGGTCAGTCTCCCGCAGCAGGAACATCGCCCGTTCGACCCGGCGCCGCTGCAGATAGCGGTGCGGCGTCTCACCGAAGGTGGCGCGGAACGTACGGGCGAAGTGGGCCGGGGAGACGTGGGCGATCCGGGCCAGGGCCGGCACGTCCAGCGGCTGCGCGTACGCACGGTCCATCGCGTCCCGCGCCCGGAGCATGCGGCGGTTGGTCTCTTCCACGGTGCGGCTCACGGCACCATCCCACCACAGGGCGGTCCGCTGCCGGGCGGCTCCGACCTCGCGGCCGAGCCTGACGGCCATCGAGGCTGATGCGGTGGTTCGCCGGAGCGGGGCCTCAGACCGCGACGGAGAGCAGGTCCACCACGAACACGAGTGTCGAGCCCGCCGGGATCAACGGCGTGGGCGACTGGTTGCCGTAGCCGAGGCGCGGGGGAACGATGATCTCCCGCCGGCCGCCGACCTTCATCCCCCTGACTCCGCGGTCCCAGCCCTTGATGACCTTGCCGCCGCCCACGGCGAACTTGAACGTCCGGCCCCGGTCCCAGGAGGCGTCGAACTCCCTTCCGGACGCGAAGGTGACCCCGACGTAATGAACCTGGACGACCCTGCCCGGCTTCGCCTCGGGCCCGTCCCCGACGACGAGGTCGCGGATGGTCAGCTCGGTGGGAGCGTCACCCTCCGGAAGGTCGATCTCGGGCTTCGTCGGTTCGCTCATCGCGGCCTCACTCGCTCGACGCCGGGGGTCCTCGGACGGACCAGCCAGGCGCACGGTCACTCCGTGCAGTAGATCATCTTGCCGGAGTGAGTGCTTCGGAGCCACGGTGGCCGGCCTCAGGCCGGCTTGCGCCACACGGAGATGTGCTTCGCGGAGTCCTCGGTGAACGGCGCCCCGTCCCAGTCCGCGACGCGACGTTCCCTCTCGAGTCCAGCGATCCTTGCCATCAGGTCGAGCTCCGACGGCCAGGTGTAGCGCTGGCGGGAGGCGCCGCGGCGGTAGCGGCCGTCGTCGCCGTCACGGGTGAAGTGGTGGGACACGAGAATCTGCTCGACGAGGTCGAAGGTGTCGAAGCCGAGATGCCGCTCGGAGACGTCGAACGGCACCGCGACCTGGCCGGGCGGCAGGAACCGCAGCGGGGGCACGGTCAGCTCGATGACGAATCGGCCGCCGGGCTCCAGATGACGTGCGGCGTTACGGAAGCACTCGACCTGCTCGTCCTGCGTGAGCAGGTTCGTGATGGTGTTGTAGACGAGATAGACCAGGGTGAACCCGCCGGGAACGACGGTGGTGGCCATGTCCCCGATGACCACCGGGAGCGTGTCCTCGTCGGCTTTGCGTCGCAACACCGCTGCCATGTGCTCGGACAGTTCGATGCCCACCACCGGCACGCCGCGCTCTCGGAGCGGGACGCCCACTCGGCCGGTCCCGATGGCGAACTCCAGCGCCCGTCCGTCTCCGGCGAGGTCGGCGAGGAAGTCGAGAGCGGGTCCGAGAAAGGCGGCCGAGGACCTCTCGGTCTCCTCGGCGTCGTAGCGGTCGGCGGTCGCACGGGTCCACAGCTCACTGCTCGTCACGGACGCCCACTCTGCCGCTCAAGGAGAGGCGCTGTCGACGCATTAAAGCCGCAGCGCGCACCCGCGGCCGTCTGGCCCGGTCGTTGGGAGGTAAGGGACAGGCATTACGCTCATTTCGGGCGCGCATTCGTCCGCAGCTTCGCAACGACCCTGCGCTGGTCCGCCGATGCCCCGGCGTGCTCCAGGATTGCGGCGGCGAGCGGGGTGAGGACCTGCGGGGGGAGGGCGTGGCCCATGCCCGGGATCTCGACCGTGCGCGCCCCGCGGATCACCTGGGCGAGATGCTGCGGGTGCGGGGGAGGGAAGACCGGTTCCGCCGGGGCCGAGATCACGAGCGTGGGCACGTCGGTCTTCGCCAGCTCCCCGGTGCGCAGCATGCCTGAGGTGTCCGCGCGGCCGTGCGCGGTGCCGGCGGCGTGGTGGCCGGTGTGCTCGATGATCCTCCGCTCCAGCTCGCGGGCGTTTTCCGCGTCGAACGGGAGCTGGTCGCCCGCCAGGGCCCGCCAGTGTGCGACGCGGGCGTCGAGCTCGCCCTCCGGGCCGCGCTCCTCGGCCGGGCGGGACCAGATCTCCAGCACGTGGGGTGCGATGCCGGGGAGTTCCTCGGGCGGGACGTGCGTTCCGTCCGGCCGCACGTACGGGCTGGTGCTGAGCGCGGACGTCCCGATCAGGGTCGCGCTCAGCAGGCGGTCCGGGTGGTCGGCGATGAGCAGCTGCGTGAGCATCCCGCCGAGGGACATGCCCACGACGTGGGCCCGGTCGGCGCCCAGGCCGTCCAGCACTGTGATCGCGTCTTCGGCGAGGTCGGTGACGGCGTACGGCTGCCGGTCGAAGGCCCAGGTGGACCGGCCGGTGTCCCGGTGGTCGTAGCGGATCACCCGATGGTGCGCGGCGAGTGCCTCCACCAGGTCCTCCGGCCAGCCGAGGCCGGATGTCTGGGCACCCATGATCAGCAGGAGCGGAGGGGTGTCGGCGGAGCCTCGCTCCTCGGCCCACAGGCGCACGCCGGGGGCCGCGTCGATGAAGCGGTGCTGGGACATGGTGCTCCTCCTGTCATGGGCGGCGTCAATAAGGCGATACGTATCGTCTCGTTGGTACACCGTAGCGCAGTCGCCGCCTCACCGGGGGCTGTCAGGGGCGCGGGTTCTCCCGCGTCCGGGCCTGGTGCCGACGGGCTTTGAGCCGGTTCCCGCAGGTTTTCATCGAGCACCACCGGGCCGAGTTGGCGCGACTCCGGTCCAGGAGGAACAGGTGGCACTCCGGGTTCTCGCACGGCCGCAGGCGGCCGGGCATGCGCTCCGCGACATCCGCCCACGTGAGCACGAGCTCCACCGCCAGTCGGCGCTGCGGCGGCACCTCCACGTGCCACTCGATGCCTGCCGTGCCGATCTGCGGGATCTTACGAACGCCCGTCAGGATCTGCTGCAGGCGGGATTCCGCCGGTGCGCCCGACGTCGCTTCCTGAAGTGCGTCCCGGGCGGCGCGCAGCCACCGGCGCTCCTCCTCGTCGCCGAGCCCTCCGTGTTCCCGTGCCCATCGTTCCATCTCCTGGTCATCGCGCCAGAGGTCCTGACGGCGGCCGTCCGCGACGGGAGTGCTGTTGAGGGCCTGCATCAGTGCCTCGTCGTCCACCATGGGCCCCGCCTTCTCGACTAACTCCATCAAGCCATTTGACAGGTTACCCGAAGGGCGGTCTACTGCTTGCCGAGAGATAACTGCCATGAGGGTGTGAAGGGGTTAGCGCTGTGGTCGAGATTCTCCACCGGTACGCGACGGTGCGGGGGCACCGTGTCTTCTACCGCGAGGCAGGGCCCCGTGAAGCGCCCACGCTCCTGCTCCTGCACGGGTTCCCCACCAGCTCACGCATGTTCCGTCACCTCATCCCGGCGCTGGCCGACCGCTTCCACGTCATCGCTCCGGACCACATCGGCTTCGGCAACTCCGATGCCCCACCGGTGGACGCGTTCACGTACACCTTCGACTCCCTGACCGACATCACCGAAGCCCTGCTGAACCAACTCGGCGTCACCCGCTACGCCATGTACGTCCAGGACTACGGGGCGCCCATCGGCTGGCGCCTGGCCCTGCGCTCCCCGGGCGCGATCACCGCGGTGATCACACAGAACGGCAACGCCTACGAGGACGGGTTCGTACCGGACTTCTGGAAGCCCGTGTGGGCGTACGGCGAGAACCCGGGCCCACTCACCGAACCCGCCGCCCGATCCGCCCTCTCACTCGAAGCCATCCGTCGGCAGTACCTCCACGGAGTCGAACGGCCCGAGTCGGTCGACCCCGACACCTGGGCCGCCGACCACCGCGAGGTCAGCCGGCCGGGCAACGACCTGGTACAGCTCGCCCTGTTCCGCGACTACGCCGGCAACCGGCTCCTCTACCCTCGGGTGCACGCCTACTTCCGGGAACACCAGGTTCCTCTGCTCGCGGTCTGGGGCGCGGGCGACGAGATCTTCGGCCCGGCCGGAGCGCGCGCCTTCACCAGGGACCTGCCGGACGCGGAGATCCACCTGATTCCCGGAGGCGGACACTTCCTCCTCGAAAGCCACCTGGACACGGTGTCCGCCTACATCCGCGGCTTCCTGACGGCACATCAGCCAGTACCAGGAAGTAGGCGGCAGGTGGAGGGCGCCGAAGCGGCCTGATCCTGTCCGTCAGCTCACAACGACGACTGCGCGCCCGGCAGGGGCTGTCCAGGAGCGGGTGCCGGTGATCTAATCGTCCGCGGCTTCGCCGGGGCGAGGGGCGGAAGGATGTGAGGTGCACCCGTGGACGGTGGACGCGGGTGCTGTTCTCGTCCAGTGACAGCGCCAGTGACAGCGCCAGCGGCAGCGCCAGTGACAGTGACAGTGACAAGGGGGAGGAACAGCCGGATGAAGAGACCCGTCGGGATAATAAGCGCCGCTGTCGTGTGTGCCCTGCTCGGTCTGCAGGCGGGCACCGGCAGCGCGAGCGCCGTGGTGGGCGAGGAAGGGCCGGCACCCGTCGCGTCCACTGCCGACGCCCGTGGCCGGACCGGGCTTCCGGCCGTCAGTTCCGTCGCGGCCCGGCCGGACGGCGGAACACGCGCGGTCAGCGCACAAGCCGGCGGCGGGAGCGCCCGCCACGACTACAACGGTGACGGCCGCAGTGACATGGCCGCCTGGTACGACTACGGCGACGGCCACGACGCGCTGCGCACCTTCCTCGCCGGCGCGGACGGAGGCTTCGCCGCGCCGGGGGTGGGCTGGGAGACGGGCGCAGGCACCTTCTCGGCCGACCGCATGAAGCACGTCACCGGTGACTTCAACGGCGACGGCATCGGAGACGTCGCCGCGTTCAACGGGTACGACGACGGACGGGTCACTCTCTTCACCTGGCTCGGCACGGGGAGCGGCACCTTCGCCGCTCCCTTCTCCTCCTGGACCGCCGCTCCCGGCAACTGGACCCTCGGAGCCATGACCGCCCAGGCCGGTGACCTCGACGGTGACGGCCGCGACGACATCGCCGTCTGGTACGACTACGGCAACGGCGACGACAAGCTCTTCACACTCCTGGCCGGCGCCGACGGCGGCTTCGGCGCCCACTTCTCGTCCTTCGAGCGCACCGATGCCGACGGATGGCACGTCGAGCGCATGAAGTTCGCCACCGGCGACTACAACGGTGACGGCCGTGACGATCTCGGCGTCCTGTACGGGTACGCCTCGGGCACCGTGACGACGATGGTCTTCACCGCCAAGCCGGGCGGTGGCTTCAACGAGCCGGTGCGCGGATGGGAGTCGACCGGCTGGACGTTCGGCCGCACGAGCCTGCACTCAGGTGACTTCGACGGCGACGGCCGTGACGACCTGGCCGCCTGGTACGACTACAGCGACGGGCACGATGCCCTGATCAGCTTCGAGCTCGACGCCGATGGCAGGTTCGGCAACCGGCGCGAGATCCTGAACATCGCGGCTGGCTCGTACAGCCGGTCCAGCATGAAGATCGTCACCGGTGACTACAACGGTGACGGCCGCGACGACCTCGCCACCCTCTACGGATACAGCGACGGCCGGGTGAAGACCATCACCTTCACCGCCAAAGCCGACGGCAGTCTCAACGGCTCCCTGCACAGCTGGGAGTCAGCCGCCGGCAACTGGACCTTCGGCAGGGTCCGCATGATCGAGGGCTACAACAGCCCCCGGGCCCTGCCCGTCTGCCCGACGGTCTACGGTCACGGCGGCTACCCCACCGGGGCGAACGCCTGGGAGCGGGACCAGGTGCGGGCGCCGAACCACCCGAAGGGACTCGCGCAGCAGAAGAGCTGGGGAGCGGGCGGTGTGGAGGCCGATCTCCAGCTGACCAGGGACGGCACCAAGGGCGTGATGTGGCACAACACCACGACCAGAGGGCTGAGCGGGACCGGCGCCGCCATCACGGACCTCTGGTGGGCCACGGGTGCCGACCAGCTCAAGGGCCGCACGATCACCCGCGGCCCGTACGCCGGCGAGACCGTGTACACCTTCCGGGAATGGCTCGACAGTGCCAGGTCCCAGCAGATGGCAGTCCTCGTCGAACTGAAGGGCGAGACCAGGCAGTCCTTGCTCAGCAGCGACGCGTCCATACGCGAGACCGCGTGGAACGAAGTCGTCGCGCCGATCTCGGAGCGTGCCTCCGCCCAGAAGATCATGATCTACACGCATGACACCGCGCTGCGACCCGAGCTCGAGCGGCGCATCGAGGCGGCAGGGCTCGGTGCCACGCTCAAGGGTCACCCCGCCTGGGTCGACACGGTCGACTGGGAGGAACCCGCTCCGAGCGCCTCCGGCAACTACGCCTCGTGGCAGGACAAGTTGGCCCGGTACGGCTCTCCGGTCACCTCGGTGCCGATGGCCACCACATGGACGAAGGAATTCACGTCCTGGCTGAACGGAAAGTGCGTCTGACGCACACTCCGCCGGTGTGGGGTGGGCAGCGCCGCCCAACCCCACACCTTCGGTGGACCGGCGCGTGCCCGCCCCTACTGCGCGGCGGTCATCCACAGTTCGACGTCGGAGACGATCAGACGCCCCGGCCGCTGGGTGGCGCTGTCGGGGACGACGGCTCGTACCAACGGCCGGTCGCCCTTCTCCACGGTCACCTTCGTGCCGTCGAACTTCGGCGACTCGGCGCTGATCACCGTCCGCAGCTCGGACTCCAGCCTGTCGGCCGCCGCGTCGTCCTTCACGACGAAGCAGAGGACCTCGGTGTTCTCGGCCGCGGACTCCGCCTGCTGGCCCAGAGCCGCCAGGGGCACCGGGTTGGAGGAGCTGAGCGGGTTGAAGTCCGCGCGGTAGACATCACCCAGGCACTCGGCAGCCCGGCGGAAGTCCTTGTTGTCCGCCAGGGAGGATCCCTCCTCGGGGTCGACCGCGGCCATGGGGTCGGAGTCCCGGGTGGAGTAGGAGATCTCGTCCTCCGAGACCTCGAGTGCCGCTCCCGTGCCGCCGGGGTGCGCCCAGACCTCCCGGCCGTCCTTCTCGCTCTGCGTATAGCCCTCGGACTTCAGTGACTCGGTGA
Organism: Streptomyces sp. NPDC079167; assembly: GCF_040686735.1. Taxonomy (NCBI): domain Bacteria; kingdom Bacillati; phylum Actinomycetota; class Actinomycetes; order Kitasatosporales; family Streptomycetaceae; genus Streptomyces; species Streptomyces sp. NPDC079167. The sequence goes on along the minus strand of NZ_JBFBLO010000002.1, from coordinate 56,677 downwards.
TCGCCGACGCGTCGAACGACCCCGACCAGTGCCCGGCCTCGCTGGTGTCGATCGCGGTGTCGATCCCGGTGACCTCGAACCGCTGCCCCAGAAGACCGGGCTCGTACGGATCGAGCAGGGGACTGGCCGGCTGCGAGACGTGGGTGAACCGCTTCTCGTCGTCCTTGCTCAACTCCCGTACGCGGGAGGCGTCGAGGAAGGTCACCTCCTTCGTGCCGCTGTCGTCGGCGAGGCTTCCGAGTGCTGTGAGCAGCTGGGAGCCGTCGTCGTCGGAGGGACCGGAGGAGGAGCAACCAGTGATCGCTGCGAGAAGGACAGTGACGAGAGCGGTGGCGCCGGCGGCCGGCCCGCGTGCTGGTATACGCATGATCAGGCAGCGTATACCGATGCCCGGCGAGGGTACACGTGCGACGAAATGGGCCTGCGGCCCGTGGTCCGGCGGGCCGGGAGCCCGTCCCCGCGGGTGCGGAATCCCGCAGAGGCACGGGGACCGACCGTGCCGCGACCACGCGCGAAGGAGTCCGATCATGGCCCTGGTGCAGCTCGACCTTCCCGACCCGATGGCGTTGCGAGGGCGCTGGGCTGCTCTCGCCGCCGTGCAGGCCGCCTCGGGGCACGGCGAGCGGTGCCGGGCGCTCTGGCCGCTGTGGCACTACGACGACGGGCACGGCAGCTGGGCCGACCTGCACCACCTCGACGAGGGCCGTGCGGTGCTGCTCGGACAGGACCGGAACGACTCCGAGACCTTCTACGCCGAGGCGTCCGACTTCTTCGAGGAGAAGGAGACCGATCTGCTGGCCGGTGCGCCCGAGTGGTGGGAGCCGCCTGTCCGCCGGGTCCGCGACGCGGAGCTCTTCCTCGGCTTCGTGTACGGCTTCGACGGCAGCGCCTGGTACCGCGCCGCGTACGAACTCGACGACGGGTTCAGGAGCGTGGGGCTGCCCGTGCTGGCCGCAGCCCTGACCCGGGGGAAAATCGTCGCCACCGCCCGGCGCATGCCTGACTCCGAGGGGGGCCGGCCGCCCTACGAGGCGATCGACGCGCTGATCGCCGCCGACGGGGAGGTCGACGCCGGCCTGGTGGCCGCTGTCGTCCCCTCCACGGACCGGGACGCCGAGGCCGGGGCGGCGGCGGCGCGGGCGTTCCTCGCGTTCTGACCGGCATGCCCGGCCGGGCGCGCCCTCGCATGCCGGCGTACGGCGTGCTGCCACGGCCGGCCCGCTGCGGCCCGCTGCGGACTCCTGCGGGAGGGCGCACGACGCTCCGCCGGCCGCCCGGCAGCGGTGGTCAGCAGCGGTCCTCGTCGACGCTGATACGGAGAGCCACCTCGACGCTCGCCAGGACGGACTCCGGCTCGTGGGGCGACACGCTCAGGCAGTAGACCGTGTCGACATCCTCTACCGTGACCTCGAACCGGTCGACCGCGCCGGGCGCGTCCCTGTCGTACGGTGGCGAGACGCTCACCCCTCCGTAGGAGGGGCCCTCGCCGCTCTCCCGGATCGCGTCCCGGATCAGCCCGTCGTAGCCGCCACTCCAGGAACCGACCGTCTGCTCACTGCCCTCCAGGGTCCGGACGGCGGAGTGCACGGCCTCCCGGAGCTCGCCCTCGCTCCATGTACCGCTGTCGTGAAGGGTGTACGCCATCCCGCCGGCGAACAGCAGCGAGCCGATGATGAGGGCGAGACCGACCGGATCGGCCGGGTTGTAGACGTACCGGGACGTCCCCCACTCCGATCGGATGAGGGCGGGCTCGTCATCGCTGTCCCTGCTCACGGAGCGAGCCTATTCGTGCATGGAGCGGCCCCCCGGCCGGACGCCGGTCCGCCGGCCCCCGGAAGGCTCCGCAAAGCTTCACCCAACCTCCTTATAGTGGTGCCGCGTTGATCGAGGTCCTCCTCGACCGGCTGCCCGACCTCGGACTCGCCGTACCCGCCGGGGAGCTCGTCAGGCGGCCGTCCGCCTTCCTGCGGGGCATGAACGCGCTGCCGTCCGGTTCGCTCCCGTACACACGACAGGAGACCCGCTGTGAACTGCCCGCACGCGACCGTGGTGATCGACCCCATGGTCCAGGACCTCGACGGTGAGACGGAGACGCTGCGGGCTTCCGCCCCGCTCGCGCGCATCGAGCTCCTCGGCGTCCCCGCGTGGACCGTGACCCGGCACGCCGAAGCGCGCCAACTCCTCGTCGACACCCGCCTGGTGAAGGATCTGGACGCCTGGGGGCTCTGGCGGAGCGGGGAGGTCACCCATGCCTGGCCGCTGATCGGCATGATCGACGCCGGACGTTCCATGTTCACCGTGGACGGTGCGGAGCACCGCCGGCTGCGGACGAAGACCTCCCAGGCCCTCACGCCGCGCCGGCTGGAGGCGATCCGCCCCGCCATCGAGAGGTTCACCGAGGAGCTGCTGGACGCGCTCGCCGCGCAGGGAGAGTACGGGGTCGTCGACCTCAAGGCCGCGTACGCCCAGCCGCTCCCGATGAAGGTCGTCGGCCTGCTGATGGGGGTGGACGAGACGCTGCACCCCATGCTGACCCGGCAGTACAAGGCCTTCTTCTCCATGCTCACCCCGCAGGAGGACCGACTGGCGCTGATCGCCGAACTCGATGTCTTCTACGCCGAACTGGTGCGGCAGAAGACCGCCCGCCCCACGGACGACCTCACGAGCGCGCTGATCCTCGCCGACGAGGGCGGGGAGCCGCTCACCGAGGAGGAGGTCGTCGGCAACCTCAAGGCGATGGTGGCCGCCGGGCACGAGACCACGATCGGGCTCATCCTCAACGCCGTACGCGCGCTGCTCGCCCACCCCGACCAGCTCCGCAAGGTGCTGGACGGGGATATCCCGTGGGACACGGTCATCGAGGAGACCCTGCGCTGGGACACGCCCACCACCCACCTGCTGATGCGGTTCGCCACCGAGGACATCCGGGTCGGCGACCAGGTGATAGCCGAGGGAGAGGGCGTGGTGGTCTCCTACCGGGCCATCGGCCGGGACATCACCCACCACGGCGCCGACGCCGACGCCTTCGACGTCACCCGGCCGACGCCGATCCGGCACATGACCTTCGGCCACGGGCCCCATATCTGCCCCGGTGCCGCGCTGTCCCGGGTCGAGGCCGGCATCGCGCTGCCCGCGCTGTTCGGGCGGTTCCCGGAGCTGAAGCTCGCGATCGCCGACGACGAGATCCGCAAGCTGCCCGTCATGACGCAGAACGACATGGAGGCCTTTCCCGTCCTGCTGCACGGCTGACGGCTGACGGCCGGCGGGGGAGGGCCCCCAGGCCGGCCACGGGCCCGTCCGGCGTGTGTCCGGCCGTGCGACCCGGCTGGACCATGCGGTCGTTCGGAATGCCGGACGGTGTCCGGTTCTCCGGAGAAAGTGAGTGACGCGCGGCAACCCGAGCGGTGCGGGCGGCGACTGCGAGGTGCACCCCGTCCCCGACCCGAAGGAGTCTCCTCATGAGCCGCACTCTGACGAGAAGCCTCGCCGTGCTCCCCGCCGCGCTCCTGCTCGCCCTCGTGCCAGGCAGCGCTTCCGCCTACCCCAACCCCGGTATCGTCAACGGTGACATCGTCGTCCACGACCCCAGCATGATCCGCGGCTCGTCCGGCCAGTACCTGCTCTACTCGACCGGTGAGGGCCTCCAGCTCCGCACCTCCACCGACCGAACCGCCTTCGGCCGCTCCGGGAACGCCTTCACCACCAAGCCGGCCTGGTGGAAGAACTACTCCTCGGCGTCCGACCCCTGGGCCCCGGACATCTCGTACCGGGGTGGCAAGTACCTGATGTACTACGCCGTCTCGTCCTTCGGCTCCAACACCTCAGCCATCGGCCTGGCGGCCTCCACCACCGGACAGGCCGGCAGCTGGAGCGACTACGGGATCGTCTACACCTCGAACTCGTCGAGTGACTACAACGCCATCGACCCCAATCTGTTCGTCGACGACGACGGCAAGTGGTGGCTGTCCTTCGGCTCCTGGTGGACCGGCATCAAGATGATCCGGATCGACCCGTCGACGGGCAAGCAGTACGCCGGGGACACCGCCCGCCGGTCGCTCGCCTCCCGGCCCACCGGGACGAAGGCCGTCGAGGCGCCCTCCATCGTCAAGCGCAACGGCTACTACTACCTCTTCGCCTCGTACGACACCTGCTGCGCGGGCACCAGCTCCACGTACAAGATCAAGGTGGGCCGGGCCACCGGCGTCACCGGCCCCTACAAGGACAGGAACGGCGTCAGCATGCTCAGCAACGGCGGCACGCCCGTCATGGAGTCGCACGGGCGCTACATCGGCCCCGGCGGTCAGTCGATCATGGCGGACTCCGACGGCGACCTGCTCGTCTACCACTACTACGACGGCCAGGACAACGGCACCCCGAAGCTCGGCGTCAACCTTCTGAACTGGAGCAGCGGATGGCCCGTCGCCTACTGACCCCGCTGAGCGCCCTCCTGCCGGCGCTCGCCCACTCCCGGGCCGCAGGGCAGGAGACCGCATGGCCGGCGGGCTGGACACCCTCGGCGTACTGAGCCACGGTGGGTGGCGGGGAACCGTTGCCCACCACGGTCGAAGCGCTTCGACTCCTACTCTGGACAGTCCCTGTGAGCGAGTCTAGGCTCCACGGTGTCTGTGCATGTCGGAGTGCGAAGGGGAGCACAGCACGGCGCTGTCGAAGCGCTTCACCCGCTCTCCCCTCCGGTCGCCATCTGTAGGGGAGAAGCCGAAATGGTCACGCTTGCCGAGGTCGCCCAGCACGCCGGAGTCTCCGCGAGCACGGTGAGCTATGTCCTCAGCGGCAAGCGGTCGATCTCGGCCTCCACCCGGGAACGGGTGGAACAGAGTATCCAGCAGCTGGGGTACCACCCCAACGCGGGTGCGCGCGCCCTCGCCAGCAGCAGGTCCAACATCGTCGCCCTGATGGTGCCCCTGCGTACGGACATGTACGTGCCGGTGATGATGGAGATCGCCATCGCTGTCGCCACCAGCGCCCGTACGCACGGTTACGACGTCCTCCTGCTCACCGGGGAGGAGGGGCCGGCGGCCGTCCGGCGGATCGCGGGCAGTTCGCTGGCCGACGCGATGATCCTGATGGACGTCGAACTGCACGACGAACGGCTGCCGCTGCTCCGTGACTCGGGCCGGACCGCCGTCCTCATCGGCCTGCCCGCGGACACCTCCGGGCTGACCTGTGTGGATCTCGACTTCGAGGCCACCGGGGCGCTCTGCGTGGACCACCTCGCCGGCCTCGGGCATCGAGAGGTGGCCGTGATCGGCGAAGCGGCCGCCGTCTACGAGCGGCACACCGGTTTCGCCGAACGGACCGTGGACGGCATACGGGCCAAGGCACAGGCGACCGGGATGCGGATCCTGCACCGCCCCTGCGAGGGCGGTTACGCCGCGATGGCCGGCACCCTGGGCCGGATCTTCGACGAGCGGCCGGGGACGACCGGTTTCATCGTCCAGAACGAGGCCGCCGTCGAACCGCTGCTCAACCTGCTCCAGCAGCAGGGGCGGGCCGTGCCGGAGGACGTGTCCGTCGTGGCGATCTGCCCGGAACAGGTCGCCACGCAGGCGTCGGTGCGGCTCACGTCCGTGGCCATCCCGGCGCAGGAGATGGGACGCCGGGCGGTGGAACAGGTGGTTGCGAAGCTCGCGGGCCGGGGTACGGACGAAGTGGAGTTGCTGGAGCCGGTTCTGACGGAGCGTGCGAGCTCGGGACCCGCGCCGGTGTGACTGCGCGCCCCCGTTCTCACCCGTCCGGGTGGTGTGTCCGTCACCTATCCCGCAGTGGTTCGTCGCGGTTCCGCAGACGTGTGTCACAGGTGGTCAACAGGGCTTGAAGTGCCGCTGGTTGCTGAAGATCCCACGTGATAACTTCGCGATCCGGCATGAAGGTGTTACCGGCTCGACGGGGGTGGTCGGTGGTGGTGAACGGGCTGTCCGGAGCGGACGAGCCGGGCGACGCCAGGGCGCAGCTCATCGTCGCACTGGTCGACTTCCTGTGCGATCAGGACTTCGTGACCGACCGCGACCAGTGCGGCCAGTTCATCGGCTTCGTCGCGGATCAGGTCGCCGCGGAGATCGTCTACCGACGCCAGAACCCGCGGGCCGACATGCTGTCCTTCCTCCGGGTCGTGCTGCCGCTCGAAAAGGGCCTCGAAGCGTTGAAGTCCGCCGTGCGCGCTCTCGGTGGCCCCGAGAGTCTGGTCGAGCTGACGCGGATCGTCGATGCGGCCGAGCCGGACGAGGGCGACTTCACCCCCGGCGTGGTGCGGGAGGCCCACCAGCTGCTCGGAGAGGTGTGGCGCGTCGACGAGGCCCGGCTGCACACGATTCTGCACCACGAGCTCGGGGCTGACGTACCGTACGGCCGGACGCCTGTCGAGCTCTTCGACCACCTGTGCACGGTGAACACGCAGGTCGACGGTCTGCCCCCGGCGCTGGTGCTCGTCGAGGCCACCGCGTCCCTGGCTCAGTCGGTGCTGTGCGAGGAGCTCAGGGGCTGGTCGGACGCGTGGGCCCGGGAAGCCGGACCGGACGTCGTGCGGGCGCTCGAGGAGCGGAGGCGCGCGATCGCGGCCCGGCCGCCGGCCGACCCGTATGTCGCACGTTGTCTCGTCGTGATGGTGGAGCCGGCCGACGACAGTTCGGCTGATGTCTACGTACGTCATTGGGTCAACGCCGCGCCCGGCTACTGGGAGCCCGTGGCGGGAGACATCGAGCGCACGAACCTCGAAGCGCTGGCCGGTGCGGTCGAACGGGCGGTCACCCAGGGGGCGTCACGCTGGGCGGATGCCTCGGAGGGCGAAGGTGATCCTCCCGTGCAGATCGAGTTCGTCCTCCCTCTCGAATTCCTGAATCACGACATGGCAGGCATCCGACTGGGTACGAGATCCCGTGTCGCGGCACCGATCGGCCTTCACTACCATGTGCACCTGCGGAGCCTTGAGCGCATGAGGGCCCGCGACACGCGGGAGCACGGCCGGTGGCGGGCCCGGTGGACGCAGCTGAAGAAGGCCGGCGTGGCGGAGGCCCATCGATGGCACGGGCAACAGGACGACCGACTGGAACGCTGGCATGCCAGACTTGTGAAGGACCCGAGTCTGACCGCGGTCATACTCGATGTTCCCGCTCTGCCCGGCCACGGTGTGGACGCGCTCAGCATCGCCATCGAACAGGGGATCGGCCTGGCGGCCTGGGACCGTCGGCCGGACAGCCCGGATCTGTCCGGCCAGGTGCTGACCCTTCTGCTCGCTCACCCGCCGGCGCAATTACCGTCGAAAGTAAGTCAGATCCGCCAGGAGGCTGAGGACTTGGGGCGTGACAGCCTTTCCGTGGGTAAGTACATGGCGTTCTTCTGGGACGACCCGTACCGCCTGGTCGACTGCGAGGAGTTGACAGCATGACCGAGCAGGTCTCGGCAGCGCAGTCCGTCACGCCACCCTCCTGGAGGGTGTTCCACGCAACGGGGCAGCCTCCGGCAGGCGACCCGCCCCAGCTCCCGCAGCCCCCGCCCTGGCGGGTGTTCGCCGGGAGCCCGCTGCAGCAGGACCCACCCGACGACGCTCAGTCCGCGCTGCGCCGGCTCGGCACCGTGCAGGAAGGCCCGCAGTTACGCGAGGAGGAGATCAACGCGGTCAACGCCGCCCTCCTGCTGCGCCGCCCCCTGCTGATCACCGGACCGCCCGGGGTCGGCAAGTCCACCCTGGCGTATCTGATCGCACAGGAGATGGGCCTGGGCAGAGTGCTGCCGTGGAGCATCGTCAGCCGCACCACCCTGCGCGGCGGGCTGTACGAGTACGACGCCATCGGGCGCGCCCAGGCCATCGCCGCGTGGCGTGCCGGGTCCACCCCGGAGGCGGAGAGCGGCACGGGCGGCGCACCCGACCTCGGGGACTTCGTGACCCTCGGCCCGCTGGGCACGGCTCTGCTCGCCTACGGTCGCCCCAGGGTGCTGCTCGTCGACGAGTTGGACAAGAGCGACATCGACCTGCCCAACGACCTGCTCCACGTTCTGGAGAACGGCAGTTACGAGATTCCGGAACTCGTACGGGCAGGTATGGCCGAGGTGTCCGTCTTCACGGACGATCCCCAGTGCAGGGCCGTCGTCGAAGCGGGCCGGGTCGAGTGCGCGGAGTTCCCCGTCGTCGTGATCACGAGCAACGGCGAACGCGAGTTCCCCGCAGCCTTCCGACGCCGGTGCCTGCCGCTGGAGATGCGCCCGCCCAGCCGCGAACACCTGGTGTCCATCGTCGTCAGTCACCTGGGCCGGAGCCCGGAAGGCATCGAGGGCCTGGTGGACGACTTCGTCAGGCGGGTGGAAGGCGGAGGCACCCAGTCCGTCGATCAGCTGCTGAACGCCGTCCAACTCACCACGGCCCACGGATTCCGGGACGACGGCGACGGGCGTAAGCTCATCGAGATGCTTCTCCGCGACCTCTCGAAGGGTCGCTGATGAACGGCTCGCCACGGGAACGCGCCCCGGACGCGTCACCCGCCACGAGCAGCGGCGGCCTTCGCGAAACCGACGGCGAGGCGAGCTGGCAGGACCTCGCCGACGCCGTCTGGCTCGCAGCGGCCTGGCACCGGGCGGGCCGCGGAGCGGAGGAGGGGAGCGGGCGGGCGGACGCGCCCTTGCCCGACCGCACGGAGGACGCACTTCCCGAAGCCGAGGCTCCCGCGTTCGAGGACGGCGCACAGGACACGGTGCCCGCCGCGAGCCACCTGGACGCCGATCTCCAGGACGTGGAACTGCTCGACGCTCTCCCCGTGCGGCATGGCCGGCCCGACACCGCCCTGCCCGACCCGGCACGTCCCGCGAGGCGCGTTCTGCCGCTGCCCTTGGCCAAGGCCCTGCGCGGCCTGGGCCGACGTGTGCCGTCACGCCACGAAAGCAGGCTCGACGAGGCCCGCACCGCCGAGAACGGTGTGATCGACGGACTGTGGATCCCCTACCTCGATCCGGTCCAGGAACGCGCCTTCGACCTGATGCTGCTCGTGGACAGGGCTCCCACGATGCCCGTCTGGGACAGCGACGTACGGCAGCTCGCCGACGAGGCGGTGCGCAGCGGTGCCTTCCGGGACGTCCGTACGGTCGACGTCTCGCTGCCCGATGCCGCCCCGCCCGAGCTGCGCTGGCCCGGCAACCGGCGGGCCGACCCCGCCGAACTCCTGGACGGCAGGGGGACACGGCTGTTCCTCGTCGTGACCGACGGACTGGCGCCGGGATGGGCCGGGAGCGGCGCCGACGAGCTGCTGGGGCGGCTCTCCGCGGCCGGGCCGACGGCGCTCGTCCACCTGCTGCCGCAGTACCTGCGCCACCGCTCCTCCGTCTACCCGTTCCGGGCACGGCTGGACGCCGCGGGGTTCGGGGCGCTCAACCGCCACTTCATCTGCCACCCACCGCACGGAGTACCCGAGCACGCACACGTACTGCCCGATACGGGTGACGGTTCCGTGGCCGTACCGGTGCTCAGCCTGCGCCCCGGCTCGTTCCGTGCCTGGGCCGATCTCGTCACCGGCGAACGCGGCGTGCGGCGGACGCTGCCCGTGATCCTGGCCGGGGCGATGGCCAAGGGGGTGTCCGCTCCGGGTCTGCGGGCCTCCAGGATCGACGGGCCCCGCGCGGCGGCGGACGCCGTGCGCAGGTTCTTCTCCCTCGCCAGCCCCCTCGCACGCCATCTCGCGGTCCTGCTGGCCGTGGCCCCCTTGCGTTTCGACGTGATCGAGGAGCTGCGTGCCCGCGCCTTTCCCGCGTCCCGCCCCGAGCACCTGGCCGAGGTGATGATGGGTGGCCTCATCGACTGGGAGCGGGACGGCGAGGACGGGCCCGACTTCGCCGACGGCATTCGCGAGGCCCTGCTGGCCACCGGCAACCGCACCCAACTCGCCCGTGCCGTGGGCCTGCTGGCCGAGGCGCGGGCCAGCCGGGCGCAGGGCATCCGGCTGCGCGCCGCACTGCGTGACCCGGCACAGGCGGCACTTCCGGACGGCGCGGGCGGACCGGCGTGGCTGCGCATCGAGCTGGCCGTACTCCGGGCTCTGGGAGGGATGCCGTACCGGCGGAGGGTGGCGCGGCTCAACGACGTGCTGCAGGACGGTGTGGCCGTCACGGCAGGGTCGACAATTGATGATAAAGAGGCATCTGATGTGAATGAGAACGGCCCCGCTTCCCCGTCGCTTCCGACGGTTCCACCAGGAGGATCTGTGTCGCCGACGACACCACCCGTAGACACCGAGCAGGATCGGGTCGACGAGCGCACGCCTGCCCCCGCATCCGAGCTGCGGTTCGTCCGCACCGGCCAGCCGAAGATCATGGGCAACGTGCCACCGAAGAACCCGAACTTCACCGGGCGGGAAAGTCTTCTGGCGGCGGTGGAACAGCAGTTGCGGGAGGACGAGACCGCGGCCGTCCTCCCGCACGCACTGCACGGCATGGGCGGCGTCGGGAAGTCGCAGATCGCCGTCGAGTACGTGTACCGCCACAGCGGCGAGTTCAATGTCATCTGGTGGATTCCCGCGGAGCAGGAGAACCTGATCCTGGGTGCTCTCGCCGACCTGGCCCGCAGCCTGGGCCTGGAGGTGGGACCGCAGGCCAACGCCGCGGTGCCCGCCGTGCGTGAGGCACTCCGGACGGGCAAGCCGTTCGACAACTGGCTGCTGGTCTTCGACAACGCCGAGGACATCGAGGCGGTGCGCTCCTACTTCCCCAACGGCGGGCCCGGGAAGATCATCGTCACCTCCCGCAACCGTGAGTGGGAACGGGTCGCCACCCCCCTGAGCGTCGATGTCTTCGACCGGGAGGAGAGCATCGCACTCCTGCAGCGCCGGGCCCGTGGCCTCGCCTCCGGCGACGCGGACCGGCTCGCCGCCGCACTGGGCGACCTGCCCCTCGCCGTCGAGCAGGCGGGTGCATGGCACGCCGCCACGGGGATGCCGGTGAACGAATACCTCACCCTGCTCGATGAACGCCGGCCCGAGATCCTCGAGCTCGCCCCGTCCCCCGACTACCCGCTGCCGGTCGCGGCGGTCTGGGACATCTCCCTCGGGCGCCTCTCGCAGGACAACCCGGCCGCACGCCAACTCCTGGAGATCTGCGCCTGCATGGCGCCGGAACCCATCCCGCTCAACCTCTTCAGGGGTGGCCGCAACATCGAGGTCACGCCCGAGCTCGATCCGGTCCTGCGCGACCCGCTGCTCCTCGCGCGTGCCACCCGGGACCTCAGCAAGCTGTCGCTGGTGAGGCTCGATCACAAGACCGCCACCCTGCAGATGCACCGGCTCATGCAGAACGTGATCGTGGCCAGGATGGACCCCGAGGAGCGGGCCAGGATGACGCGGGCGGCCCATCTGCTGCTCACGACGGCCAAGCCGGGCGCACCCGCGTCGCCGGACCAGTGGCCCGCCTACCAGGCCATCCTCCCGCATGTGATCGCTTCCGGGGCGGTGGAGAGCTCCGACGGGTGGGTCCGCGACCTCGTCTACGACATCGTCTTCTTCCTCTACTACTGGGGCGCGCACGAATCGGGCGCGGCCCAGGCCCGGCTGGCGTGGGCCGCATGGCGTGACCAGTCAGGTGACGAGGACCTGCACGTCATCAGGATCACCAAGCTCCTCGGCTTCTACCTGCGGCTGCTCGGGCGCCCCGCGGAGGGCGTCGTGCACAACGAGCGCGCGCTGGCGATCTCCCGGGGCGCGGACATCCCGGACGAGGAACTCGTCGACTCGATGTGGCAGATGGCGGGGGCACTGCGGCACCGGGGCGAGTTCGGCCAGGCGCGTGAACTGGCCGAGGAGGCGTTCACCCGGGCGAGCGACCTCTTCGGGCCCGAGGACCCCACGACGCTGAGCGCCGCACACGACTACGGCGTGACGCTGCGGCTGAACGGCAACTTCGCCCTCGCGCGGGAGATCGACGAGGAGACCGCACGCCAGAGGGAACTGCTGTACGGGCCGGTGAACGGGCTCACCCTCAACACGTTGAACGGGCTGGCCATCGACCTGCGTGAGGCGGGTGACTACCTGGGCGCCCGTGCACTCCAGGAGTCCAACTACCTGCCCTACGTCGCCCACTTCGGTGAGACGAACGCGGCGACCATTCGCGCGGCGCTGAATCTCGCGGTGTGCCGGCGCAGGGCGGGTGTGGTCGAGGGTGCGTCCGCTCTCGCCGAGCAGACCCTCGAGCGTTTCACCAGCCGTTACGGGCTGAACAACACCGATGCGCTCTGCGCGGCGAACCACGCCATGGTGGAGCGCCGGCTCAACGGTGACCTCGGAGGCTCCCGGGAGCTAGGGGAGCAGACGCTCGCCGCCTACCGCAAGGTGCTCGGCGACCACCACCCCTTCACCCAGTTCGCCAAGGTGAATCTCGCGGCGACACTACGGGCCCAGGGCGACACGGACCGGGCGGAGCGGCTGGACACCGAGGCGCTCGAGAACCTGGAGAACGCACTCGGGGCGAAGCACGTCGGTACGCTGACCGCGGGAATGTGCCGGGCCAACGACCACTACGCGCGGCTGGACTTCGCGCAGGCCATGACCGTCGACTCGGACCTGCTCCCCAAGCTCACCGACACCGCCGGGGCCGAGCACCCGCTGACACTCGCCTGCACGGCCAATCTCGCGCTCGACCGGCGCGGACTCGGTGAGTCGGCGGAGGCCGACCGGCTCAACGGCGTTGCCGTACAGGGCCTTTCGCGACTGCTCGGGGCGAACCACCCCTGGCACACCGCGGCCAGGCTCCACCAGCGCATCGAATGCGACCTCACGCCGCTGCCGATGTGACGCCGGCTAAGGCCGGCTGGACCGTCGGCCCCGTCCGCCGCCGCGTGGCGGCGGACGGGGCCGCATCGAAGAGGCGACGGGGGACGGGCACATGACCACGGTGGTCTTCACTCACGGCACAGGTGTGCGCGAACCGCACCTGGGCGGGCTGGTCGCGAAGATCACCTCAGGGCTGGCCGCGACGGCTCCGGGCGCACGCCTCATCGCGTACGACTGGGGCGGGCCGTACGGGGCCGAGCTTGCCGCGGACGGTGCCAGCATTCCGGCCGCACCGGGCGCGGGAACGGGCAGGAGCACCTCGGGCCCCGACGGGCGCGACGACGTGGAGGAGTGGGCCCGGCTGTACGACGATCCGACGGCCGAGCTGGCGGCGGCGGCCGCCGCGGGGTCCGGACGCCCGACGCCGCCCGGAGCCGCCTTCCCGGACGAACGCCCGAGGGCACTCCTCCTGGACATCGCGGCCCGGGGCGAACCCGGAGCGGAAGCACTCGCACCCTGGCTTCGGGAGGCGGCGGCCGAGCTCGCGCGCAGTCCCCTTCTCGGCCCCGCCGCCGAAGCGCTGGATCCGGAAACCCTGGCATCGGTGCTGGCCAGGGCCCTGACCGCCACAGTCGTCGGTGCGGAGATCGCGGCGGACAGCCCCGTCCAGACCGGAGGCGACGGCAGGGACGCGGCCGTCGCCGCCCTGGCGGAACGCCTGGGTGCCGCACCGGCAGGCACCGGCCGAGGCCCCCTGCTCCGGATGGCGGGAAGGCCCCTCGTACGCCTCGGCTCCCGCTACGCCGTGCGGCGCCGCCGCGCGCTCACGGACGCCGCGCACCCGGCCGCCGGGGACATCCTCAGATACCTCGCCAGGGGTGAGGACATGCGCCAGGGGCTGCGGGACCTCGTCGGCACGCTGGAGCCGCCTGTCGTCCTGCTCGGGCACAGCCTCGGCGGCATCATCTCGCTCGACACGCTCATATCCGGCCCGCTGCCCGGCGTCGAACTCCTGATAACCGTCGGCTCGCAGGGCTCCTTCCTGTACGAGACGGGCGCACTGCCCATGCTCGCCCACCCGGATCCGCTGCCCGGCCACGTTCCGCCGTGGCTGAACATCTACGACCGCCGCGACCTTCTCGGGTACGCCGCCGAACCGCTCTTCCCCGGCCGGGCCCAGGACGTCGCCACCGACAGCCGGCAGCCCTTCCCCGTGGCGCACAGCGCCTACTGGACCGATCCCGCCGTCTACGGAGCGATCGGGGAGCGGTTGTCATGACCCGCCGCCCCATCCCGGCGGACCGCGTGTTCGCCCTCGTCGTCGGCATCGAGAAGTACGCCGCCGGGCCCGCCTGGGACCTGCCGGGCCCTGCCCGGGACGCCCTCCGCTTCCGCGACTGGCTGCTGGCGCGCGGAGTACGCGACAGCCATGTGCAGCTCCATCTCGCACCGCTGCCGGGCAGCGTGCCCGAGGTCCCGTTCCGCCCGGCCGACCACGAGTCGCTGAGACGCGCCTTCATCACCGACCTCCCGGACCGCGGGGACGAAGCGCTGTGGGTGTGGTGGGGTGGCCACGGAGTGCTGGACACGGACGACAACACCCGGCTCTACACCGCCGACGCGACCCTGGGTGACCGGCGCAACATCCATGTCGAGTCGGCACTCGCCCGGCTCAGAAGCGACGTGACCCCCGGTCTGGGCGTGCAGATGTGGATGGTCGACGCGTGCCGCACCTTCGACGAGCTGCACCGCTTCCCGCAGCCTCCGCCCACGGAGCGCCTGCCGGCCGGAGGGCGGGTCGCCGCGCACGAGCAGATCCTGATGTTCGCCGCAGGCCGTGGGCAGCGGGCGGCCAACGATCCGGACCGCCGGCTCGGCGTGTTCTCGGACATCGTTCTGAGCGCTCTTCCCGACGAGCCGGTGCCGGACCCCCAGTCCCTCTTCGAGGCCGTGAAGGCACGGATGGACGCTCTCCAGGCAGCCGGCAACGCCCGGCAGACCGTCGACTTCCGGCTGGAGAGACCAGGGCACGCGCACATCGAGCAGTCGGACCCGCCACCTCCCGGGATGACGCCGCTGGGCAGGCTCATCGAGGCGCTGATGGCGTATCCGCTGATGAGCGACCGTGACGAGCGGCAGACCCTGGTCAACGAACTGCCCGCAGCCGCCGTCGCCCGCATGCCCAGGCACCTGGTGCCGCGCACGGACGTGATCGGCATCGTACGCACCCTCAGAAAGCGCAAGGACGGCCTGTACGAGCTGTACGACGCGGTGAGACTGCTCGACGACGACGCCGGCCGGTCCGCCGAACTCAAGGCTTCGGTGCAGGACTTCATGGCGGAGTCCGGGCCAGGAATGTGATCCGCTGGCGTGATCACACGGGTTTC
Organism: Streptomyces sp. NPDC079167; assembly: GCF_040686735.1. NCBI lineage: Bacteria > Bacillati > Actinomycetota > Actinomycetes > Kitasatosporales > Streptomycetaceae > Streptomyces > Streptomyces sp. NPDC079167. The sequence goes on along the minus strand of NZ_JBFBLO010000002.1, from coordinate 41,532 downwards.
GGGAAGGGGTCCCATTCGTCATGATGGAGTAAACGGTGGCATCCTGTGCCACCGCTCGCGAAGGGGGAGCGCGCCTTGTACCAGCCGGTGCCCGCCGAAGACACACCCGATCACATCGAGTCCGACCTGATGGACCTGACCTCCGTAGGCGTCGCCGACCTGAGGCGTCTGCCCGCCCCGAGCGGGGCGGCACGGCTGCTCGCCGAGATCCGGCGCGCGCGCACCAACGCGATGGGAAACGGTGAGCCCGGCCGGGCCGAGTAGAAGGCCCCACGGGCCACCGCGATGAAACCGTCCACGACAGGGAGCGATGTGTACGCCCCGATCCGCATGCCAGGACCGCTGTTCGACGAGATCGCCGCGGGCGGCGGCTCGCCCGAGGCCGTCGCGTTCCTGGTCCGGGGCGAGCGTACGCGCCGTCTCCTGCTCCTGCGTGAGCTCTTCGACCTCTTCGACGCGGACCCCCGCATTCTCGGTCCGCTCGACGCACGGACGGTCTGGCCCACGCTGGAGGCCGCCGCGGACCGTGCCCCCGAGCCGGTCGAGACGCTCCTGCTGACCCCCCAGGTCGGCAGCTGGCTCGCCCACACGCTCCGCCGGCTGCACGGCACGGCGTCCGGGCCGCCCCTGTGGGCCGACGCCGGGCAGATCGCCGCGGTGGCCGCGGCTGCGGCCGTCCACGCCGGCACCGACGCCGAGCTGCTCCTGCCCGCGCGGGGCGGAACCCTGGGACTGCCCGCGCTGGGAATGGTCCGGCTGCCCGGCACGGACGGGGGCGACTACCACCCGGTGGGAGTCACGGTCTCCGGAGGGACCCTCACCGTGCGGACCGGTCACGGGCCGGACATCGTCGTACGCCCGCTCACGGAGCGGGAATCACCGCACTGGCTTCCCGTGCACCGGCTGGAGACCGGCCCGGGGACGCGCACCGTCCAGCTCGACGACCTCGACCCCTACCGCGACCTGGACGAGCCGATAGCCCCCGGCCGGCTCGGGCCCGACGAACTCCGTTGCTGGCAGAAGCTGTTCGCCGACGCCGTCGCCATACTGGGCCGGGGCGGAACGGTGGGCGCGGGCGGGCTGCGGCCCGAGGAGATCAGCCGCATCGTGCCCTGGCACGCCGAGGACGGCGACGCGGATCTCCCCATTCCGGCCGAGGGGCTCAGCGCCTCCACGGGTGACGCCTTCGCCTCGATGGTGATCGCCCGGCCGCCGGACGGTCTCGCCCTCGCGGAAACCCTCGTCCACGAATTCCAGCACAGCAAACTGGGCGCCCTGCTCCACCTGTTCCCGCTCCTCGACGACGACCGGGCCGAGCGGCACTACGCGCCCTGGCGCGCCGATCCCCGCCATCTGCCCGGTCTCCTCCACGGTGCGTACGCCTTCGTCGGCGTCACCGGATTCTGGCGGGAGCGGATCGGGGACACCGGGGCGGACCCGGACGGGCGGGCGCCGTACCTCTTCGCCATGCGCCGGCTCCAGACCCGTATGGTCCTGCGCACCCTGGCGACACAGGCCCGGCTCACCGGACCGGGCAGGCGGCTCGTCACCCGGCTGTCCGAGACCGTCGACGGCTGGTTGAGGGAACCCCTGGATCCCGCGACCGTGGCCAGGGCGCGGGCCTCCGCTGTCAGCCACCGGGTGGAGTGGCGGCTGCGCAATCTGCGCTGCGGTGAGGACGACCGGGGGACACTCCTCAAGGCGCGGCGATCGGGCGCTGCCCCCGCGCCCGGTGGTCAGGTGCTGGTCGCGACGGATCCGGGCCGTGGCCACTGGCAGGACGGCCGCGCACGCCTGTACCGGCTACGGGAGTTCGAGGCCGGCCCCTCACCGTCGGCCGACGAACTGCTCGTCGCGGGAGACCCGGAAGCGGCCCGCGCGGCGTACACCGCGCAACTGCGCGGGCCCGGCCCGCTCGATCCGCACGCGCTGTCCGGCTGGCTGCTGGCGCACACGGCGCTGCGCCCGCACGACCGCCGGCTGCTGGCCCGTCCCGAGCGGTTCGCGGCCCTTGTGGAGGGGACACCGCCCGACGACTGGACACGGACCGCCCGCTGGCTGGCAGGCGGCCCCGACGTGCACTGACGCCGGGTGCGGAGACGCGCGCCCCGTCTCATCCGCGTTCGCGGAGGTAGGCGTCCAGCTCCGCCGCCCCCGTCAGCATCGCCCGCCCCCGGGCGGACAGCCGCCCGTGCCAGTCGCGCAGCGCGGCCTCCAGCGGCTCCGGGCCTCCCGCTGCCCGCACCTGGGCGATCAGCGGGGCGATCTGCTCCAGCAGGTAGCCGCCGCGCCTGAGCTGGTGGGTCATTCCGGCGTCCCGCACTGCGGCCTCGTCGTACACGCGGTACCCGGTCCGCGGGTCGCGGCGCGGGTGCACCAGCCCGGCGCTCTCCCACTTGCGGAGCGTCGCGGGCCGGATGCCGAGCTTCCCCGCCAGCGGACCGATGAACGTCCCGGCGGCCCCGGACACCGCGGCCGGACCGGCCCCGGCGACGGGCTCCAGGTCACGGAGGGCACTCTCCACGGCCTGGAGCGTCCGCCGGTCGTCGAGGAGCTGGGCGTGGCTCTCGTCGATGAGGCGGAACGCCTCCTCGGCCGCGCCCTCGTTCACGGCACGCATGACCGACGTCGCCGTGCGGTGACCGTGGGCCGGAACCAGTGCGAGGAACGCGCGCAGCGCCCCCGCGTGCAGCGGCGTGTAGGTGCGGTAGCCGTGAGGTGTGCGGTCGGCTGCCGGAAGGATGCCGGCCTCCTCGTAGTTCCTCACCGCCTGCGTCGACAGCCCGTGCCCCCGTGCGAGATCGACCGGCCTGAGCCGCACACCGGTTTGAAGGTTATGACCCATGACGCCGACGATAGCGCGGCAAAGTCTCAACCGAAGGTTCAAAGATACCGTTTAAGGCATGGACACTGACATCAAGGACACCGTTCATGCCGTCGACGCCGCAGCCGTGATGAGGCTGCTCCCCGCCCGGCCCCGCCTCCTCGCCCTCGGCGAGCCCACCCACGGCGAGGAGGCCCTGCTCGACCTCCGCAACGAGCTCTTCCGGCAGCTCGTCGAGCAGGAGGGCTACCGGACGATCGCGATCGAGAGCGACTGCATGGCGGGTCTGCTCGTCGACGACTACGTCACCTCGGGAACGGGCACGCTCGACGACGTCGTGGAGCGCGGGATCAGCCACGGCTGGGGCACCTCCGCCTCCAACCGCGAGCTGGTGCGCTGGATGCGCGCCCACAACGACGGCCGGCCCGCTTCCGAGCAGCTCCGCTTCGCAGGGTTCGACGGCCCGCTGGAGATCACCGCCGCCGCGAGCCCACGCCAGGCCCTCACCGCGCTCCACGGCTACCTCACGGACCACGTGGACCCGGAACTGCTCCCGTGCACCGTGGAGTCGCTCGACCGTCTGCTCGGGGCCGACGACCGCTGGACCGATCCTGCCGCGATGACGGACCCGGCACGTTCCGTGGGGCGGTCGGCCGACGCCGGCCGGCTGCGACTGCTCGCCGACGACCTGGTGGCACTGCTCGACACCCAGACGCCACACCTGGTCACGGCGACCCCGCGCGACGACCTGGACCGGGCGCGCCTCTACGGCCGGACCGCCACCGGCCTGCTGCGCTACCACCGCTGGACGGCCGACACCTCACCGGCCCGCATGACCCGGCTGTGCGCGCTGCGGGACCGGATGATGGCCGACAACCTCCTCGCCGTCGCCGCGCGCGGACCGGCGTTCGTCCACGCCCACAACTCCCATCTCCAGCGGGAGAAGAGCTCGATGCGGATGTGGCAGGGGCCCGTCGAGTGGTGGAGCGCCGGCGCGCTGGTGAGCGCCCGGCTCGGCGAGGAGTACGCCTTCGTGGCCACGGCGCTCGGCACGATCCGGCACCAGGGAGTGGGCACCCCGCCCCCGGACACCGCCGAAGGGATTCTGTACGGGCTCCCCGAGGACCGCTGCCTCGTCGCACCCTCGCGGCTGGCCACCGCCCTCGGCGGCACTCCGCCGGCGCGCCGCGAATCCCCCTGGTTCGGGTATGCCCCGCTCGACCCGGCCCACCTCGCGGCAGGCGACGGCCTCGTGTTCGTCAAGGACGTCCCCCGGAGCCGGTGACAACGGCCCGGGAGACGGGCCGGGGGCGTCCCCCGGCCCGTCCCGGCCCGATCAGCCCGACGAGACGTCGAACTCGTTGGTCACGAAGTCCAGACCGCCGGACGACGACGTGATCTCGTAACCGAACTGGACGTCACCGATGGTCTCGTCGCCCCACCAGCCCTTGTCCTTGATCCACTTCAGGATGGGCAGGATGTCCACGGTGCCCGCGGACGAGTCGGAGGTCCGGAGGAACGAGAAGACCTCGTTGGCGCCGTTGTCGCCCTTGTACACGGCCCAGCTGTGGCCGCCGAGCGTGACGGTCCCCTGGGAGGTGCCGAGCGGGCCGACGGCACCGGTCTGGTTCACCCAGAGCATGACCTCGTAGTCGTAGTCGGTGTCCCAGATGTCGTACGAGGTGTTGTACGCCCCGGACGACGGGACGGTCACGTTGTAGTCGCTGGCCAGCGACGACAGCGACGTGATGGGCTTGTTCACGATCTTCTTGGCGTTCGGGTACGACTTGATGCCACCGGTGTCCGGGTGGTCCGCCGTCACGCCCCAGTTGCTCGACGAGTTGGCCCAGATGGTCTGGGTGCCCGCACCGGAACCCCAGATGTTGTTGTAGAGGATGTAGTCGTCGGACGTGGTGTAGTTGCCCCACTGCTCCGACGAGGTCCAGATCGCGGCGTGCGCCGGTGCCGCCGCGAAGCCGATCAGCGCGGCCACGGCCGCCGTCGGCGCCAGGAGCCTCCTGGTCAGGGTGGATCGTGTCATGGGGTTTGTTCCTTCCATGTGGGGATGGAGGACTGCTACCGCGCCCCCAGGGTGAGGACGTGGTCCACGCCGGCCGTCAGCTCCAGCGGAGCCCGGGAGTTCCCGGCGGAGGTCTCGGTGAGGGCGAACCCGTCGCCCGTACGCAGATCGACCCGGGCGTCGCGGGTGGGACACAGCCGGACGGTCGCGCCGTGCTCCGACCACCGCAGGTCCAGACGCGCGCCGAACCGTGTGCGCATGCCCCGGAGTTCACCGGCCGGGTACGCCGCCGGGAGGGCCGGCAGCAGCACCAGGCGGCCGGGCGCCGACTGGACGAGCGACTCGATCACGGCGGCGGGCAGGGTATGGGCCGCGTCCGCGTTGTAGACGTTCCGGGACGGGTAGTGCGCGCTCATCAGCGAGTCGTGGAAGAAGTCGCCGCCCAGCACCGCGTCCAGGGCCGCCGAGACCCGGGACGGGTCCCGCAGCCGGGCGGCGATCAACGCGTGGTGCAGATGGCCGTGGGCGGAGTCGTTCTCCGAACCGCGCAGCTCCAGCGCGCGGTGTGCGGCAGCGGCCGGCCCCGGGGTGTCGTACGGGTTGATCGCGTCCAGCGGCCACACCGGGTACAGGTGACTCAGGTGGCGGTGGTCGTACGTCTCGCGCAGACCCGGCCACGCCCACTCCGCGAGCGCCCCGTCCTCGTTCACCAGGTACGCCGGGAGCCTCGCCGCGAGCGAGCGCCAGAGTCCGGCCGACGGATGACCGGGGGCGTGCTCGGCGGCCGTCGTCAGGGCGTGTCGGGCGGCCGCGATGTCCATGGTGGCGTTGACCGTGCCCCAGCTCGCGTTGGCCGGCCGGTTCTCCGGGGAGTACGAGGGCACGACGGCCACGTTCCCGTCCGGGTCCTCCCGGCTGAGGAAGTCCTCGTAGAACTGCGCCACTTCGACGAGAGCACCGGTCAGCGCGGCGTCCGGGGCGCCCGTCGTCACCTCGGCGTGCTCCAGCAGCGGCTGCAGCAGCCAGTCCGCACCGGCCGTCCACAGATGCAGCGGATAGGCGCGCTGGAAGTGCCTGGTGTGACCCGAAGCCCCGTCCGTGTGGGACGGCGCGACGATGCCCCGGGCACCGAAGAGCGCCCGGGCGTTGTCCCGCCAGTCCGCCAACTGCCCGTAAATGAGGGCGGCGTGGGCCTCGGTGACCTCCGGGAGGGCGGCTGCCGCCGCGGAGGCGATCTGCAAATTGAGATTGGCGTTCGTGGTGAAGGCTCCGGACCAGGCGGTGTCCCAGTCGCCGGTCCACAGACCCGTCAGCCGGGGCGGCAGCACCCCTGAGGAGGAGAGGAGGTGGTAGCGGCCCGCCGCGAAGAGCCGTTCCAGCAGCGCCGGGGACTTCGGGGCACGCAGCAGCTCGCTGCCGGACAGCCCCCGCTCCGGCGCCGCGTCCCGCAGCACGAGGGCGGCCCTGCCGTACGCGGTCCGGTGCAGCGGCCGGTGGCGGTCCAGGAGCGTGGCGTAGTCCTCGCCGGGCAGCGCGGCCCACAGCTCCCCGAGGTCCGGAAGGCCGGGCCCCCTGACGACCCGGGTCGTCAGGGTCAGGCTCTGCGCCCCCTCGATACGGATCCCCTCGCCGGCCACCGACACCCGTCCGCCGTCCACACGCGCCACCGTGACGCCCGTGTACCCGAGGTCGCTGCCCGGATAGCCCACCCGCAGGGCCAGGCGCGCGCCCCCGGGAGTCAGCACGGTGGAGCGGCCGACCGCCAGATGCGCCGGGGCGCCCGGCAGCGAGTGGTCCAGGACGAGGTCGGCCGTCAGTCCGAGGTCGGTGACGTGCTGCACGATCACGTCGTCGGCCCGTGACACGAACACGCTGCTGCGCCATGCCTCGTAGGACGCGGTCACCTCACCCGTCGTGAAGTCGACCTCACGCCTGTATCCGGCGACCGCCTCGTGCAGCCCCCGGGTCCGCCGCACACGCGAGCGGAACGCCGGGTGGAAGGGCTGCACCCACACCAGCGGGCGGCCCGCGCCGAAGTCCTCGGCCGCAGTCGTGTCCCCGGTCAGCAGTGCGTCCTGGAGGCGGCCGAGCCCGTCCGCGAGCTCCGGCGGCCGCAGGTCCTCGCTGCCGTTGGGCCGCACGAGGCTGTGGTGGTTCACGATCACCCGGTCGTCCGCGGGATCGCCGTACACCATCGCACCGTGACGGCCGTTGCCGCTGAGGAACGCGTCCTCCCAGCGGGCGGCGGGCCGGGGCTCCCACGTACCGTCGATCATGCGGACGCGTCTCTGAGCACCGCCACGCCGTAGCGCTCAAGCTCGACGACGCCGTCGGACTCGGCCCCCGTGAGCAGATCGACGTGGAGGCCCGGCAGGCCCACCCCGGCCGGGGTGCGGCCGTGGTTCAGGAGGAAGAGCAGCTTGCCGCGGCGCACCGCCTCGACACCGGCCGGGAGTCCCTCCAGTACGGGACGCACGCCGGCCTCGGCCGCTGCCCGGCCGAGCAGTCCGCGCAGCGCCTCCGGCTCGGGCAGCGTGGAGACGTACCACGCGGTGCCCTTGCGGAGCACGGACGGAAGCCCGTCCAGCTCACCGCCGCGGTACGCGGACACCGTCTCGGCGCTGCCGTCGGGTTCCAGCTCCTCCGACCACAGGGTGCCCCGGAAGCCCTCGCACTCCACCGTCGCGCCCTCGTCCAGGGGCCACCACTCGTGCACCGTACGGATGCCGAACAGCTCACGCAGCCTGCTGTCCATGCCGCCCGGCCGGATCCGGTCGTCGACGTCCGCGACGCCGGTGAAGAACCCGCACACCAGGGTGCCGCCGCCCCGCACATAGGCGACGAGGTTGTCCGTCGCCGCGTCGGACAGGAGCTGGAGCTGCGGGACGAGCACCAGGCGGTACGCGCTCAGGTCGGCGTCGGGCCGGGCGAACTCCGTGCTGATCCCGCCGTCCCACAGGCCCCGGTGCCACGCCTGGACCAGCTCCGTGTACGAGACGAGGGAGGACGGCCGCCCTTCCTGGGTGCTGGACCACCAGGCGTCCCAGTCGTGCAGCACGGCGACCTCGGCGGGGACGTCGGTGCCGCTCACCTCTGCGCCGATCAGGGCGAGTTCGGCTCCGACGCGCTTGACCTCCCGGAAGGTGCGGCCGTGCTCACCGGCATGGCTCAGCATCCCGGAGTGGAACTTCTCGGCGCCCTGCCGGGACTGCCGCCACTGGAAGTAGCAGAGGGCGTCCGCGCCCCTGGCCACCGACTGCATCGACCAGAGCCGGTTGAGGCCGGCGGGCTTCGGATGGTTGACGGGACGCCAGTTGACCGGTCCGGCCGACTGCTCCATCACCATCCACGGCCCGCGGGCCTGTGAACGGGTCATGTCGGCGAGCATCGCGTTGTACTGTCCGCCCCGCGGGTCCGTCGGATCCGGGTAGACGTCGACGGAGACGATGTCCTCCTGCTCCGCCCAGGCCCAGGCGTCCTGGCCGGACCACAGCGGCATGAAGTTGGTCGTCACCGGGATGTGCGGGGTGTGCCGGGCGACGATGTCCCGCTCGGCGGTGTAGCACTCCATCAGGGCGTCGGAGGTGAACCGCTTGAAGTCCAGCTCCTGCGCGGGGTTGCGCATGTACTGCGCCCGGCGCGGCGGCAGGATCTCGTCCCAGGAGCCGTAACGCTGACTCCAGAACGCCGTGCCCCAGGCCTCGTCGAGCGCCTCCAGGGTCGTGTACCGGGCGGTCAGCCAGCGCCGGAAGTGCGCGGCGGTCCCGTCGCACCAGCAGTGCGTGCAGTACTCGTTGTTGATGTGCCAGACGGTGAGCGCCGGATGGTCGGCGTACCGTGCCGCGAGGTCCTCGGTGAGGGCGGCGGCATATCTCCGGTACACCGGCGAGCTCGGACAGAAGTGCTGCCGGGAACCGTAGTTGACGACCACGCCGTCTTCGGTGCGCGGCAGTGTCTCGGGGTGGAGCGCTCCCATCCACGGCGGCGGCGAGGACGTGGGGGTGGCCAGCACGACGCCGATGCCATGGGTGTGCAGCAGGTCGAGCAGCCGGTCGAGCCAGCCGAACTCGCGTGCCCCGGGGCGTGGTTCGATCATCGCCCAGGAGAAGACCCCGACGGTGACCGAGTTGACCCCGGCCTCCCTCATCAGCCGTACGTCGTCGGCCCACACCTCCTCGGGCCACTGCTCGGGGTTGTAGTCGCCTCCGAAGAGGACGCGGCCACGGGTGGCGTCGTGCAGGGACGGCATGGACGTCTCGTTCCTCTACTGGGGTCTTTACCGGGGGTCTGCGTACTGGATGCCGCGGCCGTTGGTGCCCAGATAGACACGGCCGTGGACACGGGGGTCGCCGGTGATGACCTCACCGGTCCACCCCCAGCGGTGGTCGTCGTCGTTGATGCGGACCCAGGTCGCGCCCGCGTCGTCCGAGCGCAGCACCGCCACGCCGTCGTACGTCGCGGAGACCCGCCCCGTCTGGAAGACCGCCGGATAGCCGGCGCGCCCCTTCCTCGGGGCGGCCTTCCCGAATCCGAGGGCGTACGAGGCCTGGCAGCCCGCCACCGCGGCGAACGTGCGGCCGCCGTCCGTGGAGCGCAGCAGCCCGCTCTCCTTGGCGGACAGCCACAGGTCACCGGAGCGCCCCGGTGCCGCCGCGATGCGGAACTGCACATCACCCGAAGGAAGGCCCGTCGCGCCCTCGGTGAAGGTCGCGCCCTTGTCGTTCGACAGGAAGACGGTGCCCGTGTCCGTGTCGTAGACGTAGAAACGCGCCGGGTCGAGCGGGTCGGCGACCGGGGCGCCGCCCTTGGGGAACGTGGTCACCTCGGCCCAGGTCGCGCCGCCGTCCGTGGAGCGGTGCGCGGCGTACTTCGTGCCGTCCCAGTGGACGAACGACCACAGCAGCGTCGCCCCGTCGGCGGAGACCGCCACCGGGCCGGGGGCCGAAGGGGCGATCGCAGGCTGGGAGGCGAACGGCTGCCAGCTCGCCCCGCCGTCCTGCGAGTACGCACCGGCCGAGTCCGACCCCGAGGGCCACCCCGTCCGCACGACGTACGACGGCTTCAGGGTGGCCAGGGCGAGCCCGGTCGCCGTGCCGAACACGGGGTTCGACGCCATGCCGCGTGACGGGGAGGCCGTCAGGGAGTCGTGGTACATGACCCCGATGTCACCCAGGCCGCTCAGCAGCCGGGCACCCGAGGGCGGCGCGACGAGCTGGCGTACCGACGCCTCCTCCAGTCCGCGGATCTCGGGAGCCCAGTGCACCAGGTCGCGTGTGCCGTAGATCGTGGCCCCGGTGCCGTACACGATGTGCCGCGAGTCGTACGGGTCGACGGCCACGGCCTGGATCCACCAGCCGAACTTGGGCTCCCCGCCCCACTTCAGATACGGCGTCTCGGAGACGTCCAGCACCGCCGTGTCCTTGAGCGAGGTCCAGCTCGCCCCGCCGTCCGTGGAACGGAACAGGGTGTCCACCGGGCCCCAGCGGTTGTTCGTGGAGACCACGACCGTGCCCGGGCGGGCCGCGTCCACGGCCACTCCGCCGTACCCGAACGCGTCGCCGGCGCCCGGGGCCACCGGGGTGACCTCGGTCCAGGTCCCCGTCACCGTGTCGAGGCGGTGCACCGACCCGTCGGCCTGGTTGTTCGGGCCGGGCCCGTCCGCGTAGCTCACGTACAGGGCACGGGTTCCCGTGTCGTACGCCGCGCGGACCGGCACCTTCGTCGACGCGCCGCCGGACGGCTGTCCGGGGACGGGCTCCCAGCCACCGGAGCCCTCTCTCCGGTAGAGCGCGCTGCCGCCGTCGCCCCAGCCCGCGTACACGGTCCGGCCGGCCGCCACCAGCAGGGTGACGCCCTGGCCGCCGGCCGACGGGGCGGCGGGGAAGGAGGCGTCGGCGGCCCACGTGGCGCCCCGGTCCGTGGAGCGCAGCAGCCCGTCGTGGCGCGTGCCGAGCCAGAGGGTTCCGCTGTCGCGAGGGTCGACGAGGAGCCGCTCGCCGCAGCCTCGGCCGTCCTCGTTGGCCCCCAGCCGCACGGTGAGATCCGTACGCGACCAGGTCGCGCCCCGGTCGTCGGACCTGAGCACCGCACCCGGGGAGGCGTACGCCTGGGTGTACGTCCCGAGGGCCAGGTACAGCCGGTCGGGGTGTGCCGGGTCGACGGCCATCGCCTCGACGCCCATCAGGTTCCAGTCGTCCCAGCCGATGTGGTCGGTGAGCGCCGTCCACCGGGACTTACGGCCGTCCCAGCGGTAGGCCCCACCGATGTCGGTGCGGGCGTAGGCGAGACCGCGTACGGCCGGGTGGAACAGGACGCCCGTCACGAAGCCCGTCCCGCCGATCGCCGCGCCGCGCCAGCGGTGCGGCTGCGTCCTCGCGGGCCGCCGGGCGGCTGCGGCCGTCCCCGCCGAAGGCAGCACGGACGCCGCCGCCGCGGCCACCGCCGCACCGGCCAGGACGGTACGGCGCCGGGGGTGTGGTGCGGACTCTGGCTGCGGGACGGACGAAGCGCGCATGACGAGGACCCTCCGGTGGGGGAGTGACGGGTGGATGCGGTACGGGACGGAGCTCAGCCCTTGACGGCGCCGGTGAGCATGCCTTCCTTGAAGTGCTTCTGGACGAACGGCGACAGGAACGCGACCGGGATCAGCGCCAGCACCATGACCGCCATCTGGATGGCGAGCGGTGACAGATGGCCGGTGTTGATGACCTGCGCGAGGCCGGTGGGGCGCTCCTGCTTGAGGACCAGCTGGTTCATCACGTTCTGCAGCGGCATCATCTGCGGGTCGCTGATGTAGATGGAGGCGTTGAACCAGGCGCTCCAGTAGCCGACCGCGTAGAACAGCGTGATCACGGCGATGACCGCGCGGGAGAGCGGCATCACGATCTGCCACAGGATGCGGAAGTCACCGGCCCCGTCGATCCGGGCGCTCTCGATGAGCTCCTGGGCCGTACTCATGAAGAAGGCGCGCAGCACCAGGATGTTGAAGACGTTCAGCGCGCTCGGCAGGATCAGCGCCAGATAGGAGTCGGTGAGACCGAGCCCCTGGACCACCAGGTAGGTGGGGATGAGACCCGCGCCGAAGAACATCGTGGCGAGCATGAACACTAGCAGCGGCCGGTGCAGCACGGACCCGGTACGCGAGAGGCCGTAGGCGCACATGATGGACACGGCCATGCTGAAGAGCGTCCCGACCAGGGTCACACAGATACTGATCACGGTGGCCCGGGTGACCTGTCCGCCGCCGAGGAGCTCCTGATAGGCGACGAAGGTGATGCCGCGCGGGATCACCACGAGACCGCCGGCCTCGGTGATGGTCCTCACCGAGGACAGACTGGTGACGACCACGACCCAGAGGGGGAAGAGGACCGCCAGACAGATCAGGACCAGGACCACGCCCTTGGAGGCGAGACCCGTCCTCGACGGCTCCTCCTCCCAGGCGGGACGCAGACGGCCGCGGGTTCCCGGCTTCACCCCGGCCAAGCCGGTCAGTCCGGAGAGCAGGCTGCTCACTTCTTGTACACCCCCTGCTCACCCATGAGATGGGCGACCTTGTTGGCCCCGAGGACCAGCAGCAGACCGAAGATTCCCTTGACGATCCCGACGGCCGCCGCGTAGCTGAACCCGCCGTTGGTGATACCGACGTTCCAGACGTAGGTGTCGAGCACCTCCGAGGCGCCCGGTCCGACCGCCGTGCGCTGGAGCAGGATCTGCTCGAAGCCGACGGTCAGCGCGTTGCCGACCTGGAGCACCAGCAGCAGGGCCACGACGGGGCGCAGGGCGGGCAGGGTGATGTGCCACATCCGGCGCCAGCGGTTCGCGCCGTCCATGGCGCTCGCCTCGTAGAGGTCGGGGCTGACCGCCGCCAGGGCGGCGAGGAAGACGATGACACCCCAGCCGGCGTCCTTCCAGATCATCTCGAAGGTGATCAGGAACTTGAACAGACCGGGGTCGGTCATCAGGTCGAAGCCCTCGTGACCGTTCTCCCGCAGCGTCTGCGCGATGAGCCCGGCCCCGCCGAACATCTGCTGGAACACGGTCACGACCAGGACCCAGGAGAAGAAGTGCGGCAGATAGAGGATGGCCTGGGCCACCGCCCGGACCCGGGGCCGCACGAAACTGTTGATGAACAGCGCGAGCAGGATCGGCACCGGGAAGAACAGGGTCAGCTGCAGGAGGAAGATCGCCAGCGTATTACGTAGCGCCGACCAGAACAGCCGGTCGTTCACCATCTGCTGGAACCACTCGAACCCGACCCAGGGGCTCTGCGCGATCGCCTGGAACGCGTTGTCCGCGACGTACGGGTCGTAGTCCTGGAAGGCGACGACGTTGCCCGCGAGCGGGACGTACGCGAAGACCGCCAGCAGCAGCATCGCCGGCAGGGTCATCAGCAGCAGGGTGCGGTCCCTGCGCAGCCGGTGCCGCAGGGGCACCTTCGTGGCGACGGGCCCGTCGGCGGCCGCCCGTGTCTTGACCGGCGGCGTCCGTGACTCCTGCGCGCGCCGGTCCTCTGTGCTCAGTGACATGTCAGGAAGCCGACTCGCCGGTCTCGTCGAGCAGCTTCTTGTACCAGTCGCGAAGCTTGTCGCCGCCCTTGGACTTCCAGTCCGAGACCTGCTGCTGCATGTCGCTGACCTTCTTGCGGCCGCGCACGATGTCCTTCTCGACGTCCTCGAACTGGGCGTTGAGCTCGGTGTAGCGGGTCGGCTCCTGGATCTGCATGCCGTGGAAGAGCGGCTTCCTCAGGTGCGCGCCCTGACGCTGCTGCCACTCGATGACGCCCTTCACCACGTCGGGGTGGTCGGGGTAGGCCCGGAACGGGGCCGAGGTGGCGACGTACTCGTAGGTGGCGAAGACCTGGTTGTTGCCCTTCTCCGTCTTGGTGAGGACGCCGTCCTTGAGGGTGTGGTGGGTGCCCTCCAGGCCGTACGCCTTCAGGCGCTGCTCCTTGGTGCCGTACGGAGCGGAGGTGAAGTTGGCGAGGGCGAGGATGTCCTCGATCGTCTTCTTGTCCGCGTCCTTGTTGACGAAGCACCAGATGTTGGAGGGCGAGGCCTCGTAGATGACCGGGTCGCCGCCGTCATGGGCGAAGAAGTCCATCGCCCCCATGCGGAAGTCCGGCTTGTCCAGCCGCTGGATCGCGGTGGCGGCGTACCAGTCGGAGATGTCCGCGTTGTACATGAGGGCGTTGCCCGACGAGAAGGTCGTACGCATGTCCCCCGTCTCGGCCTTGGCGTCGGGGTGCACGAAGCCCGCCGAGTACAGCGAGCGCGACCACTCCAGCGCCTCGAGGTACTCGTCGGTCTCGTAGCGGTTGACCAGCTTGCCGTCGACGAGCTTCCAGTAGTACGGCTTCTCCGGCAGCACCCCGAAGAAGACGAACGCCGACCACGTCATGTCACTGCACGCCCACACCTTGCTCTTCGGGGCGTTGATCTCCTTGCAGAGGTCGTAGAACTCCTGCGTGGTGGTGGGGACCTCGTACCCCTTCTCCTCGAAGATGTCCGCGCGGTAGAAGGGGGTGATGTTCGGGGTCGCCTCGGCCGGCATGGGCAGGCCGCGGAGCTTCTCGGCGAAGACCCCGCGCTGCCAGGCGCCGGTGGGGATGGCGGCGAGGTTCGGGTAGGCCTTGACCTTGTCACCCGAGAGGTACGGGCCGAGGTCGGCGAACTTGTTGGCGATGGCGCTCGGTATCTTGCCGCCCAGCTCCCAGCCCGGGACGACGACGGCGTCGGGGATGCTGCTGGAGGCGAGCACGGCGCCGAGCTTCTGCCCGTAGACGTTGCCGTCCTGGTTCTGCCACTTGACCTTGACGCCGACGGCCTCGTCCATGGCCGTCCAGTACGGGTTGCCCTCACCCGGCGAGGTGCCCCACAGCGGTGCCATGATCGTGAGCTCGCTGCCCTTGCCGAGCTTCTTCGGCACCGACACCGCCAGCTGGTCGGCCGGGAGGGCGGTGGTGAATCCGACCGCGGAGCCGTTCTTGCTGGGGATGTCCGGGGTGACCGCCTTCGACGGCACATAGGCGGGAAGCAGGTCCTTCAGCTTCTTGCCCGTGGTCGTGCCCTCGTTCTTCGAACCGCCGGAACCGCCGCCGCAGGCGGCGAGGAGCGGCATCCCGCCGCCCACGGCTGCCGCGACAACCACGGAGGAGGCGAGGAATCGTCTCCGGCTGGGAGCGGAGGGGGAGTTCGGCGTCATGGGGTCAACCCTTCGTGGTGCAACAGGACGGCCCGCGGCGGCGATTGCCGCTCGGCCCTGTGTCTGAGGTAGGGGGCGTTACCGGCCGAGCCGGTGGCACTGCACCGGCTGAGCTGAAGCGGTCAACGGACTGCCTCGTCGAAGCGCTTCGATGTTGCAGCGAGATTAAGTGAAGGGTTCCGGCCGCACAAGAGTTCGTTTCGATATTCCTCCGACGTGTTTCCGAACCGTTTCCCGGCGCGGGGCGGAGCCGGTGTGCCCGGAAGGACTCTTCGATGCCGTAGCACCCTTGACACCTGCGGGGTCGGCCGCAGAGCATCGAAGCGCTTCGAAAGATCCTCTCCTCGCGTCGAAGGACCATTCGGCGCCGGCAGAGACCGAAAACCTCCCACCTCTCCAAGGGGACCCGCACGTGACGGACCATCCGTTTCCCTTCCGCGACCCGCAGCTGTCCTTCTCCCGGCGCACCGAGGATCTGCTCGGACGGCTCACGCTCGACGAGCGGATCGCGATGCTGCACCAGTTCGCCCCCGCGGTGGAGCGGCTGGGCCTCGGCCCGTTCCGTACCGGGCAGGAGGCCCTGCACGGGGTCGCCTGGATGGGGCCCGCCACCGTCTTCCCGCAGGCCGTCGGTCTCGGCGCCACCTGGAACGACGACCTGGTCCGCCGGATCGGCGAGGCCGTCGGCGACGAGGTGCGTACCAAGCGCGCCCATGACGACCGCGTCGGGCTCAACGTCTGGGCGCCGACGGTGAATCTGCTGCGCCACCCGCTGTGGGGCCGAGGCGAGGAGGGGTACTCCGAGGACCCGGCGCTGACCTCCGCCATCGCCGTCGCCTACACCCGGGGGCTGCGCGGGGACGACCCCCACTACTGGCGCACCGCCCCCGTGCTCAAGCACTGGCTCGCGCACAACAACGAGACCGACCGCGACACGGCCTCCTCCTCGGTCCGCCCCCGCGTCCTGCACGAGTACGACCTGCGCGCCTTCCGCGACGCCGTACGCGCCGGGGCGGTGGCCGGGGTCATGCCGGCCTACAACCTCGTCAACGGCCGCCCCAACCACGTCTCGCCGCTCCTCGGTCAGCACCTGCGGCGCTGGACCGAGCAGCCGCTCGTCGTCTGCTCGGACGCGGGCGCGCCCTCCAACCTGGTCGACTCCGAGCACTACTTCGACACCCATGAGGAGGCCACCGCGGCCTCCCTGAAGGCGGGCGTCGACAGCTTCACCGACCACGGCACGGACTCCACCGTCATGACCGGCCGCATCCGCGACGCGCTCGCCAAGGGCCTCATCGACGAGAGCGACATCGACACGGCGGTCCGCCGGCTGCTCAGCATGCGCTTCGCGCTCGGCGAGTTCGACCCGCAGCTCGATCCGTACGCGAAGGTGGACGCCCTGGACACCGAGGAGCACCGGGCGCTCGCCCTGGAAGCCGCGGAACAGGCCGTCGTCCTGCTCGAGAACGACGGCCTGCTGCCCCTGGAGCCGAAGCAGGGCCGGACCGTCGCGGTGGTCGGGCTGCTCGCGGACGCCTGCAAGCTCGACTGGTACAGCGGCACGCTCCTGCACCGCTCGACGCCGCTCGACGGGATCCGCGAGCGGTACGGCGCCGAGAACGTCATCTTCGCCGAGGGCGTGGACCGGATCAGGCTGAAGTGCTCCGAGGGCTGGCTCCAGGTGCCCGCGGCCGAAGGTACCGCGGAAGGAGAAGTGCGGGGCGCTGAAGGCGCCCTCGACCCGGCCCTCCTCGCCGGACGCACCGACCTGCCCCCGCTGACCTGCGGCGAGGAGGCGACCGACCTGGCGCTCGTCGACTGGGGCGACGGCGTACTCACCCTGCGCACCGACGAAGGGCTGTACCTCTCCGTCGCCGACGACGGATACGTCAGGGCGTCCGCGGACGAGCCGGGTGGCTGGGTCGTCCAGGAGACGTTCCGCCTGGAAGCGGTGGAGGGGCACGACGGCGGATACCGCCTTCTGCACATCGGGACCGGTGGGTACGTGTCAGTCGCCGCCGGCGGAGCGAAGGTTGCCGAGTCCGGCGAGAAGATCTCCCGCGACGCCGCCACGGTCTTCGAGCGGGAGACCGTCGAGCACGGCGCCGACGCCGTGGCCCGGGCCGCCGCGGCGGCCGACACCGTCATCGTCGTCGCGGGCAACGACCCCCACATCAACGGCCGCGAGACCGAGGACCGCACGACGCTCGCCCTGCCCGCCCAGCAGGACCGGCTGTGGCGTGCCGCGCACGCCGCCAACCCGCGTACGGTCCTCGTGCTGACCTCCGCCTACCCGTACGCGGTCGGCGACGCGGCGGACGCCCCGCCGGCCCTGCTCTGGACGGCGCACGGCGGCCAGGCCGCGGGCACGGCCCTCGCCCGCGTCCTCGCCGGCGACGTGTCCCCGGCAGGACGGCTCCCGCAGACCTGGTACGCGAGCGACGACGACCTGCCCGGACTGTTCGACTACGACATCATCGGCTCCCGGCAGACGTACCTCTACTTCGACGGCACCCCGCTCTACCCCTTCGGACACGGCCTCGGCTACGCCGGCTTCACCTACTCCGCGCTCCGGGCGGAGGTCGACGGTGAGCGCCTGCGGGTGTCGCTGACCGTCACCAACGACGGTGAACGCGCGGCAGACGAGGTGGCCCAGGTCTATGTGCGCGAGGCCGTGCCCGTGCAGCCGGACCGGCCCGAGGAGCCGGTCACGGCCGGGGGCAGGCGCCTCGGACGCCTGCTGCCCGCCCGGTCCGTGCCCTCGGACCTGCCGCGGCTGAAGCTGGCCGCCCACCGACGGGTGCACCTCGCGCCCGGCGCCGCGGTGGAGCTCGAATTCGACCTTGCCACGGAGGAGCTGGGCCACTGGAGCGTGGCGCACGGCCGGTGGACCGTCGAGCCCGGCGCGTACGAGATCCTCGCGGCCGCGTCGAGCGCCGACATCCGGCTCACCGCCACGGTGGCCGTCGACGGCGAAGAGCAGGGCCCGCGCCCGGTGGCGGCCCACGGTCTGGAGGCCGCCGACTACGACTGGCAGCGGGGCACGGAGATCGTCGACCGTGCGAAGACGGAAGGCGACGCCGTAGCGCCCGCCTCCGCCACCGAGGCGGGGCGGCTCGTCTACCGGGAGTGCGATTTCGGTGAGGGCGTGACCGGGCTGACCTTCGTGGTCGCGGGAGAGGGGCGCGTCGACGTGAGCGGTGGCGGACTCGGCCTGGCGATCCAGTTCCCCGATACCGGTGGCCCGTACGAGTACCGGGCCGTCGAGGTCGACGCAGCCCCTCGCGGGGTGGTGCCCGAGCTGTGCATCGACCTCTCGGGGCCCGTACGTCTCGCCCGCATCGACGTCATCCACGCCGAGGAGACCGCATGAGGTTCACCGACGGCTTCTGGCTGATGCGCGAGGGCGTCCGTGCCTCGTACGCCACCGAGATCCGTGATCTGCGGGTCGACACCGACCGGTTCACCGCGTACGCCGCGGTCAAGCGTGTCGCCGCACGCGGAGACACGCTCAACACTCCGCTGATCACCGTCGAATGCTTCTCCCCGGCCGAGGGTGTCATCGGCGTACGCGCCACCCATCACGCCGGCAAGGCCCGGCGTGGACCGGACTTCGCTCTCCTGACGGACGACACCACGGCACCCGGGGCCCGCACGCACCGGGACGGCGCGGTCACCGAACTCACCAGCGGGCCGCTGACGTTGCGCATGGACGGTGACGGGCCCTGGGGGATCACCTTCCTCGACGGTGACGGGCGGCGCCTCACGGGAGTGGACCCCAAGGGAACCGCCTTCGCGACCACCCCCGACGGCGTCCACCACATGATCGCCCAACTCGCCCTGGAGGTCGGCGAGAACGTCTACGGACTCGGCGAACGCTTCACCCCGTACGTCAAGAACGGCCAGACCATCGACATCTGGCAGGCTGACGGCGGCACCAGCAGTGAACTCGCCTACAAGAACATCCCGTTCTACCTCTCCTCCCGTGGCTACGGCGTCTTCGTCAACCACCCCGGAAAGGTCTCCTTCGAGATCGGCTCGGAGTCCGTCGGGCAGGTGCAGTTCAGCGTCGAGGACCAGTCGCTGGAGTACTACGTCGTCGCCGGCCCGACCCCGAAGGACGTCCTGTCCCGCTACACGGCCCTGACCGGCAGGCCCGCGCTGCCACCGGCGTGGTCGTTCGGCCTCTGGCTGACCACGTCCTTCTGCACGTCCTACGACGAGGAGACCGTCACCTCCTTCGTCGACGGCATGGCCGAGCGCGGTATCCCGCTGAGCGTCTTCCACTTCGACTGCTTCTGGATGCGCGAGTACCAGTGGTCGGACTTCCTCTGGGACCCGGAGGTCTTCCCCGACCCTGAGGGGATGCTGGCCCGCCTCAAGGAGCGCGGACTGCGCATCAGCATGTGGATCAACCCCTACATCGCCCAGAAGTCCACCCTGTTCGCGGAGGGTGCCGAACACGGCTACCTGGTGCGGCGGGCCAACGGCGACATCTGGCAGTGGGACCTGTGGCAGCCGGGCATGGCACTGGTCGACTTCACCAACCCGGCCGCCCGCGCCTGGTACAACGACAAACTGCGTCTGCTGCTCGACCAGGGCGTCGACTGCTTCAAGACCGACTTCGGCGAGCGCATCCCCACGGACGTCGTCTGGCACGACGGCTCCGACCCGGAGCGCATGCACAACTACTACGCGCAGATCTACAACCGCACCGTGTTCGAACTCCTGGAGAAGGAGCGCGGCGCGGGGGAGGCGGTGCTCTTCGCCCGGTCGGCGACGGCGGGCGGGCAGCAGTTCCCGGTGCACTGGGGCGGCGACTGCTTCGCCTCGTTCACGGCGATGGCGGAGTCCCTGCGAGGCGGTCTCTCCCTGTCGCTGTCCGGCTTCGGTTTCTGGAGCCACGACATCGGCGGCTTCGAGGGCACCCCCGACCCGGCGGTCTTCAAGCGCTGGCTCGCCTTCGGCCTGCTCTCCTCGCACAGCCGGCTCCACGGCAATGTCTCCTACCGGGTGCCGTGGGCGTTCGGCGAGGAAGCCGTCGACGTGACACGGAGGTTCACCCTGCTCAAGCACCGGCTCATGCCCTACCTCTACGGAGTGGCCGCGGAGGCCCACCGTACGGGTGTCCCGATGATGCGGCCGATGCTGGCGGAGTTCCCCGGCGACCCCGCGTCCCGCACCCTGGACCGGCAGTACATGCTCGGCCCGGACCTGCTGGTCGCCCCGGTCTTCACGGAGGACGGTGAGGTCGAGTACTACGTTCCCGAGGGCACCTGGACCTCCCTTCTCACCGGTGAGCGGGTGACCGGCCCCGGCTGGCGGTACGAGACGCACGGCTTCGACAGCCTGCCCCTGCTGGTCAGGGACGGCGCCGTGCTTCCGTGGGGCGCCGACGACCAGCGCCCGGACGGGGACTGGCTCGAAGACCTGACCCTGCGGGTCTTCGGCTCGGGGACCGGCGAGAGCACGGTCACCGTGCCGGACCTGTCCGGCGCCACGGCGGCGTCGTTCCGGGTCGTACGGGACGGTACCGGTGCGCGGGTCACGGCGGAGGGAACGGAGCGCCCGTACCGCGTGGTCATCGAGGAGTCCGGGGCGACGGAGGTGGGGACGGGGGCAGTCTCCGTCGCCTGATCTCCCGAGCGCGGCGAGGCAGTGCCACCGGAGGCCCGGCGCGGACGCGCCGGGCCTCCGCAGCGCCGTCAGGTAACGGAAACCCGAGCCCAACAGGCGAAATCCGGCCCGTCCGATGGCAAGATCAATGCAACTCACTGACGAAGTGGGGTCGTTGACCGGCCGAACTCTGGAGACGTCGTGTCCGCTCGCTCCGCACTGCCTGTTGTAGCCACCGCCACCCTCACCGCAGTCGCCGTGCTCACGGGCTGCACCAGCACCAAGCCCTCCGCGTCCGGCGGAACGGAAGTGGAACTGGTGCAGTCCGGGAAGCTCACCACCTGCACACACCTGCCGTACGAACCCTTCCAGATCCGCAAGGGCGACGCCGTCGTCGGCTTCGACGTGGACCTCGTGGATCTGGTGGCCAAGAAGCTCGAGGTCACCCAGGAGATCGTGGACACGCCCTTCGAAGGCATCCAGAGCGGCGAGGACCTCAACGCCCGCAAGTGCGATCTGGCCGCGGCCGGCATGACGATCACCCCGGTGCGCGCGAAGAACCTGGACTTCTCCGTCGGCTACTTCGACGCCACCCAGGCCCTGATCGCCAAGAAGGGCTCCTCCTTCACCTCGCTGGCAAGCCTCAAGGGGAAGAAGCTCGGCGTCCAGCAGGGCACCACGGGAGAGACGTACGCGCAGAAGAACGCCCAGGGCGTGACGACCGTGCAGTTCGAGGACCTGGCCCTGCTGCTCACGGCCGTGAAGACCGGACAGGTCGATGCGGCGGTGAACGACAACGGCGTGCTCTTCGAATACGTGCGGAAGAACCCGGACACCCAGGTCACCGCCGAGTTCGACACGGGGGAGGAGTACGGCATCGGGGTGCGCACCGGGAACGACGCCCTGCGTGAGGAGATCGACGCGGTGATCGCCGGCGCCAGATCCGACGGCAGCTACGACCGGATCTACAAGAAGTGGTTCCCCGCCGCCCCCAAGAAGTGAGGAAACCGCTACCGATGCCCATGTCCCGCAGGCAGCGCACCCGCACCGTCCGGGGTGCTCAGTACGCCGTCCTCGCCGCCGTGCTGCTCGTCGTCGCCCTGGCCGCCGACTGGGGTGAGATCCGACGGGCGTTCTTCGACGTCGATGTCGCCAAGGCGCAGTTCCCCGACATCATCACCACCGCCCTGCTCAACACCGTGGTCTACACCCTGCTCGGCTTCGGTTTCGGGCTGGCCGCGGGGCTTCTGCTCGCCCTGATGAGGCTGTCGCGCGTCCCGCCGTACCGCTGGCTGGCCATCGCGTACATCGAGTTCTTCCGCGGAGTTCCCGCACTGCTGGTCTTCATCGCCCTGGGATTCGGCGTACCACTGGCCTTCCAGGTGGCGCTCAACCAGTATGTGACCGTCATGCTGGCGCTCGGCCTGGTCGGCGCGGCCTACATGGCGGAGACGATACGGGCGGGAATCCAGGCGGTCCCCAAGGGGCAGATGGAGGCGGCGCGTTCGCTGGGAATGTCGCAGAGCCGGGCCATGGTGTCCATCATCATCCCGCAGGCCCTGCGCATCGTCCTGCCGCCGCTCACCAACGAACTGATCCTGCTGACGAAGGACTCGTCCCTGGTGTACTTGCTGGGCCTGTCGCTCTCCCAGTACGAACTGGCCAAGTTCGGCCGGGACGCCCTGAACCAGAATCGCAGCCTGACACCGATCCTCATCGCCGGCCTGTGCTATCTGATCATCACTCTGCCGCTCGGCCACCTGGTCCGGCGGCTCGAAGCGCGTACGGCGAAGGCGAGGTGACCGCGGTGAAGGCGGATACGGCGGCAGACGGCGCGGCAGCGGTGAGCGGGCCGGCGATCGACGTGCGGGGCCTGCGCAAGTCGTTCGGCACGCTGGAAGTGCTCGCGGGCATCGACTTCTCGGTCGCCCGGGGGGAGGTGGTGTGTGTCATCGGCCCGTCCGGTTCGGGCAAGTCCACGCTGCTGCGGTGCGTGAACCTGCTGGAGGAGCCCACGTCGGGGACGGTCACGGTGGCCGGCGCGGAAGTCACCGACCCGGATGTGGACATCGACAAGGTGCGCCGGCGGATCGGCATGGTCTTCCAGTCGTTCAACCTGTTCCCGCACCTCACGGCGTTGGAGAACCTGACGCTTCCCCAGCGGCGGGTACTCGGGCGCGACAAGGCGGAGGCGGCGAGGATCGCTCGCGAACGGCTGGCCCGGGTGGGCCTGACCGACAAGGAATCCGCCTATCCGGCGCAGTTGTCCGGCGGTCAGCAGCAGCGGGTGGCCATCGCACGGGCTCTGGCCATGGATCCGGAACTGATGCTCTTCGACGAGCCCACCTCCGCTCTCGACCCGGAGCTGGTGGGGGACGTCCTGGCCGTCATGCGCTCCCTTGCCGACGAGGGGATGACGATGCTCGTCGTCACCCATGAGATGAGTTTC
Source organism: Streptomyces sp. NPDC079167 (assembly GCF_040686735.1). Taxonomy (NCBI): domain Bacteria; kingdom Bacillati; phylum Actinomycetota; class Actinomycetes; order Kitasatosporales; family Streptomycetaceae; genus Streptomyces; species Streptomyces sp. NPDC079167. The sequence goes on along the minus strand of NZ_JBFBLO010000002.1, from coordinate 18,423 downwards.
GCCAAGGAGGTCGCGGACCGCGTCGTCTTCATGGACGGCGGGGTCATCGTGGAGGAGGGGACCCCGGAGCGGGTGATCGGCGCGCCCGGTCATGCCCGCACCCGGTCCTTCCTCGCGCGCCTGCTGACCCCGGTCACCGCGGACCTGCCGGAGGCGGCCGGGGCCGCCGACGGGGCGGGGGAGCGGTCGGACCCGGTGTAGCCGGCCGTGAAGCGACCGACGCCGCCCACCAGGGCCGGTAACGATCGCAGTACGTGTGTCGACGTGCACAACGTGCAACCTTCGGGGCGGCCCTTCGGGGAGTGACCGTCCCGGGCGGTCGCCCTCCGTCTCCGGCTGAGTCAGTGGCCGGCGGACGCCGTACGTGAGTCGCGTCACTCAGAGTGAATATCTCGGCATACATCTCGCCGGACCGGGGAGGGTCCCAGGCTGCTGGTGCCGCACCCCCGGTCCACCGGCGCACAAGTGCTCGGCCGGACCGGTGCGGAGCAATCAGGCACGGAAGGCAGATCGCTACATGTCGGCTCCCACCTCGACGGACCCCACGGCCGCCCTGGAGACCCTCCACATCGACGGCACCTGGCGGGCCGCCGGATCCGGCGCGACGCGCGAGATCCTCGACCCCGCGGACGCCACCGTCCTGGCTCTCGTCTCCGAGGCCGGCACCCAGGACACCGACGCCGCCGTGGCCGCCGCCCGTCGCGCCTTCGACGACGGCCCCTGGCCCCACCGGCCCGTCGCCGAGCGCGCCGAACTGCTGCGCCGGGTCGCCGGGCTCCTCCAACGGGACCGCGAGGAGATCGCGATCACCGAGAGCCGCGACACCGGCAAGACCCTGGAGGAGGGCCGCGTCGACGTCGACGACGTCACCAACGCCTTCCGCTACTTCGCCGACCTCGTCATGAACGAGAGCGGCGGCCGGGTCGTCGACGCCGGCGACCCCGACGTCCACAGCGTCGTCGTACACGAGCCGGTCGGCGTCTGCGCCCTGATCGCACCGTGGAACTACCCGCTGCTCCAGGCCAGCTGGAAGATCGCCCCGGCCCTCGCCGCCGGCAACACCTTCGTGCTCAAGCCCAGCGAGGTCACCCCGCTCTCCACCGTCCACCTGATCCGGCTGCTCGCCGAGGCCGGACTGCCCGCCGGCGCCGCCAACCTCGTCACCGGCGCGGGCGACCCCGTCGGCGCCCGGCTCTCCGAACACCCGGACGTCGATCTGGTCTCCTTCACCGGTGGGCTCGCCAGCGGCACGAAGGTCGCCCAGGCCGCCGCTCCCACGGTCAAGAAGGTGGCCCTGGAGCTCGGCGGCAAGAACCCCAACGTCGTCTTCGCCGACGCCTGCGCCACCGACGAGGGCTTCGACACCACCGTCGACCAGGCGCTCAACGCCGCGTTCTTCCACAGCGGCCAGGTCTGCTCCGCCGGAGCCCGTCTCATCATCGAGGAGTCCGTCCGCGACCGCTTCGTCACCGAACTCGCCCGCCGCGCCGACGCCATCCGGCTCGGCCGGGGCACCGTCGACGGCGTCGAGTGCGGCCCGCTGGTCTCCGCGCAGCAACTCGCCAAGGTCGAGGCGTACGTGGCGTCCGCCCGCGAGGAGGGCGCGGTCGTCCGCTCCGGCGGAGCGCGCCCCGAGCCCTCCGACATCCGGCCCGCGAGCGGCTACTTCTACCGGCCGACCGTCCTGGACGGCTGCCACCGCGAGATGAAGGTGGTCCGCGAGGAGACCTTCGGCCCGATCCTCACCGTCGAGACCTTCCGTACCGAGGAAGAGGCCGTCACTCTGGCCAACGACACGGACTACGGCCTCGCGGGCGCCGTGTGGACCACCGACGCGGGCCGCGCCCGGCGCGTAGCCGGCCGGCTGCGCCACGGCACCGTCTGGATCAACGACTACCACCCCTACCTCCCGCAGGCCGAGTGGGGCGGCTTCGGCAAGTCCGGCACGGGCCGGGAACTCGGACCGACCGGCCTCGCCGAGTACCGCGAGTCCAAGCACATCTACCAGAACCTCAACCCGCGTCCGCAGCGCTGGTTCGCCGGCTGACCAGGCCGTCTCCCTCCCCGCCCCGCTGTTCGCAGCACCACACACACGCCAGCACCTTGCAGAAGGAGCAACCGATGCCCCCGTCCCCCAGCACCGCACGCCCCGAACCTGTCGACTACGTGATCGTCGGAGGCGGCACCGCCGGCTCGGTCATAGCCTCCCGCCTCACCGAGGACCCCGACGTCACCGTCACCGTCATCGAGGGCGGCCCCACCGACATCGACCGCGATGACGTCCTCACCCTCCGCCGCTGGCTCGGCCTCCTCGGCGGCGACCTGGACTACGACTACCCCACCACCGAACAGCCCCGCGGCAACTCCCACATCCGGCACAGCCGCGCCCGCGTCCTCGGCGGCTGCTCCTCGCACAACACGCTGATCAGCTTCAAGCCGCTGCCCGGAGACTGGGACGAATGGGCCGAGGCCGGTGCCGACGGCTGGGACGCCGCCGCGATGGACCCCTACTTCGCCCGGCTGCGCAACAACATCGTGCCCGTCGACGAGAAGGACCGGAACGCCATCGCCCGCGACTTCGTCGACGCCGCCCAGGCGGCGGCCGGTGTCCCGCGCGTGGACAGCTTCAACAAGAAGCCCTTCCACGAGGGCGCCGGCTTCTTCGACCTGGCCTACCACCCGGAGAACAACAAGCGCTCCTCCGCGTCCGTCGCCTACCTCCACCCGCACATCGAGGCCGGTGACCGCCCCAACCTCTCGATCCTGCTGGAGACATGGGCGTACCGCCTGGAGTTCGACGGCAACCGGGCCACCGGGGTGCACGTACGCACCGAGGACGGCGAGGAGAAGCTGCTGCGCGCCGCCCGTGAAGTCATCGTCTGCGCGGGCGCGGTGGACACGCCCCGGCTGCTGATGCACTCCGGGATCGGCCCGGCGAAGGACCTCACCGCGCTCGGCATCCCCGTCCTCCACGACGCACCGGCAGTCGGCGAGAACCTGCTCGACCACCCCGAGTCGGTCATCGTCTGGGAGACCGACGGGCCGATCCCGGAGAACTCCGCGATGGACTCCGACGCGGGCCTGTTCGTGCGGCGAGACCCCGGATCCCGGGGCCCCGACCTGATGTTCCACTTCTACCAGATCCCCTTCACCGACAATCCGGAGCGCCTCGGCTACGAGAAGCCCGAGCACGGTGTGTCGATGACCCCGAACATCCCCAAGCCGCGCAGCCGCGGCCGCCTCTACCTCACCAGCGCCGACCCCGAGGTCAAACCGGCCCTGGACTTCCGCTACTTCACCGATGAGGACGACTACGACGGCCGTACCCTGGTCGACGGCATCAAGCTCGCCCGCGAGATAGCGAAGACCGAACCGCTGGCCCACTGGCTCAAGCGTGAGGTGTGCCCGGGTCCCGAGGTCACGTCCGACGAGGACATCAGCGAGTACGCCCGCAAGGTCGCGCACACCGTCTACCACCCGGCCGGCACCTGCCGGATCGGGGCCGAGGGCGACCCGGCGGCCGTCGTCGACCCCCAGCTGCGGATCCAGGGTCTGGAGGGCATCCGGATCGCCGACGCGTCCGTCTTCCCCACCATGCCCGCGGTGAACCCCATGATCGGCGTGCTGATGGTGGGCGAGAAGTGCGCCGAGCTGATCCGAGCGACCCCGACCACCGGAGGCGATGTCCGATGACCGAAGCCAGTACCCCTGTGTTCAGCGTCAAGGACCTCTGGAAGGTCTTCGGACCCAAGGCGGACCGCATCCCCGGCAGCGAGTACGCCGCACTGCCCCCCGCCGAACTGCGCGAGCGCACCGGCTGCACCGCCGCCGTGCGCGACGTCTCCTTCGACGTCCAGAAGGGGGAGGTCTTCGTGGTCATGGGCCTGTCGGGCTCCGGCAAGTCCACCCTCGTACGCTGTCTGACCAGGCTCATCGAGCCCACCAGCGGTTCCCTCGCCATCGACGGCGAGGACGTGCTGGCGATGGACACCACCCGGCTGCGCGAACTACGCCGCCACCGCGCCGCGATGGTCTTCCAGCACTTCGGTCTGCTGCCGCACCGCACCGTCCTCGACAACGTCGCCTACGGGCTGGAGATCCAGGGCCTCGGCAAGGCCGAACGCCGGGCCAAGGCCGCCGAACTGGTCGAGAAGGTCGGCCTCGCGGGCCTCGAGGAGCGCCGCCCCGCCCAGCTCTCCGGCGGTCAGCAGCAGCGCGTCGGCCTCGCCCGCGCGCTCGCCGTCGACCCGTCCGTCCTCCTCTTCGACGAACCGTTCAGCGCGCTCGACCCGCTGATCCGGCGCGAGATGCAGGACGAGGTCGTCCGGTTGCACCGCGAGGAGGGCCGCACGATGGTCTTCATCACGCACGACCTCAGCGAGGCGCTCCGCCTGGGTACCCGCATCGCGCTGATGCGTGACGGCGGCATCGTCCAGCTCGGCACCCCCGAGGAGATCGTCGGCTCGCCCGCCGACGACTACGTACGCGAATTCGTCCGGGACGTCCCGCGCGAACAGGTCCTCACCGTCACCACCGCCATGCGTCCGCCGACCCAGGGCGAGGGCGGCACCGGTCCCGCCGTCCGGCCGGGCGCCACCGTCTCCGAAGCCATCGAGGCCGTCGCCCGCTCCGGCGACCCCGTCGCCCGCGTCATGGAGGGCGGCAGGCTCCTCGGTGTCGTCGACCACGCGTGCCTGCTCGACGTGGTCGCGGGTTCGGAGCGCCGCGAGGTGGCTGTCTGATGGCCACCGCCCAAGCCACCACCCGTACCGCGTCCGGACCCCCGGGGAGCGGCCCGCTCGCCGCCCTGCGCGCCCGGCCCGCCCTCGGCAAGGTCCTCCTGCTGCTGGTGATCGCCGCCGTCGCCGTACCCTTCGCCCACGCCCGGTGGGGCGGCGGACTCTGGCCCGGCGCCCTGACCGTCGACCTGAGCGGACCGCTCGGTGAGGTCAACGACTGGATCATCGGCAACCGCGACAGCCACCCGCTGTTCCTCTACTTCTTCGGCCACATCAGCAACGCCGTCGTCCTGTCGGTGCGCGGGGTCTACCTGGCACTGCTCGCCGTCGGCTGGGCCGGCGTCACCGCCGTCGCCACGCTGGTCGCCTGGCGTACGGCGGGATGGCGCCTCGCGCTGACCGCCGGAGTCTCCTTCCTCGTCTGCGGGCTGCTCGGCATGTGGGTGCCGACCATGCAGACCCTCGCCCTGATGGCCGTCGCGGTCCTCACCTCCGTGGTGCTGGGGCTCCTCCTGGGACTCGCCGCCGGCCTCTCGGACCGTACGTTCCGTGTCCTGCGGCCCGTCCTGGACACCATGCAGGTACTGCCCGCATTCGCCTATCTGCTGCCCGTCGTGCTGGTCTTCGGCATCGGCGTGCCCGGCGCGGTCCTCGCGACCGTCGTCTACGCGGCTCCGCCGATGGCCCGGCTCACCGCACTCGGACTGCGCGGCGCCGACGCGGGCGTCATGGAGGCCGTCGCCTCGCTCGGCGCGACCGGCAGGCAGCGCCTGCTCAGCGCACGCCTGCCGCTGGCCCGCAAGGAACTGCTCCTCGGCCTCAACCAGACCATCATGATGGCGCTGTCCATGGCCGTCATCGCTTCCGTGATCGGCGCCGGCGGTCTCGGCGACCGCGTCTACCAGGCGCTCTCCTCCGTCGACGTCGGGGCCGCGCTCGCCGCGGGCATCCCCATCGTGCTGCTGGCCGTCGTGCTGGACCGTACGACCGAGGCGGCCGGCCGGAAGATCGGTACGGAACCCACCGGACCCCAGGCGCTGCGCGGGGTACGCGGCTGGGGGCTCGCCGCCCTTGTTGCCGCCGCCGTAACCGTCGTGGGCCGCTTCACCGGTGGCCGCATCTGGCCCGAGGGCGGCGTCGTCGCCATCGCGGAACCGGTCAACACGGCCAAGGACTGGATGGTCGACCACCTCTACACCGGCATCCCCGTCATCGGCGGAACCGCCGACTGGGCCGCGCACTTCACCAACTGGGTACTCAACCCGCTCCGCAGCGGACTGCAGGGCCTGCCCTGGTGGGGCGTGCTGCTGATCGTCGCCGCCCTCGCCTGGACCATCGGAACCTGGCGGACCGCGCTCACCGCCGTGCTGGCCATGGCCGCCATCGGGGTCCTCGGCGTGTGGGACCTGTCGATGGACACCCTCAGCCAGGTCATCGCCGCCGTCGCCGTCACCCTGGTCCTGGGCTTCGGCATCGCCGTAGGCGCCGCGCGCAGCCGGCGCCTCGAACGGCTGCTGCGGCCCGTCCTGGACGTCTTCCAGACGATGCCGCAGTTCGTCTACCTCATCCCGGTCGTCGCCCTCTTCGGCGTGGGCCGCGCCCCCGCCGCCGCGGCGGCCGTCGTCTACGCGCTCCCCGCCGTCGTCCGCATCACCACCCAGGGACTGCGGGGCGTCGACCCCGCCGCGATGGAGTGCGCCCGCTCGCTCGGCGCCACCAGCGGACAGCAACTGCGCCAGGTCCAGATCCCGTTGGCCAGGCCCGCGCTGCTGCTGGCCGTCAACCAGGGCGTCGTCCTGGTCCTCGCGGTCGTCATCATCGGCGGTCTCGTCGGCTCCGGCGCGCTCGGCTACGAGGTCGTGTTCGGCCTCGCCCAGGGCGACCTGGCCACCGGCCTCGTCGCCGGCGCCGCCATCGTCTGCCTGGGGCTGATGCTGGACCGTGTCACCCAGCCCACCGCCCGCCGCCAGCGGAAGGAGAGCTGAGATGGCTCACACCCGAACCCACGCACGCCTCCGCACCTCCGCGATCGTCGCCTCCGCCGGCGCGCTGCTGGCCGTCACCGGCTGCGGAGCGGCCGACATGACCAAGCAGGCCTCACCGTTCGCGGCCCCCGCCGACATCAAGACCGTGACTCTCTCCGTCCAGTCCTGGGTCGGCGCACAGGCCAACGTCGCCGTCGCGCAGAAGATCCTGGAGGACGAGCTCGGCTACCGCGTCGACCTCGTACAGACCGACGAGGTCCCTGCCTGGGACGCCCTCAGCCAGGGCCGGGTGGACGCCATCCTGGAGGACTGGGGCCACCCCGAGCAGGAGCAGCTGTACGTCAAGGACAAGAAGACCATCGTCTCCGGGGGCGACCTCGGAGTCACGGGCCACATCGGCTGGTACGTCCCCAAGTACTGGGCGGACGAGCACCCTGACGTCACGGACTGGAAGAACCTCGACAAGTACGCCGACGAGCTGCGCACCGCGGAGAGCGGCGACAAGGGCCAGCTGATGGACGGTTCACCGTCCTACGTCACCAACGACAAGGCGCTGGTGAAGAACCTCGGCCTGGACTACAAGGTCGTCTTCGCCGGTTCCGAGGCCGCGCAGATCACGCAGATGCAGCAGTTCGCCAAGGAGAAGAAGCCCTTCCTCAGCTACTGGTACCAGCCGCAGTGGCTGTTCAACGAGGTACCGATGGTCGAGGTGAAGCTCCCGGAGTACTCCGACGCCTGCGCGGCCAAGGACCCCGCGGACATCGACTGCGCCTACCCGACGACACCGCTCCAGAAGTACCTCAACGCGGACTTCTCGAAGCGCGGCGGGGAGGCCGCCGCCTTCCTGAAGAAGTTCACGTGGTCGGAGAAGGACCAGAACGAGGTCTCCGAGATGATCGCCTCCGAACGCCTGTCACCCGACGAGGCGGCCGCCCACTGGATCGAGAAGCACCCGGCCACCTGGAAGAAGTGGCTGGACGAGTGATCTGAGCCGGGACACCTTCGGCCCCTGTCAGCCGCCGCGGCACCTGCCGCGGCGGCTGGCGTGGCATCGGGGGCCCGCCAGCCACGTGGCCGACGCCCCTGCCCGCGTGCGGGCCGTGTTCTCCCTAGGATCCCTCGCTCGGGAGACCGTCCCCGCCGCGCGCACGCGCCGCCACCACCAGCGTCGCGGTGACCAGCGCGGCGGCCAGGAGGCCGGTGGCGAGCACCGGGAGCGGGGTGAACGTCATGGCCAGTACGGCGAGGACGGCCACCGGGTGGATGAGGTCGTTACGGCTGCGGAGCTCCGCCGTGCGGTGGTGCAGCAGCCACACCAGGGTCACGAAGACGGCCACGGGGACGGTGAAGGTGGCTGCGGCGGCGCGGTCGGAGAGGTGGCCGTGACCGGTGGCGTGGGCGACGTTGACGGCGAGCCCGGCGCCGACCGCGGCAGCCGAGGCGAAGACGAGGTAGTGGCCGTAGCCCCACAGGAGCGCCGCCTTGAGGCCGGTGAGCCGTTGCGGGGCGTTCTGCGAGAAGTAGAGCCACCACAGGGCGAACACGGTCAGTACGCCGCCGACGACCAGGGTCGCGATGTCGCCGAGCGCGGCCTCTTCGTCGAGAGCGGTGCGGACGGCCGCGGTCGCCGCGGTGATGGTCTCGCCGAGCACGATGAGGGTGAACAGGCCGTAGCGTTCGGCGATGTGGTGCGGGTGCCAGGTGGTCATGGCCGCGTTCTCGGCCCACACGGGGACGGCGATCTCGGCCAGGACCAGGACGGCGAACGTCGGCAGGCCCCAGTCCTCCGGCAGCGCCAGGCGGGCGACCCAGCCGACCTGCACGATCAGGATGCCGACCGCGTAACGCAGGCAGGAGCGCCTCCGTTCGCGATCGGCGCGGGCGGCGCGCAGCCATTGGGTGACCATGGCCAGCCGCATGATCACGTAGCCCCAGGTGATGACGGTGAAGTCCTCGTGCTGGAGGGCCTCGGCCGCACCAGCGGCCAGGACGAGCGCACCAGCGATCTGCACCAGCGTCAGCAACCGGTACGGGACGTCGTCGGTGTCGTACGCGGAGGCGAACCAGGTGAAGTTCATCCAGGCCCACCAGATCGCGAAGAACACCATGGCGTAGCCGAGGATCCCGTGCCCGACGTGGCCCTCGGCGAGTTCGTGCTCGAAGGCGACCGCCGCCTGGGCGACCGCGGCGACGAAACACAGGTCGAAGAACAGCTCGAGCATCGTCGCCGAGCGGTGCTCCTCGCCGGTGTGACGGGCGGTCATCGGCCGGATCCATGCGCCGAAGGGGGAGTGTGACTGACTCATGCGTACCCGGTTTCAGCGGTGGGAGGGGATGTGCCGGCCGCGGCCGGAATGATCGGCTCCGCGGTCACCGGTCACGTTACGAGCCGTCCGCTGGAACACGCAACGCGGACAGGCCGCCCCCGGCGGTCCCCCCCGGCACCGACCGTGCGAGCGCTCTCTAGAGGGATGTGATGACGACCCGTGCCACGTCAGGGTCCTGGAGGGCCGCGTATCCGGCGTCGATCTCGTCCAGGGCGATCTCCCGGGAGACGAGGTCGTCGAGGTTCATGAGTCCCCGCAGATACAGGTCCGCGTAACGGGGGATGTCACGCCGAGGGTTCGCGGATCCCATGATCAACCCCTGGATCCCTTTCTGCTGCAGCAGCAGCCGGGGCAGCGACAGCTTGAGGTCTCCTCCGCTTCCGGCCAGGCCCACGACGTACACGGAGCCCCCGAGGGCCGTCATGCGCAGCGCCTGATCCGTCGTCGCAGCCACCCCGACGACGTCGAAGGCGTGCTGCACGCCCCCGCCGGTCAGCTCGCGGACGGCCGTGACGGCGTCCGTGGTGGCTGAGTTGACCACGTCCGTGGCGCCGAAGGCGAGCGCACGCCGTAGTGTGCCGCCCCGGACGTCGACCGCGACGATGCGGGAAGCCCCGGCGATCCGCGCCGCGCCCACCGCGTTGAGCCCCACGCCCCCGGCGCCGATCACCGCGACGGTCTCGCCCGCCGCGACGCGCGCCCCGTTGAGGACGGACCCCGCGCCGGTCAGCACCCCGCACCCCAGGAGAGCCGCCTGGGCGAAGGGCAGCCTGCGCGGTACGGCGGTCAGCTGGTTCTCGTGGACCAGTGCCCGCTCCGCGAAGCCGCCCAGCCCCATCCCCTGGGTGAGGGGCCGGCCGGCGCGGCTGAGCCGTGGACCCTCACGCAGGGGATCGCGCAGCGTCGCCCCGGGATCGCCGCACCGGTAGGTCCGGCCGCCGAGGCACGCCGGGCAGTGGCCGCACCACTGGACGAGGCAGCCCACGACGTGGTCCCCGGCCGCGAACGTCCGGGAGTCCGGGCCCACGGCGACGACGACACCGGCGATCTCGTGTCCCAGGACGACGGGCGGGGGGAAGTCACCGAAGGCGTGGGTGGCGACGGTGAGGTCGGTGTGGCAGAGACCGGACGCCCTCACCTCCACCAGCACCTCGCGGCCCGTGGGCTCGGCGATGTCGATGTCCTGGAGGGCGAATCCACCGCCCAGCGCGTCCACCACTGCGGCTCTCACGCATCAGCTCCGTCTCCGTCGGCCGGACACCTCGCCCCCGCTCAGACGCGGTCGAGGTAGAAGTAGTAGAAGGGGCCGTCCGGGCCGACGCCCTTGCGGTTCATGATCCCCATCAGGGTGCGGTCGTCGACCGCCTTGAAGTGGTCGAACACCGGCTGGCCGTCGTAGACCATGGTGGCCGTCGACTCGCCCCGGAACTCGACCATCCACAGGCTCGCCTCTCCCTTGCCGAGTTCGGTGTCGCTGTAGAGCCCGCCGTCCTTCCCCCGCATCATGAGCGGCTTCGCGTCGCCGGCCGAGAGGAACGTCTTGCCGTACCAGCCGGCCTTCTGCAGCATCCCGTTGAGCGGATGTCCGGTCTCGAACTCGCCACCCCGCCACTCGCCGAGGATCTCCTCCACCCGGACGGTCGGCAACACCGCCCAGACGGCGTCGAGTTCGTCGGCCGGGACGGCGGAGTCCTTGGCGCGCAGGGCGGCGAACAGGGTCCGTGCCTCGTCGATCTCCATGGCTTCCCTCCACATCGGTGTGAAACAAGCATCCGTAGTATGTATCACTGTTGCGTGGAGGGCCAGGGAGCGGGCGGGGCGGTCGTGCCGCCCGCCGGTCAGTGCAGCGCCTGGGCCTTCGCGTCCCCCGGCCGTTCGAACTGCGTGCGGTGCAGTTCCTCGTACCGCCCTCCGGCGGCCAGCAGCTCCTCGTGCGTGCCGCGTTCGACGACCCGGCCTTCCTCGACGACCAGGATCAGGTCCGCCGCACGCACCGTCGACAGCCGGTGCGCGATGACCACGGCCGTACGGCCTTCCAGGGCCTCGGCCAGTGCCTCCTGGACGGCCGCCTCCGAGGTGGAGTCCAGGTGGGCGGTCGCCTCGTCGAGGATCACCACCCGCTGACGGGCCAGCAGCAGCCGGGCGATGGTGAGCCGCTGACGTTCGCCGCCGGAGAGACGGTAGCCACGCTCGCCGACGACGGTGTCCAGCCCCTCGGGCAGCGACGCCACCAGGCCGTCCAGGCGGGAGCGCCGTAGAGCGTCCCAGATCTCCTCCTCGGTGGCCTCCGGCCGGGCGAGCAGCAGATTGGCGCGCACCGACTCGTGGAAGAGGTGCCCGTCCTGGGTGACCATGCCGAGCGTCTCCCGGATCGAGTCGGCCGTCAGATCGCGTACGTCCACCCCGTTCAGCCGCACGGCGCCCGCGTCGGTGTCGTACAGCCGGGGGAGGAGCTGCGCGATCGTCGACTTCCCGGCGCCGGAGGAGCCCACGAGTGCGACCATCCGGCCCGGCCCGGCCGTGAAGGAGACGTCGTGCAGCACCTGTGTGCCGCCGCCGGAGTCCAGCGTGGCGACCTCTTCGAGAGAGGCGAGGGAGACCTTGTCGGCGGTGGGGTAGCCGAAGGAGACCCCGTCGAACTCCACGGAGACCGGCCCTTCCGGCACCCGGCGGGCATCGGGCTTCTCGGTGATCAACGGCTTCAGGTCGAGGATCTCGAAGACCCGCTCGAAGCTGACGAGGGCGCTCATCACCTCGACACGGGCCCCTGCCAGTGCCGTGAGCGGTGCGTAGAGCCGGGTGAGGAGCAGGGCCAGCGCGACGATCGCCCCGGGCTCCAGGCTGCCGCGCAGCGCGTAGTGGCCGCCGAGCCCGTAGACCAGCGCGAGGGCCAGCGCCGAGACCAGGGTGAGCGCCGTGATGAAGGTGGACTGAAGCATCGCCGTACGGATGCCGATGTCACGCACCCGGCCGGCGCGGGCGGCGAATTCGGCGGACTCGTCGGCAGGCCGTCCGAAGAGCTTGATGAGCGTCGCGCCCGGCGCCGAGAAGCGCTCGGTCATCTGGGTGCCCATGGTGGCGTTGTGGCCGGCGGCCTCCCGCTGGAGACCGGCCATGCGGGAGCCCATCCGGCGGGCGGGGACGACGAACACCGGCAGCAGCACCAGGGCGAGCAGGGTGATCTGCCAGGAGATCGTGAGCATCACGGCCAGGGTCAGCAGCAGGGTGACGAGATTGGAGACGACGCCGGAGAGCGTGTTGCTGAACGCCCGCTGGGCGCCGATCACGTCGTTGTTGAGCCGGCTGACCAGCGCACCGGTCCTGGTGCGGGTGAAGAAGGCGACGGGCATGCGCTGCACGTGGTCGAAGACGGCGGTACGCAGATCGAGGATCAGCCCCTCACCGAGGGTGGCCGAGAGCCACCGGGTGAGAAGCCCGAGCCCCGCCTCCGCGACGGCGATCAGGGCGATCAGCAGGGCGAGCCGGGTGACCGTGCCGCCGTCCTCGCCCCGCACGATCGCGTCGACGACCCGTCCGGCGAGCACCGGTGTCGCCACCGCCAGCAGAGCGGTGACCACGCTGAGGAGCAGGAAGCGGAGAATCCTGTCCCGGTGCGGCCGGGCGAAGCTTCCGATGCGGCGCAGCGTGGCCCTGGAGAAGGGTCTGCGGTCCTGCTGCGCGTTCACGGTGCTGTGCAGTGAATGCCACGCGGTGACTTCCATGTCCATGCGGTGCCTCCGGGAAGGTCGGTCGGTATGCGTGGCACGCTAGGACCTCAAGTAAACGTGAGGTCAAGTGTTCCCGGCCGGCTTCACCCGTCGGCGCGTTCAGCGCGCCCGTACGGTCGCCATGACCTCCCGGTCGGGCTGCAGGGTCAGCGTCGGTACGGGAGCGACGGGGCCCGGGTCCACCTCCAGCCGGAACCGGCGCGCCAGGACGGCGAGGATCAGCACCGACTCCACCATCGCGAAACGCGTACCGAGGCACACCCGGGGCCCGCCGCCGAACGGGAACCAGGCGTACTCCGGGATCTCGTCCCCGGCCTCCGGGTCCCAGCGCTCAGGGCGGAACGCCTCGGGCTCCGGGAACCACCGTCCGTCCCGGTGCGTGGCCCACTGGCTGCTCCACACCCGCGTCCCCTCCGGCATCGGTACGCCGCCGATCCGGGCTCCCTCCTTGGCGATCCCGGTGACCAGCCAGATCGTGGGATACAGCCGGAGGGTCTCCTTCACCACCGCCTGGGCGTACGGCAGCCGGGCGTAGTCGTCGATCCCCGGCTCCCGGCCGCCGAGGACCCGGTCCAGCTCCTCGGTGAGCGCCGCCAGGGCGTGCGGAGTGCGGGAGAGGAGGTACCAGGCCCACACCAGCGTGGAACTGGTCGTCTCGTGACCGCCGATGTACAGCGTGACGGTCTCGTCGCGGATCTCCTGGTCGGAGAGGTGCGCCCCGGTCTCGTCCACCGCGGTCAGCAGCCGGCTCAGCAGGTCGGGGCGTTCCCCGTCCCCGTCGCGATGCCGGGCCACCACGCGGCCCACCTCGGCGTCGATCACCGCCGCGGCCTTCCTGATCCTGGCCCGCCCGGGTGTGGGCACCCAGTCGGGCAGGACGGCGCCGAGGCCGCTGAACTCCTTGCCGATCTCCTGCTGGGCGATGTCCATCGCGCGGCCCATCGACTCCGCGTCGGCCGGAGTGTCCACGCCGAAGATGGTGCGGACGGCGATCTTCTGCGTCAGCGCCGCCATCTCCCGCTTGATGTCGACCCGCTCACCGTCCGACCAGGTGTCGGCCAGCTCCACCGCGCACGCCGCCATCGTGGAGGCGTACGACTTCACCTGCTTGGGCCGCACCGAGGGCTGGACCAGCGACCGCTTGCGCCGCCAGTCGCTGCCGCGCGCGACGACGACGCCGTTGCCCATGACCGTACGGAAGGCGATGCCCAGCAGCGGCTGGTCGAAGGTGCGTTCCGTCTCGGTGAGCAGTTCCCCGACACACTCGGGGTCGGCGACGAAGACGCAGTCGTTGCGGCCGAAGCGCCAGCGGACCATGTCCCCGTACCCGCGCAGCCGCTCGAAGAAGGCCAGGGGGTCCTTGCCGAACTGCGGCAGGTTCCCCAGCAGAGGGAGGCCCCTCGGCCCCTGGACGATCCGGTGGCCGCGCGGCTGGGCGTCGAGGGCCGCACCGGTTTCCGTGGACATGGGGAACTCCCGTCATCTGCCGTGCGGAGTACGTGAGTTGCAGAGCCTAACGGCAGTCGGCCATGGGTTCGAGCGGGATCCGTGTGCCGGATCCCGACATGCCCGAGGGCCGCAGGCGGTGAAGCCTGCGGCCCTCGGATGCGGCCCTCGCCGGCGGCCTTCGGGTGCGGCCCCCGGATCCGGCGCCGCGCGATCAGACCCCCGGCGGGACCCGCGAAGGACGCCCGCCGCCGCGGGTGAGGCCGTAGCCGAACACCGCGGCCAGCGCCGCGAGCACGCTACCGCCGACGGTCCACAGCCAGCGGTCGGTCCACCACCCGGAGGACCAGCCGTCCTCCGGCTCGCCCGCGGCCGGCACGCCGCCCTGCGCGGACGCGACGGAGACGCCCGGCACCAGGGGTTCGGCGAGGGAGCCGCCCACGTCGTGGGCGCCGCCCTGGCTGTCGGAGGTGACCTCGGTCTCGACGTGGACCGGCAGACCGAGGTCCTCCTCGGCCAGGCCGACCACCGTCAGGCGCACGTAGTAGGTGCCGGGCAGCGGGTCGGACGCCCACGGCTCGGACCAGGCGCGGACCGTACGCAGCACACAGGACAGCTCGACGGTGCCCGCGTCCGGTGCGGCCTTCCTGGTCTGGTGGCCGTACACGCAGGCCTGCCGGCGGCGCAGCCCGTCGTAGACGTCGACCTGCCAGGTCGACGCGCCGTGCCGGGTGGCGCTCTCCGGAAGGCTCACCTTGGCGCGGACGGTGGGGCGTTGGCCGGAGTCCGCCGGGAACGACCAGTAGAGGTAGTCACCCGTGGACGCGTCGGCGGTGGCCGTCTGCTCCTGGCGCATCGCCGTGGCGGTGCGGAAGGTGGTGCCGGCCTCGGTCGGTCCCGCCGTCCCGTCCTCCGCGGGGCTCGCGCTCGCGGACGGGTCGTCGGCGACGGCGGCGCCCGCCGAGGTGAGCAGGGTGGAGGCGGCCAGGAGCGCGGCCGCGCACGCGCGTCCGAAGGTGGTTCTGCGGGTGGTACGCATCAGTTGGTCCTCCATACGGCGACGCGCCAGCGCGAGATCCAGCCGAACAGCAGACCCGCGATCAGTCCGGTCAGCACCATGACGCCCAGCAGCCACCAGCCACGGCCCAGGCCGAAGGCGGCGACGTCGGAGGCGTCGTCGGGAGCGTCCACGACGTCGATGGTGAGCTCGACGGGCATGCCGGGAGTGGTCTTCACGGACGGGGGTGCCGAGAAGGAGTTGCTGAGCTGGAGACAGACGGTCTCGGCGGCGGGCTTCAGATCCGCGTCGTCCGCGTCGTCCGGTTCGGGCTTCGGGTAGCGCAGCCCGGTGGAGACGGCGTCCGTACGTCCCGTGCCGGACTCCGAGCCCCGGACGATCTCACGTCCGTGGGCGGTCACCGCGCGGAGCAGGATCCCGTAGTCGTCGTTGACGGCGCGGTCCGCCGCCACGCTCACCGAGGCGCGCAACTCCTGTCCGGGCAGGACGTCCACCCGGTACCAGCGGTGCTTGCCGATCTCCTGGCGGTCGGTGTAGAGCCCGGCCTTCAGCTCCGGGGCCGCGGAGCAGCTGCCCGCACCCTCGGTCGCCACGGGGGTGATGACGGGCTCCGCGGCGCGGTCCACCAACTGCTTGACGCGGCCGGAGAGTTCATCGGTGTGCTGGACCGCCGTGTAGGTACCGCCGGTGGCCTCGGCGATGCAGGTCAGCTGCTGGCGGATCTTGGCGTTCGGCACCAGGCCCAGCGTGTCGATGACCAGGTGGATCCCCCGGGCGGCGATGTCGCGCGCGACCTCGCACGGGTCGAGCGGGCCGCAGGTGTCCTCGCCGTCGGTGATCAGGACGATCCGCCGGGTGGCGTCGCCGCCCTCGAGGTCGTCGGCGGCGCCGAGCAGGGCGGGACCGATCGGGGTCCAGCCGGTCGGCGCCAGAGTGGCCACCGCGGTCTTGGCCTCGGTACGGTCGAGCGGACCGACGGGGTAGAGCTGCTTGGTGTCCTTGCAGCCGACCTTCCGGTCGTCGCCCGGGTAGTCGGCGCCGAGCGTACGGATGCCGAGCTCCACCTCCTCGGGCACCGCGTCCAGGACGTCGTTGAACGCCTGCTTGGCGGCGGATATACGGGACTCGCCGTCGATGTCGCGGGTGCGCATGGAGCCGCTGACGTCAAGGACCAGTTCGACCTTGGGTGATGGTGCGGTGGGGGGTTCGTCTGCGGCGGCCGGAAGGGCGGTGCCGAGCCCGGCGGCCAGGGTGGCGAGCAGGACGCACACCCCGGCCGTCAGCCGTTTTCTTATGATCATCGCCGGATCCTATTGAAGATCCACGGTCATCCCCAAAACGCGTGCGCCGGACGCGATTTCGGGCCCCTGCCTCATCCGCGGAGCAGGGGCTCCGCAGCCCTGTCCAGCACCGAACCGACGCGCTCCCAGGTCGCGGTGTCCCGTTCCAGCGGCGGGAGTTCGGCATCGTCCGACGCGGCGTTCCAGCGCGTCGCGACGGCGACGGGGTCGCCGCCGCCCGCCGCGGAGGCGGCCAGGGCGGCCGCACCCAGCGCGACCAGTTCGCCGCTGCCCGGCACGATCAGGGGCCGGCCGGAGAGCCGGCGTACGGTCTCCACCCATGTGCGGCCCTGGGCGCCGCCGCCGATCAGCCGCAGTGGCCGGCTCGCGACCTCGGGGTCGGCCGGGTCGAGGCCGCAGGCCAGCAGGAGCTCGTCGAGCGCCCGCAGGACGGTGAAGGCCGCGCCCTCGTACGCCGCGCCCAGCAGCTGCTGCGGTGTGGTGTCGTGCCGGAGCCCGGTGAGGAGCCCGGAGGAGGTGGGCAGGTCAGGGGTGCGTTCCCCGTCGAGGTACGGGAGGAGGACGGCCTCGCCGCCGGGCGTCGCGTCGTCGCGGTGCAGCCCCAGCAGGGAGGCCACCTTGTCGACGGCCAGGGTGCAGTTGAGCGTGCAGGCCAGCGGGAGGTACGTACCGTCGGCGGCGGCGAAGCCGGAGAGGGCCGTGGACGCCGGGCGGGTCCGGGAGGCGGCGAAGACCGTGCCGGAGGTGCCGAGGCTCAGGACGGGGTGGTCCAGCAGCCCCGCCCCGCCCAGGCCGAGACCCACCGCGGCGCTCATGTTGTCGCCGGTGCCGGCCGCCACGGCGATCCCGGCCGGCAGGCCGAGCGCCTCCGCCGCGGACTCGGTGAGGGAGCCGATCCGGGTGCCGCCCGTCGCCGCGACCTCGGGCAGCATGGAGAGGTCCAGACCGAGCCGGTCCAGCAGCTCCGGGTCGTAGGCGCCCGTTGCGGTGGAGTACCAGCAGGTGCCCGACGCGTCGCCCGGGTCCGTCGCGGCGACGCCCGCGAGCCGCTCCGTGAGGAAGTCGTGGGGCAGCCGCACGGAGGCCGTCGCGTCGGCGTTCGCCGGCTCGTTCTCCCGCAGCCACCGCCACTTCGTCGCGGTCATGGAGGCGACGGGTACCGTGCCCGTGCGCGCGGTCCATGCCTCGGGGCCGCCCAGCTCGGCGACGAGCGCGGCGGCCTGGGGCGCGGAGCGCGTGTCGTTCCACAGGAGCGCGGGGCGCAGCGGGCGGCCGGTCCGGTCGAGCGCCACGAGCCCGTGCTGCTGACCCGCGACGGCGATACCGACGACGCTGGACGAGGAGAGACCGGACTCCTTGAGCCCGGCCGCCACGGCGTCGCACAGCGCCCGCCACCAGACCTCGGGGTCGGTCTCGCGTGCCCCGCCCTCACCGGAGACGACGTGCGGGGCGCGGCCGACGGCCAGCAGCTCACCGGTCCCGGTGTCCGTGACTGCGGCCTTCGTGGACTGGGTGGAGCTGTCCACGCCGATGACGACGGTACGCGGCGGCATGGGCTACCTCTTCTCGTGCGGTTTCCGGCAGTGCGGGTTTTGGGAGTGCGACAAACAAATTACGTGATCGGCGGCGTCCGGAACAGGGGCGGCCCCCGTTTCGCCCTCCGGGGGGTTACGTCCACCCGGTGCCGTGTGCATAATTAATCATGTCAGTGAACAAATAGGCTCGGGGTCCTGGCGACGGGCTCCGGACCCCAGGCAGGCGAAGGCGGACACACCATGACGGATCGCTTCACCCCCACTCCCGCGGACAGGTTCACCTTCGGTCTCTGGACCGTGGGCTGGCGTGGCAACGACCCGTTCGGTGACGCGACGCGTCCCGC